>CAKONK010000001.1 GCA_934097085.1 uncultured Bacilli bacterium
AACCAAATCGCGAATAAAGCCAGATTTTGAATATAATTTATCAAATGTTGTAATAATTTTTTCCTTTCTAAAACTCTAACTATTTAAATATAACAAATTATTTTAAATGATGCAATAAAAATACTATTAAAAAATTTTTTTAATTTATAGCAATCAAAAAAGCCTATAGAGGCTTACTTATTTTCTAAATAATCATCATTAAGATCATCAACATTAATGTTAAGTTCATCATTATTTTCTTCATCATATACTTCTTCATATTCATCATAATCATCCTCGACTTGAATTTTTACTGTAGCATTGCCTATTACCTCAATACCAAGTTCCTTTTCAATTTTTAAATTAACAAGTTCTCCGATAATTTTCACATCAGTAACTGTAGGTTGTTTTAAAGCATTAACAATTATTTCACTGTTACTATCAATTTTACCATTATCTTTTATTGGAACATTTATGGCATCAGTATAAGAAAACTTTCTTGTTGTAACTGCTGTTTTAGTATCATTATCATAGGAATACCAAACATTTACATCAAATGAACCTGATACATTTACTTTTCCAAGATTATTAACTCCCCTGAAAGAATGGTTTATTACCCAGCATCCAAGTATAGTGTTTGGAGTTTCATCACATTCTATGTCATAAGAACTTACTACCTTTTTCTTACATTTTCCTATTATTGCCTTAGTAACGATTTCTTTAAAGTTTGACATCATATCACCTTCCTAATGTAATGTATGCAGGATATGGGCAAAAGTTTCATAAAAAACTATAGTAAAAACCTGACAGTCATTAATAAATGTCAGGTTTTAATTTAGTTAGAAAATAACACTTTTTCAGTTTTATAATCTTTGGAAATCAATATTATTAAAATAACAGAATAAATAATTGTAGATATAAACATCACTAACATATACATAATATCATTTTTTTCAATAGTTTGACAAAAAATCATTTTTAAAAATGTTGCGTGATTAACAATTGGTATTAATGATAAAGTTAAGTTCATTTTTATTCCAAGTGTATCTAAAATCATAGGTATCATTGTAAATAAACTAACTGGAGTTAATGAAGATTGAGCTTCTTTATAAGTTTTTGTTTTACTAGCGATAAATATGCATAGTCCACTTACAAATATTGAAAAAGTAAACATTATTAAGATTCCCATTGTAATAGTCGAAAAGTTAAAATTTAAAGTTGCCTCTTTATATATATCAAACATTTTACTTGCAATTTTAAAGGAAACAACTGTTAATACCATACTGATAATCGAAGTAATTAAACAAGATATTACAATTGACAAGTATTTACCAATAATAAGTTCTTCATTTTTAATGGGAAATGTTAATATTGTTTCTAATGTTCCTCTTTCTTTTTCGCTTGCTATTATATCAGTTGATGTATAAATAGCGGTTAAAGAAATTGCCATTACAGCAAAAATAAATCCCATTGTTACAATCGTATTAATTAAATCATCAGATCCTGATAAATTAACATAGTTATATGTAATATTTTTATAAACTTTATTGAAATCAGCACCAATTTCTGATAAATAATTTTGAGCTATATAATCATTATAATTACTTAGAAAATTAGCAAAATAATTACTTGCAATACTACTATTTTTAGTTTTATCATTTGCATAAATATCGTAATTCTCATTAGTTTTTATTACATATGCATCTATTTTATTTGTTTTGTATGCTTTTTGCATATCATCTTTATTTTCATAATACTTTATTTCTAAGTTTTCACTAATCAAGTTTTTTTCAATATCATTTAAATTATAGTTAATTCCAACATAATATTTTTCGTTTTCATTTGTATTCATTAATTTGTCATACACATAAGAGAAGATAAATATAAAAAGTGGTATCATAATTGGTGTAATAAGCATCATCATAAGAGACTTTTTATCCCTTAATATGGTTCTTAATTCTTTTTTTATTGTGATAAATACATTATTCATTTTCTTTACCTCCGATTAAAGCAAAGAATGCCTCCCTTAAATTACCAGTTTTAGTTTCTTTTTCAATTGATTTTGGAGTTCCCGTTTTAATTATTTTTCCTTTGTGAATTAATATTACTCTATCACAAATATTTTCTGCTTCTTCCATGTAGTGAGTTGAATAAATAATCCCTTTTCCTTTTGCTTTTTCCTTTTTTATAAACTCTAATATGGTTTGACTTAAAATAATATCAAGCCCCGTAGTGGCCTCATCTAAAATATAGTACTTAGGACTATGTAAAGCACATCTTGCTAAACCAACTCTTTGAGTTTGGCCTGTAGATAAATTTTCAATTCTTTGATATAAGAAGTTTGTTAAATCAAATTCCTTTGCAATATTTTTTATTTTTTTATCTATTTCTACTTTGGAAATATCGTAATACTCAGCACACATTTCTAATAACTCGTATGCAGATAAATCTTTGTATAATTTAGTATTACCGCTTAAAAAGCCAATTTCCTTTTTTATTGCAATTTCATTTTTATCATAAGAGTAATCATCAATAATAACCTCACCTTCACTAGGTTTCATTATGCCAGTTATCATTCTAAGTAAAGTAGTTTTACCAGCTCCATTTGGTCCGAGTATTCCTAAAACTTCACCAGGTTTAGCCTCAAAACTAATGTTATTTACCGCTAAAAAAGTTTCTTTTTGTTTTTTATTAATATTTCTTTCAAATTTTTTACTTAAATTTTTTACCTCTATCATATATATCCTTTCAAAATGAATAAAGAACCAGTTATTGATTCTTTATTATTTCTTTTTCTTGTTTTTATTTTTATAAATTATAAATAAGCACATTGAATAAATCGCATTTAATGCAATTGAAATTCCACCTAATCCAAAGTATAGTGATGCAAACATTTTACTTCTTGCTGTATTGCCACTATTATAAACAACTCCAACAGTAAGTAAAACAGCACCAAGCACTAAGCCAAATATTAAAAATATCCAAGCACATATACGAATCGTTTCATTTTCTTTTTTCATAACAAGCATCCTTTCTATAATAATATTATCATATTTACTATTTGTAATCAATTTAAAAATTATGGATTTTGCACTGCTCCTGTAAACCATATTTCTCCGGTTTTAGTATCTCTAATAAAGAAAATAAATGGTTTATCAAAAGTAAGATCAATAACCTTTACGGGAACTTTATATAAATGTTCAAAACTACAATCAATTGCTCCGAATCCTCCGACTGAAGTTGCTGCAGAGGCTTTAATACCTTCATTAGAAAATTCAATTGTAGCTTTATGAAACACTGGATTAATCATAGTCTTGTCATCAGTTAAATTGGATAAATCTGCCTTTGTATTAAATATATCAGTAATACCAATATTTTGTAAATCTTTTTGCAAATCAAGTTCATAATCAAATTTAAATAAGGGAATATTTCCTTTAATTTGAGTAATATAACCTTTTTCAAAATTATCTAATTTTATTTCTTTTAAACTATTAAAAATATTTTTTACATCACTTACATTTAATGATTCAATATAACTTATTAAATTATCTTTTTTAGGCATAATACCTACATATTCTAAATTTAAGCCATCATATTCTTGTAAAGATTTTGCAAATACTTTTACGGTATCATCATCATAAAATTTAAAATCTGTTGAACTACCCACATCTTTATAATTTGAATCTAATTCTTTGATAAAATTATCTACAAATGAAGTTGTTTCTTCGTAATCACCCGTTTCACAATAATCATCGCTAACCCATTTTTCATATTCTTTAGTAATTTCCTTACGAATGTTTTCTTTACCTAAATCACTTACAATATCATAATTATTAATTGAGGCACCAAATTTTAAAGACTGAACATCTTTGTCATTAAACTTCATTATTGGATATTCATCACCTGCAATCGAAGCTATATACATTGAATTTAAATCTTGATGTAAGTAATCAACGTGCCAAGCAACAAAATTAAAATGTTTTTTATCATAAACTTTCTTTTGAAAATCCGAACTATTATTATCAGTTAAAATTGGCTGGATTAAATAGTTCCAATTCATATCAATTGCAAGAGCATTTATTAACATAAAATTATTATTTGAAACATCATCCACTAAGTTGTCTATTAAATTAAATGTTTTATTTGAAACCCAAGAATTAATATTATTTGGGCTATCAAAACTATCATAAATTACTTCCCCATTATATTTTTTCTTTATTAAATCTGCATAGCTTTCCTTAACGCTTTCTTTAAAACTATCTCTAATAAACATTGCATTTGCAAAAGAAACATTATTACTGTTAATATATTTTTTCGGAGTATATTTACCTAATACTGAATCAATTTGACTTTTACTATCACCTTTTGCAGCATCAGAAAGCATTGCAAGTGCATATTTTACTGAAATTGGACTATAAACCATATTACTTTCTTTATTTTCTGCCTTTAAAAAATATAAATCTAGTAACTGCAAGTCATTATCAGTTAATTTATATTCTGAATCAAATGTTTTTCCATTTGTATTTATAGTATCTTTCTTATTTAATTTAGAGAGAACAATAATAGTAATACCAATAATTAAAACAACACTCAAAATTCCTATAATAATCTTTTTACCATTTTCACTTTTCATCACAAACCTCTTTTCTATAATAAGGTTACCACACATATTCAAAATAATCAATTACATTTTTACTAAAAAAACTGCTACAACAAAGTAACAGTTTTTCTTTTTAATTCATTATAATTTTACTATTTTTATTATTTTTCATTCTTATTAGTATTACTACTACAGCAATAACTAAAGCAATTATGATTACATTTAATAAACATATTAACCATATATTTGGTGTTTTATTTTTTATTATATTTATATAGTAACTTTCTGTTTCAGTTCCATCAGTAATTTTAATTTCAATTTTACTATCATTTTTAAGGTTTTCATTACCAATTATTTCATATTTAATGTCTTCATTACCTTTATCAATTACTATATCTAATTTCTTTTCATTATTTATTTTTAACTCATAATTATAATTATTTTTATAATAATTTAATATGTAGTTTTTAATAGTTATATTTTTTAATGAAAGTCTTTCTTTATTTGGATCTACGATTTTCAATTTAATTTTGAATTCTTTTGTTGTTCCATCTTCAGCGGTTACAATGACACTAATATCATTATCACCAATTTTTAAATTTTCATTACCTTTAATTTCGTAATTAGCATTCTTATCGTTTAATGATATTTCTATTTCTAATTTTTCAACAACCTTATCTAATTTTATATCATATTCAGTTATTGAATTACTAAAATTAAAATTTTCAACATCCTTTATTTCAAATTTTTGAATTGTAGTATCACTACTTTTAGGTTGTACTGGAGTTGTTGGTGTTGATGGTTGGGGATTTGAGGGTTTTGGACTTGGTGTAGGTGTAGGTGTCGGAGTTGGGGTTGGAGTTGGCGTAGGTGTTGGTGCTGGTTTATTTGTAACAGTTACAGATGCACTTCCAGAAACATTTACAGCATTTCCATCATTTGCACTTGTTACATCACCAGAAAGAGTAAGAGTTATTGTTCCTACTCCCGTTGATGTACAAGTTACTGGAAATGATTTACTTGTATCAAGTGCATCTAATGTTGCATCAGCAATATCAAGTTTACAACCACTTACAGGTCCTGAAGAAGCAACATGTAAGTTCCATGCTGCTGCTCCATTCATATTTACATATGCTGTAAAACTTTCACCTGAATATATGCTACTTGAACTCACTGATAAACTAGCACTTGCAGCATTAACATTTAAAATTACTATTAAAAATGATAATATTCCAGTTAAAATTAATTTTATTTTTTTCATTTTTTTATCCTTTCTATCCTATAGTTTTTGTTCCTATCAAATGTTGTCTTATTCTTAATAAGTCTGCAGAATTTACTATGTTATCATAGTTTATGTCTGATGCTGTAAAATATATTCCATTAAGTGGTTTTACTCCAATTAGATGTTGCCTTATTTTAAGTAAATCTGCTGAATTTATTAATGCATCGCCATTAATATCACCTGTAACTATATTTGTAAATTCCCTTACAACTGAACCATTATAATAAATTTTAGTTTTGCCTCCGGTATAGATTAAATTATTTTTAACTTCAAAATTGGCACTACAATTATCTCCAAAAGTTATATTAGTTAAAATATCTGTTATTGATGTATTTGGTTTAATTTTTGAAATATAGTTTTCTTTTTCATTAACTTCATAATTATTAATTTTATATGTGAAATTTTGAGTATATATTGGGTATAATATTAAATCTTCATTTAAGACTATTTCATTATTTGCAAAATAATCTTTTCCATTACCATCCGCTAAAGTATTCCAACTTCTAAAAGTATAGCCAGCCAATTCAACATTATTATTAATTATTGCAATTTTACTGCCTAATTCATAATCATATTTTTCTTTATTAGTACAACTATCATCTAAACAATATGTAATTTTAACTTTAATTTTTTCCCATTGCGCATATAAAGTAATATCCTCGGTAATACTTATCAATTGTTCATCTTCATAAGACATACCAGTTCCATCTGATTTTGTATTCCAATTTTTAAATATATAATTTTCTCTTGTAAATGTATTTTTAGATAAATTAGCGCTTACATTTTTAGTTAGTTCTAAATTAGGCATATTACCACTACCTTGATTTGAATTAAATGTAATTGTATATTTTTCTTCTTTCCATTGTGCATATAAGGTTATATTATTTTGTTCATCAAATGGAATATTATTAAAAATTATAGAATCACTTGATTTTGCAGAAAATTTTATTCCTGTTCCATCTTGTTTAGTGTTCCAGTTATCAATATAATAATTTTCTTTTGTAAAATCCATATTTCCAAATGAAATAGTACCTTCACTAGGATAAGTCAAATTCAAATCAACTGTTTTATTATTATTTGATGTCACACCATTTCCATCAAATGTTATTTTATATTGATTTTCACTCCAAATTGCATATAATTTCAAATCTTCATTTATTCCACTCTCAATTAATTGCTCATCATAATATACTATTCCTGTACCATCTGATTTAGTATTCCATTCTTTAAATGTATGGCCTTTATATGTAAATAAGTTTTTAGTTAAATTAAACTTTCTATTAATAGCAACAATTTGTGAACTTTCTTCATTAGATGGATTGTTGCTATTAAATGTAATTGTTTTTGCTTCCAATATTGTTACTTGTATATCATCTTTATAACCATCATACAAACTAGATATATGAATTGTCGTTACACCAATTTTCTTTGGAGTAATGACACCCGATGAACTAATAGTTAAATACTCATCATCATATGTCCATTTAATGTTCTTTGCATTATCAGTATTTGGAGTAATTAAATCATATATACTCTTTGTTTCTGAAATTTTCATTTCAAAATCATCAATTGTTTTAGTAAAGTCAAACTTATCCAGTAATGTTGTTAACATAGGAAATCTCTTATAGCCATCAATTTCAGGTTTTGACCAATCTGATTTATGTTCAAAATAATTTGCGTAATTGTTTGCTATTAAATCATCCATTGTTACAGCAGTATTGTTATTAAATTTTTCAGTACCATTTGATGTAATTTCCCCATATAATTTGATTTCATTTATATACCATACACCAGTTATATTTACAGAATTATTTTTATAAATGCGCCCAACAGTTACCCCAAGTCGACTTGTTGCTCGCGATTGATAACTACCCGCGCTTATAGCATTATTTATAGTAAAGTTATTTAATAAAGAACTATCACCAACAATGCCTCCAATGGAGCTATCTCCATTCGATCCATTACCACTTACTTTACTGAAACTTGCAGAGTCACTAATTGTTGCATTAAGTTTTTCACTTCCAACATAGCCAATTATTCCCCCAGCAAAAGTTGTATCCATACTACCGACATTTACATTAGAATATAAATTATGCATATTACAGTTTACATTTTCAGTAACTCCTCCAGGTACATTTATAATACCGATTAATCCCCCATTAGAATACGATGAATTAACTTTACCACTAATAACCGACACATTGCTAATTTCTATTCCATCCACAACATGAACTATACCAGCCAATGCACCAGCATCATAATTACCATTAATATTTACATCTTTTATTATCAGATTTTTTATATAATTATTTTTACCATATATTTTTTCAAATATTCCAACAGGAACATCACTTGTACCTTTTGGTCTATTAATGTATACACCACTTATCACATGATTATTTCCATTAAAACTTCCATAGAAATTGCTAATTGGTAACCATCCAGCACCTGAATTATAAAATAATCCCTTTGTATTAGTTGTATCATATGATAAATCTAAATCGTTATCTAATACATAATAACTTCCAGTTGTGTATAGGTTTCTTAGACTATTTAAATCAAATGATGTTTTAATCTTATAAGGATTTTCTTCTGTTCCAATACCCAACATTTTATTATTATGTGTTGTTAGTTTCCATTCAATTTCATCGTATTTTTCATTATTATAATAAACCTCAATTGTATATGTACCTAATTTCACATTTTCACTATTATATGATAAAAGTGCATTAATATAATTAGAAACTGAATAATTTCTAAAGACATGAAATAAATTTGTAACATCCTCATTATTTTGATTCAATATTTTAAATGTTAAATTATCATTTGATGATAAATTTCTGGAAACTCCTGAAACAACAAATACATTATTATCATCAAAAGATACTGTATGTGGATCTGAAATACATTTGTTATCTTCTAAGGTACATTTAGTCAAGATTTTTTCACTTATTGAACTAATATTTGTTAAATCAATATATTTATTATCATCAGCATTACTTGTATGAATTGATCCATAATAACCATATTTAACATAGTCACCTTCAAATGTTAATTTAAATTTTTTGGTATTTTCATCTAAAACTATATTATTTTCTGAAATATCAATTGTATGAAGTCCTGGTTGATAATATGTTTGAGGTTTTAATAATTCATAACTTGAATTATATTCATAATCTGAAACAATTATTTCATTATTTCGATAATAAACATATATAGTTTTATTATATGCATTAACATAAAATTTAACTTTTTTTAATAATTCTTTTGTATTACCTTTTGTAAATGTAGTACTTTGTCCAGTTGCTCTATAAGAGTTATTATAATCTACTTCACTTACATCAGTTATACTACTATAAGAACTTTTCATAGTATTATAAGGTAAATATATAAAAGTATCATTATTTCCCCATGAATTTTGTATTATCCATGCCCCTTTTATTGTATATAAATCACCTTTAGTACAAGAATAGTCATTTCCTACCTTTGTAGCATCAGTTATTTCAAAATCCGTTTTATTTAAGCAAATATTATGCGTGTAATTGTCATCCCAACCAATAACTGAAACTGCATGGTTCATTCCTGAACTAGGATTCCATTTATAAGGTATATAATATATAATGTTTTTTCCATTGGAGTTTAATGCTTTTTCTGATCCAGTTGGTATATATTCTACCGATAAATTTATATAAGCTCCAACAGAAACATATAAAGAACCATTATTAACAATTTGTTTCTTTATAAGACTTACTAAAGCATCAACATCGGACTGATTATTGGTTGATAACGGATTAAAAAATAGAAATTCATTTAAACTATATTCAGTATTGTCTATATTTGTGATTTCAAATGGTGAAAGTTTAGAATTATAGTTATAATCATACTTCCAATATTTATTACTATTTATAATTTTATCACTATTGTAATTTGACCCATCACTGCAATTTCCATCACATAAAATTGGGGAAATACCAATTGCTGTTGAATTAGCAAATCTTAGTATATTTCCACCTTCATTTAAATTGTCACCAATAACTTGACTATTATTATATAAAAAAGGGTTTTTTCCTATATCTATTGAATTTGAAGGTGAAGTAGTTGCATAATCTATTTGTTTTTCAGAAAAAGTTAACATTTTAGTTTTGTTACTTTTTATAGCTAAATGGCTTTCCAAAGAAGTCGCTGAAGAAAATGCCCAACATAACCCTTCAGAACCCTGATTATAAATATTTGTAATGTAGCCGTCATCCCTTAAATTATAATATGATAATAATGTTTTTTCATTTGAAACACCTTGTTTAGCTAATAAATCATCCTTATATGAATGATCTATTATATATATTTCTGGAATATGGCCATATTCACTACTTTGACCACTTTTTAAGTATTCGACATAATCTGGATTTAAGTATGGTTCTTCATCTTCCTTATTCTTTTCAGTTAAAATAATTTCACCAGTTTCATTATAAATATCCTCAATATATTTTTTTGCCTCGGATGGTAAATAATTATAACTTTCTGATTTTAATACTCTTTCTATTTTATTAGAACTAAAATGTTTAAATAATATAAAAGTACCTATAAACAAAACCACACTAAAAACTAAAACGATTTTTTTAACACAACTTCTCACAAACTACCTACTTCCTATTTTAAATATTATCATATTTATAAGTTTAAGTCTATAACATTATTCAAAAAAATAGACTAAATAAAAATTTGTCTATCTATTTCCATAATTATTTAACCCCTTTTTAAACTCGAAAGAATCCGCTAGTTTAAAACTTATTACAAATAAAGTATATCATAACGCTTACAGAAAACAAATATTTTTTAATTTTTTTACATATTAAATAATTCAATTTTATTGTAAAAGAAAACTGGTTTTGATATAATATTTTTAGAGTAAAGAGGTATTGATATGATAGGAACTATTGAACAAATTATTAATAATCAAATTGAGGTTAAACTTGCACTTGATGTAAAGAAAACTGCTAACTTAATAAACCTTTATGTTTTAATAAAGGATACTAATAAATCTTTTATTGGAGAAATAACTGAGCTTAGTCTAACAAAATGTAAGGTTAATATTTTAGGAAAATTAGAAAATAATGACTTTGTCTATGGATTTGATGAAAAGCCCTCTTTTGCAAGTGTCATATATTTACTTAATTATGACTTTGTAAAAAATATTGTAGGTTTTAAAAATAACAACTTAATTATGGGTAAAAGTCCATTTTATGAAAATGCCTATATTAATGCTGATATCAATAGTTTATTTGGTTCACACTTTGCTATATTTGGATCCTCTGGAAGTGGTAAAAGTTGTGGTTTTACAAGAATTATGCAAAATTTAATGAAAAGTGAAAATATGAATGATAAACCAAATATTATAATATTTGATGCTTATGGTGAATATGCAAGAGCTTTCAATTACTTAAATAATGAACCTACTTTTGCCTATAAAACATATAATACTGATTTAAATAGCAATGATGAAATACTTCTTTTACCTCCATGGCTTTTAGGAGTCGATGAATATGCACTACTTCTCGAAGCAAATGATAAATCGCAATTAAGTTTAATTGAAAAAACTCTTAGATATGTTAATCTATTTATAAAGGATGATGAAACTGTTAAGGCTTATAAAAATACAATTTTAGCAAAAGCCCTTCTTGATATACTAATAAGTGGTAAACCAGGACCTCAAATAAGAGATCAAGTTATTGGTGTTCTTACTAAAACTCATACTGATGAAATAAATCTTGAAAGTGAAATTAGTGAACCTGGATATTATCGTACATTTAGACAATGTATGAGAGTTGATGACCATAATAAAATTAATGCTATTGAACAAGTAACTGACTTTTTACAAAAATTTATTGGTGAGGAAGTAACTTTTTCTCTTCCTGATGGAACTTTTCCATTTACTTTACAAGATGTATCAAATGCCTTAGAATTTGCTCTTATTGATGAAGGTGTATGGAAAAATGATAGTGTATTTAATATGATGAATATTTTAAAAGTTAGACTTGATAGCATATTAAATAGTGATAATAAAAAATATTTTGAATATCCAGAGTATATAAGTTTGGAAAGTTATATTGATAGAATATTACATACTCAAAATGGTAAAAAAGCCCAAATAATTAACTTTAACATTAATTATGTTACTGAAAGACTTGGTAAATCACTTGTAAAAATATATTCTAAATTAATATTTAATTATGTTACATCTTTAAAAGCAAGAGGTTCACAGCCATTTAATATCATTATTGAAGAGGCCCATAGATATGTTCAAAATGATATTGATAGCGAGGTACTTGGTTATAATATATTTGAAAGAATTGCTAAAGAAGGAAGAAAATATGGTATACTTTTAGGGCTTATTTCTCAAAGGCCATCAGAAATAAGTGAAACTACATTAAGTCAATGTAATAACTTTATAATATTTAAAATGACTCACCCTACTGATATTGCTTATATTAAAAAGGTTGTTCCCTTTATGAGTGAGGAAAATACTGAAAAAATGAAATCAATTTTACCAGGTAATGCTTTATGTTTTGGTACAGCATTTAAAATGCCTTTACTTGTAAAATTTGAATATCCTGATCCTGCTCCACAAAGTGATAATGTAAATTTAGGTAGTGTTTGGTTTAAATAATTGATATAATAATTTTAACGGAGGTAATTATGAATTGTTTATTTTGCAATATTGCACAAAATGAAAAAGAAAGAATGACTGTTTATGAAGATGAAAGTTTAGTACTTATTATGGATAAATTTCCTATTTGTGATGGACATGCTTTAGTTATTCCTAAAAAACATTTCGAAGATATTTATGAAGTTGATGAAAAAACTTTATCTCATATGTTTGAGGTTGCTAAAAATTATGCTAAAGTTTTAATGGACGTTACAAATGAAAAAGGATGCACTTTTTCTATAAACTATGGTGATAAACAAGAAATTAAACATTTACATTTACACATTATGCCAAATTATAAGGTTAAACCTTCTAAAAAGGTTGATGAAGTATATAATTTAGTAGTGAGTTATTATGAAAAAGAAAAGAAGAATTAAAAAAAGTATTAAAATTTGTTTTACATTTATATTTTTAATTGCTTTAGTGGTTGTTTCCTACTTAATAATCAATAATAATGGTGGTAAAGATTTTAATTTTAATAAATTAGTTAATGAAAATAAGATTACTTACCCTATAGTTAATAAAATCTCTTTAGTGGCCACTGGTGATGCTCTTTTACATAATCCTGTTTATATTAGTGCTTATGATAATTCTACAGAAAGTTTTAATTTTGCACCACAACTTGAACTTGTTAAGGAAGAAATTAAAAATTATGATATAAAATATTATAATCAAGAAACGGTTTTTGGTGGTAAACTAACTGATAGATTTAACTGTAAATATAATATGCCAGGTTATTGCTCTTACCCCTATTTTAACACTCCATCAGAATTTGGTGATGCAATGGTTGATGCTGGATTTAATATGGTATCTCTTGCCTCAAATCATAGCGCTGATTGTACTTATGCATCAGATACTTGTATTACTAATTCATATAATTATTGGAAAAGTAAAGCCGTTGTATTTGATGGTTTTAATGAAGATGAAACTAAAGAAAACAAATATAATATTGGTGAAAAAAATGGAATTAAGTATGGTTTTTTAAATTATACAAATACTTTAAATGGTCTTGATAATTCAGTTAGTAATATTAAATATAAAATAGATTTATATGATGAAGAAACCGCTAAAAAGGAAATTGAAGATTTAAAAACTAAAGTTGATGTTGTTATAGTGGCAATGCATTGGCATAAAGCAAGTGCTGAGTATGAAACAGTTCCTACACAAGCTAATAAAGAAATAGCAAATTATCTTGCCTCTTTAGGTGTTGATATCATTTTAGGAACTTATTCACATTGTTTGCAACCATTTGATATAATTGGAAATACTGTAGTATTTTATTCACTTGGTAACTTCATTTCTAATCAAGGTGATTTAGTTTCCTCAATTGGATATAAAGGTGTTGTTGGAGTTCTTGCTTCAATGGATATAACAAAAACAACATATGAGGATGGAAGTACAGAAGTTAAAGTAGATAACTTAGGTGCTGATTTAACTTATACTTATAATAAAAATCACCGTGATTATAAAGTAATACCATTTAGTAAAATGAGTGAAGAATATAACAAAGACTATAAAAATATTTATGAAGATTATAAAAATATTCTTACTTCACTTAATCAAAATATAAATATTAAACCTATAATGAACTAGAAATTAGTTCATTTTTTTAAATCATTCTTAAACATAAAAAAAAGAAAAGCATTTGCTTTTCCTTAGAAAATTGGTCCCATTATTATTGCAAGTAAGATAAATAAAATTAATACTATGAAAAAATAATTATTAAATCCATTTAAACAGTTTTCTGTTGGATTTTTTTTATTACAACAACTCATATTACACCTCTAAATATAAGCACCGACTATGATTATAAGAAGTATAAATAATACTAATATAATCGCAGCTCCAAGACCATTTCCACAATGATTCATATAAATTCCTCCTTTTTGTCTTTTCATAATATTAAATGCTAAATAATTAATTTTGACACTCATATTTAGTTTACTTTTACATATAATAATTTCTAACAATAACCTATTTTTATTGTATTTTTCCCTTATAGTTGCTATAATTAACTTATGGAGGTAAAGATGAAAAAGAAAATAGTATTAGCTATGGCACTTACGCTTCTTTTAACAGGATGTGGAAAAGTACCAAAATTAGAAAATGGAAAGGATGCAGTAGTAAGTTTTAAAAATGGTGATAAAATCAGTGTAGATGATTTATATACACAAATGAAAGACAAATATGCCTTATCTATACTTGTAAATATGATAGATAAAAAAGTTTTAGAGGAAACTTTTAAAGATAATATTGAAAAAGCAAAAAAAGCTTCAGAAAGTTATTTAAGTGGATTAAAAGAAAGTTATGAAACTGAAGAAAAATTACTTGTGGCTATACAACAATATTATGGTTTCTCTACTTTAGATGAATATAAAGAACAAGTATATTTAAGTTATATGCAATCATATGCAGTAGAGGCTTATGCAAAAGAAAAAATAACTGACAAAGAAATTGAAAATTATTATAAAAATATGGAAAATGATATTGAAGTTAGTCATATTTTAATTACACCACAAGTTACTGATAAAATGACTGATGATGAAAAGAAAAAAGCTGAAACTGAAGCTGAAACAAAAGCAAAATCAATCATTACTGAACTTAAAGATGCAGTTAAAAAAGGTTCATCAGTTGCTGATGCTTTCTCAGAACTTGCTAAAAAATATAGTGAAGATGAATCAACAAAAGATAAAGGTGGTTCTTTAGGTGAAGTTAATAAAACCACTTTAGGAGACTCATACACAAATCTTGTAAATAAAGCATATTCTTTAAAAGATGGAGCATATAGCACTGAAGTCCTTAAAACTGACAATGGATATCATGTTATAATGAGAAATAAAACTTATGATAAAAAAGAATTAAAAGATGTTAAACAGCAAATTATTGAAACTTTAGCAAAAGAAAAAATGAAAAATGATAATACAATTTCTGTAAATGCTCTTCAACATTACCGTAAAGAAAAAGGTATGGAAATCGAAGATTCTACACTTGCTACTCAATATTCAAATTATATTTCAAATACACTTGCATCTTTAACACAAGAAAAAAATAATACTACAAAATAAGGTATCTATAATGATATCTTTTTTTATGTAAGCATATTTTATAATATGGAGGTTTATGAATACTGTTTTAAATAATTTTTTAGTTACTGGTAAAATTAATAATTTAGATACCACTATAACATCTAATATTATTTCTGTTGAGGTTCCAAGTTCACCACTTTCTATATCTAAATTAGCTAATAAAAATATTTGGTCAGATGGAATATTAAAATATTCAATTATAATCACAAATAATTCAAATTCAAATATTACAAATGGCATTTTCAAAGATGTTATTAATCCAAAATATGCAAATGTTATACCAAGTAGTGTTTTAGTAAACGGAAGTACTTTACCATTTACTTATAATAAAGCAACAGGTCAATTAGAAATTAATAATTTAAATATAAATGCAAATGAAATAGTAACAGTTACCTACTCTGTTTCTAAAAAAGTAAATGAAGTTTTTGTATTAAATAATACAGCATATTTAAATGATATAGCAAGTAACACTGTAAAAGTAACAAGTATCTTAATTAGAAATTGTAATAATTTTGCACGTAAATAGGACTATTTAATTAATTAATATAATTTTAAAAACATATAATTATTATGGAGGTAATAAATTGATAAATGAATTAAATAATACAGCAAATGTATCGGGAACTATAAATGGACAAACTACTACTCTTACTTCGAATACACTGGAGGTGAATGTTATAAACGGTTTAACCGCAGTTAAAAGTGCTGATAAAACATCTTGGGCTGATGGTGAACTTACTTATACTTTAACTATTAATAACACTACTGGACAAACTTATACATCACCAGTAATTACTGATACTCTTGATACTACGCTTGTTACATTTGTACCAGATAGTGTTACAATTAATGGTTCAGCAGCTACATCAAGTCAGTATACATATAATAATTCTAATGGACTACTTACTGTTAATCTTAGTGATATTGCAACTGATGGAACTGCCACTGTTACATTCAAAGTTACAAAAAATAATTAAAATTAAAACATCAGCCAAAAAACTGATGTTTTTTAAAAACCTTTTGTATATAGTTTTTGTTTAGTAAGAATATCTGCCTTTTCTGGTGGATATTTTTTTATAAGTTTATTATATATTTTATCATATTCTTTTTGATAAATATCTTTATCATCAAATTCTACTTTTTCAAGTATTTCCCTATAATTGGTGTAACCCAAATTTCTTAAATCATTACCTACTTTTGTAATAAACATTCTTTTAGATAATTTATGATTGGCTTTAAGTTTTTTATTAATAATTTTATTTATTCTTTCTTCATTAATACTATCAAATAAACATAAATATTTTAAAATGTCTTCTTCCTTAAAACCATTTTTTAAAAGCTCTCTTTTAACTTTTTCTGGTCCCTCTAAAGAAAGATTAATTTTATCATTTATATATGATTTTATATATAGTTCATCATTTAAGTAGCCTTGCTCTTTTAGTTTATCAATTATTTTATCTTGATCTTTTTTTAAAATAAATAAAGTATTAAGTTTATTTCTAATTTCATTTTCAGTTCGAAGACGAATACTTACAAATTTAATAATTTTATAATATGCATCATAGAAGTTATTATCCTTTATAATATTTTCAAATAAAGTTTTGTCAATTTCTTTTTTAGAAAAAAGTAAGTATTTTAAAATAGTATCTTGATATAAATTATATTTTTCATTATCAATTGTTACTACATACTTACCATTTTTATTTAATTTTATACTAGTAATTTTCAAGTTTAATTTTGTTCCTTTGCAAGATAATTTGATGCTACTTCATCTAAATCTTTTATTAAAGCATCAACATCCTTCTTTTCACTTATTCTTGCTCCAGATGCATATTGATGTCCACCGCCATTATATTTAGAGGCAACTTCATTTATAATTGGTCCTCTTGAACGAATATTTACTTTATATATTTCATTTCTTTCATCATAAGTGATAAAACACCATACATTTAATTCTTCGATAAAATTAAAATTATTTATTAGTACTGAAGCAGCAGATAAATCTACTTTATATTCTTCGACTACTTTATTATCAATTAAAATATATCCAAACTTATTATCAGTAATTACTAAATTATTAATTATATAAGCCTCAAACTTACATTCATTAAAACTTTTTTGGTATAGATTTGCATAAAGATTTGTAAAATCAAGATTATAATCCTTACATAATTTAGCAGCCATTTCAAATGTTCCTACAGTAGTATTTTTAAATAAAAATCTTTCACTATCAGAAACAATTCCTAAAAATAATTTTTCAGCAATATCTTTATCCATAACAAGTTTTGTTTCATAAATAAGATTTGCAACCATTTCACATGTTGAGGAATAATCACTTGATGTAAAATCCGCTGTACCTATAATATCCTCTTTAGGGTGATGATCTATTTTAACTATATCTTTATAATCTAAATCGTCAGCTCCATCTATTCTATAAAAGTTAGGTACATCAAGTACTATCAAAAGACTATTTGTTAAACTATTAAAATCAGGTTTGTCTAAAGAGCCTAAGTACTTAAATTTACTTACACCCGCGCCGACTGCATATACTCTTTTATTTGGAAATGTAAGTCTAATAGAGTCACGAAGAGCAATTTGACTTGCAACGGCATCTGGATCTGGTCCAATATGTCTAGCAAGAACTATCTCATCATATTTTTTAATTAACTTAAATATCTTTTTGTATACATCCTTATTTATATTAATCACCCATTTCAATTTTTAACTTCATTGTATCTTGGGCAATTAAAAGTTCTTCATTAGTTGGTAAAATGTAAACTGGAATTGTAGAGTCTTCAGCAGAAATTTTCTTATATTCTCCACGAACATTATTTAAAGTGTCATCAAGTTTTACACCTAATGACTTGATTCTATCTACAACCATTTTTCTCATTCTTGCACTGTTTTCACCGACACCAGCAGTAAATACGATAGCATCCGCTCCACCAAGCATATTGTTATACACAGCAATATAGTTAGCAATTTTTTGTGCATACATATTTTCCGCTAAAACAGCCATTTTATTTCCTTCCATTGCGGCATTTTCAACATCTCTTGCATCTGATGATATTCCTGATACTCCTAAAAAACCACTCTTCTTATTTAAATCATTAGTAATTTCTGAAATAGTTTTACCAGTTTTGTTACATACATATTCTAAAATAGATGGATCGATATCACCACATCTTGTTCCCATCATAACACCTGCAAGTGGAGTAAATCCCATTGAAGTATCTACTACTTTACCTTCATCAATAGCACAAAGTGATGCACCATTTCCAATATGACAAGTAATAACTTTTAATTCTTCATTTTCAAGTTTTTTACAAAGTTCTCCGTATACAAATCTATGACTTGTTCCGTGGAAACCATATTTTCTTACACCATATTTTTCATACCATTCATAAGGTACTGGATATAAGAAATGTTCTTCATCCATTGTTTGATGGAATCCTGTATCAAATACACCAACATTTATTACTCCAGGAAGGGCTTTCATAAATGCCTCAACTCCAAGAAGGTTTGCTGGATTATGAAGTGGTCCAAGTTCATTATATTTACTTATTCTTGCAACAACATCTTCATTTAAAACTACTGGATGAGTAAATTCTGCTCCTCCGTGTAGAATTCTATGACCTATTCCTTCGATTTCATTTAATGATGAAACAATATGCATATCTACTAAATCTTTAATTAAGCATTCAACAGCTACAGAATGATCTTTTAAATATACTTCTTTTCTGGTTTTTTCTCCATCATATTTAATTGTATAGAAACTATCTTTTAGACCTATTTTTTCAAATACACCACTTGCAATAGCCTCAGTTTTTGGTAATTCAAATAAAGTAAATTTTAATGATGAACTACCTGCGTTTATTGATAATATTTTCATTTTCTTTCACCTCAAAATTATTATACAAAAAAAAAGCAACTTTTGCTACCTTTTTCTTTTCTTTTCCGTTATAATTATATGATTTTTCAAGTATTTATATATACTATTTCTAATTTGTTTGATTGACATTAATAAAATAGGAAGTACTAAGTAAAGTTATATGCTCGGTATAACAATATTTAATCAAAAATAATGGATATTATCTACCCATTATTTGTCTAATTTCTTCTTCGTTAATAATTCTTATATTAAGTGCAAGAGCTTTATCATATTTACTTCCAGGATCTGTTCCGACTATAACAGCATCAGTATTTTTAGATACAGAACCAGTAACAGAGCCACCATTATTTTCAATAAATAATTTAATTTCGTCTCTTGGAATTCCTTCGATTGTTCCTGTTATAACAAACTTTTTATTAGTAATATTTTCATTAAATATTTCTTTTTCACCTAAATATTTCATATTGATATTTAACTCTTTTAATTTTTTAATAAGTTCTAAATTTTTACTAAAATAATCTATAATTGAACTAGCTATAATACTTCCTATATCTTTTATATTTGTTAAAGTATCAATATCAGCTTCGATTAAATTATCAATACTTCCAAATCTTTTAGCAAGTATTTTTGCGGTTTTACTACCAACGTTAGAAATTCCTAAACCAAATAGTAATCTTTCTAAACTATTATGTTTAGAGTTTTCAATGGAATTAAGTAAATTTTCCACACTTTTTTCGCCATAACCTTCAAGAAGTTTTAAATCATCTTTATATTTTTCTAAATGATAAAAATCATCAATATTTAAAACATATTTCATATTATACAAATCCTCGATAATTCTATCACCAAGCCCATCAATATTCATCGCGTTTTTCGAAGCAAAATGAATAAGTAGTTCAATATTTCTCTTAGGGCAATCATCATTTACACAAAAATAGTCTACTGTATCACCCTTTTTAACTAAAGTACTTCCACATATTGGGCAGTTTTTAATCATTACAAAGTCTTTTTCATTGCCTGTCCTTCTTTCAGGAAGAGCACGAATTACCTCGGGAATAACATCTCCGGCTTTATGAATTGCCACAACATCCCCAATTTTAAGACCGAGTGATACAACATTATCTTCATTATGTAAAGTTGCTCTTGAAATAGTTGATCCCATTACTATAACTGGATCTAAAACCGCATTCGGAGTTATTTGGCCAGTTCTTCCGACAGTAAAAATTATATCCTTTAATTTTGTATAAACTTCGTCATTAGGAAATTTATAGGCTATTGCCCATCTAGGGTATTTAGCGGTATAACCTAAGTTTTTTTGAGCATCAAGTTCATTTACTTTTATAACAACACCATCAATGTCGTATGTTAGGCTTTCTCTTTCTTTAGCAAGACTATCAATATATTTCTTTATTTCTTCGATTGTAAAAACAAGCTTATTCCATTTAGTATTTACTTTAAATCCAAGTTTAGTCATAAATTCTAAAGCCTCATAATGAGTCTTTAGATTATAGTCTTCGGGATTTGGTAAATGATAAATAAATACATCGAGATTTCTTTTTGCCGCTACGGAAGAGTCAAGTTGTCTAATTGAACCTGCTGCTGCATTACGACAATTTTGTAAAAGCGGTTTTCCTTCTTTTTCTCTTTCTTCATTTAAAGCTTTCAAAGTATCTTTATGCATAAAGATTTCCCCACGAACTTCGATGTCTATTTTTTCAGATAAAACTAAAGGAACATTTTTTATTGTTTTTACATTGTGCGTTATATTTTCTCCAGTAGTTCCATCACCTCTTGTAGCGGCTCTTACAAGTACGCCTTTTTTATAAACAAGTGATACAGAAAGGCCATCAATTTTTTGTTCACATACAAAATGTGGTGATATTCCAGCATCTTTAATTTTATTATAAAAACTTTCAATTTCCTCGATATTAAATACATCGGGAAGTGACAACATTGGTATTTCATGACGAACTTTTTCAAACTTGGAAATAACTTGTCCACCTACTCTTTGAGTTACTGAATCAGGTCTTTTATATTCAGGATATTTTTCCTCAAGAGTTTCAAGTTCCTTTAGATATTTATCATATTCTTGGTCAGTAATACTAGGATTATCAAGTGTATAATATTCATATGCTGCTTTATTTAAAATATCAGTTAATTCATCTATTCTTTCTTTCATAATCATTCCATAAATTTTCTGGGTATATTCCTTTATCTATATATTCTCTTATTTTTTCTTGTACCATAGGAAGGTCTTCTTTATAAGTCATTCCTATCCAAGTTGAAGGAGTACTTACTACATTTACTTTACCCATTTTTACATATTCATCTACTACATCAGGAAGTAAAAACTCTCCAGTAGATAAATCTGCATTTTTTAAAAAGTCTATAAGCATTGTTTCTATTTTTTCAAAAATATTTGTATTAAAACCATACATTAACATTGAGCAAGGATTATCTTTATTAACCTCAAAAGAGGGTTTCCCATTAAGTGGTGTGCAATATACTTTATCACCATCAACCTTAACTTTACTTTCAATAATAGTTTCTATTTTATTATTATTTGATAAAACTACCCCTCTTTTAACTTCTCCTTCATCTGAAAGTGTTGCCCCGATTGGATAACCTACAACACATATTCCTTCATTATTATCAAGGTAATTACTTAATATTTCAAAGCTTTCATTACCATAAAAATCGTCTGCTGAAATAAGTCCAAAAGGTCCTTTTACTTTATCTTTTGCACAGTATAATGCGTGTGCTGTTCCAAGTGGTTTTACTCTATCAATTTTAATATCTAATGGTATATTTTCCATTTCTTGATAAGCATATTCGACCTCTATTCCATTAATTCTTTGTGAAATAGTTTCTTCGAATGCCTCTTTGTTTTCCTTTTTAATTACAAAAACTACCTTTGTAAAGCCTGCTCTTTTAGCATCATATACTGAATAATCTATTAAAAATTCTCCTGAAGGGCCTACTGGTTCAAGCTGTTTAAGTCCACCAAATCTTGATCCCATACCAGCCGCTAAGACTACTAAAGTTTTTTCCATATTATTTCACCTTCCTAATTCCTTTATAATTTTTTAAAAACTTTTTAACACCAAATCTTTGATGAAATGCAATTGTTATAAATTTATCATCAACACTTACTACTACACCTTTACCAAATGTTAAGTGGGTAACAATATCTCCATTTTTAAATTCTTCACTAGATGAATTATCATCTGAATATAATAATTTTGTTTTAAGTGAGTGCATTTCATTTTTAGCTTCCTCTTTATCAAGTAAATTATCACTAATCTCACTAATAAATCTACTCGGAGGATTCATCTGCATATTGCCATATAGCATCCTTCTTCCTGCGTTAAGTAAATATAGTTTTTCTTTTGCACGAGTTATAGCTACATACATAAGTCTTCTTTCTTCTTCGAGTTCTTCATCATCATATAATGCTTTTGAAATTGGCATAATATTTTCTTCAAGACCGATAATAAAGACTATTTTAAATTCAAGACCTTTTGCAGAGTGTACTGTCATAAGAGTTACAGCATCAGCATCTAAAGAATACTCAGCGGCATCTGATACAAGAGAAACCTCCATTAAGAAATCAGATAAATTAACATTACCAGTTTCTTTTTCATAAGTTTCAGAAACGCTTCGAAATTCCATTAAGTTTTCAAGTCTAATATCACTTTCAAGACTTTTATCATTTTCATATGTTTCCTTCATTTTAGATAACTCTAAAGTTTTATCAATAAGACCAGTTATCGAAGTATCTTTACTTATTTCAATTAAATTTAAAATTAAATTCTTAAATTCTAGTTCTTTACCACTATCAATTGCTTCAAACATTGATATATTTAAACTTCCTGCTTTTTCCCTTAAGTTTTCAATAGTTTTATCACCTATTTTTCTTTTAGGTTCATTAATAACTCTTTCTAGTGAAACATCATCACTAGGATTAGCAATAAGTTTTAAATATGCAAGTAAGTCTTTAATTTCTTTTCTTTTATAAAAATAAAATGAACCAAACACTTTATAAGGCATATTAGCTTTAACTAAAGCATCTTCGATTGAACGTGATTGAGCATTAGTTCTGTAGAAAATAGCCATATCTTTACGATTATAACCTTCTTCGCATAGTTTTTGGATTTCATCCACTACTCTTTTATTTTCCATAGAATCATTAAATGTTCTAATATATTTTATTTTTACTCCTTGACCTAAATCCGAAAATAAATCTAAATCTTTTCTTTGTTTATTATGTGATATTACTTCATTAGCCGCATCAAGTATTGTTTGAGTACTACGATAATTCTGAGGAAGTTTTATTACTGTGCAACCTTTAAAGTCTTTTTCAAAATTTAAAATATTTTGATAATTTGCTCCCCTGAAAGCATAAATAGATTGAGATGGATCTCCGACTACAAAAAGATTTAAATATTTTTTAGAAAGTAGTTTTACAAGTTTATATTGTACTTCATTTGTATCTTGATATTCATCTATTAAAATATATTTAAATTTATCTTGATATTTTTCTAATACTTCTTTATTACTATTAAATAATTCTACTGGTTTTTTTAATAAATCATCAAAATCTAAAGTATTATTTCTTTTTAATATTTTTTCATATTCATAATATATTTTTACCGCTATTTTCTCATTTTCTGAAATTAAAAAGTTAGCTATTTCACTTTCTGAAAGCATATTATTTTTAATAAAGGAAATCTTACTTTTTATAAAAGCAGGACTTATCATTTTATCAGTGATATTTAAATCTTTCATTATTTTTTTAATAATACTAGTTTGATCTTCAGTATCTATTAAAGTAAATGCAGAAGTCAAATTAAACAAAGCACTATTTTCTCTAATTATTTTTAAGCCAAATGAATGAAATGTTCCAATAAAGGCATCATGAGCATTTATAATGTTATTTACTCTTTCTCTCATTTCTCCAGCTGCTTTATTTGTAAATGTGATAGCAAGTATATTGTAAGGTTTTACGCCATTTTCTATCAAATTTGCAATTCTTGTTGTTAATACTTTTGTTTTACCAGAACCCGCTCCAGCGATAACTAAACACGGACCATCCTTGAATGTTGCCGCTTTTTTTTGTTCATTATTTAATTTTTCTATATAGTCCATATTTCACTCTCCGTAAAATAATTATATCAAATTTAATTTAACTATAAAAGGTTATAGACACTTTTATTTATTTTTTGTATAATTTAAATGGTGATAAAATTGAAAAAGAAAATATTATTATTAGGATTATTAGTTTTTATGATATGTGGTTGTTCAAAAAATAATGAAAAACCTAAAGAAAATCCTATTGTAACAATGAGTATCAAAGACTTTGGGGATATTAAAATTGAACTTTATCCAGATATTGCTGAAAATACCGTGGCAAATTTTGTAACTTTAGTCGAAGATAAATTTTATGATAATAATACTATTCATAGAGTTCAAAAAGGTTTTGTAATTCAAGGTGGAGATCCTACCGGTACAGGAACTGGTGGACCTGGTTATTCTATCAAAGGTGAGTTTACTCAAAATGGATATCGTAATAATTTATCACATACTAAAGGTGTTATTTCAATGGCAAGAAGTTCTGACCCAGATTCTGCAGGAAGTCAATTTTTCATTGTTTTATCTGATGAAGCAGCACCATCACTTGATGGAATGTATGCTGGGTTTGGTAAAGTAATCGAAGGCATGGATGTTATTGAAAAAATAGAAAATACTGAATTTGAAATTGATAATGAAGTTTATGGAACACTTAAAAAGCCTCTTACAATTGAAAAGGCTACAGTAGACACTAAGGGCTATACTTACAAAGTAACTAAAAAATAGTTACTTTTTTATTTTGGGTAATACTATGAATATCACTTATACTAATATGAGCATTTTTATCTATTCTTTTTATATTTGTTAAAACCTTTTTAATACCTTTTTTACTGCACTCTATAATAAACATTTTATCTTTATTTTTTAAATTAATCTCAGTTATAAAGTCAGTACTTTCCTTTAAGAAATTTGAAAGAATTTCTCCCTCTTTAGTAACAATCATAATATTTACTTTTCCCTTAATTAAATAATTTGTTATAGTGCCACCGATTAAATTACCTGTGCTATAACCAAGAGCATAACTTATAGGAATCCATATTGAATCAATATTTACATTAATTGCTTTTCTAGCTACAATAAACCAAATAAGAATTTCAAAAAAAGAAATGATAGTTGAAAATATAGTTTTACCTTTTAAAGTAAAAAAAGTTCTTATTGTATTAAGGGAAACATCAAATATACGAGCAAAAAATATTTCTATACAAATATTAATCATTTTATAAGTCTTCTTACTTTAGATAGAGCACACTTTTCAATTCTTGATACTTGAGCCTGTGATATATTTAAAGTTCCTGCGATTTCAGTTTGAGTTTTACCAATTACATATCTTTCTAATAAAATATTTTTTTCTCTGTCATTAATTTTGTTTAAGGCTTTATAAAGGCCTATCATTGTATCATTATCAATACTTCCTTTTTTATTATCCGCAAGGCGCTCTTCAAGATAAATAGCATTATCACCATCATTATAAACTGGTTCAAATATACTAACTGGATCTTTTAAAGAATCTAGTGCAAATCCTACATCATATTCACTCATTGAAAGACTACTTGCAATTTCATAACACTTTGGTTCCCTACCATTTTTATTAATAAAATCTTCCTTAAATCTTAATATTTTATAAGCATCATCTTTAATACTTCTTGCAATACGCATTTGAGTATTATCTCTTAAATATTTTTTAATTTCACCAATGATAAGGGGAACAGCATAAGTTGATAACTTCAAATTATATGATAAATCAAAATTATCTACAGCTTTTATTAAACCAATTACCCCTACTTGAAATAAATCATCTTGGTTAATACCTGTTTTACTAAAATTTTTAAGTACAGATAATACTAATTTTAAGTTTCCATTTACAATATCCTCTTTTGCATTTAAATCTCCTGCTTGATATAATTTAAATAATTTAATATTTTCTTCGTGGGTTAAACATTTAAGATTACTTGTATTTATACCTGTAATATCTACTTTATAATTACTCATATCTTTTTCCTTTCAAAGATATTTTGGTAAAAAACAAAGATTTTTATTCACAAATAAAAAATGTGAAGCTTTTTTGATATTTTTTTATTAAAAGTTTCACACTAATTATCTTCGATATAAATTATATCTATATTCTCTTTCAGCCTCATGTTTTAAATAATTTGCATCTTTACAAATATCTTGCATAATTTTTTCTTTACTACAAATTCTATCTTCGCTTGCCTTAAATTCGGCATAGATGTATATTCTTTTACAAGGAACCTCTAAACTATTTAAGGCCTCTTTTATAAAATTTAACATTTCACCTGAATCTTCTTTTCTAACATTAAAATCAAATCCTAAATATTCAGGTCCACCGCATCTTACATCAACTGGATCATTTAAAGTGCAATCAACACCAATTCTTACAATATCAATCATATTTACCTCCATGTGAGAAATATCTTACTAAAGTTTTAATTTCATGTCAACTTTTTTGTTTCAATACTCCACATATGTTTTTATTAGAATTATTTATTGTTCTGTATTATTAAAAGTAAACTAATAATGTCTTTTAGATTACCTCCATTTAAAATAATTGAACCTTTCAAATCTATATTATATTTTTTTATTAATTGTTTATTACTTTCATCTTCAACATAAATTACATTTGATAGTTTAATATTGATTTTTTCAAAAAAATTATTAAAAAATATTTCATTTATTTTTGTCATATAACACTTGTTATATTCCATTTTTTCTAAAAGTTCTATTGCAATAAGTAACTCTTTACTATCAAATATTAAATTTTCTAAATATTCATCCACATATTTATCTAAAATACTATTAATTTCGTCACACTTCTTAAAATAACCCCATTTAATATTAAAGCCTAAATCAGTACTAATTAATTTTTTATATTTTTTAAAGAAATCTTTTTCATAGCTTTTTATTGAATCATCAATATTTATATAGATATTATTTAATGAATTATTATTTACATGTTTATTATAAATATAATTAGCCACAACATCACGATATGGCCTTGTTTCCTCTTTTAGATGTAAACTTTCAAAATTATTTACCAGTTTTCTTAACGCAATTTTAAGCTCGTCTTTTTTAGCATATTCTTGGTCCGCTAAAATTTCAAATTCTACAAAACCACCTAAATCAGTTAACTTATCAATCATAATACTATAGTTATAAATACCATCTTTCTTTTCGTAAACCAATCTTTCTTTTTCAACATTAACATAACTATAATATCCTAAAGACACAAATAAGTTAACTATATTATCATACTCATTTATATCGGAATTTATATTATTTTCAAGCTTGCAATATAAACCTGATAATGAGGTTGATTTTCCTTTAAATGTAATTTCCATTTTCTTATTATCAATTTTTCTAATTCTTAAACAAGTTCTATTTTTTATAAACTCACTATTTATATCGGTAAAATATTCGTCGCTTTCTATTATATTTGACTTTTCAATAAATCCAATTTCTAGTACTTTCTCTATCATTTCTTTTGGATTTAAACAATAATACTTTTTTTCAGTTTCTACTCTAATTTTCATTTAATCTCCTTCTTTATTACAGCAATCATATAAACTCCTAATATATTACTGAACGTATCAAAATTAATACTATAATTTTTAAATGTATTTTTTATAATATTTTTAAATTGATTTTCGTTCAAAAAGCAATCGCCAACATCTTTTAAATACTTTACATACAACCATTTATTGAAAAATTTTGGTAAACCGCCTTGCTCTTTAGGATTGCAAATTTCCACGATTATAATTTCTTTTGACGTTATTTGATCTAAAAACTTTAGCATACCTTTTATTTTTGATTTATTGTTCATATGGTGAAGAGTATTTCTACAAAAAGTTACGTCATACACCCTACTATTTATATTGTTTACTTGTACATCATCATTAGTATAAATAACTCCCTCTAAAATTTTATTATTCAAATAATTAATACAAACATCATTTCCAACTATAACATCATATTTTTTACTTTTTGCAATTTGTAAAACATCAAAGTTATCACCACAAGATACATCCATAATTGATTTATAATTTGGAATAATATCATTTAAAATGCTTTTAAATTCGTCTTTTTTTCTTAATTTATCGGTTAAAATATATTTTTTTATAAATTTTTCATGAAATTTATATCTGTTTATATATCTTTGTGACATTTGAATTTCAGTATTAACGTTTTTT
Organism: uncultured Bacilli bacterium; assembly: GCA_934097085.1. Classification (GTDB taxonomy): domain Bacteria; phylum Bacillota_I; class Bacilli_A; order RF39; family UBA660; genus UBA6448. The sequence continues at coordinate 28,878 of CAKONK010000001.1, forward strand.
GATAAATATGATTTTTCAAAATTATTTTTATGATAATCTATTATTTTTTTATATTTATTTGGGGCTTTTTTATAATTAACTTTGTTCAAGCATGATTGATTAGTACTCAAAATTCTAAATGCAATTACCAAAGTTTCTTCACAAAAACATACTGGGTAAAAATTTATAATAACTAAATTAAATTCTTTATTTAATATCTTGATTGTTTCTAAAACATTGACTGAATAGTCAGTATCCAATAAATCGCTATTTTTTAAATAATAGTAATAATTATCATCATATATTAAGAATGCAACACTTTTACTTGATACTTTTATTTTTAAAGTTTTTAAATTATAAAATTTTTTATAAAAATCATTAATACCGTTATTCATTTACTATTTCCTCATTTATAAATAATGACGCAGTTTTTGTTAAATTACTATCTATTTTTACAATATTAATTTCCATTTTCGGTAAATCATTTTCAATATTAACTTTTTTTAAAATATTTGATTTAACTAAATATGCAATAGCTGGTTCAACTACATAACCAATGCCTAAATTTCTACGTACAGAATCAATTATTAATTCTTCAGTTCCAAATTCTAGAACAGTTTTAATATCATAATTATTTTCATCAAATACTCTATTAATGTTTTTTCTTAAAGAACTCTTGGCAATTGGTAAAATTATATTTTCATCTTGAAGATCGCTTATCGATTTTATATTGTCTACATTGTAATCATAACCTGCGATAAAACAAGTATTCAAAGAGCATATTGGTTCAATTGTAATATTATTATAAATTGAATTTATCGGCGATGCATCAATTACAAAGTCTAACTTTCTTGCCTCTAACTGTTCAATAAGTTGGTTAGTGGACAAATCAATTAATTCTATTTGAATCTTTGGATGTACTAATCTAAAATGATCAATTTTGTCCATTAAATAATTTCTAACTATATGAGATTGAACACCAATTATTACATTTCCTTCTTCCACATCATCTATTGCGGCTAATTCTCTTTTACAAGTATACATTAAATCTTTTGCTTCTTTTACAAAATTATACAATATTTCTCCCGCTGGTGAAAGAGTTATTCCCTTATTAGCTCGATAAAACAGAGTGGTATTTAATTCAGCTTCGAGATTAGACATACTTTTACTAATCGCCGGTTGAGAAATAAATAGTTTATTCGAAGCCTCCAAAAAGCTGTTTGAAGTAGCAACCTCATAAAAAATCTTCAAAGAATTTAAATTAATATCTTTCATTATTCACCTCACATACTGCTATTATAAGTACGGTTTGTTATAATGTCAATTAATATATTTTTATATTTATTATAATTTTTAGTTATATGTACTTTCATAAAAAAACAGCCAAGCTGTTTTTATAAATCGTCTTCCTCAATAAAATCAAATGTTTCATTAATTGAAACTAATTTATTTTTTAAAAAATCAGGTTTAATTGGACTATTTTTTATTTTCTTCACATCTAACCATTTATAAACTATATTTTTACCTTTTTCTATACCGTCAAACATTTCTTCTTCTAAAAGTTTTGAGTCATCAGGAATATCAACTAAATACCCCAAAATATATTGATGTTGTTTTTTGCTATCAAAACTAAAGAAGTATTCAGAAAACCAAAGTGGTCTTATTATTTTAGAATTTTTTTCACCCGTTTCTTCATAAATTTCTCTAGTTACTACATCCTTACCCCTCTCAAGAGTGGCAATAGCTCCTCCAGGTAAAGCCCAAAACTCATCATCTTTTCTTTTTTGAAAAAGAATCTTTCCTTTCTTTTGAATTACTGCAACTGCTCTTGTACTAAATTTCACATCACCAATCATTAATCTTATATCTTCCATTTTTCCTCCTTTAACTGATATATTCCTCTAATAATTTTTTTACTCCCTCTTCATTACTACTGCCTATTACTCTCGTTGCAATTTTTTTCAATTCGTCACATGCATTTTCCACCGCCAATCCGTTACCAACAATTTTAAACATTGAAATATCATTATAGTCATTTCCTATTGCGATTAAATTATTTTCTTTATATTTTAAATACTTTGCTAAAAAGCTAACAGCCTCCCCTTTCGAGGTATTTAATGGCAAAATACTAAACCAATAATACCCATTTTCATACTGATTATCATCATACGGTATGTATATATTTTTGATTTTTTCAATTTGTTTTCTAATATTTAATAAACATTCATTGTCTCCTTTAAACATACATTGTTTAACTTCATCATACTCATTATAATATTTTTTATCTTTAATAACAACCTCATTATCATTAATAGCAAGTTTTATTTCCACATTATAGTGTTTTGCTAAATTAATTATTTTTTTTACTACTTGAGAGCTAATTATTTTGCTATATAAAACATTATCATTTTCATTATCGTAAATTTCAGATCCATTCGAAGAAATAAAATACTTTAGTTTTAATTCATCACATATATTTTTTACATTATTTCTAGCTCTACCACTTGTAAGTATTATATTGTTATATTTTTCATTAACTATTTTTATTACATTTTTAGTATTCAAAGACATAGAACCATCATCTTTAGTTAATGTACCATCTATATCTATAAAAACTAACTTGTTATGTAAGCTTTCTATTTTTTTGATATTCTTTTTCATACTGTTTTAATTCTAACTTCCCTTCCATATAGTCTTGTAATAAAATACAATTTTCATTTTTCCTAAAATCAATTTCAATGCCAAATGTTTTATTGATTAATGAAATAAGTGTCATAAAAACTTCAATTAACCTTTTTCTATCAAGATATAACATAGAGCGTAAAACATAGTTGATTAAACCACACATTGCCAAATTCACCTCTAAATAAGATTCTAAATAATTAGAAATATGATTTAATTTTTTTATTTTTGATTTATAAATCGATGGTATAAAATCGATATACACTAAATCATTTTTTGAAATTATGAAATTTTGCATATTTAAATCAATACAAACGTCTTCATTTAAAGTTTTTTTATAAATTAATAATAAGTTCTCAACTTTTTTAATTTTCTCTTTTATTTTAACATTTGGATTTTCCATAAATTGTTGTAATGTTACACCTTTTACTTTTTTTACTATTTGAATATTTTTACCAAAAATATTTAAATTGATAAATAAGGGAGCAACATTAATACTTATCATTTTTAAATCTCGATAATACTTTTTATAATTTAAAGAATCTACTGTAGTTTTTATATTACTAGCAAAATTAGAATTAATATTTTCTATTTTTATAACAATATGATTCAAAAGTATAACTTTGTTAAATGAACCAGTCTTCATTTAAATTTTCTTTCTAAAATTTTAATATTTTTATTATAAAAATCACTATTTATAGTTTTTCTTTCATAACACCAATTTAACGATGTGTATGCATCAAATATATTGTAAAATTCTAGCCTCTCATTTAAATTTATTGGAATTTTTCTAATAGATTCATAACCCTTTAAAAATAATTTAAACTCCTTTTTATTTAAAATTCTATAAAGTTTTAAAAAATCAAAACACGAATCTCCATTTTTCATACTTTCAAAATCTATTAAATATGTCTCATCACCAAAAATAATATTGCCCAATCTAAAGTCCAAATGAAGTAACACATTATCATATTCATTTTTTTGTAATTCTACACATTTTATTAAATATTTATATACTTTGTCATTTAAAGAAACAAATTTTAAATTTTGGTATGTCTTTGATAAACTTTCAATTAGATACTTTTGCCAGCTATTTTCATTCTTATCAGGGACATCAACATTATGAAGTTTTCCTAATAAGCACCCAATATTATATATATTTTCAAAAGAAAGGGTATTTACCATTTCATCACAAATACTTTTTCCTTCGACAAATGTCATAACATTAAAATATTTATCATCTAAATTACCACTAAATAAGAGTTTTGGAACATTTAATATACTTTCTAAAAGTTCCAAATATTTAGCTTCCTCTTTTTGTTTAAATTCATTATAAAGAATTTTAAAAATAAATTTTTCATTATTTGAATAAACTATATAAACATTCGAACTAAATGAATTAGTTACCCGATCTATTCTTGTTACATTAATACCATTTTTCTTCATTATTTCAACTATTTTGTCTTCCATATTTCACCTCTTTGTTTTTGCAAATTCCAACTCTTTTTTAAAAAACGTACTGGCAAATTTCTTTATTAAATATTTAAAGCTACCAACTGGTCTAAATATAAACCAAAACGGTGATAATAATATTGCTAATAAAGATATACACTTATTATCTTTTTTTATTTTATATGATTTTAATACAATATAAGAAGACAAAGAAAATAAAATTGGTGTTAATAACATTATCATAAATATAATATTATAATTGTTTGTTAAAATAGTATATAGATAAAATGCTAAATACATAAACGGAATAAATGAAAACTCCAAAATATTAAATGTTCCAAATAACAACATATTAAATTTTCTAAAAATATTTCCTTTTGTATTTTTTATTTCTGATAAATATGTTAAAATACCCTTAAAAATTAAAGTTGCACTTCCAAAATACCCTGTTAAATCATTAGGAATTAAAGAAAAATTGTATGATGGTAAATAAGAAAAATTATAACCCTTAATAGAATAACGATAGCCTAAAGTTAAGTCATCAACAAATATTGGAAATAATTCATTTTTTAATAAAGTGTCTAATCTAATATGCATACAAGCTCCCATTAAATATTGGGGAATCTTTACTTTAGTTAAAGAACATAATAACAATTTATATTTTTCAATAGCTATCGATCTAACTAAATGTTGTAATGCATACATTGTCATTAATACACTTTTTTTACTTGTTTGAACATAATTTTTTATATTCATTGGAACCTGCTGAATGACTTGTGGATTATTTTTATATGCTGCGACTTTATTTAATTGTTCAAAAACATCTAAATTAGGCTGTGAATCAAAGTCAAAAACCGATATATAAGTATTCTTTTTATCTTTAATATTTTTAGACAATATGTTAACCGCATAGTTCATTTGAGAAGATTTATTTCCTTTTATTTCAGGATAATGTAAATGCATAAATCTTTTATCTTTTTTTATTTTTAAATATTCATTTACCATTGAATTTGTTGTAAGTTCTTCCAACCCTTTTTTTCTATATTCCTCTTCTTCCTTTTCGGTAGTAATAATAACGTATTTAATTTTCCCTTTATATTTAATATTACTAAACCAATCGATTGTTTCCTTAACTATTTTTTGTTCTTTTAAAGCTGGTAATAAAACATAAATATCAACATATTTTTTTACTTTCACTTTATTTATTTTTTTTACATAAATTTTTTCAAGGAGAATCGTGGAAATAGAAATTAAAGGAGCAAGAAAATATATAAATGCAATAACCTTAACTATAACCATATTATTTCACTCCTAACTGATTATTTAACATTTTTATACCTTGAATAAAGAAAGCTAACTGTCTTTCAGGGTAATCCGAATGTAAAGATATCATAGAAATAAATAATAATCCCTCGATTAATTCAATATCGTTTATGTTAATATTATTTTTTTCCATTATTCTGTCCATTATACTATAATTAGGTTCTTTCTTAAAATAAGAAATATTTATAGCATTTTTATTTTCACTGACGTTAAATAAATCATTAATTATTTCGTCATATCTTCCATGATAACAATGTCTAAGTTTTGCTAAATCATATCTATAATCTCCATATATTGTGTCTACAACAAAGTTTCCTCTCGGATCAATAAATTTATAAATCATATTTTTCGGAGAAAATAAAATGTTTGAAAAAGCCAAATCACCATGAACAATTGAAACATAATCTATTGCTTCACTACATATTTTTTCTATACGATTCGTAAGTTTCTCTAATAAAAGATATAATCCAACATATTTTTTCCCATTAATTATTAATTCCTTTTTATTAACTAAATCTTTACGATTCCATTTTTCAATTCTATTATAAGTTTTGCGTATTAACATTTCATGCATATATTCGTTAAAAGACAATGAAATATTTTTGTTTTTCAAATAAACTTTATTCAAATTATTGAATAACTTTTCAAAAATATACTCTTTATTAAAATCATATAATGGGTAAAATGTAAAATATTCAGCTAAAGTTAAATAATCATAATATTCAATTGCATATTCATTATCAAGCTGACTATTATTATAAAATTTAGGTGTCATTTTTTCAAAATCGGTTTTAATAATCTCTTTATACCATTTCATTTCTGAACCAATTTTCTCCCATGAACTTTTTTTATGTAAAACTGAAATATCATCTAGATATAAAGAATTAAACTCACGACAATTAAAGCTTTTTTTATTAGTTTTCATATAATTTTCCAAAGTCCCTATATCATTCCATTTTGTTGTTTCATAAACGTATAGATTTTCTTGCTCCATATACTTGTAAAAATAAGATGAAAGTTGATATTCATTTTTTATTTTTTTCACAGGTTCAGATAGTATTTTTCTTAATAATTTATAATTTTTAAAAAAGTATAATCCAATCGCAGCATCAACTGGCTCTTTCATACCTATAGGTTTATCAATAATATTTAATATCTTTTTATCTTTATCACTTTCTATTACACAATATAAATGAGCATCTTTACTTTCTACTTTTTGAACTGTTATAAAGCTTCTATCATAATTATTAGGATATGGGCATATTGTATCTCCTAAAAGTAAAATAGTTTCCTTTTTTATTATATCTTTAGTAAGTTTTAGGGCAGCTCCCGGTCCAGAAAAATCATCTTGAATAACATAATTAAATTTAACATCGGTATTTTCAAATGATGTTTCAATAAATTTTTTGATTACATTAACATTCTCATCATTTACAACAAATGTAATATCTTTAAGACCCTCTCTTATAAGCGGTACAATCATATTATATATTGCTGGTTTTTGACGGACACTTATTAAAGATTTTGGCATAGTTAAAGTAAGAGGGTATAACCTTGTAGCATGACCTGCCATTAATATTATTAATTGTTTATTTTTATACATATTTACATCTCCTTTATCTTTCTAATTAATTTTTTACTTTTTTCGTTATCTACACCGAAAATAGGTGTACTTTTTTCGTTATGAAAATCACTACCACATGACATTAATAAATCATATTTCTTGGCTAAATATTCATAGTACTCTGCTTGAACTTGAGTAGTTTTTGATTGATTTAATATTTCAATGCCTTCTAAACCAATGTCTTTTAATTTTTTTATTAATAAGTCTAATTCATTATTTTCTAATTTTAATATAGATGGATGTGCTAAAACAGATATTCCTTTTGATAATTTTATTAAAGAAATAACTTGCCATATTTTTAAAGCACGAGTCTTTTCATAGAATTTTGAATTTATTCCTGTATAAAGATCACCAGCAATTTTTAAATTTTCCACAATATTTTTATCTACAAGCATTTGACGAATTAACCCTTTTGATAAATTATAATTAGAATAATCATTTAAATTTAAATCAAATCCATAATAACTATTTAAATTATATATTAGTCGTTTGCATATATTTACGTTTTCATCTTTAATCTGTTCTAAATTATGAATAATTAAATCCTTGTCTTTTATTCCATAACCTAAAATATGCATATTTTTATAATCCTCAATCGTAAACTCAATACCATCGATAAGCTCTACTTCACAGTTTCCATAAATCTGTTCATATTCTTTCTTTACATTTTCTTTATCAAGATAATCGTGATCCGTAAAACTTAAATATTTCATATGTAAATCATTTGCTTTTTTCAAAAGGTCAACTCTAGAATATTTTCCATCAGATTTATTTGTGTGTGTGTGTAAATCGTAAAACATTTTGTTTTTCCTCCATTAAAACATAGTCTGAAATAAATTTATCTAATTCATCAAACGTATACGCTGATTGTTCAACATAATAAGCTGGAATTTCATTTAAGAAGTCACTATTTGAATAACTAACTTTAAAAAGTTCATTTAAAAAATTCTTTTCAGCTGGTATAGCATTATCTGTCATTACATTTTCTGGTCCAATAAATTCTTTTATATTTTTTATCATGTATGGATTAATATTTTTAACATAAGGATTATACTTCGGAACAATGATAGATTTAATATTTACCATAGATTTAACATTTACATCAAATAAATCTGCAACTTGATTATTTTCAATATATACCTTACTTTCATCAAAATCTTTATCAATATGAAATTTTGACTTATCAAATAATTTGCTTGTATCTTTTAAAATTATTCCCATAGAAAATGGAATACCAATTGCAACATATTTATCATTGACTTTCTTTATTGCAATTCTGTCATTACATATATAATCATACCCTTTATTAAGTAAATTTAACATAGTGGTTGTTTTGCCTGCTCTTTTATTTCCAGAAATTATTATTCCTTCATCATTTTTAGCTATACAAGCACCATGAATAATAGTATATTGTTTTTCTTGTAATACCTTTATTAAAGTCGTTGTAAATATTCTTTTGATAAAATTTATGTCATTTTCTGTAAATTTCTTTATGAAAACATGCAATTCATTACCATTCTTATTTATATAAACTGGATCTTTCTGATCTTTTTCTTTATATGAAAATCCTAACTTACTATAATCTGTAACACTATAATTAATAGTAAAGTCCACTGGTTCTATTCCCATTTCATAGTAATCAGCGTATTTATCAACTAAACTTTCTATTATTCTAATATCATTTGATCTAATCTTTAAATTAACATCGTTAATTTTAAAAATATATTCATACGAATTCATTATTTTGCAATCATTTTCACATATCTTGTTTATTTCATTAATGTCGTTTTTTATAAATTCTAAAGGTCTAATTGCTCTATCATCAATATAAAAGCCATTTTTTCCAGGCCAAGGTTTACCAAAAATAAGATCATCATAAGGTATATTCCATTTTTTCAACCACCTTTCTAGAATTGGTTTTGTATTTTCTAGTATCTTATTAATATCACCATTATAAGTTCTCATATTTCTCGAAGTAAATAGCGTAATTTTATATCCTCTTTTTTTATACTCTCTAATTTTATTTACCATTTGAAAATATGGCACCAATTCTTCATAATTCTCATTTACTTTTTTAATAGGACATATAGTCCCATCAATATCAATTACTAAATTATCCATTTTTCCCTCCCATGACACCATGATAATTTAAGTAATGAAATTAGTAAAATATCAATTTTTTATAAATGAAATGAATATATTTTAGTATAATTTTTTATTGCATTATAAATAATTTAATAATTTATTAAAAGTATTTTTTACTTTTTAAATTTAAATTTTTTAAAACTAAAAATTATACCTTACAAAAAAATAATTATAGTTTTTTTGATATGTTTTATATATATAACATATTTTTCTTAATAATTATAAAATACAAAATATTTTTATAGCAAATACTATTTTTTTATATAAAAATATTTTTATTGTTTATTAAAAAAAATTATATTCACTAAAAATAACATTCTATAAATTTTAAATAAAAAGAAAAATATTATATAAAAAAATAATTATTATTTTTCTTAATAGTCCTATTATTATTACTATTTAAAGATATTTTAAATATTTTTTTATAAATTTATTACTTTCTCTAAAGCATTTTTTTAAAAGAGTCTTGTCATTCTTTGACAATTATTTTTTGCCAAATTTTTCCATATTTTTATCGATATTACTTGATAATTATTAAATACTTATATTTCATTTTGTTTTACTTTAACAAGTATGAATTTTTAGGACAATAAAAAAATAATATAATGATTAATAACAATGCTATATGATAATTTAATATCTTGTTTAAATAAGTTTTGTACAAAACAAAAAACTTAGACATTTCTATCTAAGTTTATAAATTATTTTTCACTTTTAATTGCAGCTTGTGCAGCAGCAAGTCTAGCAATAGGAACTCTATAAGGTGAACATGATACATAATCAAGTCCAACATTGTGACAGAATTCAACACTTGATGGATCTCCACCGTGTTCTCCACAGATACCTAAATGGATATTTGGATTAGTTTCTCTTCCTAATGTTGCAGCCATCTTAACAAGTTTACCTACACCTTTTTGATCAAGTTTTGCAAATGGATCATTTTCATATATTTTCTTATCATAGTAGGCTCCTAAGAATTTACCAGCATCATCTCTTGAGAAACCAAATGTCATTTGTGTTAAGTCATTTGTTCCGAATGAGAAGAAATCTGCTTCTTTAGCTATTTCATCTGCAGTAAGTGCTGCTCTTGGAATTTCAATCATTGTTCCAACATGATAAGTCATATCAATATTTTCATTTTTAATTATTTCATCAGCTGTTTCACAAACTATATTTTTAACATATTTTAACTCTTTTACTTCACCAACAAGTGGGATCATAATTTCTGGAGTTATTTTAGTATTTAGTCTTCTTGATACAGCAATTGCTGCTTTAATAACTGCTCTTGTTTGCATCTTTGCAATTTCAGGGAACGTAACAGCAAGTCTACAACCTCTATGGCCCATCATTGGGTTAAATTCATGAAGTGATGCAATTATATTTTTAATTTGTTCAACTGTCTTACCTTGAGAATCTGCAAGAAGTTTAATATCGGCTTCCTCAGTTGGTACGAATTCATGAAGTGGTGGATCCAAATATCTAATTGTAACACCATAACCTTCCATTGCTTCATATAATGCTTCAAAGTCTTTTTGTTGCATTGGTTCGATTTTAGCAAGGGCATTTTCTCTTTCTTCAACTGTATCAGAACAAATCATTTCCCTAATAGCGGCAATTCTATCTTTTTCAAAGAACATATGCTCAGTTCTACAAAGTCCAATACCTTCAGCACCTAACTCTCTTGCTTTTGCAGCATCTTTTGGAGTATCCGCATTTGTTCTTACAGCTAGTCTTCTATACTTATCAGCCCAAGCCATAATTCTTTCAAATTCACCAGTAATTGCAGCATCAGTTTTTGGAATTAATCCTTTATAGATTCTACCAGTTGAACCATCTATAGAAATTTCACTACCTTCAGTAAATGTTTCACCACCTAAAGTGAAACGTTTATTTTCTTCATCCATTACTATTTCTTGACAACCAGAAACGCAGCAAGTTCCCATACCACGAGCAACAACAGCAGCGTGTGATGTCATTCCACCACGAACAGTAAGAATTCCTTCACTAGCTTTCATTCCTTCGATATCCTCTGGAGAAGTTTCAAGTCTAACAAGTACAACTTTTTCACCTTTTTCATGAGCTTTTTTAGCATCTTCAGCAGTAAATACTACTTTACCTGCAGCAGCCCCTGGAGATGCAGCAAGACCTTTACCAATTTCGTGAGCTTCTTTTAAAGCATTTGCATCAAATGTTGGATGTAAAAGTGTATCAAGATTTCTTGGATCAATCATAAGTACTGCTTCTTTATCAGTAATTTTACCTTCATCAACTAAATCACAAGCAATTTTTAAAGCTGCTTTTGCAGTTCTTTTACCATTTCTTGTCTGAAGCATATAAAGTTTTTCATTTTCAATTGTAAATTCCATATCTTGCATATCATGATAATGATTCTCTAAAGTAGCACAAATATTAGTAAATTCTTCATAAACTTTTGGCATAACTTCTTTTAAATGAGAAATAGGTTGTGGAGTTCTAACACCAGCAACTACATCTTCGCCTTGAGCATTCATTAAGAATTCACCCATTAAATGTTTTTCTCCAGTCGCAGGATCTCTTGTAAATGCAACACCAGTTCCTGAAGTTTCTCCCATATTACCAAATGCCATCATTTGAACGTTTACTGCAGTTCCCCAAGAATAAGGAATATCATTATCTCTACGATAAACATTTGCTCTTGGATTATCCCATGATCTAAATACTGCTTTAATAGCTCCCATTAATTGATCAACTGGATTATTTGGAAAATCTTCACCAACTTTAGATTTATATTCTTCTTTAAACTCTCTAGCAAGCTCTTTTAAATCTTCTGCAGTAAGTTCAACATCTAAAGTTACTCCTTTTTCGGTTTTCATTTTATCAATTAAAGTTTCAAAGTATTTTTTACCAACTTCCATTACTACATCAGAATACATTTGAATGAATCTTCTATAGCAATCCCAAGCCCATCTTGGATTACCACTTTTTTGTGCTAAAACTTCAACAACTTCTTCATTTAAACCTAAATTTAAAATTGTATCCATCATACCTGGCATTGAGGCTCTTGCACCACTTCTTACTGAAACTAAAAGTGGATTTTCTTTATCACCAAACTTTTTACCAGTTATTTCTTCCATTTTTTTGATATTTTCAAAAATTTCATTTTCAATATCTTCACTTATTTTTTTACCATCTTCATAATATCTTGTACAAGCCTCAGTTGTAATAGTAAATCCTTGAGGTACAGGTAAACCTAATTTTGTCATTTCTGCAAGATTTGCACCTTTACCACCAAGTAAATTTCTCATATCTTTATTTCCTTCAGAAAATAAATATACATATTTCATATAATTCCCACCTTTCACAAACCTTATTATATCAATTTTTGGTATAAATATATATAAATATTTTAAAAAGTGTAAAGTTACTTTACACTTTTTTTAACATTTTTGGTTCTAATTTTGTCTTGTTTTGTCGAATCGCTTGCAATTATATAAAAAATAATATTTAATAACTTATCGAGGCGAAAGATTATTATTTATAAATAACATACTCCTTACACATGTTAATTGAAAACCTAATCCTTTCTTAATATTTTCGCCTCATTTTTTTAATGATAAACTTTTATTTTTATTATATAAAAGAGATACTCTATCATTATTTGTAAGAATATGATTTGGACCCACTAAATTATTATTTACATATGCTCCTAAAACAACATTAATAAATTCCCTTTTAGTTTTATAAGCAAAATCAATTATTGTTGAACCCTTAGCAAGTTCTATAGCATTACCATTTTCATCAAAAACATAGATAATATTACTAAATAATTCTTTTTGAATATGTTCAATAAAATCTTTATTATCTGGATATTCATCATTTAAATCACAAATAGTATTAAAAAATTGATAATGAGTTTTTAAGTCTGTAAGCATATTGTCTTTTACATTTCTATCATCTTTATCCCAATAACCAGTAAGTCCATAAGAATTTGCTTTATCCATTTCAAATGTTCTTATTTGACATTGAATTAATCTATTAAATGGTCCAAAAATACTTGTATGCAAACTTTGATACATATTAGTTTTAGGACTAGAAATATAATCTTTGAACTTATAATTAAGCGGATGATATTTACTATGAATTAAACCTAAAGATTTATAGCAATCCATAACCTGCCTTACCACTACTTTAAGAGCCACTAAATCGTGCATTTCATCAAGAGTAAAACCCTTTTTCATTTTTCGATAAATACCATATATATTTTTAGTTCTAACTTTCATATCATTAGGAATATTATTATCTAAAAGAAAATTATGAATTACTTTCTCAAGTTCAAATATATTATTAGATTCATATTTTTCAAAATTATATTTTTGCTCTAATATATTATGATATTTATCTGGCTCTAAATATTTAAATGATAAATCCTCAAGTTCAGTTTTTATATGATATGCTCCAATATAACTTGCAAGAGGAACATAAATATTCATAGTCTCTTTTGCTTTTTCTATTTGTTTTTCAGGTGTTTTAAAATCTAGTGTACGCATATTATGAAGACGATCAGCAAGTTTAATAATTAGTATTCTTGGATCATTAATTATGCTAGTAATAATTTTACGCATATTTGCAAGATTTTCTTCCTCTTTTGTTTGAAAATTCATTTTAGTAAATTTAGTTACTCCTTCGACTAAAGAACAAACATCTTGTCCAAATAAAGTAATTATTTCCTCTTTTGAGGCATTTGTATCCTCTAAAGTGTCGTGTAAAAGTCCAGCACATACTGTATCACTATCTGCGTGCATCTCCGCTAAAATATAAGCAACTATTAAAGGATGAATTATATAATCTTCCCCACTTTGTCTTTTTTGACCTTTATGTTTTTCATATGCAAAAGCATAGGCTTTCTCTACCTTACTTACATCTTCAGATTTATAATTACTAAATAGTTTATATATTAAATCTAAATAAATTCTTTTCATACCCACCTCACAAAAAACTTAAGACTATCATAACAAAAAATATGCTATTTTGTAAATAAAAAGAAGTTATTTTTCTTTTTTAACTTCTTCTTTTTTAGGTTCATCAATTTTGAAACCATAATGTTTTCTAATTTTATTTTCAATTTCAGTTTTAAGTTCAACATTATTTCTTAAAAATGCTTTAACATTTTCTTTTCCTTGACCAATCTTTTCTCCATTATATGAATACCAAGCACCACTTTTATCAATGATATCAATATCACTTGCAAGGTCAACTATTTCACCCTCTCTTGATATTCCTTCACCATACATTATGTCAACACTTGCAGTTCTAAATGGTGGAGATACTTTATTTTTAACTACTTTAATGTTTACTTTATTTCCTACAACTGTATCACCAGATTTAATTTGTTCTCCTTTTCTTATATCAAGTCTAACACTTGAATAAAATTTAAGAGCTCTTCCGCCTGGAGTAGTTTCCGGATTACCAAACATTATACCAACTTTTTCTCTTAATTGATTGATAAAGATACATGTAGTCTTACTCTTATTCATATTTCCCGATAATTTTCTAAGAGCTTGACTCATAAGCCTTGCCTGAAGGCCAACGTGTGAATCTCCCATTTCTCCATCAATTTCCGCTTGAGGTACCAAAGCCGCAACAGAGTCAATTACAATTAAATCAACAGCTTCACTTTTAACTAGTGCATCACATATTTCAAGTGCTTGCTCACCAGTATCTGGTTGACTTAACAATAAATCATTAATATTTACACCTAAATTTCTGGCATACACAGGATCAAGAGCATGTTCAGCATCGATAAACGCTGCTCTTCCACCTTTCTTTTGGACTTCAGCAATCGCTTGTAAGGCAATAGTAGTTTTACCACTACTTTCAGGTCCAAATATTTCAATGATTCTTCCAACTGGAAACCCGCCAACTCCTAAAGCAATATCAAGAGCAAGTGACCCAGATGAAGTAGTATCAATTTCGATATGTTCTTCATTACCAAGTCTCATTATGGCACCTTTTCCAAATTGTTTTTCAATATCAGCTAAAACCCCTTCTAAGATTTTATCCTTGTCTTTTTCATCTTTTGTTATTTTCATTTTTTACCTTTCTAAAACTCTGACATTTTCATTGTAACTTAATATTAAAAATATATCAAGTTATTTTGTCATCACATATTAATTATATTATACCAATTTTTATTTGTCAAGTACATTTGTTCGATTTAATAAAAAAACAAAAAATAGTAAATTAATACTATTTATTTTGAAGCATATTTAATAAATCGATTTTAAACATTTCTTTTGAGGCATTTTGTTTAGAAATCATAATACCTTTATAAGTTGTAAGTTCACTTCTATGACCTTCTAAAAGTATATCTTCTGGTGTTAAAGTTTCAAGCATTACAATACCTTCTTTTTTATGAACTGTATATAAAAGTTTAACTTCACCATGAATTTGAGTAAATATTTTATCACTAGGAAGCTTTAATTCATAACTTTCAGTACCATTTTTCTTATTTTCAGATACTTTCTCACCTACTAAATTACCATTTCTTAAAGATGGATAATAATCAAAAGTAAGTTTTTTAAAAGCTATCATATTATATTTCTTTAAAGCTCTTTCTAGTTTTCTAAACTCATTTTCATTAATATAATCTAAAACATATCCTTTCATTTCCATTTCCCCCTTATTACGCTATAATTATAGCATAGTTATCAAATAATGTCAAGTTTACACCTCATTATTATTATTTACCCAATGGAACCTAATTATACAATGATTTTTATTTACTGTCAAATAAAAAGTGAAAATAATATTTATTTTCACTTAATTTCTACGATTTACCGATATTAAAGCCATATCTATCGTTAATTGTTTTATTCTTTCAATAATTCTACGTGCTTTAACATTATCAACATTATCTTTAGAGCAAGATAGATGTTTTTCAAGTTCATTTATATCTAAATTGCTTGTAAAAAATGTTGTTTTATGTTTATTCATTCTTTCTTGTAAAATAGTACCAAGAATCTCATCTCTTCCCCAATTAGTTACATTTTCAGCACCAATATCATCAAGTACAAGTATTTCTACATTTGAATAGTAACTTACCTTACTTTCTACCAAAGATAAATCCTCTTTTAAAGTTCGAAGTAATTCAGGGTAATATACAATTTCATATGAAATATGTTTTTTTATTTCAAGTTCATTTAAAAGGCAAGCAAGTAAAAATGTTTTACCACTTCCAAAACTTCCATGTAAATATAAACCTTTTGGACTAGATTTTATATTATATTCATCATAAAATTTCTTTAAGAATTTAATTAATTCTATTCTATTTTTATCAGATACATCAATATCTTTCATTCTAGCATTTTTAAGTTCATTATTTTCATCTTTTTCATTTAAAATATTTTCATATTCTTTTAACTTTTTACATTTTGCGTAACCAAAGCATAGAAAACTTTCTTTATTTTCTGGGTAATATACATAACCTTTAATTTTATTTTTACACTCACTTAAACCTGGACATTTTTTACAATTATATAATTCATTTAAAGTGTCCTCTAAAGAAGATAAATTATTTTTAGCTTCGGTTTCATTTATCTTAAATTTATTGACAAGTGCTATAAAATCAGGGTTATTTTTAAGTTCATTATATTTATCATTTAAAATATTTTCATTATAATCGCTTTTTATTTTTTCCATTACTTAAACTCCTTTAATAAATCAGTTAGTTCTTTTTGTTCTTCTTCGGTTGCATCATTTCTTTCAATTTTTGTATTAAACCAAGCAGGTTCACTAATCTTCTTACTTGTAACAGTTATCTTCTTATTTAACTTTTTATGTTCTTTTTCTGCAAATTTCATAGCTTCTTCCGCAGTTTTTAAATCAGCCCTTTTCCACTGACCAGCAATAGTTTCCACATATGCAGTTGTAAGACGATTATTATTTTTACGAAGACAATAATCAAGTAATACATTAACAACCGCTGGAGTAAGTTCTAGATC
Source organism: uncultured Bacilli bacterium (assembly GCA_934097085.1). Taxonomy (GTDB): domain Bacteria; phylum Bacillota_I; class Bacilli_A; order RF39; family UBA660; genus UBA6448. Next base: position 46,062 of record CAKONK010000001.1, read on the forward strand.
AACTAAAAGGTTTTCTACAAGTTTTAGGTCTTTAGCCGTAGGACTTGCACCTTTATTTTTATATTTTAAAAAGTCATAAGGACTAATGCTTTCAAACATTTGAACAATTTGAGCATGAAGTGAGTTATCGCCACTTGCCTTTTTTAAATATTCAGGTTGAGTTCTATAAACAAGTGTTGGCATACTATTTGACGATAAATTATATTTCTTTCGAGCATTAATTCTAAGTTCATTTTTATCAATCATTCCAAATTCATTTAAACTATTACGCAAAAGTTCAATCATTTGTAAAGTATCAAAATCATATATAAATGATAAATTATCAATTAATTCTCTAGCCTTTTTATTAAGAGCTTTTTCAGATAAAACACTTTTAGGTATCGATGAGGTAATTAAATCATAATCAATTTTACTATTTAAACTAACAGCATTTGAGCATCTTTCTTTAGCACCATCTTTCGGAGCATATGAAGAAGAAATAAATACTTCATCCATCTTTTTAGTGATTTCCTCATAACCTGAATAATCGCTTCTTTTCTTTTGAAAATATTTAAATAATTTATCATATTCATCTGGTCCAATATTGCTATAAAGAACCATATTAAGTATTGGATGATTAAAAAATTCTGATGGTAAAAGTGGACTATAAAGTTCATAAATATAAGATTTTACATCACCAGGTTTTACATATGTTTTTAAAAGTCCTACAGCCTCAAGGCAGTAAAATGCACTTTGAACATTTTCTTTTGTATCATTTAAAAGTGAAATTAAATGTTGATGAATTTCTTCCTCACTTTCTTCCTCTTTTAAAGATAAATCTTGCCACAAAATAAGGTATAAAGAAACTGCTAAACTTCCTATTATAGGCATATAAAAAGAAATTAAGTTTTTCTTGTCTACATCACTTAAAATAGTCTTATTTATTACTTTATACTTATCTGCAGGTAAAAACATATTTTCCTCCTACAAATATTATAAGATATAAAAATTAAAATCACAATAAAAAAAGATAACCAATTTGATTATCTTCCTAGAGTTTCTTCAACTTCTTCTTTAAGAACTTTTCCTCTTATTTCAATTTTAATATTACCATATGGAGCTTGACAATCAACGATAGATCCAATTTCTTTTCCATAAATAGCCATACCAATTGGAGATGAAGTGCTTAATAAATTTGGATTGTACTCTTCAATATGATTTACAATAGTTACTGTACTTGGAAATTGTGTTCCATCTGGATTAGTAATTACCAAATCAAGTGTATCTCCATCATTTACTAAATTCTCATTAGCAAGTGTAGGATCTACTATTTCAGCAGTAGCTAATTCTTGATTAATTTGCATTATCTCTTTATTTGTAGTTTCTTCCATTTGAGAAAGTAAACCAAAATATGGTTCATTTGCATCATATCCAGCACTACCTTGGAATTCATTTCTTTCACTTCTGATTTTTTCTAATCTACCCTTTAAAAAGTCAATTCTTTCATTCTTCTTTTGAGCTTCTTCAATTGTTAATCTCATTTTTACCTTCCTTTCACTATTATAAATATAGCATAAATTTTAAGAATTTTCAACAACAAGTTTTCTTGTCATTTGCATATTTGAATCAATATAAATTGCATTAGTTTCTCCATTCCACTCTACGCTGTGTCCTAAAAGTTCTAAAACTTTGCGAAGTGGTACAAAAAATTCACCATTATTTTCAAAAATCGTCCCTTTTAAATCATAAATATTATTAATTGTTTGCATAATGCTAGTTCCTGGTATAAAGGTCAAATATTCATAATTATTTTTCAAAACAACTTTACCATCTTCATAAAATATATCAAATTCTAGCATTCTAGCAATATCAGTAAGTGAATAATAATTAGAATTATCCACTTTAATTGAGCTTCTGTAAGGATAATAAACCCGGTTATTTACAATTAAATTACATTCATTATTTTCTAATTTTTGTTGTTCAGCTAATGTTTCAGAGGTTACTCCATTAATTAAATCAATCATCTTACTACTGTAAGTTTCTACGAATTTATCATGATCATTTGAGGGCCAAGGAAATTCTAAAAGTGTTCCTTCCGCTCCTAAAGTTGTAACCCACGAAGAATAGTAACCACTTCCATAACCTCCTGAATAAGGTAAATAAAAATTCTTACTAAATTTTTGATATAAATTATAACTTCCATAATAACCATTTAACCAGCCATGACAATCAATTACAATATCAGGTTTTATCTTAATTGTTACATCTCTTAAAGCTTGCGATTCAACAGCACTAAATGGCGCTTGTGTATAATACCTTGCACTATCCCTTTTTTGATGATAATAATCAAAGTCTCTATTTAAATCTACACCAGTACTTGTGCATCTTCCATAGCCATTATTTGTAATCCCTTCATAAGTACCATCAGGATTAGAGCATTTAATTACATAAAGTTCATAAGAACCTAATTTATCATAATTTTCCTCATAGTAAGCTATTATTTTTTCAGCTATACTTACTAGTAACTGGCCATCATACGCAAAAGCATCCTCAAAACCATGAATTGCAAAATTCAAAAGAATTTTTTTACTATTTAAATTTTGTTTTTCATTTTCAATATGATAGTAATTTAAATCTCTACCAAGCTGGCTTTCCCCATATTTTTCTTCTGCATAAATGTATGGTACATCAAGAGTCTTAGCATTAGCCTTAATTGTAAATGCTGTAAGAAGTGTATTAAATGCAAGAGCACTTGCTACCAATCTTTCTTTTTTCATTGTATTCTCCTTACCATAAAAATATCAAAGAATTTTCAGTTTGTAAAGAAAAAATTAACAATTAGTCTGTTTTACTAAATATGTAAAGTTTATTGGATTATTTACAAGGGCTGTTTGATCAAGATTATTTACATAAAAATTAGTTATAATATTATATTCTTCATCCGTATTCGGCTTAACTTTAAATGTATAAAGCACTATTTCATCTCCATTTTTAAATGAAGGAATTTCTTTTTCCTCACACAACCCTTCGATTAAAAAAGTAAGCTCTTTATTACTTTCATCAACACCTTTAGTTTTATCATAATTTCCATCTGCTTTTAAAATATAATCAAGACATACATCATTATTACCATTTGTTTCATAAGTTATATATGCTTTTGATTTTAAAATAGTTTTTTTATCTAAAAAATCAATGTTTGAATTAATATAATTATTATCATAATTAATAAACAAAAATGAATTTACTGGTGCTTTAACCTCATTAATTTCAAGTTTCTTTTTATAACAAAAATACGCTCCAATAGAAAGAAATACAAAAGTTAATAATGTTAATAGAATTTCTTTTTTCATTTTACACCTTGACAGTTTTTACAATAATAGGTACTTCTTCCATCAATTTTAGCTTTTAATATTTTTTCATTACATATTTTGCAAGGTTTGCCCTCATTTTTATGAACAAGTAAATAGTCTTGATAACTACCAGCATGATTTAAAGAAAATGTATAACTTTTTATAGTGGTTCCTTTATGTTTGATTGAATCATCAAGTATTTCTTTAGAATATTTTATGATATTTTCTAAATCTTTTTTATTAATATCTTTCCCCTTCATAAAGGGGTTAATTTTTGATTTAAACAAGATTTCATCAGCATAAATATTACCAATACCAGATAGTATACTTTGATCGAGCAAAATAGTTTTAATGCATTTATTAGATTTATTTATTTTGTATAGTATTTCATCACTATACTCTACATTATTAGCATCAGGACCTACATTTTTTAAATAATCATTTATTTCATCTTTATTAATTAATTTCATTCTTCCAAACTTACGAGTATCATTATATCTTAAAGTAAAATTTTCAAAATAAAATATTACATGTTCATGTTTAGATATTTCTTCATTTAAGGGTTTAATATTAAATTTACCTTCCATACGAAGATGTGATATTAAATAGTATTTATCAAGTACAAATATTAAATATTTTCCTTTTCTTTGAATATCAATAAAGAAGTTATTAATAAGCTTTTGTTTGAATTCATTTATATCATTTTCAATCATTTTAGGGTATAAAATATCTATATTAATAATCTTTTTATTCAAAATATTTTCTTTTAAATAATTTCTAACTGTTTCTACCTCTGGAAGTTCTGGCATAAAAATTCCTCCTTACTTCAAATCATACCAGTTAGTTCCAACATCAGTGCTTACCTTAAGTGGTACAGCTAAACTAACTACATTTTCCATTGCATCTTTTACAATGTTTTCAACTTTTTCAAGTTCTTCATTTTTAACATCAAATATAAGTTCATCGTGAATTTGTAATACTAATTTACTTTGAATATTTTCTTTTGTAAAAATTTCATCAATTTTAATCATTGCCATTTTAATAATATCGGCAGCACTCCCTTGAATTGGCGTATTAATAGCCATTCTTTCGCCAGATTTTCTAACCATAAAATTAGCATCATTTATTTCACTTATTACTCTTTTTCTTCCATAATTTGTATAAACGAAACCATTTTCTTTAGCAAATGCAATCATTTTTTCCATATATTCTTTTACTTCAGGATAAAGATGATAATACTTTTCAATAAACTCATCAGCCTCTTTTTTAGATATATGAAGATTTTCACCTAAACCAAAGCCACTTATTCCATATACAATTCCAAATATTACCGCTTTAGCAGCACTTCTTTCAGCTTTTGTAACATCCTTTATATCTTTATTATGTATATCGGCAGCCACTCTTGCATGAATGTCGCCACCAGCATTAAATGTATCAATCATAGGCTTAGAATTTATTGTTGAAGCAAGAATTCTTAACTCTATTTGTGAATAATCTAAACTTAAAAATACATCATTACTTGGTATAAAGGCTTTTCTAATTTGTTTACCCTCCTCAGTTTTAACAGGAATGTTCTGAAGATTTGGATGAATCGAAGAAAGTCTTCCAGTTCTTGCTACAGTTTGTTTAAATATTGTATGAATTTTACCGTCAACTATATATTCCTTTAGGCCATCAATATATGTTGATTTAAGTTTAGATAGTCCACGATACTCTAAAATTAAATTAATAATTGGATGAACATTTGCAAGTTTTTCTAAAGATGCTTCATCTGTTTTATAACTTGTTTTATTTTTTTTACCTTTACCCACCTGCATCTTTTCAAATAAGATTTCGCCAAGTTGTTTCGGGGAAGAAATATTAAAATTCTCACCTGCATATTCATAAATCTTTGCAGTAATTTCCTCGAGTTTTTTAGAAATAATTTCTTTTTGATTATCTAAAACTTCACTTGATACTTTAATTCCCTCTTTTTCCATTTTAAGAAGTACCTTTGAAAGTGGAAGTTCTATTTTTTCATAAATATTATCTTGTTTATTTTCTTTCAAAAGATTATAATTATTCTCATAATTTTCAAATAAGAATTTTACTTTTAATAGTTCGTATTGAATATATTCAGGTGATTCATTCATTTTAAGTAAATTATTAATCGTTGGAATTTCAAATCCATATTTTATTGCGGTAAATGAAATATCATCCTTGATATTATCTCCGTTTAAATATGAACAAAGTGAATAATCAAGTAATACATCAAAATTACTATTTAATAAATACTGGCATTTTTTACTATCAAAACATACTACTTTTTTATTGGTTAAATTTAAATACTTGATATTTTCTTTGGAAAAATAATAGAAAAATTTACCATCATATAATGAAGCACTTACTATACTTGCATTTGTATAGTCATCATTATCACACTCAATATATAAAGAAACTATATCATTTGTTACAACATTAATGTTTTCATTTACTAAAATAAAATCTATTTTTTCATTCTTTTTTTCTTTTGTAAGATTACTTAAAAGTGAAGTAAATTCTAGTTTAGAAAATACATCATATAAAAGTTCATTATCAGGTCCTTCATATTTTAAATCATTTAAAGATATTTCAAGAGGAACATCACAGTATATGGTTGCAAGTTTTTTTGACATAAAAGCATCCTCTTTGAAGGTAACAAGTTTATCGTGAATACTACCTTTTATTTCATCAATATGTTCATATAAATTTTCAATTGTTTGATAATTCTTTAAAAGTTTGATAGCGCCTTTTTCACCTATACCTTTAACACCAGGAATATTATCGGAACTATCACCCATTAAAGCTTTTAAATCAATCATATTAATAGGATCTACCCCATATTCCTCTTTAAAAGTTTTTTCATTAAATCGAATAAACCCTGTTTGCTTAAGAAGTTTAACATCAGTTTCAAAATTTATAAGTTGCAGTAAATCTTTATCCGATGATATTATTGTAGCATCAAAATCAGCATCTTTAACACACATTTTAACTAAAGTTCCAATGATATCATCTGCTTCATAAGGTTCAAGTTCTAAATATTTTATACCCATTGCCGTAAGAATTTGCCTTGCATAAGGCATTTGCATTTTAAGTTCATCTGGTGTATTTTGTCTTCCCTCTTTATAAAAAGAAAACTCTTTTTTACGAAAATTTTTACCTACATCAAAAGCCACTGCTACATAAGATGGATTTTCTTCCTTAATTATTTTATTAATCATATTTACAAAAGAAAATAATGCGTTTGTCGGAAGTCCTGTACTGGTTTTCATATTTGCTCCACTGTAAAAAGTTGCATAATAACTTCTAAACATTAAATTATTTCCATCAATTAAGATTATTTTTTTCATTTTTACCTCCTAAGACTTTTATCATTTGTAAATTCTTTTGCACTTACATATATTGGATCAATATTTGGATTATATCTATTTTCTAAAGTATAGCCAAAATATTTTACATAATCTTTAGCTATAACAAGCATAAAGGTTGTATCAATTATTTTGCCTTCATCCTCAATCCAAGTATGTCTTCCATCTGGAGAATTCACCGTTCCAATTAAAAATTTATTTGTACCTCCACATAAATAAGGATTATCAAGTGAATAACTTACTTGTTTAGAACATACTGTGCAGTAGCCTAAATTAGCACCATCTCTAAATACTTCGCAAAATGAATTTACTCCTCTTGATCTTATATTTTGCATATCAAGTTTCTCCCATAATTCTTGTGAAAATCCAGTTACTTTTCCACTTTTAATACCTTCATCCACTATCTTTTTAAATTCAAGATTACTTGCATATAAATTCTTTAATATATCATAACATTTATAATTTTCAGTTCCATTTATTATTAATTTATCTAGCATATCTTACTCCCATATATATAGTATACCATAGATTTTAACTTTTAATAGAAAGAATATAACTTAGCTAAATTATTTTTTATAGTTTTAATTTATATTAAAATATAATAGCATGATTACTAATATTATACTATCCTCCAATTGACACATTATAGTTTTTTATGCTACAATGTAGTCATTAAAGAGGCAAAAGCGTTGACTTCACAACAAGGTTGTCTCTTTTTTTCTTTGATATATTTTTATAAAATTATTTTTGCCAACTAAAATTACTTCATTTTCTAATTTTTTAAGTATATTTTAAATTTCTCCCCTTCATATATATTTATTACCGGAAAATTTCTCATTTCCTCCTTTTTTTGATAAATTCCTAAAAAAGAATTAAAGTTTTACATTTTATTTACATAATTTCGTCATTTGTTTTACATTACTTTACACAATAAAATTAAGCATTAAAAAAACTGGATTAATTCCAGTTAAATAAGCATTATATCGCAAGCGTAAAAATCATCTTTTCTTTTATAAATTGCGATTTCTTCATTATTATAATATAGAAGTAATATATCTTCATTACTATCGACTTTTATATGAGAACCATTTTTTACTTTATTAAATTCTTCTTCGGTTAAATTATATGTTTTATAGTCAAATAAATCTTTCACAGATAAAGCTTTATAATTACCATTTGCAATATCTTCGACAGTATATGAATCAGAAATATCAAAGTTTCCTTGTTTAGTTCTTACTAAATCAGACATTGTTCCAATAACATTTAATTTATCACATATAGTTTGTATTAAACTTCTTATATAGGTTCCTTTAGAGCAATTACACTTAAATACTATTTTATTTTTTTCATATGATATTAACTCTAAATTATAAATGTCAACTTCATTTGTAGGTAGTTTTACTTCTTCACCATTTCTTGCATATTCATATAGTTTTTTTCCATTTACTTTCTTTGCACTATAAATTGGTACTACTTGTTTATACTTACCAATTAATGAAGAAAATACTTTTTCAATATCCTCTTTAGAAACACTTACATCTTTTTGTTCTAAAACTTTACCAGTTATATCATATGTATCAGTTTTAATTCCTAAAGTAATTGTACCAATATACTCTTTATCTAAACTCATTAAACTATTTACAAGTTTTGTATATTTATTTATACATATAACAAGTACGCCTTGAGCTATTGGATCTAAAGTTCCGGTATGACCAATTCTCTTAGTATTAAATACTTTTGTTAAATTATTTACTATATCCCTACTTGTTTTGCCTTTATCTTTGTTTACTAAAATTACTGCGTTCATAATCATCTATATAAATAATACCTTTCTTTCTTTTTTCTTTTGGTACATAGATAAAATTTTTTAAACCATCAGTATCTGAAATATAACCTCTTTTAGATAAAACATCATTTAATAATTCATTATTAAAATAAGGATTTATATATACTATTGATGGATAAATTGATTCTGAATAATTTTCTACTTCACTAATTAAGTAATTATAAAAACTTTTTTTTAATAGTTCCATATATTCTAAATAATCTACAATAACAATATTATCTATTACCAATCCATTTTCTCTATGAAAAAGTAAATAAGCAATTAAATTATAATCATTTGAAATAGAAATTATTTTTTCATCTTCCCTAGCAAGATTTTCCTTTACTAGACACGAAAAAAGATAGTTAGGATCATATTTTTGCAATATTAAACTATTACTATTTAATAAATTTCTTTTACTAATTAATTCTAATCTATTTTTTCCATTAAAACACTTTGCATACTCATAAGCATTATTTAAAAGAGTACCCTTAAATCTCTTATCTATACTACCAACATATAACTTCATACCAAAACCCCATATCATTAATCATTTTGATGTATTTTTTTAATTATATCATCAATTTTATTACCATATTCAATTGACTCATCATAAGTAAATTTTAAAAATGGTATATTTCTTGCATCAATTAATGAGGCAAGTTTACCTCTTATAAAAGGACTTGCTTCATTTACTTCTTTTTCAATTTCTTTTTTAGAAAGTGAAGAAAGTGATGTAAAATATACTTTACAATAACTAAAATCTTTTGCAAGTGAGCATCCAGTTATTGTAATACTTTTAAGTAATTCATCATGACATTCTCTTTGAATAATCATTGGAATATATTTTTCAATATCACTTTCAATTCTTTTTACATTTAAACTAGGCATTTTTTACCTGCTCCATTACATAAACTTCAAAAGTATCTCCCTCTTTGAAGTCATCATATTTTTCTAATGTAATACCACATTCAAAGCCTTTTTTAACTTCTTTAGCTTGATCTTTACCTCTTTGAATTGAGGAAATCTTTGTATCAATAAGAATCTTTCCATCACGAATAACTCTTACATTTGCATTATTTTTAACTATTCCATCAGTTATATATACACCTGCAATATTACCAACTTTAGAAAATTTAAATATTTGTCTTACAGTAGCACTACCAATTACTTTTTCTTCATATTCTGGATCAAGCATACCATTAAGTGCTGCTTCAACATCTTCGACAAGTTTATAAATAATTGTATAACATCTAATTTCAATACCATATTCTTTTGCCATTGCTTTAGCATCCGAAGATGATACAACATTAAATCCTATTACGATTGCTTTTGATGCACTAGCAAGAACTATATCACTTTCAGATATTGGTCCTATACCACTGCGGATAACTTTTACTCTTACATCTTTAACTTTAATATTTTCAAGAGCACTTTTAACTGCTTCTTCAGAACCTCTTACATCAGCTTTTAAGACAACAGCGACTTCTTTTTGACCTGAATTAACGCTTTCAAATAATTCATCTAGTGATAAAGTTTTCTTAACATTACTCTTTTCTTTTTCAATATTTTTTCTTTTTTCTGCAACTTCTTTAGCTTCCTCAATTGTTTCAAAAGCCATAAACTTATCACCTGCTTTAGGTGTATCATTAAGTCCTGTTATTTCTACTGGAGTAGATGGTCCAGCCTCAACTATACTTTCTCCACGATCATTTTTCATTGTACGAACCTTACCATAAGTTGTTCCTACAACCACTGGATCTCCTAGTCTAAGTGTTCCATTAAGAATAAGGAATGATGATAGTCCTCCGATATTTTTATCTAGTTTTTCTTCGATAACAGCCCCTAAAGCATATCTATTTGGATTAGCTTTAAGTTCTTTAACTTCGGCAATTGCAAGAATTGTTTCAAGAAGGTTATCAACACCTTCTCCAGTCTTCGCAGAAAGATTAATAAATGGGTATTCTCCTCCCCAACTTTCTGGAGTAATACCATTTTCACTCATTTCAGTATAAACTCTTTCAATATTTATATTTGGTTTATCAATTTTATTAACCGCTACAATGATTGGTACACCAGCACTTTTAGCATGGTCGATTGCTTCTTTAGTCTGAGGCATAACACCATCATCGGCAGCAACAATAATAACTACGATATCAGTTACACTTGCTCCTCTTGCACGCATTTGTGTAAAGGCAGCGTGACCTGGAGTATCAATAAATGTAATTTTATGACCATCTTTTTCAGTTTGATATGCACCAATTGCTTGCGTAATACCTCCGGCTTCCCCTTCGGCTACTCTAGTGGATCTAATGTAATCTAAAAGTGTAGTTTTACCATGGTCTACATGTCCCATTATTGTAACAATTGCCGGTCTTTCTTTTAAATCTTTTTCATCATCAATTACTTCATAATGATCAAAATCAGCAATATCTTGACTTTCTTTTTTCTTTAAGGTTTTATTGTAATCTAAAGCTACGATTTCAGCATTTTCAAAATCAATAACTTCATTCATAGATAGCATTAATCCTAAACTCATAAGTTTTTTAATAATATCATTTAGAGAAACTCCAAGTGCATCGGCAAAAGCTTTAACACTCATTCCATCTTCATATAAAACAATATTATCCTCTTTTACATTACTCATTAGTTTGCTTTTGTTTTTATACATTTGTTTTTTTAAGTTTTTGAAATCAGCATTACTGCTATCTTTTTTCTTAAGTTTTTGTTTGCTATTAGCAACCATATCTTTTTTTACAATATTTTCACTTTGTAATACTTTTTCAACTACATCATCAATTTGGTCTTCTTCTTCATATGTTGTTTCTTTATCAGTACTAATTAAATTAATTGTATTATCAATCATAATAATATCATCATCAGATAAAATGCTGTTACCATCTGCTTTAATTCCAAGTTCACTACATTTTCTTAAAACCTCTGCTACTGATAAATTTACATCTTTTGCATAATCTTTAATATTCATAAAACCATCCTTTCTTAATTTAATTTTTTATCTACTTTTTCCCTTTTCTATATATCCAAAATCATATAATAGTGTTTCTAAATCTCTACCCTCATATTTAATAATTTCAATATTTGCATTATTTGCAATTGATTTAGAAAGATTTGCATCATATTCACTATTATATACAACCTTTGTTATTCCACTATTAATAATAGAATTCATACAGTCCTTACAAGGAAAAGTATTTACATAAATTGTTGCCCCTACTGTAGATATTCCATGTCTTGCAGCAAAAGCAATTGCATTTTGTTCAGCATGAGAAGCAGGACATAGTTCTAAATATTTACCAGATGCATAATCACTCATTGCTCTTCTTCTGCATCCACCTAAATCTTCACAATGTTCAACACCTCTTGCTGGTCCATTAAATCCAAAACTAATTGGATTATCATCTTTAACAATGACTGCCCCAACTTTTCTTGATAAACAAGTACTTCTTAATGAAGCAATTTGGGAAATAGCCATATAATATTCTTCTTTAGTTGGTCTCATTAATAATCCTTTCTAAATTATCATATACTTCATCACTAATGCTTACCCCTAAAGCTTTCTCTAATATTTTAGTCTTTTTTGCTTTATTTATTACTTCTATAGATTTTTTTAAGTATGCACCTTTTCCATTAAGTTTACCAGTACTATCATATACCACCTCTCCTAAGGGAGTTCTTACTACTCTTAATAAATCTTTTTTTTCACATTTTTCATGTGATACAACACAAGTTCTTAAAGGAACTTTTTTCATTATCTATTACCTTCTTCAGTAATTTCTTTCATTGTTTTAATTTCTAAATAGTATTTAGTAAGTCTTGAAGCAAGTCTAATATTACTTCCTTTTTTACCAATTGCTTTACTAAATTCATCATCAGGTACAACTACTAAAGCTTTTCTTTCTTTTTCATCTAAAATATTAACTATAGCATCTTTTGCAGGAACAATTGCATTTTTAATAAATACAGCTGGATCTTCATCATATAGTACTAAATCTATTTTTTCATTACCAAGTTCTTTTAAAATGCCTGCTATTCTACTACCTTTTTCTCCTATACAAGAACCAATTGCATCAACTTTTGGATTATTAGATATAAGAGCAACTTTACATCTTATACCTGGTTCTCTTACTACTTGGTATATATCAATTGTTCCATTAATAATCTCTGGAATTTCTTGTTCAAATAATCTTCGAACAAAACCATAATGTTTTCTAGAAAGCATAATAACTGGTCCTTTAGCTCCTAAAGTAACTTTAGTTAAATATACTTTAATATTTGAACCCATAACAATTTTTTCATCAGGTATAATTTCACTTTTAGGAAGCATACCACGAGTTCTACCTAAATCAATGTAATAATTTTTTTGGTCTTCCATAGCAACCATACCAATCATTACTTCGCCTTCTTTATCACTAAACTCATTAATAACACTTTCTTTTTCAGCTTCTCTAATTTTTTGTGTTAATACTTGTTTAGCAGTCCCGGCAGCAACTCTTCCAAAATCTTTTGGAGTTACTTCTTTTTCAATAGTATCTCCTACTTTAGCATTAGGATCTATTTTAACAGCATCCTCTAAAAGAATTTGTGCATCAATATTTATCTCTGGTGGAGTTGTAACAATATTACCTTCTTCATCTTCAGTTTCAGTTCCATAATCAATTTCCGGTACTACTACTAAATAAGAATATACTTTTATATCGCCACTTTCTCTATCAATTCTTACAATTACATTAGTTTTAGAATTAAAATTCTTTTTATATGCAGTTGTAAGAGCAAGTGTTAAGCCCTCAAAAATAACATCCTCACTAATATTTTTTTCTTTTGCCACTAATTTAACAGCCTTAATTAATTCATTTGCATTCATCTTTAATTACCTCTTTCCTTACTAGATATATCTAAAATATAGCTATCATCAATATCACAGTACTTATCCACTATTGGATTAATTATATGAGTAGCAGTAACTATCTCATCAATATCAATTCCTCCAACCTTATCTAGGATAACCTCTAAAAAGGAATATTTTCCTTTCTTTTTAAAAGATATACTATCTACAAATATATCCATATCCTTAATTGCAATATTAATTTTTTCAGTCAATTTACTAAAATCCAAATATATCACCCTCTTATTAATAAAAGTGGGATTGCAGGCCCACTTCAAATGTCAAACTTATTTTATCATTATTTATTTAATATGTCTATAAAAAAATATGAAGAAAATAAAAAAAATTTTAAAAAACCTATTTACAAATAAAAAAAATTATAATATAATTTAATGGTTGTTGAAGAAAACAACAATTTTGATTAATTATCTAAGTAATTTATAAAAGAGAATCACAATAGTGATTCTTTTTTATTTATTATATAAAAAGAAATAAAAAAAAAAAATCGGCTTCACAAAGCGAAGCACGATTTATTATCCAAGCATTATTTTATATGGATTACCCTCAGAACCATCTCCTGATATAACATATACATTAGATTTTAGATATAAGACTGGCCTAACTGCATAACCGACATACGCATTGCCGTAGTCGAGCCCGCCAGCGGAGTAGACGTAAACAGGGTAGGAAGCATTAGATGCAGTCATTGTCCATTCATAACCTTTTGTAAATAACCAATTATTTTTATAACCATTATTCATTGCATAGCCATAATCACTTGCATACATTAAACCTATCTTTAAAGTAGTACTAGTTTGGCTTGATTTTTCTTTATCATATTGCGTTTTTCCCACAGTTGATGATGAACCAGTAACCCCAATATTCCAATATACACCATTATATATCATATTATCATAGTCTCCACTTGAGGCTATACCATTTTGCGTATAATCACACTTTGCAACTGGTTTTCTTGAACTGGCATAATATGAATAACAGTAGGATGCACAGGCACTATCATTTCTACTGTTAATTTGCTCTAGAAAGCATTCATTTAGATTTTTTTGAATTGTACTTCCTACCCAAGTTGAACTAGATGTAGTATTTGCATTATATGAAAGGCCTCCAATTGAATCATTTCTTATTATTTTAACAAGACCATTATTATTCCAAGTTGAACAAGTACCATCTGTATTTACTGCTGTACATACTGGTGTTTTACCAATTATTCTATAAAGCTCTTTATTATACCAAATATAATTATTAGGATTATTTCCTTTATATCTAACTCCATAATCAGATTTATATAAAAGTCCATTTCCACTTACTACTCCTGAAGTACTTGTTGTATTAACTACATTAGAAAGAAGTTTAGGATTACTTATAAATGATACATTACAAGAAACATTTCCAGTTATATTTTTAATATCTAATTTCCAATTATCTATATCCCATACTCCATCAGCATTATCACAAGTTATATCTACTTGATATAAACCTTTACTAGGAAATGTATTAGATACTTTACCATTTACAAGTAATGCAATTGTACTTCCATTATAATTAAATGTTTTTTTAGGTTTATTACTAATTACTAATAAAGTGCATATCATTATAACAATTAATGATATACATGTAACAATCTTTTTATTATTTTTCATTTAATAACCTTCTTTCTAATATATTAATTAAATTTACTTTGAAATAATAATTTAAATAATTATTATTTTCATATTCTTTTTTTACTATAATATCTAAATTATCTAATATTATATAATTAATTTCAAACTTATTTAAATTTCTATTTATATAATTAAATATTATTTTATCTTCATCAAAAGTATAATATTTATTATTTTTAATTATTAATATTAAATAATTTTGATAAATATGTTTTAAAACATTATATCTTTCTTTCATATTGTTTTATTAGATGTCGATAGAAAGAGTACGTATACTCTTTCGTCCATCTATTATCTTTTAAAAGTATAATACTTTTAAGGAAAGTTTATGTTTCTTATGCTTAACACTTTATAGCCATAACCATAAAACCTAAACCAAACATAAGAAGCTATAAAAAACTGCATAACCGTTATACGCATTGTTGTTGTTGAGCCCGCCATTGTTGTTGACGTTAACAGGGTTTGAAGAACTGTTTTTCTAAAAAAATTCCCTATATTTATATTAATAGTATCTTTCAATAATGTGCTTTATTTTATCCTTATTTACAAAATTATAACTATGTAAATAATTTTCTAAAGAATAAAAATATTTTTCAAATGTAATCATATTATTTTGATACCTATAAATACCTTTCTTAATACCTTTTTTTATATTATTTCTTGCATTTTCACTCAAATTAATAATAGTTTTATTATTAATAATTCTAAAATTATAACCTAAAAAATTAAAACCATTTTTTAAATTTACAATATAAGTTTTCTTTTCATTTATTTCTAAATTGTAAGAATGAATAAAATCTATAATTTTATTTTTACATATTTTTAAATAATCTAAATCATTTGAAAATATTACATAATCATCCATATATGAAAGCATATATTTTAAATGTAAATTATGAATTATATAATGATGTAATTTACATAAATAAAATATAGCAAAAAACTGTTGAACTTGTCCTCCCAAAGAAAGTCCTACACCATTTTTATATCTAGGTAATTTTTCATTAACTTCTTTTTCTAATATATCTATTTTATCATTAATATAATCATAATTAGTACTATCAATTATTTTACAAACTAAATTATATTCTTCATTAGTTAAAACATTTATTATTAAAGATTTTAAAATATTATGATCAATAGAATAAAAATATTTTTTTATATCAATTTTTAAAACATAAATATCTGTATTAAAATGTTTTAACTTTTCAATATCAGAAAGAAGTAATTTAATAGCATATGTAAGTCCCATACCTTTCCTTGTTGCAGTAATTTCTTTACATAGATATTTTGAAAGTTTTGGTATTAAAATATATTTTGCTACATAATGATTAATAATTTTGTTAATTATACTTTCACTCATAACAACCCTAATTTTAGGCTCTCTAACTAAAAATATATTATAACTACTACCTTGATATAAACCATTTTCTAAAATATATTTTATATAAACTAAATACTCTATTTTACATTTTTCAAATGCAAGAATTTTCTTTCTATTTTTCACTCCTTTCAATATCTCATTATTATATATATCTAATAAATCACTTATTTTTACTATCATAATCTATCTTATTATCCAACCATTTATTACTCATTCTATTTATTTCAGATAACTTATATGAAACTTTTTTTAATGAAGTTTCTGCAATATAACCTTTAATAAATAATCTTTCTATAATGTAATCTATAGTATTTATAAGTGAATTTATTTCTACTTTATATGAATTTATAAATTTATAATTATCTTCATTATTAGTTTTATTTATAGAATATAATAATTCTATTGATAATTCTTTTAACTTATTTTTATAAAAATAATCTTTTTTAGGAATATTTTCTATTATCTTATCAAGTATATTCATAAAATCTTTATACTTACTAAGTATTAAAAATTCTTTTGATGATGCATTATTTTCTAAGTTCATTTTCAATTAAACCTATTATTTGTTCAAGTTTTTCATCACAGCATTTATTTAAATTGTCAATTAAATAATCTAATTTTTTTCTTTTATCTAAATTTTTTAATGCTAGATCTAAATATTTTGGATAATTATTAAGTTTATCAAAATCCTTAATAATAGGATTTTTATCTACCTCAATAATTTGATAAGATATTTTAGCATCTTCCAAAGTATTTAATACTTTGGATAAACTATTATCAGGAAATCCACATAAACCATCTTTGAGTACTTTATAACCAAAAAGTAAATTCATAATATAAGCATCAGTATTTTTACACTGATAAAATTTACCACGATTTTTATAAAATATCAAAAATGACTTTACATTAGTAACCCCCCGGTTTTACATTACCTTTACATGCATTTACATTTTTAAATAATTTTATTTTTTCCTTCCTTTCTAATTATTTAATTATTTATTTTAAATCGGCTTCACAATGCGAAGCACGATTTATTATTTACATTCCTAAAGTATATGGACTTGCTATTGAGCCATCACCAGATAATTTGTTAACATTAGATTGTAGATATAAGACTGGCCTAACTGCAAAACCGTGAAACGCACCGTAGTAGTCGAGCCCGCCATAGTTGTTGACGCTAACAAGGTTTGAAGAACTATTGGCTGTCATTGTCCACTCATAACCTTGACCGAATAGCCAATTATTAACCATTTGACTATTAGCACTTGAATAGCCTAAATTCCCTGTGTAACCACTTATAGCATAGCCAAAATCACTTGCATACATAAGTCCTATCGAAGTATTTTCTGAAGTTTGTTTAATTATCTCTTTGGCATAAAAATTACTTGATGACAAACTATATGAACCAGCAATTCCAGTATTATAATAAACGCTTTCTACCATATTACCATAACTATCATTTTCATTAATGCCATTTTGTGAATAATTACATACACCTTGAGTAGTTTGATAAGCATAACAGTATTTATCACAACCATCTTTTTTACCTAAATAACAAGTATTTAAAAGGCCTTGAATAGTGCTACCAATCCACACTATAGGATTTGATGAACTATAATTTGATTTATTATAAGCGTATGCTCCAATTGGGTCTGCTTTAATAATCTTTACTCTGTTTTCCCATTTAGTACACTGTGCTTCACCTTGCTTAAATGATGTTCCATTAATAGTAGTATCCTCTGTTATAGGAGTTACCTCTAAACAAACTGGTACATAACCTATTATTCTCCATAACTCATTATTAAAGGATACATAGTTATTAGGATTATTACCCTGATATCTATATTGCAGTGTATTATTATCTGTTACTTTTGTTATTACTCCATCTCCTGAAGTACCTTCACCTGCTGTTATAACACTTGATAAAAGTGTACCTGTAGTATTAGTTGTTTTAGTTAGAGTTGCACTAGCACCATCATTAACTCCATTTTTAATAGATATCATTCTATTAATATTATCCCAAGAAATATTCGAAGAAGTTATACCATTTAAATTAGATAATGAATAATTACTATTGGGATTATTATATGGTAAATCTGTTACATTTATATTTATTTGATTAATAGCCTCTGTTTGATAACATGTTACATTTGTTACATTAAATTTACCAGAATAAGTTTTATTAATTAAATTTGATTGATCAAATGCTAAGTTATAAAATTTTGTATTAATAGTCCAATTATGTACTGAAGGATTACCTTTTTTAGAATTAGATATTTTAGCATTTTTTACAACAATCATATTTGCAGATGGAAAATCATCTTCACTCATAAATTCATTTTTACCTACTTCAGGTCCTATTACTTGTAAAGTAAATTCTCTAAAAGTACCTGCTGTTTTAGTGGTATATTTATCAGATGAACTATCATAAGTAAAATTAATATCGTAAGTACATGTTACTCCCGTTTTAGTGGTATTTGCATCTAAACTTACAGTTAATGTACTTGTATTACTAGCAATATAAGTAGTACTTGCTTCCTCAGTCATATTGTATGGATCTACAGTTATAGAAAAATTTGTTGTATTAGTATCTAGCACTGCATTATCTATTTTATTTGCATATATATTTACATTCATAATATTATTTGTATTTATATCAAATACTCCTAAATATCCAAAAGATATTGCTATAGCAAGTACTAAAGTAACTACTACTGATAATATAATAATTTTCTTTTTTTTCTCTATTTTATCCATATCTTTACATTCCTATCTTTACTAATTTATCATACCATAATAAAACTACTTTTCCAAGTAGTTAATCTATAAAAAATAAAAATTTAAGATGAAAATTAAAAAGGGATAGTTAGTCTACCCTTTTTAATTTTATACCCACACTATAATCATTTAATGTTAAATCTTTTTCTATAGTATCATCAAAATTAATTTCTATAGCAAGAACTTCATTTTTAACATAATCAAGATTATCTTTAATAGAACTTGCAAACTCTTCATCTGCATTAACATCAATAATAATTCTATTATCAATATCAAAATTATTTTCCTTTCTAATTGCTTGTACTTTAGAAACAAATTCCCTAGCATTACCCTCTTTTTTAAGTGGCTCTGTAATAACTGCATTAAGTATTACAAACTTACCATTATCCATACCAATATCAAAGCCCTCTTTTGCATTATATCTAATATCAACTAAAGATGGATTAATTTCATATGTTTTATCATTAATATCTAAAGTAATATTTTCACCTTTTTGAATACTTTCAAGTTCTTTATCAGTTAAATTTAATAATTTTTCTTGATAAGCTTTCATGTCTTTACCAAATATTTTACCAGCTTCTTTAAAATTAGGTTTTACCTCAAAGTTCATATAAGTATTAATATCGTTTATAAATTTAACCTCTTTAACATTTAATTCCTCTTTGATAAGTGATGTTAAATTATCAATAACGCTTTCATATTTACCATCAATTAACACTTCACTAAGTGGTTGTCTTACTTTAATTTTATTTTCTTCTCTAGCGTATCTACCTATAGAAATAAGATCTCTTACTAAATCCATTTTTTCCTCTAAAGAATGGTCTATTAAGCTTTCATTACAAACTGGATAATCTGCTAAATGAACTGATTTTTCACTTGTTAAATTAGTATAGATTTCTTCGGAAACAAATGGTGCAATCGGAGCAATTAATTTACATAGTCCACTTAAAACTTCATAAGTAGTTATATAAACACTCTTCTTTGAATTATTAAATTCACTTCCCCAGAATCTATTACGATTACGTCTAATATACCAATTTGATAAATCATCTGATACAAATGATGTAATATATTTAGTAACTTTATTTAAATCATATTCAGAAAAAGCATTTCTTACATTTCTAACTAAATTATTATATTTTGATAAAAGCCATTTATCAATTTCCTCTCTATCTATATAATCTACATTACATTCATTTATATTAATATTATCTACATTAGCATACATTTGAAAGAATGAATATGTATTTTTTAAAGGATTTACAAACTTAGAATATACCTCTTTTACACCATCTTCATCAAATTTAAGTGGTGTCCATACTGGAGATGCATAAAGCATATACCATCTAATAGAATCTGCTCCGTATTTTTCAATAATAGCAATTGGGTCAATAATATTACCTGTGGATTTACTCATCTTCTTACCATTTTTATCAAGCATCATATCATTTACTACAACATTTTTAAATGATGAAGTTCCACTTATAATAGTACTTATTACAAGTAGTACATAAAACCATCCTCTTGTTTGGTCTACTCCCTCAGCAATAAAATCTGCAGGAAATTGACTTTCAAAAAGCTTTTTATTTTCAAATGGATAATGATACTGTGCATAAGGCATTGAACCTGAATCAAACCATACATCTAAAACATCTTTAACTCTATGCATTGTGCCACCACATGAACAAGTCATTGTAATATTATCTACATATGGTCTATGAAGTTCCATATTTTTAATATCAATATCTTTTTCATTTGCTCTAGAATTAAGTTCCTCTACGCTACCAATTACATCAAAATGATTACATTCATCACATACCCAAATAGGAAGAGGACAACCCCAATATCTATTTCTTGAAATACCCCAATCTATCATATTTTCAAGCCAGTTATTAAATCTTTTTTGGCCTACATAATCAGGATACCAATTAATAGCTTTATTAGCCTCAATAATTTTATCTTTATAAGCAGTTGTTTTTATATACCAAGCTGGTTTTGCATAATAGATAAGTGGACTTTTACATCTCCAACAATGAGGATAATCGTGAACCATTTTTATTTTCTTAAATAATTTATCATTTTCCTTTAAATATTTAATAATATCTATCTCAAGGTCTTTATCAGTTACAAGAGTTCCTTTCCAAGGACCAATTTTATATTTACCATCACTACCAACACTTTGAACAAATGAAATACCATTTTGAGTACATACTCTATTATCATCAGCACCATACGCAGGAGCAATATGAACGATTCCTGTACCATCTTCAGCAGTAACATAAGAGTCCGCAACAACAACAAAGGCTTTACCATCAACTTTTGCAAAAGGCATTAATTGTTCATACTCTGTTCCAACTAAATCAGTACCTTTAAATGATTCAAGAACTTTTACATCGTCTCCTAAAACTTTTCCTACTAAACTTTCACATAAAATGAATTTATAACCCATACTTTCAACTTTTACATAAGTTAAATTGGGATTTACGCATGCAGCAACATTATCAATTAATGTCCAAGGAGTTGTAGTCCATACAAGCATATATTCATCTTTATCCTTTATTTTGAAAGGAACAATAACTGTATTTACGCTATCTTCTTCATAACCTTGACTTACTTCATGTGATGCAAGTTCTGTTCCACATCTAGGACAATACGGAAGCACTTTAGAACCATAATAAATAAGTCCTTTTTCATGCATAGTTTTTAAAATCCACCACTCAGATTCAATATAGTCATTACTACATGTAATATAAGGATTTTTAGTGTCAATAAATTGCCCCATCATTTGAGTTACTTTATCTACTTCATCAATATTTGTAGCGGTTTCTTTATTACACTCTTTACAGAAATTTTCTACACCAAACTTTTCAATATCAGCTTTACCTGAAAAACCTAATTTTTTTTCAACATTAACCTCAATTGGAAGTCCGTGTGTATCAAGTCCTATTTTTCTAAGTACCTTTTTACCATTCATTACATTATACTTACAAAAAGCATCTTTAATTGTCTTTGCAAATACATGATGAATTCCTGGTTTAGCATTAGCATAAATTGGTCCATCATAAAATACAAAGTTTTCATCACCTTTTGTAGTTAATGATAAAATATTCTCTTTTTGCCAAGTATCTAAAATACTTTTTTCAACTTCATTAGTTTTTCTTTCATCTAATTTTTTAAACATCTTTCTTTCCTCCATTAAAAAAAGTGGTTACCAAAAGGGTGCAATATAGCACGGTACCACCTTTATATTTAACTTATTATTCTTAATGCGAATTACACAGTTTACCCTATTTACTTAGATAAACAACTCCCAAGTGATCTAAATTACTATTTTGTTATTAGCTTTCACCATACACTAACTCTCTTATTAACTTAATATGTAATTTCGTCTTGTTCATAGTTTTTCTCAAAACATATCTAAATTATATGCTTTTTTTCATTAGTTGTCAACTAACATCTCATTTCAAAATCATAGTTTTATTAACAAATTCATGTCTTATTTTGTCACTATATGTCGAATTACTTGATATAATATTCTATCTGTGTATAATAACTACTCGAATGTGCAGGAATGGCGTTACCTTCTTAATTTTTTCGGGGTTTTGGGCAACCAGGATTTTTACTGGAGAAAGGAGGAACGGTAAATGAGCAAGAAGAAACTCATTAGAGTACTATTTTTGATTATACTTTTACAGTTTGGGGTTTATTATCCTGAATTTATAAAAGGCGCCATCCGTATCATAGTAGAATTTACATTGCTTGTAAAAAAGTTAATGTATATTATACTATTCGGATAAGCGCCAACTATCTAAAAAATAGGTAACGTGATATCTTGTACGTTCACCTATTTATAATATATCATTTATTTATATATTTATGCAAGTATCTTAACTTATATTTTTTATCCAATATGATATGGATTTGTTAATGTTCCTGTTCCTCCGACTATTTTTAGAATACTTGTGTCTAAATAGAAAGTTGGGCGAACAGCTAATAAATTTTTGTCTACAATATACACACTACTTGATGAATATAAAGAATAAACAGCCGTAGGCGAAAAAGATATGTGAGAAAGACACCATTCATTTTTATTTGACCCCCAACTCGTAACTTGAGATGTATATAACCAATCATTATTTTTGCAATCAATATAAGCTGTTGTAACAAAATTATTTAATCCAGTACTTCTACAGGAAGTTTTGTTTTTTGTTTCTCCACCTACTGTAGCATATCCTAAATCACTAGGATACATCAAACCTATTGTTGCATATATGCTTTCAGGATTACCACTATATATTGTATCAGTACTTCTTTCATGTGTATAAAATAATGCTGTACTTTCTGATGGAGATACTCCACCTAAATGCCATTTTGCATTTACTATTCCACTAGATAATTTACTATTTACATTGGACATGCCTAACAAAGTAGTCAAATATGTTCCATTTAATTCTGTTTTAAGTGATGCTGTACTCCAATTATTTGATCCTGCTGAATTCCATGCTTTACCACTTGTACCACCATAATTATTTGTATCTATTACTTTTAAAAGTTTTTTAGTACCACTACTAGTTGTTCCATCAGTAGAATATTCTTCATCAAATAAACCTATTATTCTAAATAGTAATGAACTACTTGTGCAACTTCCACTTTTTTGACTATCTAAACATATATAATTATTTGGATCTGCCCCTTCATATCGAAGTCCATTTTCATCAAAGATATCACTATTATTTGCTACCATCAATGTTTCAAATGATGTTCCTAATGATATCATAAACTCTTTTGTAGTAACATTTCCAGAGGTATCTTTTACCCATAAATAATATGTTCCTTCAGTTGTAATGTTAATACTTAAGTTATAAGATGTTCCATTTATCGAAGTCCAATTTGCTGGTTCTACTGTATTACTAGAGCTTATTCCATAACTAGATAATCCTTTATCGTCTGTAAGTACTGCAGTAACTGTTGTATCATCAACATTTAAGTTAGATATAATTGGTTTTTGTGTATCAATTATCTTATCAAAATATAATGAACATCTATCTGAACCTAAAAATGAAAATCCTATTTGTCCTGTTAAGTTATTATAACTTACTACTTTTCCTCCATTTTCACAAACTGTTTTTTCTTCATTTAAAGCATAATTACCTTTTGGAATTTCATTAGAACTTACATATTCTCCAGAATCTTCTTTAATCATTATTGCTAAATTACTTTTTCTATTAGTTTTAATAGTTTTATTTTTATAAGTAATATTTAATATTACTACCCCTATAACAATAAATACGAACAAACCAATTTTTATTTTTATATTCATAACTACTCCATCCCGCATAAATACTAGGAATAGGTTTCCTAAATTATGTAGATAAAAGAAAATATTGCTTCAATTTTTCGGTAAAAAGGGCTTGAAAAAAATGTCAAAAAATGGTTAAATTATATTGGAAGTAACTTAAATACGGGGATGATTTTTCCTATATCTACATAATATAAGAAAATACGAACAAGATAAATACTAAGATAAAAGGGTTTTTAGTATTTTTTATTAGAACTAAAATTTATTAAAAAAAAAGACTTAAATTAATAAGTCTCCTTCATCGTTTTGATTAATTATAAATGCAGATGCATCATCTGTATCAATATGTAATTCAGTAACTGCATTATCTTTTATTTTAATAAAACATTCTATAACACCTTTTTTTGCATTTCCTAGTTTAACATTTACAATTTGTTTGTTTTCTAAATTCAATTTTTGTGCTTCTTCCCTAGAAATATGAATATGTCTTTGAGAAATTATAGCACATTTTTTAGTTATTACATTTTTATCTGATAAAATATTAATTGTTTCAGCATCCTGCAGATCACCACTTTCCCTTACTGGGGGATTAATACCAAATTTAATTGAATCACTTCTTGATATTTCTACCTGTGTATAATCTCTAAAAGGGCCAAGTACTTTAACATTCTTTATTTCATATTTATCAGTTTTTAAAGTAACTACTTTATCTGTAACAAAATCACTAGGCTGTGATAAGTTTTTTAATATTTTATATTCATCATTAAAAAGAAAATTATAATCTTCCTTAGTTAAATGTACATGCCTATTACTAACACCTATTTTTATTTTCATTTTACCTCCAATTTAACCTATCATATATGTTATTACTTTAGCAATGGCAATTCCTATAGCAATAACCGAAAATGAAAAAACAATGCTTAATATAATATTTTTTTTCATAATATATTTTCCTTTCTTAATTAATTTATTTTAGTTTTTTTGATAATTCATATATAATAAATATTCCTATAAACATCGTAAGTAACATAATTATAAACATAATCCAATTAAAACCTTTAAAAAACTTAATCATAATTCCTATTTCAGTAAAAAGTAAAACACCAAGACTTGCGCCAAGAGATACTTTAAATATTTCTTTTTTTAAAACATCACTTCTCATAAATATCACCCTTTAAAAATATATTTTTTTAATATTTTCTAAACTACCGTTATAAAAGGATAATCTATAAATATCAATATCATTTTTAGTATTATCATATATAACGTTATCATCATACTCAATTACCAAATTATCCTCAAAAGTATATGATGGAGAAAAAGCATTAATTAAATACCCTAAAAAAGATCTTTTATGAGTAAAAATAACAACTTTTTTTAAATTACTTAAATTAGCAATATGCTCTATCTCACTCTTTACTCTTTTCCCAACTTCATTTAAACTTTCACCATCCGTAAGTTTAATATTAAAGTCATGTTCTTGCATAAAATATACATCCTTAATATTTTGTTTTTTTAAATTACCAATTCTTTCATCAGCAAACTTATCAGATGCATAAACATCTTTATTAACCCTTTTAGCAAGAGTTTTGGCGCAAAGCATATTACTTGCATTTGGTGATGAATATATTGCATTAACATCAGATAATAAAGGCAATAATGCAATATTTTTAGCGGTATCCTTAAGTTTATTTATTATAGGTAATCTTATTTTGCTTTCTGGTAAATTTAAATCATTATATATTAAATTATTTTCTATAATATTATTGCATATAACAATAATTTCCATTACTCACCCTTTAAATATTTAGCACTTAGTATATACCCAACGGCAAATAAAATCATTCCAATTATAAATTCTATTAATTTAAATTTATAGCCAAATATCAAAATAATAATATTAACTATTGAAGCAAACACAAACCCTACAATTGCAAAATATGTTTTAATCTTATGTTTATCTAAAAGATATTCCATAAGTTTACTCATACCAAATATTCCGATTAACATTCCTATTCCAAACACTAATATAATAAGAATATTAGTTCCTAAATTATTAAAATGCATAGTATCTGAAATAATTGCAAGAAGTGGTGCATAATAGCCAAGTATGATAAGAATAGCACTTCCTGAAACTCCCGGAATAATCATAGAGCCAGCGGCAACAATACCTACACCAAAAACTTTTAAATAGCCTATTAAATTTGTAGTAATAATAGCATCGTTTCCACTTCCTATAAATGAAAGTGAAAGTAAAATTGCTGCGCCAATTATAGAACACAAAATATTTGGAAATGTTATTTTCTTTTCAGTCTTCTTAACTATCATCTGGATTCCTCCAATAATTAAGCCTACAAAAAATAATAATGTTGCTACTGGAAATTTATTTAATGTAATATTTAAAATAAGACAGCATACTATGGCAGATGCTACAACTCCTAAAATAAAACTTATTAAAAATCCTTTTTCATTTTTAAAAGAAGTAAATAGATTATTAATTATTTTTAAAAGTCTTTCATAAATTCCCATTGTCATTGCAAGAACTGAGGAACTTATTGGGAAAATAATTCCAAAGCCAATTACAAATCCTTGCAAAAATGTAATAAATAAATTGTCCTTTTTAGTTTTTGTCATTTTTAACCTCGATTTCTTTTATTTCAACTTTATTAATTGCATCAAACTTTTTAGTTATTTTATCTGTGGTTGTAGTAAGTTCATCGACACTATTATTAACCGCCTTAATATTTTTAGATAGTTTTTCCCATCTATCTTTGTATCTAGAAAATTCTACCGAAAGTTTATTTAATTCTTCATGAATTACTTTTGCATATTTATCTCTTTCAATATTTTTTATAATCATTGATATTGTCGAAAGAGTTGATATTAAAGTAGTTGGTCCAGTAATCCAAACTTTATTATTATAGGCATATGTAATAAGTTCTGGATGATATGCGTTTATTTCTGCAAAAATAGCCTCCGCAGGTAAGAACATAATCGCCTCATCAGTTGTTACATCTGGAACAATATATTTATTTTTAATATCATTAATATGTTTTTTTACATCTTGCACAAATAACTTTTCATATGCAAGTCTTTGCTCTTTTGTAAATGATCTATTAACCATTTTTTGATAGTTTTCTAAAGGAAACTTACTATCAATTGATATTGTACCAAGTGGTGATGGTGCATATAAAAGGGCATCCACAATATATCCATTATCAAATTTAACTTGTGTGTTATATATTCCCCCACTTGCAGGTCCAAAAGCATTATTTAATATATATTCAAGATTAACTTCACCAAAAGTTCCCCTTGTTTTTTTATCAGTAAGCACACCCTGAAGTGATACAATATCCGCTCCTAAATCATCAATTTTTCTTTGTGCTTCATCAATTTTAGAAAGCCTTTCAAGTACATTATTAAATGTTTTATTACTTTTTTCAAAATTTTTATCAAGTCTTTCATTAACCATATCATTTATTAATGTAAGCTTTCTTTCTATTCTTTCATTTAATACTTCAAAATCATTTGTAAGTACTTTTGAAAAATCAAATTTAAAATCTCCTATCGATTTAGTAATATTTGTCTCAAATCTTCCGAGTCTTTCAACCATTTCACTATTATTATTTTTCTTAGATAAAAAAATTAATAAGCAAATCAAATTAACTACAAGAAGTCCAATAATTATATAATCTGTCATAATTCTACCTTTCTTATTATTTTCATTAAAACATTGTCCATCTTAACTGGACTAATATATATTTCTTTCCCATTTTTAAGTTTTATTGCAAGTCTTTTTATTGATGTTGAATAAAATGGGTTAAAATTTTTTACTACATAGCATTTTTTTATATCTTTATATGGTATTTCTTTTCTAATAAAGCCTGATCTTATAACAATTTTATCCTTTTGTAAAAAATATATTTTTACATAAAAGAAAAGCATTAATAAAAATACAACAAATAACTCTACTATTCCAAGTATCACATACATTGTATTTACTTTTAAAACAAGTATTATTGTTATCAAAGCAAGACATGTTATAAAGTAAATTCCAAAAAAGACATAATGAAAATTATCATAATAATTATTGATTTTCATTTTGCACCGCATCTTATATTATCTATAAAAAATGAACCAGTAAAAGTTTTACCTTGAACATTTGCCTGTGATTCTGAAAGTAAATAAAATTTTAAATTTAAATTCCAAGTCTTTGTTGTTCCTGTTACTGAACTATCACTAATTGTAGCATCTTTTACAATGGTTTTTCTAACTTTTTCATTTTTAGTTATCCATGTACTGTCATATGCAAAATTCTTTTCATCAGCAAAATCATTTGTACCACTAGGATCTATCGAAGAAACAGTTAATGTTAATTCTTTTTTATCAGCATTTGTAACCGGAATATTACTACTCCCATAAATATCACTACCTGAATCATATTCATACACTATATCATATAAACAAGTATAATTTGTTCCTGTACCTCCGAGTGCAAGTGAAATATTTAAATTAACATTACTACTTGCTACAACATCGCCTGGAGACGAAGCAATCATATTTGCAAGAGTAGCATGAAGTTCAAGAGGCGCTGAAGTTGAAGTAAATGTAGTGTTAAAGCCCTTACTAGTGGTAACATTTATATTAGACGCACCATTTACATTTGCTCTAAATGTACCAAAATATGCAAAAGAAGCACCCGCTACTATAATAAGAAGAAGTAAAATTGCTATCAAACTTGAAACAGTTAATTTATTTTTATTTTCCATATTCATCATATCCTTATAAAATAATTTTACTATATTTTAGCAATAAAAAAAAGAATAAATTATAAAAAATATTCTTTTTTTATTTTTTTATTAATAATATACAATTGTTGCAAGTATTAATAAAACTGCAAGCATTATTACTGCAAACATCCAAATATACTTAAACCATGATTTATAATCAATTTTTAGATAAGATAAACCAACCATAAGCATACCACTAACTGGCATAAGAATTTGAGCAAGACCATAAGTAACTACATAAATAGTTTGAACAAGTGTAACATCACTTGCATAACTTGCATTTATAAAGCCACCAACAGCATATCCTGTATATCCTAAGTCAGCATGGAAAATAGATGTAATAAATGCTGTTACTGTTGTAATGTATGGATTAAATGTTTTTGTTAGTCCAAATGCCCAGTTAGATAAAGCTGGAATAAATGGAGATGTATATGCAACAATAAATACAACATATACTAAAACAAATAGGCATACAGGTTTAAGCATTTTCTTTGCACCTTCACCAAATGATGTTAAGAATTCTTGAAATTTGAATTTTGACATAAATGCCACTACTACTGATAATACTAATAGCATAGATATTAAAGCAGTAATTTCAAATGTACCAAATTCTACAGCACCATAACCTAAAATATAACTAAACAATGTAAATTCTTTACCAATTTTAAGTTCTGTTAACCACTTATGGAAATTTGCAAATATTTCAATTTTCCAGTTAGTCATCCAAGCAGTATATCCTAGAACTAAGTATACAAATAAAATACTAAATACTACGATAATTGGCCAAGTACTAACTTTACCTTTAACCTCAACAGCATTATATGGATCAATTTCTGAAGTGTTTTCTTCTTTAGCTTTTTTATTTGACTTTCTTGTAAGTTTAAAGATTAATAAACCTTCGTAAGCTACAAGCGCACAAGCAGCAATGATAGCTCGATAACCTAAACCACTAGTTACTTCTGTAGACATATAGTAATTTAAGAAATATAGTCCATCACTTCCGTATGTTGCTCCGCAAAGTCCAGCTAAAATTGAACCAAATGTTACAGCAAATGTAGTAAGTTTACTTTGTCCCATATTAAGTAAAATTGATACTATAAATGGAACGAATACTAATAATGCAAATGTACTTTTAAGTAGTGATGATAAAATAATTATCACACTTGAAGTAACAACCATAAAAATAGTTTCTTTACCTTTTAGTTTTTTAGAAATCTTACTAACTAAAGCACTATATGATTTAGTTTTAGATAAAATTCCATAAAAACCGCCAAGAATAAATAAGTAAATTAAAGTCGTTAATCCAAAGTAAGCAGCGTAATATAAAAGTGATGGAAGATCAGCAAGACCTATTCTTTTCATTGCTACTTCACCATATGTAGAACCATTAAAATATCCATAAGGAACTACCCATGTAATGCATATTGCTACAAAAATAGCAATTAAAAGCCATCTAAATAAATCACTATGTTTACTTTTACAAGTCATTACTGCAAAAAATGCTGCAACAGCAAGTATTAAAACAATACCGATTACTATTCCCATATTCTACCTCCTTAAATAAATTATACTACGGATAGTCAAAAAAAAAAAGCAAATATTGCTTTTTCTCCCAATTTTTACCCTATTCTATATGGATTTGAAGAGCTACCATCTCCACCAACTATTTTTAGGACACTAGAATCTAGATAAAATGCAGGGCGCACCGCAAACTGGCTGCGGCTAACGTTGTTGACGCCGAAGGTCACATACCCTGACGAGGTCAAAGACGCAGCACCATCTGGAGTCGAAGAAAAAGGGGAAATTAACCATTCTCCACTATTTACAAAACTACTTTGTGATGTATAGAGCCAATCATTATTTTTACAATCACTATATGATAAATTAGCCAAGTTAAATAATGCTTTCGCTCTGCAACTTGATTTATTTGTGGCGTAACCATAATCACTTGGGTACATGAGTCCTACCTTTGCATATATACTTTCTGGATTACCACTATATAAATTTTGTAGTGTCCCACTTGTAGCATACGGGCTTCTTTCCGCTTTATGCATATTTTCTGTTGTTATTTTTTGATAATAATAATTACTTGATGAAGTATTATTTCCTCCCCCTAAATGCCATTTTGCATTTGCTATTGCACTAGATAGTTTACTATTTACATTAGACATGCCTAATAAAGTAGTCAAATATGTTCCATTCAATTCTGTTTTAAGTGATGCCGTACTCCAATTATTTTTTCCTGAATTCCAATACTTTCCACTTGTTCCACCATAATTATTTGTATCTATTACTTTTAAAAGTTTTTTACTACCACTACTAGAGGTTCCATCATTTGAGGTATCTTCATCAAATAAACCTATTATTCTAAATAGTAATGAACTATCTGAACAAGCACCACTTTTTTGATTATCTAAACATATGTAATTATTTGGATCTGCCCCTTCATATCGAAGTCCATTTTCAGGAAATATATCAGTATTATTTGCTACCATTAATGTTTCAAATGATGTTCCAAGTGATATTGTAAATTCTTTTGTAGTAATATTTCCAGCACCATCTTTTACCCATAAATAATATGTTCCCTCCGCACTTTGGGTAACAGAAATTGTTTGACTTGTTCCTGAAAAGCTATCATATTCTTCGGGTTCTATAGTACTGCTTTCACTTACCCCATAATGTGCAAGTGATATGTTGTCTATAGCCGTAAATGTAACTGTTGTATCATTAACACTTAGCGAAGAAATTACCGGTGCTTCACTATCACTATTTTTATCAGCGTAAACATTACATACTGCTTTTTGAGTTGTTAATACTACCACGTTTCTTCCTACGATTGAAACTGTTGCTCCATTTGTACAGTTTGTTTTACCCTCATTTACTGTATAGTAATAACCTTTTTCATATAAAGGTAATTGTCCCATTTGATTATAATTTTTATCATCAGTATTGCCCATTTCATTTTGAACAAATAAATTTACTTCATAATCATCTATATAACCATCTATGGCATCAAAATATACTTTACATTTTCCTTTTTTAGTTGCATCTACATAAAACTTTTGATTTTCATATTTTTCTATCGTAATTCCTGTATCACATATAGATTTACTTTCTACATAACTATAAGATGATGTACTTGGTACATAATAAGATAGTGAATATGTTCCAATTCCTACACCATTATCATTTTTATTTTCTCTATATACTTTTATTGATACATCTGATGAATCTATTAATGCTACTCCAGAAATAATTAATTTTGAACTTTTATTTTGATAAAATGAATATGATATTAAAATTACACTTGAAAGTATTGATAAAATAATTATTGTTAAAATTGTTAAACACCTTTCTTTATTACTATTATAATAACCTTTAAAATTAGCTATAATCCTTTTCATACTCTACACCTTTCAAAGTCAGATAAATAAAGGCATTAACTTTCTTATATTATATAGATATAAGAAAATACTACTTCGATTTTTCAGTAAAAAAGGCTTGAAAAAATTGCCAAAAAATGGTTAAATTATATTGAAAGTAACATAAATACGGGGATGATTTTTCCTATATCTATATAATTTAGGAAAACACGAACAAGGTAAATACTAGGATTATCACTTATCTTAGTATTTTTTATTAAAACTAAAAAAAATTAACAATTTTATGCTAATTTTCATGTTTTAAGAAACTCGAAAGAATAGTAATTTTGATTATCCTATATTATTTTGGAATAGCTATCCAGAATATATAAAACGCGCCGTCCAGATTATGATAGAAATCATTATATGGTTATTCCATATTCTGAAATCTATTATAGCCGGATAGCGCTAACTAAGAAATTGGGTAACGCGAACTTCCTTCACATTCACCTATTTATAATATATCATTTATTTATGCAAGTGAATTTGAAACTAAAAAAAATAATAATTTCTTATTACTTTCTGTTTGTATTACCACTTGTTCTTGAATAGTTATCATAATTATTTAAATTTCTTCGTGAAAATGATAACTTATATTCATCTTTGGGATTAACATTTTCTTTCATATTATTAGTTTACTCAAAAATAATTAATGTATACTAAAAAAAGACTATAGTAAATCACTATAATCTTTGTCATCATTATTAAGTGTTATTATCTTTTGATTTTTTATTGCTTCATAAATAAGGTTTTCTTTATCAATTAATTTTTCATATTCCTTAGCAAGTTTTAAATCTGGATGAATAACTGGATGTTTAGGAACAAATATTGTACAGCAATCTTCATAAGGTCTAATTGAAATATCATAAGTACCTATTTTTTTTGCTAAATCAATAATTTCAAGTTTATCAAAACAACATACTGGTCTTAAAACTGGTTTTTTTATAGCTTCATTTATAACTTCCATACTTTTAAGTGTTTGAGAGGCAACTTGACCTACACTTTCACCATTTATAATAACATGAGCATTACATCTATTTGCCACTACAGCGGAAATTTCATACATAAATCTACGCATAATTGTAATTAAATAATAATTAGGAATCTTTTTAATTATTTCCTCTTGGATATGAGTAAAATTTATAATATGAACTTTAACATTACCATTATAAACTGATAATTTTCTTGCTAAATCAAATACTTTTTCTCTTGCCATATCTGATGTATGAGGTGGAGAATCAAAATAAATTGCCTCAAGTCTAATACCTCTTTTCATTGCAAGATAACCCGCTACCGGAGAATCAATTCCTCCAGAAAGCATAAGAAGACCCTTACCTAAAGTTGAAACCGGGTAACCTCCTAAACCTTTAATACCTCCAAAATAAATAAGTACTTCATTAATTCTAATTTCAATGCATATTTCTAAA
Organism: uncultured Bacilli bacterium; assembly: GCA_934097085.1. Lineage (GTDB taxonomy): Bacteria > Bacillota_I > Bacilli_A > RF39 > UBA660 > UBA6448. Next base: position 80,287 of record CAKONK010000001.1, read on the forward strand.
TCAAAATTTTCAAGTAATACTTTTTTATTAGGAATATTTTTTAAGATGTGAGCTCCAACGAATTTTGATACCTCTACCGAAGAAATTTCATAATGTTTATCACTTCTTTTTGTAGTAACCCTAAATGTATTAAACTCTTTATCTTTAATTAAAGCTAAAACATTTTCTTTAATTGTATCAAGATCTTTTTCTTTAAAAATATAACCTATCATTATTTCATGAATACCAAATACAGTTTTTAGTTTTTCCATAACTTTAGGTATATTTTCTGTATATATAATCATTCTACCAACATCAGATGATATACTGAAAGTTTCCCCTTGTAATAAAGATTCAATATTATGTTTTAATGTTTTAATAAAAAAATTAATATTATCACTTTTCGTAGAAAGTTCAGCATATTTTATAATAATAACTTTTTCCATTTAATCCTTCCTTACTAAACTATTAAGTGATTCAAAATTTCTATCAAAAGCCTTAAGAAATTTATCTATTTCATCACTTGTAGTTATGCTAGATAAACTAATCCTTATTGTATGTGAAGCCCTTTTTATATCATTATATAATGCCATTACTGCATTTGAGGTTTCTCCCGAAGAACAAGCAGTATTGGTTGATAAATATATTTCTTCATTATCCATTGCGTGAATAAATGTTTCTGGTTTGATATTCATAAGGGAAATATTTAAAATATGTGGAATAGAATACTTAGTTTTATTAATTAATATATCTGGATATTTACTAAGTTTATTACATATTCTTTCATTTAATAAATTTACATATTTTTCTTTTTTTTCAACTCCATCAAGTGCAAGTCTTAAAGCCTTTGCAAATCCTACAATCAAAGGAAGTGGTGGCGTACCTGGTTTTAAATCATTAGACTGTCCACTGCCATAAATAATTGGTTTAATTTTTACTGTGCTATTTTTATAAAGCATTGCAATTCCTTTTGGACCATATATTTTATGCGAGGATATTGTAGCTAAATCAGTATCTAAAAGAGAAACAGAAATTTTTCCTACAGCTTGAGTCATATCACTATGAAACAAAGTATTAGGATTTTCTTTCTTTATTATTTGTCTAATCATTTTAAGAGGTTGTCTTATACCAAGTTCACTGTTAACAGCTGCAATACTAACCAAAATTGTATCAGGTCTAATTAATCTTTTTAACTCCTCAAAATCCACAAGTCCATCAGCATTTGAACTAACATAACTTATTTCAAAACCAATAATTTTTAAATAATCACAAATATCATACACATCAGCATGTTCAAGTTTGGAAACAATAATATGTTTACCTTTCTTAAAATATGCTAAAGCACAACCAATTATTGCTAAATTATTACTCTCTGTTGAGGATGATGTATAAGTAATTTCACTTTCTAAAATATTAAAACAATTTGCAATTTGTTTTGTTGCACTATTAAGTAAATTTCTTGATTTAATGCCTAGTCCATTTAAGGAATTAGCATTACCAATAAACTCTCTAGTTACTTTATTCATTGTATCTTGTACCTCTAAAGCAACTGGAGTTGTAGCACTATAATCTAAATAAATCATAAATCCCCCTAATCTTTAAAATTCTCAAGTAATTTATGATGGATACCAGGTTCAACTATATTTATTGCACTAATTGCTTGTTCTAAACAAATCTTATAATTTCCTTTATAAAAAGAGTTTTCTGCTTTAGTTAAACCAAAATCTACATCTTTATTAACCACTCTATATCTATTTCCATATACTATTGCCATTTCTGCCATTTTAGCAGTTTTTGTTGTTTCATTAATTGTATTATAAACTTTTAAAACTAAATCTCTTGCTGTATCAACACGCATATTTAAAACCTTAATTGAAATTGGCCTTTTTTCAAGTTCTGCAACCATTTCTTTTATAGCAAGGGAAGCCTCCGCAAACTCCACATAATAATTTTTAGGTACAACTGGAAGTTTATATTCTCTTGCCTTTAATTTACAATCTTTTAAAATTTCCTCAATTTCTGTAAGTTGTTCTTTTGCTCTTAATTCATCATCTTTTAAACTACTTAAAGTTTCTAAAGTATGATTTAATTTCTCTTCATTTTTAAGAAGTTTATTATTAATATTTTCCATCTCACTAGCAAGTTTTGAATATGCTAAAGTTTTATTTCTAAATATATCAATTATATGATCATAACTATTATGATTATCAATTATATTATCTTTGATTTCAATAATACTTGCAACTTCTTCATCAGTTAAATCATAACTATATTTAAGTTCGTCAACTTTTTTAAATAACTCTTGACTAATTTTTTCAAGTTTAGATAGTTTTATACCAATACTACGCATATAATCATCAAAAAGTCTTTTACTTACTTTTTCATTTTCAAAATCATTATATAATGAATCAAAATAATCATGCATCGTTTTAAGTTCAAAGATTGAATCCTCAACATCTAAAACATTTAATCTTTGAAATATATCAATTATCTTTTTATTTGCCTCTTCGATATTATATTCAATATTTAAATAATCTAAATTATAACCACTTTGAACCATTTTTTTATAAATTAATTTTATATCTTCGATTTTCTTAGGAATAAGATTTTCTCCATATAAACAAATGGTTTTTGTTTCATTTATTATTTCATTTAAATTTGAAACAATATCATCAATAGCCTTAACGATTTTTGGTGCTTCAGTATAGGCATTTTTATCCATTGCATTTTCAAAACTTGCAAATAATTTGTCAACATTTTCAAATTGTAATTCTAAAGGAGTTTTAATCTTACTATAACTTTCAGGATCCTCTTTATAAGCTGTAAGTACCGTTCTATACTCCGCTTTTAATTTAGTAATTTTATCTCTATTTCTTTCCTCACTTAAAGTAATTTCTTTGATTTCATCAAGTAAAATCCCAGATTTAGTTTGTAAATAGTTCAAATCCATTTCTGTCTTTATAATTGAGGCTTTTAAATTTGCATAATCCTTTGTTTCAAAGTATCCTTGTACTTCATTTATTAAATCTGTTATCTTTGGTATATCTTCATTTTTAATTTCATTAAATCTTTTTTGCCATAATTCATATTTTTTTCTTAAATCATCATTATTAATTAAACTTTCAACTTTATTAAGTTCAGAAAGTATTCCCGCAGAAATTACTAAATTTTTTTGTCTTTCTAGTTCATTTATTTGGGCTAAATATTTCTTCTTAGTTTTATTTGAAATCACTAGTAAAACAATTACAATTATTATCATTGTAAGAAAATAGTAACCAATAGCAAATAACATAAACATTTCTCTAGTCATCCATCTTTTTCCTTTACATATATTTTATTTTATCATAAATGCATAAAAAAAAGAATATGATTTTATTGATTTTTTTTATTATTTATATTATAATTAATTTGCTTTACGAAAAAGCATTCATCCTGCGCCCATAGCTCAACTGGATAGAGCATTTGACTACGGATCAAAAGGTTGGGGGTTCGAATCCCTTTGGGCGTACCAATTTTAAAAAATTCACATTTTTATAAGCGTAGTGCATTTTTTATTTGCAAAACTTAAAATTTGTGATATAATTAATTTGCTTTCGAGAAGTAGCACAGCTTGGTAGTGCACTACGCTTGGGACGTAGGGGTCGCAGGTTCAAATCCTGTCTTCTCGACCATTTAAAATTTACTAGGGAAACCTAGTTTTTTTATTGTCAAAACCCCTAGTCCCAATATTAGTACTGTCAACTCCCCTACTTTATTTTAAAATATATTATATTGTATAAATAAAAAGGAATTAAACTAACTCCTTATTATTCATATTTTCTTCATTTCTGATTATAATATTAATGATCGAAGTAGCAAGATTTGTAATTAAGTTTTTAAAACTAGTACATCTACATAATTATGCTTCCTCGATTGACACATTATGGCTTTTATGCTATAATGAGTGCACTGAAGTGGTCCCACCGTTAATCGGAGGGGTCACTTCTTTTTATTATTTTTATAAGTGTATCATTATTATTTTATCTAACCATTGTAATTTTGGTAATTTATATAAAGAATTTATTCTATCATCAATTTCTAAATCTGTTAGAGTTGAATTTGAAACATCAAATATAAAATTATGTGATTGTTTTTCATGTTTTTCAATAGCATGAAAAAAATGTTTTTCCATTACCATAAATCTCCTTTAAATCCCAATACTCACCTCTAAAAAGATAATCAGCAGTTTTTATTCCCTCTGGATAATTTACTCTTGGTAGCATATAAAGTTCTCCACCAAAAGTATTTTCCAACCATTTTGCAACTTCTTTTTCTTTTTTAGAATATTCAATAACTACATTCTTTCCATCAACTTTGTAATTTTTCCCTTTAAATATAAAATATTTGGCATCAAAAATATTATGTGTGTTTGGATTAGCAGTTTCTACAAAATTATTTGTAATATCTTTATATGAACTGGAGTTTATTATTTCTTTTACTTTTTTTCTTTGAACAAATTTTTGAATATTTAAAGGTACTATTAAATAATTTCCTAATCTATCTAGTCCATTAATGTTTATATCATCGAATTACAACCATCTAACATTTTTATTTGCAAATCAAAAAAGATACTAAAAAGTACCTTTATACACCAATTTTAATATTTCTTTTTTTAAGAATATATTTACGCAGATAATCGACTGGGAAAACTGTTAAAGATAAAATAAGGCAGAATAATAATTCTTTAAAAGTTAATCCATAAGTTCTAAATAAATTACCGCCATAATAGATAATATAAATCTGAGCAAAAAAGATAAATGCATTGATAATTAAGAACACTTTATTTTGAAGTATATGAGCAAAAATATTTAATCTATGAGTACGGGAGGCAAATGAATTACAAATACCCATAAAAATGAAAAGTGCAAAATAAGCCGTATATAAAAATTTATCTCCCTCGGAAAATCTAATAAAATGTCTAATAATTGGTAGTTTTAAAAATAGTAAACAAACTACTGCACAATATGCTCCATTTATGACAATTTGATTTAACATATATCTATTTAAAATAACTTCATCCTTATTTTTAGGTTTTTCACTCAAATATTCCTTAAGCGGTGGTTCATAAGAAAAAGCAAGTCCTGCAAAAGTATCCATAATCATATTAAGCCATAACATTTGAATTATAGTAATTGGTGTTGATATTCCCACAAGGACACCAACGATTGAAAGTATTAAAGCGCAAATATTAACCGTAAGCTGATAAATAATAAACTTTCTTATACTTTTAAATATCGTTCTTCCGTACAAAATAGCCTTACAAATCGAAGAAATATTATCATCTAAAATTACTATATCGCTAGCATCTTTAGCAACTTCAGAACCACTACCTAAAGCAAAACCAACATCACTTTTTTTTAAAGCAAGTGCATCATTTACTCCATCACCAGTCATACCAACAACTTGCTTATAAGACTGAAGAACACTTACAAGTCTACTTTTATCTTGTGGTAAAGCCCTAGCAATAATACATAAATTAGGATATAAATTAATTATTTGTTCATCAGTAAGTACTGAAAGTTCATTATGAGTTAAAGCAACTGATTTTTCATTATAAAGTCCTAATTCTTTACCGATACTTACGGCTGTTTCTTTAGCATCTCCAGTTATCATAATAGTTTTAATACCAGCATTTTTTATTAAATCTAAACTTGGTTTTGCCTCAGGTCTTAAAGTATCCGCGATAACAATAAGATTAATAAAAACTAAATCATCCTTATTTTTACCATAAGCATTAACTAAAACACGATATCCTTTGGAAGTGTAATTTTTAACCATACTTTGAATAAAACTTTTTGAAATAAACTTTTCTTCACTTCCAGATAAACTTAAATATTTTTGGCATTTATCAAATAAAACTTCACTAGCACCTTTATAAAAATAATAATCTTTAGTTTGAACCATACTATATTTATCTTCCGAAGAAAATAACTTCTTATTTATTATTTCATCAGTTATTTTCATGTTACCAGTAAAATTTTTAATTGCCATATCAGTCGTATTTCCACCAATAATTTTATCATTATCAAAAACACTTTCACTATTTAAATATAATGACTTTGTTAAAATATCATAATACTTTCCATAACACTTTAATTCATTTTTATTTTGAAAACACTTACCCTCTTTAGTCATAATATATTTTACATTTAATTTTCCCATTGTAAGAGTTCCAGTTTTATCACAAAGAAGTACATTTAAACTTCCACTTGTTTCAATACCTACAAGTTTACGAACTAAAACATTGTCCTTAAGCATTTTCTTCATATTCGAAGAAAGAACTAAAGTAATCATCATAGGAAGTCCCTCAGGTTTACATCAGTTATGATTATTTTCTTCTAATAAAAAATTTAATTTCGTAAAATTAAAGTATATATTTATGCTTTTATCATTAAATATTTCAATTCTTTTAATAAGTTTTAGAACAAGTCCTCTTGTAGGATTATTCATAAATTCTTTTATTAGTTTATTACACTTTTCATCACTATTTTCTTCATCATCATTTTTGTTTACATATTTTGATAGTATCTCTTTTTCTTCTTCTAATTTAGATATTTCATCATTTAGTTTAGCACTTATTCTTAAAAACATTTCTTCGGTAATTTTTTCTTCAAGTTTATCCATATACATCTTATCATTTTGTTCTTTTTTCTTTTTGATTTCTTTTAGGGCTTCATCATATCTTGCATATCTATCATTTTGCTTATTTGCATTTTTATAATATGCTTTTGCTTTCTGCAAAGTTATATCATTATTTAAACATTTTTCAAATATTTTTTTAAGCTGATTGATTACAATTTCTTCCAATGTATCATAATTAAATGAATGTGATGTGCATAATTGCTGTTTTGAATACATCCTATAATAATTACAAACAATATATGTTTTACCTCTTTTATTAGGTTTGCATATAGATATTTTGTGTTTACAATCTCCACAGAAAAGTATTCCGTCTAATAATCTATATATTTCTTTATGTGGTTTTACTTTGCAATTTTTAAGCATTTCTTGTACTTTATCAAAAGTTTTTCTATCAACTAATGCTTCGTGAGTATTCTTAACAATTATCCAATCATCTTTATCATTAGGAACAACTTTTCTAATTTTATAACTAATTCTACTTCTTCTATTTTGTACCATATCTCCTAAATATAATTCATTAGATAAAATGCCTTTAACTGTTTTGGAACTCCATATTCCTTTCCTAGACATTTCACCCACTCTTTTGTTATCTCTGAGCAGGCACATTGTAGGAACATTATCTTTAGTTAATTTATCTTTAATTTGATAATATGTCATTCCGTTTCCTGCTAACCTAAATATTTCTTTTACTATTGGAGCTTCTTTTGAATCTGGAATTAAATGATTTTTGTCTTTAGGATCTTTTGTATACCCAAATGGAGTACAACCACCAACCCATTTTCCTTTTTGCTGCATTGATTTTAATGCTGTTCTTATTTTCTTTGAATTATCCCTAGAATACATATCATTTATGACTGATTTAAATGGAGCAATATCATTATTACAAGTATCCAAAAATGTATCAATTCCATCAAGTAAAGCAACATATCTAACCCTGTGAAGTGGAAAATATTTTTCAACATACTCACCAGTTGCAATATAATCTCTACCCAACCTTGATAAATCCTTTGTAATAACCATATCAATCTTTCCATTTTCAATATCTTTTATCATTCTAATAAACGCTGGTCTATCAAAATTAGTACCAGTATATCCATCATCTATATAAACATCTACTAATGTATATCCATTTTTCTTCACATACTCCATTAAAACGGATTTTTGATTATTAACACTTAAACTACCAGTAGAATCTACTTTATCTAAATCCTCTTTAGATAGTCTTATATAAATTGCTACCCTAAATATTATTTGTTTTACTTCACTTAATAAATTAAACATTTTTGTTCTCCTTCCCTAGTAAAACAAATACATCTTAAATATAGAATAAAAATCACTTAATTATTAAACTATAAATTTATTTTTTCTAGTATAAAATTTTCTAATCCTTCGTAAAACAAATCATTAAAGTTTTCACCATTTTCCTCGAAAAAATAGTTTATTTTAAATTCATTCATATAATTCTCCTTTTATCTGTTTTCTCTAAAGATTTTTACTTCAATTAAAAATATGAATGATATCAATATAATATTCATTTCTTTGTTCATTTCAATAAATTTTCTTATCCTATTAAGAAAATCAATTATAGTAAATTAAAAAGAATAGATTTCTCTATTCAAATTTTAATAATCTAAACTATTTGGATCTAACAAAAAATCAAAAATACTCATTGTAATAATTCCATTTTCATTTCTTGTTCTCTTTATATAATCTTTAACTATAATTATCTTTTTAAAATTATCATTTATTTTTAACAGTGGTCTTTCTTCCTGATTAATTTTTTCTTCATTAGGCATACTAAATGCCGATTGAATATAAATTTTATTATTTCCTTTATTAGCAATAAAATCAACCTCTAGTTGTTTATAAGAAAATTCTTTTCCTTTTCTTTCTTTTAATTCGACTACACCAACATCAACACTATATCCTCTTCTTTTTAGTTCTAAATATATGATATTTTCCATAATATGAGTTTCTTCATATTGTCTAAAATTAATGAAAGAATTTCGAAGTCCTAAATCAGTAAAATAAAACTTATATGGTGTACTCATATATTTTTTCCCTTTTACATCATATCTTTCAGCTTTTTCTATTAAAAATGCTTCTTCAAGGTACTTTAAATACGCACTAATGGTTTTAGGATCAATATTTAACCCAGCTGTCGTTTTAAAAGTATCAGAAAGTTTTTTAGGATTTGATAATGATCCAATGGAAGAAGAAATAATTTCGACTAAATTCACAAGTTCAGTATCGTTTTTTATACCATTTCTTTCAATTACATCATTTATATATACATTTTTTTGTTGATCTTTTAAATATGCTGCTTTGCGTTCGTCCGTTTTCATTGATACTACTAAAGGAAGACCACCATAAGTTAAATATTCTAACCAACCATCTAATTTATCCCCGTCATATACCGACATAAACTCATAATAAGAAAGTGGATATACTCTAATATCCTCGCCACGACCTCTAAATTCAGTTATTATATCAGAAGATAAAAATTTGGAGTTACTACCAGTCACATAAATATCAATATTTGATTTTCGCAAAAGTCCATTCAAAACGGCTTCAAAGTTTGGAACTAATTGTATTTCATCAAGGATAATATAATATATATCATTATCAATCATTCTTTCCTTTATATACCCACTTAAATTCTTAGAAATTAATAATTCCTCGTTGTCAGAATCATCTAATGCAACTTTTATTATATGATTTTCATTAACACCACATTCTAAAAGATAATTATAAAATAGTGTATTAAGTAAATAAGATTTACCACTTCTTCGGATTCCAGTTACAACCTTTATAAGTCCATCATTTTTAGCTTCGATAAGTCTATTTAAATAAAAATCTCGTTTTATTTCCATCATCATCTATCCCTTCATAAACATTTTACCTTATTTTACAAATTTAATCAACTATGTATTCCCAAAAAAGTCAACTGTGGAGTTTTTTTAGAATACAAATTATTATGATTTATATTTATTTACCATCATAGTAGATATAAACCATCAGGAACTGCCACAATAATGATGGTTACAGTTAAAGTAAGAACATAAAATAAATAGTTAAGCATAAGTGGTATATTTTTAACTGTTTCAATGATAAGTTCTAAATTAAAATTATTTTTTACAACAATTTGCATAAAAAGATAGGCAAAACTTGCTAGAAATGCACCAACATAACCAAGTTTACTGATACTTTTTGCAAGCACTCTAAGTCTTGTTTTAAGGGGACTTTCACCCTTTTCCTCTTGAACACCGGAGGAAATACTTCCCATAAATGTTTTATCACCAATTTCAGTTACTTTAATCTTAGCATTACCTTTGTATATTGTACTTCCACTGTAGACCTTATCGCCTATTTTTTTATGAACTTCTTTACTTTCCCCTGTAATAAAAGATTCATCTACCTGAATGCTTCCCTCTTTAATAATACCATCGGCACATATTTTATCTCCAGAGGCACCATCAAGTATATCATTTATAACTATTTCTTTTGATGGAACAATAGTGAGTTTACCATTACGGTATACTTTTGCCGATATTTTACTACTTTCTTCGAATAATCTTTCAAATGCTTTATTAGAGCCATACTCACTTATCGATGAAATAAAGGAAGCTAAAAAAATTGCAATAACAATTCCCAGCGTTTCATACCAGTCAAAATTTTTAAATAAAAAAACTATTTTAATCGAAAGTGCTATTAAAAGTATTTTTATTATCGGATCAGATAGCGACTCCAATAGTATCTTAAAAAATGTACTACTTTTCTTTCTTGTTATTTCATTACTACCATATTTTTTTCTTAACTCTAAAACCTCTTTATCATTTAGTCCCAAAGTAAAATACCTCCATTTAAGTATATTAAAGAAAGTAAAATATAATGACTATTTGACATGTACTTTACATTTTAAAAAAAGTGTGCTATAATTAAACTACTTAAGGGGGAAAAATAATGAAAAAAAGTACATATTTTATTACAGTTACTATTATGAGTATACTAATTTGTTTAATTTCGGGAGCGCTTTATGTGTATGGTAAAGATATTAGTACAAATAATTATTCCTTAAACAAAATTAATTCAAATAAAATTATTGCTTATAATATGAACAAAGAATTTACACAAAATAAAAAAGTTACTAAATAGTTAGTAATTTTTTTTTAATATTATTTAATAATACCAACATTTTGAAATGAATATTCAGTATTTAACATTGGGTACTTTGCTAATATCTCCTCTTTATTATGTAATCTAGAAAACACCTCAATAAATAAGTTATCAACACTTACACTTCTTCCTTTATATACTCTATAATCGCTATTTAATAAATTCAAATCATTTTTAGCTCTTTCTTCGTAAGAACTTAAAAGCATATCACTCAGTTTAAACCCTAAAGATGATACATAATCCCTAAGCAAAACATTTGCATTATATCTAGAGTTAACTTCTATTGTCAAGGCATTATGGTTTTCTTTAGCATAACCAGGTAAATTTTCAGATAATACCCGCTCTTTAACATCTTTAAGTGTACCTTTACCATTTTCAAGCATAAAATTTTGATATGCATAAATACACTTATAAAATGCAAATTCAAGTAATTCTAAATATTTTCTTTGATAAAATAATTCTTTAATATCATTTGCATTAAATGTAATTTCTTTACCATCACTAGAACTTGTAAATACACAACCAAAATTTTCTGATGTAACATATTCTACAAAATGTTTAAATAAAGATAGTTTTTCATCATCGGTTATATCTAAATTATCGGAAAGCATCTCTTTTATAAGTCTATTTATCATTTCTTTTTTATTAGGAAAATCATTTTCAATAAAGTATAACATTACTCTTTCATCAGATAGTTCATATCTTGATTGATTTAGAATTTTTTCTTTCTTGTTATTTAGGTATTCCTCAACTCCACTTAAGGATAATAACATATTAATTTTATCATATCCAAGAGATTTAATAGTATATAAACTAAGTAATTCTTCACTACTTACATTTTGATCAAGCATTGGTAAAAGTTTATCTATATATTCTTTTATCAATGGTGATTTATAACCACATTTTTTACATTTATCCATATGAAAACTTCCTTTACATAAAGGACATCTATTTTCTTTTTTAATTTGTGAACATAAACTTTTTATACTATCCATATAATTAGTATACCACACTTCTAATTAATTAAAAATATAAACTCCAATAAAATTTTATCAATAAATTAAGATATTTATCTTCTACATTTCATAAAAAAACTTAGAAATTTTATCTTCCTAAGTTACCTTTTATACTTAAAACAATTTCATTAAGTTTCTCCATAGTTTGATTATATATATCCTCTTGTTTAACAATCACTTTAGCATTTAATAAACTATTTGCATAAGATAAAATATCTTCATCGTCAATAAAATGTTCATTATAAAGAATCTTTAATAAACTTGAATATTCCATAAAACTTACTTGACTTATTCTATATTCAAGTACATAACTTTGCATTCTTTCAAGTGTTTTAGTGGCTTTAACCACTATTTTAAGCATATGTAATGGATATTCTTTATTATTCATGTTTTGCCTCTATCTATGAATACTTTCTTTTGTGTATTTAATTTGATTTATAAGATCCTCAAGTTTTTCAGCACTTTCAACAAATATTTTTTCACTACCTAAAAGCACCTCTGCTCTTGAAAGAATATTAGCATATTTTAGTATAACGTAATCATTTAAAATCTTTTTTTCATATAAAGTCACTAATGAATCAACATATTCTTTAAAAGTATTCGTATCTAAACGGCTTATTAATACATACTTATGCATTTTTTCTAAATACTCGATTATTTCACTTAAATTTTCATTATTCATAATAGTCCCCCTTAACTGTGATAATTATAGCATATTTTTACTTTTGTGTCAAATTACTGTAAAATAGCAGTATCAAAATAGATAACATCATCACTTGCACTATTAATAAATCCAATATTATTTTCTTTTAAAGTATAAATAACAATTGCACTGTTAAAGGAAACATATTCATTATTATATTCCACTAAATTATTTTCTTTAGCTTTTTTTACTATATTATTAAAATTATAATTGTCTAAACTATTTACTACAAATATGGTACTTGGATTATATTTAAGTTTATCAAATATTCGTTCCATATTAGCATTTACTTTTAAAATATCATAATTAATTGACGATGCTAAATCATTTATTAGATTTTTATAATCACCTACAAAAGTTAAAACACTTACCCTATTATTTTCAAGTTTATTAATTATTTTATTAACAATGTTTTTATGATAATCTTTCTTTAAATTATTTATTCTTTTTACTTTTTTAGAGTTATCAATAATATTATTTTTTAGTTCTAAAACATTTAATATATCCTCTTTGGTGGCTACTACATTTTTACCACTTTTAAGTAAAGTTAAATCTTTTAAAAGTGTTTTTTCTTCTTTACTTTTGATAAGAGCCTCTTTAAAATTTCCAAGTTCAACATTATATATTTTTTTAGTTTGTAAACTCTTTAATTTAAGCTCTTTTTCTTTAATAATACCATTTGAATAATTATATTTTACATATGAAAGCACGCTATCTAATAATTCTATTGCTTTATCAGGGTTTTTCTTATTTGGAAAATAAACATTAGCAAGATGAACAAGTAATTCTACATCTTCATCAGAAATATTTACTTTATGAAAGTTCGTATATTCATCCTTAATATTTTTTAAAATATCAATAGTTTCATTTTCAGTAGGTTCTTTAATAAATATAGTTTCAAATCTCCTTGCTAAAGCTTTATCCTTAGCAAAATATTTTTCATATTCCTCTTTTGTAGTTGCACCAATACATTTAATATTACCTCTTGCAAGTGTTGGTTTTAAAATATCTCCTGCACTGATAGCACCTTCAGCAGCACCAGCATTAACCATTGTATGCATTTCATCAATAAATAAAATTACATTATCATTACCTTTTATTTGATCTAAAATATTATTAAGCCTTTCTTCGAACTCACCACGATATTTAGTACCCGCAATAAGCGAGGACATTGAAAGGGAAACAATTATAAAATCTTTAAATTTAAAAGGGACTTTATTTAGTTTTATTCTTCGAGCAATTTCTTCGACTATAGCACTTTTACCTACTCCGGCATCACCAATTAAAAGAGGGTTACACTTTTTCTTTCGAAGTAAAGTTTCAAGTATTAAATCAATTTCTTTTTCTCTACCAACAACTTTTTCATTACACGCAGCAGTTTCATTTAATATTTCCCCGTATTTAAGACATTTTAAATTGCTAACTTGGTTATCATTTTTAAAATAATTATAGATATTGTCAACATCAACATCCATATTCATAAGTATTCTAATAGCTACACCTTCACCTTCATTTAAAATATTAAAAAATAAACTTTCTTCACTTGGATTTTCGGTTTGAGATATTATTTTTTTTAAAAGTGGTGTATAAATATTTACATTACTCGCATTTTTTTCAGATGGTATATATTTATTTAATGTATCCAAAAAAGTATCATAAGTAACATTAAAGTTTTTCAAATATTTACTAACATTATTATCATATTTTAAAATTGCCAATAGTAAGTGTTCTGTACTTACATATTCTGACTGCATTCTTTGCTTTTCATCTTCGGCACTTCTAAATAATCTACATATATTTTCATCATAAACATTTTTCATACATTATAATTATGTTAAATGAAAATGTAATTTATTCATATTTATTGAAAGTTTTATTAAAGTAATTTATAATTAATATAGATAGAAAGGAAATCAATTATATATTAAATTGATTGAAAATTATTATGAACCAATTAGATAAAATTAATTATTATATCAAACTTTATATTGAAAACTCTAAAAAAGATATGAATGAAAATGAAAGTTTAAATGTACATATTACCCTTTTAAAAGAGGTATTAAATTATTTAAATGAAGATTATGATATAATTTTTGAAAATAGACTTAAAATTGAATTATTACTCCAAGAAATATTTCAAAATGATAGTTATGTAAATATTTTTATAAATAGACTTTATAGTAAAGATATTAAATCAATAAATGATTTTAAAAATATTTTATATGAACAAATGCAAAATGATTTACAAAAAAGTGCTATTTTAAAAGAAAATATAGCTATATATTCAAATTTTTATAATTCTTGTAAAATATTTTTACTATCTTCGAAAAGAAATGCTGCTGTATCTAAAAAAATTACCGAAGATATAAAGCAAATATTACTTCTTATAAAAAATGAATATCATATATCAGATAAAGATTTAGCAATGTATTTTAACGAACTTAATTTTTACAGTCAAAAAATTAAAGCATTTGATGAAAGACAAATAAATTTTATAAATGAATTATATTTAAAAATTCCCACAATTGTAAATATGGGATTTGAAGTTATTCCTTTCGAAGATATAAATCCAAATAGAAAAAATATTTTAGATTCATGTGCTGATTATTTAAAAGATCAGATAGATAGACTAGATAAAGAAGAAATTATTTCTTTTATAATAGAATATAGTAAAGATTTCGAAGATGAAAAAGAAAAAAGTTATTTATATCAAAAACTAATGGAAATACTCCAAGATGAACTACTTACTTATTATTCATTTATTTTAGATACAAGTATGTCACGTTCAAATGATGAAAGAAAAATGTTAACCGAAGATTACTTTAAAGTACTTAATATTTATACAAATGTTAGAGATTATTATGAAAAAACATTTAATAAAGAAATTATAATCGAAGATGCTCTTCTTCCCTTAAAAGAGGAAAATGTACTTATATATTCTACTTCAAAAATAAATCCTCTTAATGCAAAAATTATTTCCGATTTAAAGGATATACCTGAGGAATACTATGAAAATATTATTAATCTCATTAATGGTTTTAAATATGGTACTCTTCCAAACGGAAGTATAAAGATGCTAAAAAATAATAGCAATTTAAAGGATGTTTTTGAAATAAAGGGTTTCCAAACAAGAATATTATTTAAACAAGTTAAAGATAACATATATTGTATACTTGGAATGTTTAATAAAAAAAGTGATAATGATGTAAAAGTTTATAAAACAATAGGAAAAAGAGAAATTCCCAAAAATATTGAACTTTCAATAAAGCTTGCCCCAGAAATTGAAAATGAGTTATTCAAAGAGTTAAATCAAAATAAAAGAACTAGTACAATATAAAAAAGATGGAAATTAATCGTCCATCTTTTTTAGAATATTACTCTTTAATATCGTTAGCTAACAACTGCTAGATTGATATTAAAGTTTTTAAAATGTACTAAGTAATACCTGTGTACATATTATTATTTTATACACATATTACAATTTTATAATGGCAGTTTTTGGTAATTATCACTTTCTCTTTGATAATTTAAGGCCATTCCAATAACGAAAACATATGCAAGAAAATAAAACCAAATCATTAAAATACAGATATTAGCAAGTCCGCCATAAAATGAAGTATAAGAGGCATAATTTTGAATATAAACTGAATATATCTCCGTAACAATTGTCCAAAGTATAGTAGTAAAAAGTGCACCATAATTTGTATTATGTGATTTAATTTTTCTATCTGGCGCAAGTGTATAAATTATTTTTATCAAGAAAAATAATAATACAATCATAATTGGGCTTCGTAAATATTCAAATACTTTAATAATAATGCTCGTAATGTTTTGATTTAAGTTTACCTTCGTTATTAAATTTACCACTACTCCACCAAATACAGGAACAAGTAATAAGAATATTAATAGAAATATTAAAATAATTGATAAAACAATAGCTTTAAATCTTCGTTTAAACCAACCTTTATTTTCTATATTATAAATTGTATTTGAACAAAGAATTACTGAGTCCATACCATTACTTGATAAATAGTAGCATGTTAACAAAAGTATTGTTAACTTTAAACCTGTACTTTCTGAACTTGTACTTAATAGTAATTTTGCAACTTCATTAGAAAATGCCTTTTCTAGAAAACTATAAATAAAATCCATTGAAAGGTTAAGTATTGAAGCACCATAAGTAAGAAGTGTTAGAGTTGGAACGATAGCAAGTACCATAAAAAATGCTAGTTGCCCTGGAAGCAATTTCATATCACTTCTTCTTATGACCTTAATAAATCTTTTATAAAACCTTTTAATTCTTGTTTTCATTTACTTCCTTTTGCTTTTTTAATACTTTTGTTGCCTCATTTAAAGCATCTTCAATTGTTTTAATTTCATCAATTTTCATTGAATAACCAAATTCTGCACCATAATCATAAGGAAGATTTTTAAACTCTTTATTTAGTTTATGAATATAATTTGTTATTTGCTTTTGATTATAACCTACAAGATATACAACAAACTCATTACCATCGGTTCTAATTATATCTGAATTATCAAGTTGCGTTCTAATTAATATATTTGCGGCAGCCTTAATTTGTTTGTCTCCCTCTTCATATCCTTTTGTATCATTAATTTCCTGAAGTCTATTTAAATCTACAATAAGTATTGTCTGAGGATATATTGTATTATTATTCCATACATTAATATTTTCTGACAAATAATTACGATTCTTTAATAATGTTAATTGATCTATAAATCTCATTTTGTCATCTTTTTTAATCTTTTTAGCTATAGTTATTTTTCTTGTCTTTCTAATAACCAAATAAGCTACAATTAAAAATATAATTAAGAAGTATATAAAATATTTTGCAAGTAATGATATTATAGCACCATGTTTTACTGTTTCACTGTGATTATTAATACCCTCGTTTAAAATTTTATGACTATCTAAAACTGTAATATATTTATTAAGAAGTTTATATAAAGCTCCATTATCCTTAATTCTAAAGTTATAAACTTCCTTCAAACTATCACTTGTTCTAATAGTATAATTTCCAAGTCCATGATTCTTATAATACTCATAAATATTGCTATCCACTAAAATAATACAATCCTTATTATTAAGCTTAGTAAGTTCTTTGGCATTTTTGTAAGTCTTTACATGTACTCCAGAAATATTACTTAAATAAGAATATAAAAGAGAATTATTTTGGACATAGACTTCTTTTCCTGATAAAGCATTTATGCTATTAATAACAACATCATTTTTCATATTAGCAATTACTACATAATTTACATCAACACCACTCGAAGTTTTATTAAAACTATTTAAATTATAATAACCAAAGTAAGCATCAATTTCATTATTGGTAACAGCTTTATTAAATTTTGCAAAATTACTATACTTTTTAAATGTAAAATCCACACCAGAGAAAGTCATAAATCTTTGTAAATAAACCGCTACTATTCCACCATAGTTGCCACCTGAAATTACTTCATAAGGTGAATTATTAACATAACCATATTTATAATTTACGGAACGCATTTGCTCTATTTCATATTCAGTTAAACCTAATTTATTTGAAATTAAATCAAATAAATTTTTATCATAACTTTCCTCGAAATTTTCCTTCCAATCTTCAAAATATTTTTTTAATATAGAACTAAATAAATCATCATTTGTATTTAAAACATAATAAATACTTATATCGCTAAAATGATATACAATTTCTTTATTACTATCAAAAATATTTTTTAAATATAAATGTAGTGGTACAATTGCATATTTATTTTCACTCATCGAAGTAAGCAAACTATCTATGTCATCATATGTTTTATAATTAAAATTATATCCTGTCAAATACTTTGATACATATGATAAATCATTGCCTAAAATAGCAATATCTTTATTAGAAATTTCAAATAAACTATTAACTATCTCACTATTATTTGCCACTAAAACATAATGATCTTCATAAAAAACTTCATCATTGTCTGTTAAAGATTGTTTTAAATTCAAAGAAACTGCCCCATTTACAGAGCCATAATTAAATGTAACTTTATTAATATTCAAATTATATTTTTCAGCAAATGCATCTAGAAAATCATAAAACACTCCAGTTCCATCACTTCCAAACACTGATGAATTATTTAAGACATTTACACTTAAAAGTGTTTGCTTTTGACTATTTTCATCAATCCATTTTTTCTCATTTACTGTAAGTGTATTTGCTCTCAAATACATCATAATTCCTATGACTATGCCCACTACTAATAGACAAATAAAAGTGCATATAAGCACTATTTTTTTATTTTTCTTCATCTGTTTCCTCTTCTTTTATCGGTGTATTATTATTCCATGAAATATTTTCAGATGCACTATTTTTCGAAGCCATAATTGTAAAATTCTCACTTTGAATTATAAATTGAACATCATAGTATGAAAGCGTACCTTCCTCAAAAAGACTCATAGAATTTTCTACCAATTTTTTAGCATTATCTAAAGTTATATTTTCATCAAATTTTATTTCAACATAAATAATTCTACCTTTAATATTAAAATCTACACTTTTTACATTTTCACTTTCTAAAATTTTTTCTTTGTAACTAGACTTGAATTCATTAGATATTTGATGTTTTTCAATACCATCAAGTCTATTACCATACTCATTTGTATCTTTTGAATAAAAGAAAGTTAGGGCAACACTACAAATTGCAACAAAACATATAATAAGTATTATTACAAGAACAAAAACCACCCTATTATTCTTCCATAATTTTTTCATTTTTCACCTCAAATGCAATTTAATTATACTACATAATATGACATAAATCAATTTACAAATCTGTTCGTCTAAAATTTAGGTTCATTTTAATATCTTTATAGTATATTTTTTCATTAGTTTCACTGTTTAAAATATATAATGGTTTTTCATTTTCATCCTTTATAACAGAGCATTTTTTATATTTTCCATTTTCATTTAAAACACTACATACTAGTGTTAAAACATATTCTTCATCTTTTGATGTAACAGAATACACTTTTGATATTCTTTCAAAATCTGCAAGTGTACCTGACATATTTAAATTAATTTCAACCATTTTTAATCACTCCTTTCTTTTTTACATTTTCAGTTTGACAGATGGTAAACGTATATGGTAAAATGTTCTTATGGAAGCGATCCCACTGCTTGTGCAGAGGGTGTCGCTTCTTTTTATATTTGACAAACAGTAAACACATATGATAGAATGAATTTACGGAAGCGATCCCACTGCTGTATGCAGAGGGTGTCGCTTCTTTTTTTATTTGACAGACAGTAAACTTTATGATAGAATGAATTTACGGAAGCGATCCCACTGCTGTATGCAGAGGGTATCGCTTCTTTTTTTATGTCTTAATGCATTATTTTCTTTTATAGATACCTAGTAAATCATTATCTCTTTTGACAATTATATAATTTAAATCAGTTTTAAATTTAAATAAATGATTTAAGTTTTCATTTATTAACTCATCGGTCATATTACTATTATTTGTAACATCCATTATAAATAACTTCGCTTGTTTAGTTATTAAATGGTCAAAGGTGTATTTACTAGCTCCCCTTTTTATTTCTTTTAAATCTAATGGTTCAGATAAGAAATTATAATCTGCACTTAATATATAGTTATCCTCACATATTTCAAATCTGAGTTCAACTTTACCTCCAATAGTGTTAATTAACCAAAATGCTACATTTATTTCATTATTTCTAAAATTAAACTTATTTTGATTATTAAGTTTATAAGTTTTTCCATTAACAATAATTTCTTTAGCAAATGATATATTATGATTATTAGGAACTGTAAATAATAGAAAATTTTCTGTAACATCTTTATAAATATTAGAACTTTTTGAAAGATTTCTTAATTTAGATTTAAAATAATATTTCATATTTTCTTTTCTTATGCTGTATAAATTATTTTGCATATTCTTATTACTATTTTTGAATTAAATTAATCTAGTACTTTAAATTAATTTTATGTCATATTATTTCTCCTTTCTTTTTACTTTACACTTATTTTACATTTTTAAAATTTTACTATGTCATCTTATAATTCTCCTTTCACTATACTTATTACCGGAAAATTTCTGATTTCCTCCTTTTTTTGATAAATTTCTTAAAAAAAGTTAAAATTTTACACATATTTAACACTTTTTAAATTTTAACTTGACATTCTGTATACATATATTTTAGTGTAAAGTGATTTACAATTAAACATAAAAAAAAAATAACTAGATTCTTTTCTAGTTATTTAAAAATATAATTTATAAATATTGGGCCTAATATCAAAAGCATCATAAGTGGTAAAAATAGAAGTACTGAAACTATAGATATTTTCATAGGCATCTTATTAATACTTTCTTTAATATCAAGGATTCTTTTATCAGTTAAATAGTTTATTTGATTAGTTAAAGCTCCTTCAATACTATTACCAAATTCATTAGCTTCAATAATATTTAATATTACATTACAAACACTTTTCGAAGGAATTCTCTTCATTAAATCTCTTAAGCCTTCGGTTAAAGACTTTCCAATGCCTACCTCATCAAGCATTCTTTTAAACTCGGTACTTAAATCACTATCAATACTTTTAGCGGTGATACTTATACATAATTTTAAATTTCTTTCACTTTGAATAGTTAAATTTAATACCTCAAAAAAGAATATTGCATCACTTTCTAGTTTTTTTGCTCTTTTTTTAATTTTAACATCAACACAAACATATTCAAAAAATATATAGAATAAAAATGTTAGTATTGGAGCAATAAAATAACCTGAATTAAAGTAATTTATTGAAACTATAAATATAAGTAAAGATAAGATAATTCTAACTGTTAAAAATTCATTAATATTAATTTTTTTATCATAGGACAAATAATTAAATTTACTTTCTAAGGCTTTAATCGAAGATGTTGAATATATATTTTTATAAAAATCATTTACTTTCATACTTTCTCCACCTTCGTTATTTTCTTAATTGTTATAATATAAATTACATATATAAATAAAATAAAGAAATCAATTATAATACCTATTTTTGTAGTTATTAATACTTTAAAATAATCTTTATTAAGCATTGTAATAACAATTATAAATACAAATGGTATAACCACTAAAATACGATAAAGCATTTTACTTGAACTTGTTAAAGAATTAAGTTCATTTTTTATTTTTAATTTATCATAAAAGTGTTTTTCTATCATATTAAATACTGAAACTATATTACCACCAGTTTTATTTAAAAGTGATAATGATGATGTAATGTATTTAACTTCCTCAACCTTTACTCTATTATAAAATCTTTCAAATACTGTAAGAAGATCAAGGCCATAATCAATATCTTTAGAAATAATTTCAAATTCCTCTTTTATAGGACTTTCTGTAGAGGTTTTAACAATATTAATTGCTTGCCAAATATTCTTTCCACTTTTAAAGGCACTATTCATAATAACAATTGCTTGTAAAAGACCTGCTTCAATAGTATTTCTTTTCTTTTTATAAACTATTATTAAAATTATATCTATCATAAAAAAGCTTACAAATGAAAGTATTATAAAAAGTGATAGATCAGTTTTAACATCCTTTAAAATAGACATTATTATATAAAGAATATCAATAAATATCATATATAATATTTTAATAGAAACATAATCAATTGAACTTAAATTATTACTTTTATTATATATCAAATACTTTGATAGTTTTTCAGAATATTTTTTAAGTATTACTGACTTACTATTTAATTTAGATATCTTTTTAATTATTTTTAAAAAGAATATCATTAATCTATCAACAAAACTTATAGTATTATTTTCACTTACATTAACTGTAAATTTTTTTAATTTATTTTCTAGTTTTATAGAAAAATATAAACGCACAAAAAGAAATGCACATATTATAAATATAATGCATATACCAAGTATTACAATTATTTTAGGTAGCATTTCTTTCATACGAATCCTTTCTATTTAAATATTTTTCTTATATCCTTAAAACCATAACTTTCAAGTCTTTTTATACAGTTAGGTACTTTTTTACTTACTTTAAAACTTCCATTTACTTCACCAATATCTGTAATACCCTCTTGGTTAAATGTAAATATGTCATTAAGCTCTATTTCATCACCATTAAAACCAACAATTTCAGATATTCCACTTACTTTTCTTTTACCATCAGAAAGTCTTTCAATATTTATAGTAATATTAATTGCATTATAAATATACTCTCTTACTGCTCTTACTGGTAAATCAATATTTGCCATTAAAACCATTGTTTCAAGCCTATGAAGTGCATCTAAATTACCATTTGCGTGCAAAGTTGTTAAACTTCCTTCATGACCTGTATTCATTGCTTGTAACATATCAAAGGCTTCTTTTCCTCTTACTTCACCAACAATAATTCTATCTGGTCTCATACGAAGTGAATTTCTTACTAAATCTCTAATTGTTACTTCTCCACTTTTTTCATAGTTTGTAGTTCTTGTTTCAAGTGTAATAACATGGGGTTGAGAAAGTCTTAGTTCTGCAGCATCTTCAATAGTTATAATTCTTTCTTTTTCTGGTATAAAACTACTTAAGATATTTAAAAGTGTTGTTTTACCACTTCCAGTTCCTCCGCATACTAAAATATTAAGTTTTGATTTAACACACGCTTCCAAGAATGTTGCCATATCTGGTGTAATAGTTCCAAGTCTTATTAGTTCATCTGCTGAAGAAATACTTGCTTTAAACTTTCTTATTGTAATAACTGGTCCTTTTGTAGCAAGAGGTGGAATAACTGCATTAATACGTGATCCATCTTTTAAACGAGAGTCTACCATTGGTGATGATGAATCAATAGTTCTTCCCATTGGTTCAATTAACTTTTGAATTGTTCTAATAATATGTTCATCATTAATAAACGAAACACTTTCATCCTTAATTAAATTACCATCAAGTTCAATATATATTTCACTTGGAGAATTTACCATTATTTCTGTTATATTTTCATCCTTTAAAAGCTCTGTTAAAGGTCCATAACCATTTATTTCATTTTCAATTAAATTATATAAATAATTTCTTTCCATTGAGGTAAGCTCTATACCTACAACTGCTTTATCAATTTCCCTTGAAATAAATGAAGTTATATTATCTTCATTTTTAAGATTTAAATCAATTATATTTTCAACAATTTTAGTTCTTAAACTATCAAGTAAATCTTTATTGGAAAATACATCATAGTCCACTATATTATTGTTATTTTCAGTATCATCATATTTAAATACCTCTTTTAAACTACTCATTATTTTCCTCCATATCATTATAAATACTCATAAAAACTTTATTTGCTTTTGGATAAATTTTACTAAACTTTTTATCTAGTGTAATAATACTTCCATCAAATACAAGTGAATCATAATTTTTCATAAAGAATTTACTAGTTAAATTATAATCTACTCCAGTTCCAATCATTTTCTTAATATCATATAAACTATAATAATTTTTATAAGGATTTGTACTTTCATTTAATAGTACTTTATAATTTGTTTTACCAGCAACTTTAAAGATATTAATCATACTACGCATATTTTTAATATTAAGTAAATCATTATTCATAATAAATAAAACATTATCTACATTATCAAGTAAATCAATATTTACATTAGAACAATCACTATTTGTATCAATTATTATATAATCATATGAATATATACTTTTTTCTAAAATAAATTTAATAAAAGCATCATTTATTTTAACTCCTTGTCTTGGATCACTAGAACTTGCTAAAAAAAGTATATTATCATTATATTTAGTTACATAATCACTTATATCAGTAAATTTATTATTACTATAATCACTATAAAGATCATATATATTTTTATTACTTTCTTTATTTAATAAAAGACCAATACTTCCAAAAGATAAATCAAAATCTATTATTAAAACTTTTTTCTCTTGCATAGCAAAAAAACCACTTAATAAAGTAGCAATACTGCTTTTACCAGTTCCACCTTTCGAAGAAAATAAACATATACTTTTACCCTTTTTTCCCATACTAGCCTCTTTGGTATTTTATTTTACCATTTTCCTTAACCCCTGTTATATTAATATCAATGTCATAAGAAGATTTATTAATTAATTTTCCGAGTAAACTAGGAATACTTGTTTTAAAAGAAATATTATAACCTAAAGAATTATCAATCTTTAAATCTTTAACATCAATATCATTATCTTTATACATATTTATTATATCAGATAAATTATCATTTGAATAGTTTTTTGCAATAATAGTTTTAGTTACTGAATATATTTTATGTTTATTATATGCTATATAACTTACCTCAATTAAATAAGAAAATAGTGTTATTATAATTGGTATACATATTATAAATAGCACTAATACTTGTCCTTTTTTATTCATAAACAATCCTTTTTACAGTAACATTATATTTTGTTCCAGTTACTACACTTACTACTGGACTATATATTTCTATATCTTTACTTACAACATATTCAATCCCTTTATTAACACTATTTTTAGTTACATTTACATCAGAGGGAGCAGACTCATCAAGTACAACATCTTCGAGTATACCCTCCAATTTACTTTTTTCACTATATATTCTTACACAATCAAAAACGGCCAACATCATCATTATAAATATTGGTAATATAATTATAAATTCAATTAATGCTTGCCCTTTTTTATTCATATTTTCCTTTCTATTTTTATACTATACACCCCATAAAGGGGTGTATATTTATTTATTTTAACCTTCGTATAAAGTTTTTCAATCACATCAAATTTTATTTACCGAGTCTCGAAGAGTCGAGCCTCAAATATTTAGATTTTTCGGTATTTCTCTATAGCTTAATTTACTGTGTAAACATCATTATATGTTCCATTGCCCGATAACTTGACTTTAGAGGATAGAGAAACGACAGGACGGACGCCATAGAGGTTGCCAGAGCCAGAGTTAGAGTCAGAGCCAGAGTTAGAGCCATCCTCAGTAGGAACAACCACTACTTCATAACCATAATGTTGACCAGGAGAACCAGTAAGAGAACCCGATGAAGAGACAATAAACTCACTAGTACCGAAATTACCACTATAACCAACTTTAGAAACGAAACTTTTAGGCGACCCCGACCAATAATTTTGGTTTGTATACAAGTAATAAGAACTGTTGGCTATTGTTTCTGGTCCATGTTGTGTTGTATTTTTTCCTCCCGCCATTGATACTTCATCCGCCGTTATAAGTCCCACTGGATATTCTAATTTTTTATTTCCTATACTACTTCCTTTTGATGTAAATTTATCACTTTCTTCAGGACAAGTTAATATTGGTTCTTCTTTCTTACCATACTTGGATACATTATAATATAATCTGACACCTGCTGCAAAGGGTGAAATTGGAGGATCTGCTACTCCTTTGCGTCTATCATTACAGAATATTTGATCTGTTATTTTTGTTCCTGTGGCATTCAAATTTGTATAATTTACATACCAATTATCTAAGAATGTTTTTATTGTACTATCTGTTCCTGTACCGTGTTGTTTTCCTATTTCATACATATAACCTACATACTCTGCACTATCATATTTTGCATTAAATGAACTATTTTTTAATGAAGTATCTGTTGTTTTTATTACCTTTGTACTTTCTGTTGGTGGTGTTATGCCACTATAAATCATTCTAATTGAATTATCTCCATTTATTCTAATTATTCGCCAATATATAGCATCACCACTTGATGCTATTTTTGTGCATGAATTACCTGTATCCGTGGCAGATATAGTACCATTATTACAATTATACATATCTTTAGTATACTTACCATATTTTAACCAGTTATTATCTACTGCTCCCCTGAAATAATAGGATGTACCTAAATCATCAGGTGCTGAATACATACCTTCATTTGTTGTTGCCACTGTTGAAAAATCGGGTGTTGTTGATGTAGTTCTTCCTTCAATATAAGTTTTAGCCTCTTCAACTGTTGTCGCACCATTACCATTATTTATAAGTATTGTTTTCCAACCATCAGGCACTTCATAATCAAAATACAAATAGCATCTATCACTACCTATAAAGTTAAGAGAAATCTTACCTGTAGCACTATTATAATTTGTAACTTTACCATTATTTTCACAATGTGTTTTTTCTTCATTTAAAACATAGTTACCTTTAGGTATATCTTTTGATGTAGATTTAGTATAATCTGTAGCACCTTCTTCTTTAATCATAATAGCCATTCCTTTTGGAATAGTATTATACTCTTTTTTATATTTATTATCTTTTGATTTATAAATACTTGAAAGTGTTATAAGTGATATAACTAATACTAAAATAACTGATAAATATATAATTTTCTTCTTCATTGTTTCCCTCTATTCTATAAATAGAATACCACATTTAAAGGCAAAAAAAAAGTAATATTTTTTAGAAATTACTTATTATGTAAATTTTTAATATTACTTTTTTAGTTAGTTTTAAGTTAATTTATTACTTTAGAAATTTCATTTATTACTTTCTTTTCAATTCTCGAGATATAACTTTGAGATATACCTAGCATATTAGCAACTTCTTTTTGAGTATATTCCTTTGTATTATTTAAACCATACCTGAGCATCATAATTTCTTTATCTCTTTTTGAAAGATTATTTATTTCATTTGCTAAAAACTCTCTATTCATTTTATCTTGGAATTGTCTATCAACAATATCTTCTTCGGTGCCTACTACATCAGAAAGTTTTAGTTCATTACCTTCAGCATCATAATTTAATGTATCATCTAAAGAAACATCATTTTTACTCTTTTTATTTTTGCGAATATGCATAAGGATTTCATTAGAAATACACCTTGAGGCATAAGTAGCAAGTTTAATATTTTTATCTATTTTATATGTATTAATACCTTTGATTAAACCAATAGATCCAATTGATACTAAATCTTCGATATCATAACCAGTTGTTTCATATTTTTTAGCAAGAAATACGACTAATCTTAAATTATGTTCAATAAGTTTATCTTTTGCATAATTATCTCCGGATTTAGCAAGAACTAAATATTTAAGTTCTTCCTCTTTAGAAAGTGGCGGTGGAAGTTTATCTGTGGCTCCCACGAAAAAAACTTCTTCATACTTTAAAAATAATTTTAATAAAAGTCTTTTAAACATAACCATCCTCCTTTAAACTTTTATTTAATAAACACTCTACTCCATCACTAAATTTAATAGAGCTTTCGCCAATTAAATAATTATATATTTTTTTATCATTTAAAATTATATAACTAGGTTTAAAGCATTTCATAAGATGCGTTCCCTTAACAGTAATAACTGGTACATAGACTGGTGATCTAATATTATATATTTTTTCTAATCTACTATTTCCTACAATAATAATACTTTTTCTACTTATAGGGTCTTTTAAATTATTACCATTATCATAAAAAGATACTAAATTATACTCTATATTATCAAATACTATTTTAATTTTATAATAATCACTATATGTATTTTTTAATTTTTTATTACTTTTATAATATACAAAAAGTATTATTGGTCCTATTATTAAAAGCACAATATAATTTAAATTAAAATTAGAATTATTTCCCTTTATTAAGTATAGAAAACCTGCAAGGATAATCGAAGTCATATAAAAATATATAATATTTGATATTGTATATTTTATTGATTTATAACCAAAAGCGACTATTACCATAATTATACTTATTAATATCTTTAATAAAAATAAAATTATATTATTAATTTTTAAAAATAATAAAAATATAGATAACACCCCTATTAGGGAAGATAAAATATAATAATAAATTTTTCTATTTCTTTTTAAAGTAAATGATACAGTAAGAAGTATTAAAAAATCATATATAAAATTAATTATACATACTAAATCAATATAAACTGTCATATCATCACCAACACTATTTTATAAAAAAAGAAATAAAAATTATGTCAAATAATGTCTAAAGGTTATTTTATATTTCATTTTGAAAAAAGTAATTTTTTTATTGTTTTCGAAATAACTATATATTTAGTAACAAGTAAAAAGGAATGACAACGCCATTTCCTTTTACCATTATTAAAATAAAAAGTGCCCCGCTTACAGTAATGTAAGTTGAACGTATACTCTATTGGTAGCACTCGCAAAGAGTTACGAGTAGCTCCACTAATTGTAAGACATTTATCTTACAAATTAAATATAACAAAAAATATAATGAATTTCAACCTTTTTCAAAATAAAAAATATAATTTTTTACAAACGTTTGTTATTGACATAAATTCTAGCCAATGGTATCATTAATATAGGAAGTCAAAGTAAAGCGGGCGCTGCCACTAAACTCATATTTAATTAGAAAGTGAGGTGGTATAATGACAACAAGATTTAAAAATGATTTACTTATTATAATTATACTCATCTTGGTTTATATCATTGTAAGACTAGTCTAAAAAAAGCGCCTTAATCTATATTTGCTTATAGATTAAAGCGTCAATCATTTTATGGTAGCGCTCGCACAGCAATTTACGAGTAGCTTCCTTTTTTTATTTTATGTAAGTTTTGTTCTTACATACCTAATATAGCATATTTTATTTAGTTAGTCAATTAGTCTTGACTTCTTAAGAATGGAGGAATTTCATAATCATTGTCTAAAATCTCTGGTGTTTTTCTTTTAGGAAGTTGTCCATCAAATAATGTTTCATTACTAATTTCTTCGTCAAAACCTGTTGCAATTACAGTAACAATAACTTCATCTTGAAGATTTTCATTTTTAATTGCACCAAAGATAATATTAACATCATTATTTGCTGCCTCTCTAACAGTTTCAACTGCATCTTCAATTTCAAATAATGTAAGGTTATTACCACCTGTTACATTGACAATAGCATTTCTTGCTCCATCAATAGTTTCCTCAAGAAGAGAATTAGATACTGCTTGTTTTGCAGCCTCGATTGCTCTATTTTCCCCAGCAGCACAACCAATACCAATAATTGCTGTACCACTTTTTTCCATAACTGTTTTAACATCTGCAAAGTCAAGGTTGATAACTCCAGTAACAGCAATAAGGTCAGAAATTGATTGTACACCTCTATGAAGAACATTATCAACTTCTTTAAATGCATCATCAAATGAAGTTGTTTTATCTATAATATCTCTTAAACGATCATTAGGAATTACAATTAAGGTATCTACATGTTTTTTTAAATCATCAAGACCTAAAAGAGCATTTTCCATTCTTCTTTTACCTTCGAACTTAAATGGTTTTGTAACTATACCAACAGTAAGTGATCCAAGTTCTTGAGCAATCTCTGCAATAATTGGAGCAGCACCAGTACCAGTTCCGCCTCCCATACCACAAGCAACAAAAACCATATCAGCACCAGATAAAGCTTCCTCAAGTTCACTTTTACTCTCTAAAGCAGCAGCTCTACCAACTTCTGGATTTGCACCAGCACCTCTACCACCAGTAATATTTTTACCTATTTGAATTTTATTAGGACATAATGAAGCATTAAGCACTTGTAAATCTGTATTAACTACATAAAACTCTACACTTTGTACTCCTTCTTCAATCATTCGGTTAACGGCATTACAACCGCCTCCACCTACACCAACAACTTTTATTTTTGCTACTTGATCCATTACTAAATTTGACATCTACTTTCCTCCTTAATTATCAAAAAAATATCCATATATTTTACCAAGAAGAGAATTTTCGGATATGTTTACTTTTTTTGAAGTTCCCCCAAGTTCTTCTTGCTGTTCTAAATCAAATATTGATATCTCAACATTTCTTAATTTTAATCTACTATTATAATATTTTATAGCACCTACTACATTTGAATATCTATTATCTCTAACTCCAAGTTCTTTAACAACTTCATAATTGGCTAAATCTTTAAAGTTATCTTGAATAAAATGTTCAAAATAAGGTAAGTTTGTAACTCCCCCTGTAATTATTATATAACTTATTTCTTTTTTTGTTAAGAGGTTAATTTGCTTTTTTATTAAGCCAGCAAGTTCTTTTAACCTCGATATTGCTACATTAGTGGCTTCATACTCAGAAATTTTTCTATCATCACCATTAATATCTTTGATTACAATACTTTCACTAGGTCTTGCCATATGTATATCAGCACAAGTAAAATTTTCTTTTATATAATTTGCATCTTTCTTATTTGTTTTAAATACATAAGCAATATCCTTATCTATTGAGGAAGATGCTATATCAATTATTTCACTAGATGTAAGGATTCCTTTATTAATAATTGATACTGTTAAATTGCTATAACCAATATTTACTACAGCACCAACACTTTTAGCATACTCTGGTCTTTTAAATTCATAATAATCATTTATTGGTTCAATACATATATCTAAAACTTTTATATTAAGTTTATTTAAAAATTTTATTATATTATCTGTATTTATTTTAGGTACAACTACCGCAACTACATTAACAGTTAATTTACCTGCAACACATTTAACTGGATTAGATACAACTTCATCATCATTTATAATAAATTTTGTTGGTAAAATTGTAACTAATTCTTTATTATCATCAATTTTTTTATAAATACTTTTTTGCATTGCTTTTGTAATATCATCGTGAGTTATAACATTATCTTCATTTGTTATATTAACTGAAGCACTAGAAACAAAACATTCAAGATTATCAGTGGGTACACAAAGAAGTACACTTTTTATAGGAAGTCCTAACATATTTTCACATTTAGAAAAAACATCTTTAATTGCTATGCTAGCACTTTCAGGATTTACTATATAACCTTTCTTAATTCCTTGAGAGGGACTTTCAGCACACGCTAAAATATTAACTTTATTTTTAGTTATCTCTCCGACAACAAGTTTAATACTAAAGGAACCAATATCTAAACATGCTATTATCTTTCTCATACCCTCACCTATTTTTTCTAGTCTTATTATACCTTAACTATTAATTTCTTTCAAGAAATTTTCATATTAAATTAATAAAATCATTTTTTTCTTTAGTATTAAATGTATTTTATAACTAATCCCACTGAAAGATTTTTCGTTATTTAGTAAAATTTTTCACTAGAAAAAATAGTAGTTTTTCTATATATTTTAGATAATAAAAAAAGAAAGTGAAAGATTTTTCATGTTTAAGTAAAATTTTTCACTTTAAATTAATCATTATTTAAAAAGAAATTAACCATTTTTTCATAATTATCTTGGCTATTTAAACAAGTATCAATTAAATAACCTTTTACATTATTATTTTGATATTCTTTTATTCCTCTTAGATAGAACTCTTTATTTCTATCTTCTATATAAAAAGGCATTATATTATTACAAAGACATTCTTTAAATATAATTATTCTTCCCACTCTTCCGTTGCCATCTTGAAAAGGATGAATTTTTTCAAATCGAACGTGAAACTCTATTATATCTTCAAAAGTTTTTGTTTTTATATCATTGTACCAATTTAATAACTTTTTCATATCATTTGCCACATTTTTGGGTGAAGATGTAGTAATATTCCCCACAAAATTCTTTTTCTTTTTATATTCTCCTACATTAAACCATTTACTTTCTTCATCAGTTAATGTACCATTTTTTAATATAAAATGATACTTCTTTATCATATTTTCAGTCAAAGATTCATCTACAGTATCAAGCATATATTTAAATAAAGTAAAATGATTTTTAGTTTCTGTAGCATCTTTTAAAACAATGACCTTATCATTTGATGTTAAGATAGTTCCTGTATCATATATACTTGCTGTTTCATCAGGTGTAATTGTCAAGCCTTCAATAAAATTGGAATTATATGCAAAATCAATTTGTGTTTTATGATATAAATTTCCAGGTAAATTCAAATTTTTTTGCAGGGTTAATGCTTTTTTAATTTCGATTATCTCCATAAAATTCCTTTCTTATTTTTGAATACATTATACTATAATAAGGCTTTAAAGTCATTAAGGAACCACAACTTTCACAATAAATTAAAAAGTTTTGAATAGTAAAATATAAATCACTTTATCAAAATGTCAAATAAATTTGATATTAATTTTTTAGAAAATATATTATTATATTTATATGGAGGCACACTATGAATTTTGGAAAGTATGTAAAAATTTTAAGAAAAGATAACTTTTTAACTCAAGAAGAATTTGCAAATAAACTTGGAGTATCTAGACAAACCGTTTCTAACTGGGAGCAAAATATAACTACTCCGAATCTAAATGATATAGAAAAAATATGTAAAGTATTTAATATTGAATTAAACTACTTTTGCAAAAAAGAAAAAAATTCCAATAATCTTTTCAAAAAAGTATTAAAAATATATTTAATAATAAATGCTATTATAATTATTCTTGCATTAATAGGTCTATTAATATTTAAAATAGTTTATGAAAGAAATATTTTTTATGGAAGTAAAGGAGTAACTTGCTTTTATGACAATAAAAAATATGAATATTTTATTGAATATAATAAAAAAGGCAAAGTAAAAAATGTTACATCTTATTATTACACAGATAAAGATACATATGAAGAATGGTTTAATAATTTAGACAGATACATTTATAACTACGAAAAAAGAAAATATGATTATAACAAACTAATAAATTATATCAAGGATGTATATAGTCTTTATAATGGAACTTGCAAAGATTAATCAACAATATAATATGGAAAATCATATTTAAAATTATTATTATAATTACCATAAACAAAAAGTTCTTTATTATTTTTCTTAACAAACTCTATTATCTTATCATTTAATAAAGGTCTTAAAATGCATATAAAATCATACTTAAAATGTTTTTCTGTGGTATTTAATACATAATTTAAAATACCTACTTTGTAAGTTTTATTCTTAATATTTAATTTATCAATAACTGTATTATAAAATGACATAACATAAATATTTTTACTTTCATATTTAATTAAAGTTTTAACTAAATTATCTATATCTATAAAAGGATCTTTAATTTCCAAAAGAATTATTTTATTTGTATTAAGCTTAAGAACACTTTCTAAAGTATCACATATTATTTCATTTGAATTTAAATTTTTAAATAATTTTCCATCATAAAGCATATCGTGGTAAATATAAAACTTTTTATCTTTTGTTCCTCTTACATCACATTCAAATCCATAATAGTTTTCATTTATGGCATTAAAAAAAGAAAAAAGTGAGTTTTCTTTTACAAATTTATGACTACCTCTGTGGGCAATTAATTTATATTCTCTCATACTTTTTTCTTATGAAATATTACATAAAATAATACCAAAATTGTTAAAAAACATATTACTGATATTATCGGAATTAAAAATTCCTTTGGTTTATCTTCGGTATTAACTACCGTTTTAACTTCACTAAACACCTGTGATGCTTTTTTTTCTTTATAAACTGTTAATGTATAAGTAGTAACTTTTTTATCATAGACCTCAATTAAAACATGATTTTCTCCGGATGTTAAATTACTATTACCATATACTGTTACTTTACAATTATCACAAGTATCATAATTAAATATTAATGTAAGTGCACTTGAATCTACATTTACATCATAATCAAATACTTCACTACTAAAGTCTGGAGTCATTTCTCCATTTAAAACTTCTAAGTTATAAAGCATTTCTCTCTCCTTTTTTAAATAAATTCTATTAATACTTCATTTTCTACATAAATATATTTTTTGTTAATACTAATACTTCCATTATTTAAAACAAGTTTTTTATTTCTTAATAATTTTTTTACTTTTTCATTTGCAAGTAAATCTACATTATATCTTTCTTTAAATTTCTCTATATCTATTCCTTTTATAAAACGAAATCCAAGAATTAAAGCATAGGTAATTTCATCATCTTTAGTTAGAATTTCTTTTTGAGAAATATAATTACCTTTTAGATATAAAGATAAATTTTTAGTATTTGTATATCTTAAGTTATCAATATAACCTGATGCACCAAGACCAAATCCATAATAATTATCATTAAGCCAGTAAGCACTATTATGTTTTGAATAAAAGCCATCTTTAGCAAAGTTACTTACTTCATAATGAATATAGCCTTCTTTCTTTAAAACACCACAAATAACATCATACATTTTTTTATCAAGACTATCACTAATTGGTAAAGTCCCATTTATACTTAAAACTGTATTAGGTTCAATCATAAGGGAATAAGTACTTATATGGTTAACATTTAAAGAAATAATTTTATCTAAATCACTTTTTAATGTTTTAATACTTTCATTAGGAATAGCATAAATTAAATCTACATTTATATTATTAAAATATTTTTTACATAAATCTATTTTAGATTTTGCTTCTTCATAAGAAGCCTTTCTATTTAATAACTTTTGATTATTTTCATCAAAGCTTTCTATACCTATACTTAATCTATTTACTCTATTACTTTTTAAAATTGATAATAATTTTTCATTAATATCTAAAATATTTGCTTCGAAAGTATATTCATATTCTTCATTTAATTTAAAGATTTTTAAAATAGAAAATAGTTTAGTAAGCTCTTTTTCATTTAAGGATGTTGGCGTTCCTCCACCTATATAAAGAGTATCTAATATATCACCTTTATAATTTTTTTTAATTTCCTTTTCTAATGAATCTAAATATTTATCTACAAATGCATCATTTTTTAGCATTTTACAAAATGCGCAGTAAAAGCAAATATTATTACAAAAAGGAATATGAATATAAGCACTTTTAATCATTTAAATAATTTTCCTTTTTATAACTACCTATAAACTTTCCTTCATTATCTTTAAAAGGAACATTTTGTTTTATAAAATTTTGTCCACCTTTAATTTTTGCATTATATAAATTTTCTTGTCTTTTTTTAGATATATCATTATAAGTTTTTTCATCCAAAACTTCTTTTGCTAAATCACTAGTAAGATATCTTCCTACACTCGAAGAACTTATACCAGTAATATTTGAAAGCTCTATATCTGAATAATTACTTTCTAAAAATAGTTTACTTAAAAATAATATTTTAACTTTCATTTCTTCTTCTTGTTTTTTACTTCTCATACTACTCCTCATCACTTAATAGTTTTAAGAAGGCTTCTTTTGGAACTTCAACAGAACCAATCATTTTCATTTTCTTTTTACCTTCTTTTTGTTTCTCTAATAATTTTCTTTTTCTTGAAACATCTCCACCATAACATTTAGCAAGTACATTTTTCTTCATTGCACTAACATTTTCTCTAGCAATAACTTTTGAACCAATACTTGCTTGAATTGGTACCTCAAACATCTGTCTTGGAATTGTTTTACGAAGTTTAGTTACAATTTCTCTACCCTTATTATAGGCAAAATCTTCATGAACAATAACAGACAAGGCATCAACAATGTCACCATTTAATAAAATATCCATTTTAACAAGTTTACTTACTCTATAATCACTTACTTCATAATCAAATGAAGCATAACCTTTAGTATAACTTTTAAGTTTATCATAAAAATCATATATAATTTCTCCTAAAGGGATATAATAATGAATATTAACTCTGGTTTCATCAATATATTCAGTGGTATCGTAAATACCTCTTTTATTTTGACAAAGTGTCATAATAGGACCAATAAATTCTGTTGGCGAAATAATATTTGTATAAATATAAGGTTCTTTAATATATGATATTTTAACCTTTTCTGGCATTTCATTTGGACTAGATACTTCAATTTCTTCGCCACTTGTAAGACCTACTTTATAAACAACTGAGGGAGTTGTGGCAATAGTTTCAAGATTAAACTCTCTTTCTAATCTTTCTAAGATTATATCCATATGTAATAGTCCTAAAAACCCTGTTCTAAAGCCAAAGCCTAAAGCAACTGAATTTTCTGGAGTAAACTCTAAAGATGCATCATTAAGTTTTAATTTTTCTAAGGCCTCTTTTAAATCATCATATTTACTTGCCTCAATTGGAAATATTCCAGAAAACACCATAGGTTTCATTGGTTTATATCCATGAAGTGGCTTTAACGCAGGATTATCCTCCAAAGTGATTGTATCACCCACTGCTACTTTTGTAATATCTTTAATTGCCGCAGCTACATAACCTACCATACCACTAGAAAGTTTTTCAAGAGCTTTATTAGTTATTTTATTAACTCCTACTTCAGTTACTTCAAAAGAGGAACCTTTTTGCATCATATAAATTTTATCTTTAACTTTGATAGAGCCCTCAGTAACTTTAACTAAAAGAACAACACCTTTATATGAATCAAAATGTGAATCAAATATTAATGCTTTTAAAGGAGCATCCTCTTTTATAACCGGAGGATTAATTCTTTCTATAACGGCATCAAGAATTTCTTTAACACCAATACCAGTTTTAGCACTACAAAGAAGGATTTCTTCTTCCTTAAAACCTAAAGTTTTAACAAGTTCCTCTTTTACTTTAGGAACATTTGCATTTGGAAGATCAATTTTATTTATAACTGGAATAATCGTTAAATCATTTTCAAGGGCAAGATAAAGATTAGCAAGAGTCTGCGCTTCAATACCTTGAGAGGCATCAACTACCAAAATAGCTCCCTCACAAGCCGCCAAACTTCTTGAAACTTCATAAGAAAAATCTACATGACCTGGAGTATCTATTAAATTTAAAGTATACCCTTTATAATCAAGTGATACAGCATTAAGTTTAATTGTAATACCTCTTTCTTTTTCAAGTTCCATATTATCAAGTACTTGGGAAACATTTGACCTATTATCAAATGTATTTGTAAGTTCCAAAAAACGATCAGCTAAAGTAGATTTACCGTGGTCTATATGAGCAATAATCGAAAAATTTCTAATATTTGATTTCATTTAATCACCAAATATTATTATACAAGATGTTAAGAAATAAATAAAGTCTTTATAAAATCCCAAACATTTTTTGCTTTAGAATTAACGACTAAACCTATTTTATTAGAAATATTATTTGCAGATTTAGTAAACACATTTGAGTAGTCTACTTCTTTAGGAAGATAATCTTTGGCATCTACATTTTTACCTTCACTAATATCTTTTTCAAATTCCTTTAACTTTTTATTTGTTAAAAAAGTTTTATCTTTAACACTTTTTTCATAATAACCTGTTTTACTTGCAATAAAAAGTGCTAGGAAAAGCAAAAATACTAAAATAAATAATGTTTTAAAAAAATTATGTTTTTTCATTATTATCCTCATTTATATATAAAGAAAGTATCTTAGCAAAAATTTCTAAAGTATTAGATACCTCTATAATATTATTATATTGACCTCCAACTTCAATTAGAATTAAATTTTTATCAAAATCTTCATTATAAATTCCATTTACACCTTTACCACTTTTTTTAGATACCCCTCTTGATAAACAAGGATTAATACTTTTTAGTTTTTCATTTAAATAATTTATCATTTTTTCATTTTCTCCATAACCTTCAAACTCCATTCCTAAAACAAATAATATTTTTGCATAACTTTTACCGTCATATTTACAGGTGGTCATTTCATAAGTAGCCGAATCTCTATGTAAATCAATAAAATATTTTAAATTATTATTATTTTCTTTAGCCTTTTCAAGTAAATATCTACTTGCAATATAACTATCTTTATAAGTAAGGCCTTTATCACTTAACACTTTACTTACCTTTTCATCTTCAACAGTACTTAAAATGCCAAAGTCATTTAAATAACTTTTAAGTATAAAACTAGCAAAATATACATCATAATCTAAATTATAACTATTTACTTTGTTATAAGCATACTTTTCAGTTTGATGAGTATTATAGATATAAACATTTGGTGCTCTTTCATTAAAAACTTTTATTTCATTTTTAATCATTTCTTTTTTTCGTTCCATTTTACCTAAGTATGAATAAGTTAAATATTTAATTTTGTCTTCACTTAATTTAAAATTATTTTTGATAAATATAACTATCAATAAACTTATTATTATTTCAAGTAAAAATATAATTATTTTTCTTTGAATCTTTTTCTTTTTTGACACACTTTTAAATCTTTTCATAATTTCACCAACAATAATGTATCAAAAAAATAGTGAAAAAATTGTCGAAATTAATCTCTTTTTTCACTAATTAAATAACTTAATTTATATACCTTTAAATCTTTATAATTTAAGGTTTTTAATATTTCTTTATAATACTCTACTTTTAAATCATCACTTATTAAAATTATATCTCCCGAAGTAATTTTATCTTTAATATAAATGTTATTATTATTTATTTCATAAGTAGGTTTAACAAGATAATAACCTTTTTTATAACATTCATCATTTTGATATTTATTTATTATACATATTTTTTTATTCTTATTATATTTATTTAAAATATCATTAGTTTTATTAAAATTTTGTCCATCATTAATTTGTTCATTTAAAATATTTCCCTTAAAAGTTTTATCATTTACTAAAATGGTTATATCTAAATTTTTTGAATATGTTATAACACCCTTATTATTTGAAACTAGAATACTTACTCCATTTTTAAGAGGATTTGCTTTATTAATTATTAAATCTTTATTTTTCTCAAGACTGATACTTGGTAAAATGCTTTTATAAATTAATTTATCAGAAACAAAAGTATTATATTTTTTCATATTATAATAACTTTCTATTTCACTAACCTTTTTTCCTTCGATACCAGGAATAATATATTCTTCGGAAACTACTGCATCAATACTTTTAATCTCATATTTATCTTTATTACTTTTTAATGTTTTCATAAGAGGACTTTTATTTATAATAAAATTTGATACTTTATCAGCATAATAGAAACTTCCTATTAAAAGGATTAAAATTAAAATAAAACTTACATATTTTTTCATTACTAAATAATATGAAAAAAACTGATTAAAATAACCAGTTTTTATATTTTGTTTTTAATTATCTTTATGCCCTCTTTAGGATCTGATAAAAGTCTTTCTTGCAAAATTTTATCCTTTCTAAGTTCATTGATAAACATCATTTCTTCGTTAGTTAAAGTTTCATAATGAATAGTTGGATCCTTTAGTTCAACAAACTTATCCGCTCCTAAAAGGTAATCGCTGCTAACACCTAGGGCATACATAATTTCAATTAGTGTTTCAATTTTAGGATTACGTTTTTCATTTTCGTATAAACTAACTGCTGCTTTCGTAACACCAATCATATTACCTAATTGTTCTGCACTTAAGTTATGTGCTTTTCTTGCTTCTCTTAGCCTTTTTCCTATCAACATACTACTACTCCTTCTTGAACTTCTTAAATAAGATTTCTACTTTTTATGTAGACGATAGTTCCTACCGCTTATGTGATTATTTTGCACTTTATCACACACTTTACATAAAAAAGTATAATTCAAGATAAAATAATTTTGTCGAATGTTTACCATATGTAGATAAATATAAGGTTATTTGTTCTTTTTAGAACTTTTCTTAGGCTTTTCTTTATCTTTTACTTCATCATTTTCATCAAATGATTTTTCATCGACATGTTTTTTTCCTGAGGATAAAAAAGTTACTCTTTCCGCAATTACCTCAGTTGAATAATTTTTCTTTTTATCTTCGGTTTCGTAGACACTAGTTTGAAGTCTTCCTTTTATACCAACAACATCGCCAACTTTACAAAATTCACTTGTTGCACCGGCAATACCATTCCATAGTACACATCTTATAAAGTCTGTTTCATAAATACCATCAGCATTTTTATAATTACGATTAACCGCTAGCAAGATTTTCGTAATATGTTTACCATTTTCAGTAACTGTAACTTCTGGATTTCCGGTAAGTCTTCCAACTAAAACAACGGTGTTCAAATTATTTACCTCCTTTCAAATGCATATTAACAAAAATAAATAAAAAATCCAAAAACCCAAAAAATTCACTTTTTGTTCCAAATTAACATTTTTGGAAGCATTTTAAAAAAAAAAAATTTTTATTTACTTCCAAAATTATATTTTTAGATTAAATTATGAAAATTTAGGATTTTTTACACTTTACACAAATTTTACACTTTTTAATAATAAAAAAAGAAGTATCTCTACTCCTTAATTAATCTATTTAATTCAACTGCATACTCCATTGGTAAACTTTTTTTAAAGTCAGACATAAATCCAAGGACATATAAATCTTTAGCAGCATCTTCACTAATACCTAAACTCATTAAATAATTTAATTTTTCTTCATTAATTTTAGATATTGTAGCTTCGTG
Source organism: uncultured Bacilli bacterium (assembly GCA_934097085.1). Classification (GTDB taxonomy): domain Bacteria; phylum Bacillota_I; class Bacilli_A; order RF39; family UBA660; genus UBA6448. The sequence goes on from CAKONK010000001.1 coordinate 121,053, forward strand.
TTCTAAAGTACTTTCATTATTTTCAACAATATTTTTAGGATATGTATTTGAACTAGAAATGCTATCAAGTATGATGTTATCACATTTTATTGTAGCAAATGAACCAGTTGCATCTTTAGCAATTTTAACTGTTCCCCTGTAATCACTTGTACCACCAAAACCTGCGATTGATTTACTAATAATAGTACTTTTTGTATTCTTACCTAAATGAATCATTTTAGCACCAGCATCAAGATGTTGACCTTCTTTAGCATAAGCAATACTAATTGAACTTGCTTTTGAATTATCTCCCTTTAATATACAGGATGGATATTTCATAGTTACACCACTACCAATGTTGCCATCAACCCACTGCATATAAGCACCCTCTTCGAGAATTGCTCTTTTTGTAACAAGATTATAAACATCTTTACTCCAATTTTGAATAGTGGAATATTTACAAGTACTGTTTTTACCTACATAAATTTCCACAACACCAGCGTGTAGTGATGTTGTACTATAATTTTTGGCAGTACATCCTTCGATATAATGAAGTGATGAGTCGTGATCCACAATAATAATTGTTCTTTCAAATTGTCCTAGATTTTTAGTATCAATACGAAAATAACTTTGAAGTGGTCTATCAACTTTAGTATATGGTGGAATATATATGAATGAACCACCTGACCATAAAGCACTATTTAAAGCAGTATATTTATTTTCATCATATTTTACTAAATTATTAAAATATTTTTCAAATAACTCCGGATATTTTTTTAAAGCTTCATCACTGGATAAAAAGATAATTCCATCACTTTCCTCCATCTTATGATAAATAACTTCACTTTCATATTGATTAGAAACACCTTTTAAATATTTATTTTCTGCCTCAATTACTCCGAGGTCATTAAAAGTATTTTTAACTTTTTTATCAACATTTTCCCAAGAACAACTTGGTGGAGCAAAAAGTCCTTTATGGTAAACTAAATTATCAAAATCGATATTTATTTTAGGCCCAAATGAAGGATTATCAAGTTCTAAAAACTTTTTATAAGAATTTAATCTAAAGTTTTTCATCCAAAGTGGTTCATTTTTATTATTTGATAAATTTATTATAAAATCTTCATTTAACTTTTCCATATTTTTCTCCCAAAAATATAATACAATAAAACATAATTAAAAACAATTGAAAATTATAAAAAAATTTGATACACTTTATTTAGTATAGGAGTATAAGGTATGGCTAAATATGATGATGCTTATTTTGAAAATCTAACTAAAAAAGCAAATGTTATTTATCGTTGTTTATATTTAAATGAAATTAATGATAATTTAAAAAATGCTATCATAAGTTATCTAGATGTCTATTTTGATGCATATAAAAAATATTCAAACCTAGAACAAAAAGATGATGATTTAACTAAAATATTTAATATTTTGGGAGGACCAGTAAACGAAATTGATAATCCTTATAACCTTTCATTAAATGATGGTAGACCACATCCGGCTATTGACCTTATAAAAGAAAGATTAGCAAGATTTTATGTTGAACTTAATAGCGTAAATAAAAATAGTCAAAATAATGGTAATAGTCAAAGTAAGGGATTTTCAAGAGATTTACTTCCTGCCTCAGCTATAAAGGGAATTAAATTATATAATGATGAAAGTGGTTTTACAAAATCATTTATAATAATTATAGCCACAATTTTACTAGGTATCTTAATTGCTGGTTTAACAATATATTTTAAATTAAAATAAAAGATTTAGGAATTTACCAAATCTTTTTATTTACGAATAAGTTTCATTTCATTAAGACTTACTTCAACGAATGAGTCTTTACTATAAATTTCTTTAGTTTTTGGATCAACTATATCAGTTGTAATATAGCCTAAATTATATAAATCATTTAAAGTAACTACCTTATTTTGACATTTACCTTCATAATAACATCTAAAGGCATTTTCTGTTACTAACTTTTCATTTACTTCATTAAGTCTATGCTGATTAATACTTACTACTTTATGAAATGTTGGTATAGCTATTATTAAAGTAATCGCAATAATTGTTACATATATTACAATCTTATTTGTATTCATAACCCTCTCCATAATAAGAAAGAATAAATTTATCTCGATACTGTTCTAGAGTGCCAGCTTTAATATTTTCTCTAATTTCTTTCATTAAATTTTCTAAAAAATAAATATTATGAATTGATAAAAGTCTTGCTCCAAAAGTTTCATCAGCATTAATTAAATGTTTTATATAGGCTTTTGTATAACTTTGACAAGCATAACATTTGCAGCCCTCTTCAACTGGGGTAAAGTCCTCTTTATATTTACTATTTTTTAAATTAATCTTACCATTTTTTGTATAAGCGTGTCCGTGTCTTGCAAGTCTTGTTGGACTTACACAATCAAATAAATCTATTCCACGAAGTGAATTTTCAATTAAATCTATTGGATCGCCTACTCCCATTAAATAACGAGCTTTTTCTTTAGGCAAATAATCAGTACTCATTTTAACCATTTTATACATAGTTGGTTTATCCTCGCCCACACTTGTACCACCAACAGAATAACCATCAAAGTTCATTTCAGTTAATTTTTCAGCACAATATTTTCTTAAATCAGGATACTCACCACCTTGAACTATGCCAAATAATATTTGATTTTCTCCTTTAAAAACATCCTTTCCTCTTTTTGCCCATCGAAGTGTTCTTTCAACAGAATTTTTACAATAATCATATGTTGCTGGATAACCAATACATTCATCAAAACTCATTACAATATCACTACCAAGTTTTTCTTGAATATCAATTGATTTTTCTGGTGTAAGAAAAAGTTTATCGCCATTTAAATGATTTTTAAAACTAACTCCTTCCTCAGTAATATCTTTAGGTTTTGCAAGAGAAAAAACTTGAAATCCCCCACTGTCTGTTAAAATTGGTCCATCATAATTCATAAATTTATGAAGTCCACCGGCTTTATGAACTATATCTTCACCTGGTCTTAACCATAAATGATAAGTATTTGCAAGAATTATTCCAGCACCAGTATCTTTAACCTCTTCGGGTGATAAAGTTTTAACTGTACCATTAGTTCCAACAGGCATAAACATTGGTGTTTCATAAGTCTTGCCATTAAAAACTATTTCTCCAAGTCTAGCACCAGTTTTTTCATCAGTATATTTTAAATTATATTGTACTTTCATATACTACCTCTTTCTTCGAAAATTATAACATACTTTTACTATTTAATAAACATTGCATCGCCAAACGAAAAGAAATGATAATTATTTTCAATTGCATGATTATATGCATTTAAGATATTTTCTCTTGTTGAAAAAGCACTTACAAGCATTACAAGGGTACTTTTTGGTAAATGGAAATTAGTTATTAAACCATCAATTGCTAAAAATTTATAACCTGGATAAATAAATATATTTGTATTTTCATCACACTCTACAAATTTATGGTATTTATTCATAATTGACTCAAGTGTCCTTGTGGAGGTTGTACCAACAGCATAAATTTTTCTTCCTTCTTCTTTAGCTTTATTAAGTTTATCAGCAACATCCTTAGTCATAATATATCTTTCACTATGCATATGATGTTTAGTAATATCTTCCTCATTTACTGGTCTAAATGTACCAAGACCAACATGAAGTGTAACATATAAAATTTCAACACCTTTTTCCTTTAATTCATTTAAAAGTTCTTTTGTAAAATGAAGTCCCGCAGTCGGAGCCGCAGCACTACCTAAATATTTTGCATAAACAGTTTGATATCTTGTTTGATCTTTTAAAGACTCATGAATATAAGGTGGAAGTGGCATTAAACCAATTTTCTCTATTTGCTCTATAAATATTCCTTCATAAGAAAATTTAACTTTAACAATTCCCTCTTCATCCTTTTCAATTACTTCACATTTTAAAGTATCTGAAAAATTAATAATAGTTCCTACACTTAATCTTTTAAAAGGTCTTGAAAGGCACTCCCAAGTATCACTACCTAAATCCTTTAAAAGTAAAAGTTCTATATGAGCACCAGTTTCCTCTTTAATGCCAAATATTCTTGCAGGTAAAACTTTAGTATCATTTAATACTAAAACATCTCCTTTATGAAAATAAGAAGTAATATCCTTAAAAATTTTATCCTCTAAGGCACCAGTTTTTCTATCCATAACTAATAGTTTTGACTCACTTCGATTTTCTATAGGAGTTTGAGCTATTAAATTTTCTGGTAAATTATAATCAAATTCATTAATATCCATTTTTTTCATCACCACTAAATATTATAAAGATATTTAACGAATTTGTCTATTAATTTAATTGTAAAAATGTTACAAATTAGGTATAATTATTATGGTGAAGCGTATGGCAAAGAGAAAAAAAAGTAAAGAAAGCAAAAATGCACCTACTTATAGTGTAGAACTTACAGGTTTAATCCTAATACTTATAGGAATTATTGGTATGGGATTTGGTATAATTGGTAATTTTATAAAGCAATTTATGATGTTTTTAGCCGGAGAATTTTGGTTTGTAATATTATTCGGTGTTTTAATACTGGGAATATCAATGTTATTTAAAAGAAAACTACCAAAGTTTTTTTCCTCAAGGTTAATAGGTATTTATATTTTATTTGCAATAATCTTAGTTTTAGGACATTTTGAACTATTAAAAAAGACTGATGGATTTTCAGATTTAATGGATGTTACTTACAATAATTATATGACTAGAATTGGTACTATGGAAGAAAGTAGTTCGATTTTATCAAGTGGTTCTTCCTCAATTGTTATTGGTGGTGGATTAATTGGTTCCTTACTTGCCGGAGGACTTAAAGCAGCATTTAGTTTAACTGGAACAAAAATTGTTTTAGTCGTTTTAGGAATATTTTCATTCATCCTTATATTTAATATAACATTATCAGATATTTTAAACAAATTTATTAGTTTATTTAGTAAAGATAACGAAGATGATGAAAAAGAAAATGTTAAAAATAAGAAAGAATATATCATCGAGGGTGATGAACTTGTTGGTATCAAAAATGTTAAAGATAAAGATGAACCTACAGAAAAAGAAAAAATTGTTATTACAAGTATAGATGATTTAAAAAACATTAATACACCAGAAAAAAATATTAAAGAAAGTTTTGATGTTAATCCTATTGAAACTGATGAAGGAGCCTCAAATCCTAGTGTATATAGACTTCCAAAATTTGATTTACTTACACCTACTCCAAAAAATAAGAAAAATAGTGAGGAACCATTTATTAAAGAAAATCAAATTAAATTAGAAAAAGTATTAAATGATTTTGATATTAAAGGTAAAGTTGTTGAAATTCATATTGGACCTGCAGTTACAGAATATGAAATAATTGTCCCAAGCGGTACAAAAGTAAGTAGAATTGTAGGAATTAATAAAGAAATAGCTTTAGCAATGGCTGCAAAAGAAGTTCGTATACAAGCCCCTATTCCAGGTAAAAATACTATTGGTATTGAAATACCAAATCGTGAAATATCTTCCGTAGGTTTTAGAGAGGTACTTGAGGCAACTTGGCAAAATAATGGAGCAAATAAAATCCTTGTGGCACTTGGTAAAGATATTATGGGAACATCTATTCTTGCGGACCTATCTAAAATGCCCCATCTATTAGTTGCGGGTTCTACTGGTTCTGGTAAATCAGTATGTATTAATACCATTATTTGTTCAATATTAATGAGATATAAACCTGATGAAGTAAAACTTGTATTAGTGGACCCTAAAAAAGTTGAACTTACAAATTATAATGGAATACCTCATTTATTATGTCCTGTTGTATCTGATCCTAAAAAAGCCTCAGTTGTTTTACAAAAAGTAGTTGCAGAAATGGAAAAAAGATATGATATTTTTGCTGAAAAAGAAGTTAAAAATATTGCAGGTTATAATGATTTAATTGAAAAAGAAAGAAAGAAAAATCCAGATATAAATACTGCAAGAATGCCATATATTGTAGTAATAATAGATGAACTTGCGGACCTTATGCTCGTAGCCTCTAAAGAAGTTCAGGACTCTATTATGAGAATTACTCAAATGGCAAGAGCCGCAGGTATTCATTTAATCGTAGCTACTCAAAGACCTTCCACTGATATTATTACAGGTGTAATTAAAAATAATATTCCATCAAGAATTGCCTTCTCAGTATCTAGTGCAATTGACTCAAGAACAATCCTTGATGCATCAGGTGCTGAAAGCCTTCTTGGTAAAGGTGATATGTTATATCTTCCTATGGGAGAAAGTCACACTACTCGTATTCAAGGATGCTTTATTTCAGATAATGAAATTAGTAAGTTAATTGAATATTGTAAAGCGCAAGCGCAAGTTAAATATAATGAAGAATTTTCTAATCAAGAAAGTCCACATACATCATCTTCAGGAAGTAGTAATTCTGATACTGATGGTGGTGATGATCCAATGTATAATGAAGTTGTAGAATTTGCTATTGAAACTGGTAAAATCTCTGCATCACTTATTCAACGAAGATTTAGATTTGGTTATAATAGAGCTGCAAGAATGGTTGACCTTCTCGAATCAAGAGGTATTGTTGGACCACAAAATGGTTCTAAACCGCGTGAAGTTCTTGTAAAGTTAGAAAAAAATGATAATGAATAATTTACTAAAAAAGGAAATTTTGCTACAATAAGGATGGTGATAATATGGCAAAAAAGAAAAGTAAAAAAAATAATATTGATTTTAAAAAAATATTTTATTTCATCATAGGATTCCTTTTAATAATATTTCTAGTATGGTATATAATTAGTTGGAAAAATGTTAAACAAGAGGAAAAACTTATGAATAGTTATCTTATTACTTCGAACACATTAAGTGTTGAAATTAAAGATTTAAGTGAAACTGTTCAAGTTTTAAAGGAATCACCATCTGAATATTTTGTTTATATTAGTTATACAAATGATGAAAAAGTATTTAACTTTGAAAAGAAATTAAAAAAATTAATTGATAACTATAATTTAAAAGATGAATTTTACTTTGTAAATGTAACTAATATAAAGGATGATGAAAACTTCTACACTGAAATAAATAATACATTTAATACAAAATTAATTAATAATATTCCATGTATTTTACACTTTAAAAATAATGAACTTAAAAAAGTTATATATAATAAAGATTTAAATAAAACTTATACAAATTTTGAAAATCTTTTAAAAGAAAACGAGTTTGATAAAGAATAATGATAAATATAGTATTATTTGAACCAGAAATACCACAAAATACAGGTAATATAATGAGAACTTGTGTTGCAACTGGTAGCACATTACATCTTATTAAACCATTTGGTTTTATTTTAGATGATGTTCATATTAAAAGAAGTGGTGTAAATTATATTGATAAGTGTAAATACTTTGTTTATGAAAATATTGATGATTTTTATAGTAAAAATAAAGGAACATTTTATTATTTAACAAGATATGGTCATAAAACTGGTGATGCCTTTGATTATTCCAATAAAGATGAAAATATTTACTTTATGTTTGGTAAAGAATCCACTGGTATACCACCAAAGTTATTAAAACCTCATATTGATAAATGCATTAGAATTCCAATGACTGATAATGTAAGAGCTTTAAATCTTTCTAATACAGTTGCAATAATGACTTATGAAGCCTTAAGGCAACAAGGTTATCCTGGACTTCTTAAAAATGAACCTCATAAAAGTGATCATTTTATCGAAGAAAGTTAAAAAGACATAGAAATTAATCTATGCCTTTTTCTTTTATAAATTTTTTTAAATCGGTTTCAGATTTATAACCAATAAATCCTGCTTCTTGTTTACCTGATTTACTAACAATTATTGTTGGAGTAAATCCATAATTATCAAGAAAATATCCATATGTTTCAGTAACCGTTTCCCCTTCATCACTTTCATTTAATGTCTGTGTTGATTTCATACTAAGTTTTTTAATTAATTTTATCCAATCTTCAGAGGTTCTATCTACTTTAGAAATATCTAAATATAAAGGTGTAAAATTATATTCAATACTTGCATTTTTTAAATTAGGTAAAAACTTTTCACATAAAGGGCAAGTCTTTCTTCCTACATAAATTACGTGATAATTATCACTTTCAAATAAGGTTAAAACTTCGTTTACAGTAACCTCCCTCATAAAGGAAGTATCAAATTCATTACTTTTTTTAATTAATACATAACTTAAAATGAAGATAATTACTAAAAATGATATAGATATACCTAAAAATATTTTAGATAATTTATTCATATTAGATTTGTAATAACTCACTTTCTTTTATTTTGATTTCTTCATCAATTAATTTATTATATTTATCAATTAACTCTTGAAGATCTTCCATATAAAGTTTTTCTTCATCCTCAGGATATTTTGCTTTAGTGATTTCGTCTTTAGCATCTTGTCTAATATTTCTAAGTGCTACTTTACCTTCCTCACCTATTGCTTTTGCTTGTTTAACATATTCTTTTCTTCGGTCCATAGTAAGCTCTGGAATAGTTAATATAACCATTTCGCCATTATTTGTTGGATTAATACCTAAATTAGCCTCATTTATTGCTTTTTCAATATCTTTAACCGCAGTCTTATCAAATGGTTTAATAAGAAGTTGTCTTGCCTCAGGAACCATTATATTAGCAATACTTTGAATTGGAGTTGGAGTTCCATAATAAGAAACCATTATTCCATTTAAAAGTGCTGGATTAGCCCTTCCTGCTCTTATACTTCCTAATCTACTTTTTACGCTTTCTAAAGCATTTTTCATTTTGTTTTCAGTGTCCATATTTTTTCCTTTCTAACTTAAAACTATAATATCATTATAATCGCTTTTCTCGGCTTTGACAAGAATACTTATTACAAGTCTACCAAGTTTATCGACATAAAGATTATATTTTGTATTATTACTAATAGTTTGCTCAACATTAATTTTATTTTCTTCGCTTACTAAATTTTTATCATTTAAGTAAGTTTCTATTTTTCCTTTTATATCATCTTTATTAACACTAAACTTACTTAAAAGTTCATCATTATTATAAAGCTTTCCAGTTGTTTTATCAAATACATATACATCACTTCCAAGTGTAGTAATAATTGTTTTATAATCAAAACTATATTTATTTACCACTAAAGTGATATAATCAGCATAATGAATAATTTCATATTTTGCAAATTTTGCACTTATTAAATGATTATAATTTGCTTCCTCATTAGTTTCATCATAAACTGGTGATTTACTCATTTCTTCATTTTCTTTATTAACTACCCTAGCTATTCCCTCTTTGTCTTCGAAGTTAATATTTATATTTTTATACTCAATATCAAGCTCGCCCTCGACTACATTTACATCAGAATAATAAATATAATCTTTAGTTTTATCTAATCTAATATCAGTATCTTTTACTTCGGTTACTTTTTTATCTACAACATTTTTAAGTTTTTCACTTTTTTTCATTAAATAAAATCCACCAAAGATAAATACAAATATTACAAAAATGAAGAAATATACTTTAATTTGATTAGTTTTCATTTTTCTTATAATCCTCCAACACACTCTTTAAGGTAATCTTTTTCAAGTTTGTTCTATAATTATCAAAATAATCGCTAGCATTAGTTTCTCCGTGAACAATTGCATCTTCATCATCAAAGTAGGTTATAATTCCATCATTTTTTACAAGAAGCGATGGCGCATAAATATTTTTACTACCATCATCAAGTGATACTGCATAATCTTTTAAATAGTTAACAATACTTTGATAAGTTCCATTTTTTATTTTACGATCTTCAGTTAAATCATAATAATAGATTTTATCTATACCTACTGTTTTAGCAACCTCATTTAAAATATTTGCATAATTACCCACAAAGGAATTATTTTTCATACCAAAAAGAATTAATATATTATCTCTTTTGATATAATCAAGGGTTTCAGCGCCATTTAAATACACAAAAACATTATCTTCATTTACCTCTTTATATTCATTCTTGAACTTATCACTATCACTAGCCCTCTTCGTGGTATTTTCAAGTGTACCAAAATAAATAAATAAAGCTATAAATATTATAAATAATATTATATAAATTATCATTTGAGTTTTACTCTTAAAAAATTTTTTTTTCTTCATCTTACATCACATATTAATTTTATCATTTTTTTATAAAAAAATCGAGCCTATTTTGACTCGATTATTAATTTAATGGCAGTTTTCTTTTCACCATCAATTTCTATATCAGAAAATGCTGGAATAGTTACCAAATTATCCCCCATTGGCGCTACGAAACCTCTTGCAATAGCAATAGCTTTAATTGCTTGATTTAAACTTGCCGCTCCAACAGTTTGAATTGTGGCACTTTTATTTTCTCTAAATATATTTGCGATTGCGCCGGCAACCTTACTTGGATTTGATTTTGCTCCTACTTTTAATATTTCCATATTTCCTCCGTAATACATAATATGAAAATATTTTTATTTTATTACTTTTGTTTTTCTATTAAGTAATATGTAATTGGGTCAATTGCCTCCAAAATACCATTTATAAAATAAAAGAACCCCAGAACAAGAATTTGAACGCTTTTTTCATAATATAAATTAATTGTACAAAGAAGTCCTGCTAAAATAAATAAAACTAAAGTTATTATTTTTAAAATATAGATTTCTTTGTGTCTATCATGATAATAATCACATTTTTTTAATTTAACTAAACTCATCATCGTTATCCATACAAACAAAGTTAAGGCTAAGTTAAGTGGTATATTTGTATCAATAAGTCCAAGTAAAATTAAAGTAATCATACTTGCAATACATGTAAATAATCCTTCATAATCTTTTGATTCATTAGTTAAAATAAACTTTAAAAGGTTCATTATTCCATAAAAAGAAAGTACACCCATAAAAATATATTTTACATTAACTATTTTTAGTAATGGGAAAAGTAAAATTATACTTCCAAGTACAATAAGTATTATTGCAGTTATTAAATCAATTATTTGTTTTCTTTTCATTTAGTCCTCCGAATCTTCGATCTGTATGTAAAAATGATTTTATAATATCATCAATTTCTTTAGTTTTTAAATCTGGAAATAATGTATCTATAAAAAATATTTCTGCATAAGTCATTTGATATAACATAAAATTACTTAACCGATGTTCTCCTCCAGTACGGATTAAAATATCAATTGCAGGTAAATCATTATCTAAATATTTATAAAAATTATCTCTATTAATTTTATCTTTTGTTACTTTATTATTTACTAAATCCTCATGATATCTTTCACTTGCTCTAATTATTTCTTCTTGAGCACCATAATTAAGACATACATTAAGTATTGTTCCTTTATTATTTTGAGTTTCCTTTACAATGTTATTCATCGATGATATGACATCTTCTCTAAGGCCATCTTTAGAACCACTAAAAACTACTTTAATACCATTTTCTTTTAATTTAGCAAACTTTTTTGTAAACCTATCCATAAATAAATTCATAAGATAATCTACTTCTTCTTTACTTCTTTTAAAGTTATCGGTAGAAAAAGCATACACACTTAAAACATCAACACCAATTTCATTAATATGAGTTGCAATTTTTTCTAATGTATTCGCACCTTTTTTATGACCAAAACTTCTTTTTAGTCCTCTTTGTTGGGCCCATCTACCATTACCATCCATTATAATTGCAATATGTTTTAATTTATTTTCCATATTTCATCCCCAAAGTATTATATCTTATTTATAACTTTATTACAAATTATTTCTTTTTACACTTTGTTTGCACATCCATAATATAAGCTTCCATTATATCATTTGTTTGCCCTGAAACTCTAAATTTAACTAAATCTCCGAATACTGGCAAATTAAAATCAAAAAATAAAGTTACTCTAAAAATTGTGTTACATGTTTCATTATTTGTCATTGCAAGAACACAATAATCGTATTTTTTATTGTCTTGTGCAATTTCTGGAGTACCATCAATATCAAAACCGTACATTTTATTTACTGTATCTGTTGCTTCATATACTGAATCTACTTTTTGGCAAAAACCTTTTCTATTATAATTGTTATTTCTAAGGTAAGTATTCATTACGTTGATTGATCCATCCACCTTTTTGCCATACGTAGTTTTCGTTGTTAAGCCTTCATATTTTTCTATAATTGATGTTAATTCATTTTTTTCTTTATAAGTTCTTGAATAACTTAAAGCAACCACCAAAAAGCCTGCGAAAATTAATGTAAAAGTTATTGCTATCAAAAATAACCATGTTGAACCAACTGAATCTCTCATATATCCACCTCTTATTATAATAAGTATAACATTTTTTATAGAATAAATCTATTACTTATGATAAAATAATATTAATGCCGGATTAGTTTAATGGCAAAACAGATGCATGGTAAGCATCAGCTACAAGTTCAATTCTTGTATTCGGCACCAGATTGATAGGAAACTCGAACTTTTCGAGTAGTAATAAATATTAACTAGAAGTACCGTCTAGTTTTTTTGTTATTATGAAGAAAGTGAGGAGTTTTATGAAGGAAGTAAAAATATTAGAAGTTGAAAAGGAAGTTTTAAAAAGAATTGATATGATATGTAGATTTGCTTGCTGTAAATATACTATTAAACAAGGAAGTATTATCAATATTAAAGGAAGTAATATTGCTTATGTAAGTCCACATATTATAACAATCAAAGGGAATAATTATTTAATATTTAATGGAAGTGATAAAGTTTTTGTAAATGATTATTCTAAATGTATTAAATTAAAAGATATGGAAGTTCATATTAAAAACAATTAAATGTTTTTAAACTAGGCGTACAAAAAGGAAGTGAAATACTTGAGGTTAAAAGTATGGACTTTTTGTGCTTTTAATCTCTTTCAAAAAAATAATAGAAAGAGAGATAAAACTATGAACGATGAAAAGAAAATTGCAGATATTTATATTAGAGTTAGTACACTCGACCAAGCAAGAGAAGGTTTTAGTTTACCTGAACAAAAAGAAAAACTAATTGAATTTTGTAAATCTAAAGGATATGAAATTCACAAAGTATATGCTGATGAAGGAATAAGTGCCAAAGATGATAAAAGACCGGCATATCAACAAATGATTAATGATATTAAAAATGGTATAGTTAATGTCATAGTATCTTTAAAATTAGATAGACTAACTAGAAGTGTTTTTGACGTAGAAAAACTAATGAAAATATTAGAAAAATATGGTTGTGATTTAGATTGTAAAGATGATGATTCTAATACATTAACCTCTAATGGAAGAATGTATATAAGACTAACAACTGCATTTAGTCAAAATGAAATTGAGAGATGTTCAGAAAGAACTAAATTTGGTATGGTAGGTGCAATTAAGGCAGGACACATTCCCAATAAAACTCCAATAGGATTTAAAAGAACTGATAAAAAATTAGTACCAGATGAATTAACAAAAGATATTGTTATTAGAATGTATGATTTATATTTAGAAGGAAAAAGTTATCAAGGTATTGCTAATATTTATAACAAAGAAGAAGTATTAGGTAGAACTAATTGGCTAGATTCTACTATTCAAAAGATTATGACCAATGAACTTTACAAAGGAGATTTTGTTCATGGAAAAAGAACTAAACATCCCATATATTATGAAGATGTTGTAGAACCAATAGTGTCAAAAGAAAAATGGGATGCTTGTCAGTATCAAACTAAAAGAAATGCTAGGCACTATGAAAGAACTGCAACTTACCTTTTTACTAATAAATTAAAATGTTCTGTATGTGGTAATTTCTTAGGTGGTAAAGCTACAACTAAAAGAAAAAGTGGTAAAAAATATTATTATTATAAATGCGAAAAATGTAGAACTAACTACAAAGAAGATACTATAAGAGATGGATTACTACTTCAATTATATGACCTAATAAGAAAAGATAATTTACTTAATAAATATTACACACCATTTATAAAACACAAGCAAAAAGATAATACTAAAGATTATAAAAATGAATTAAAAGAATTAGAAAAACAAGAAGAAAGAATTAAATGTGCTTATCTAAATGGTGTTGTTAAAATGAATGAGTTTGATAACGAATTAAAAAGTATTAGATATAAAATTGATAATATTAATAAAAAGATTAGGGAAATAAAACAATGTGAAAACTTTAACTTTACTACTAATGATTTATTAATTTTAGAAGATACAGAAACGATTGATACTTTTGTTAATCCTGATATATTTTTAACTAATATTCTAAATTTAACTAATGCTTCAAGAGAAGAAATGAAAAGAATAATTGGTACTTATATCGATAATATTGAAGTTAATAAAGTTGGAGATAAAATAGAACTATTAAATATTGAATATAGAAAAAGTTTTCTAACTGATTTAGTAAATTATCATAATAATTATAGTGTACCTTATAACTTTAATATATTTAGTGATGAAAAAGGCTTTAAAATACCAATGAATCACGAAGGTAAAACAAGTTTAGAAGCAAAAGAATATTTTAATAAACTACAAGAAGTTGTTTCCAAAAATAGTTTAAAATTAAATTACTATGAAACTGAAGCAGATAGTAAATTAGAAGATGTTAGTTTTGAACCTAATGGAGATTATGAACAAATATTAAGATTAATAGTTTTATCAGATACTAAAAACTATAATGATAAAACATTAAGACTAGGAGTTATTACTTTAGATTTAGAAAGTGTATTATATTCTCGTTTAAATAGAAAAGAACAACCAAATGAGTTATGCAATATTTAGATGTAAAAGTATTAATACATTAAACGATTTATCCCATATTGGTAGTCATAATAAACGAGAAAAAGAATCTTATAAATCTAATCCTGATATAAGAAAAGCAGATAGCAAAAATAATATACAATTAGTTAAGTGTGATAAAAAGTATAGAGAAAAATTTTATGAAATAACTAAAGAATATCGAAAAGAACATGAAGAAAAAATGAAAACTATTAGACAAGATAGATATAAAGATTTTGATCAGATGGTAGATGATTCTAAAAGTTGTGTAGCAGATGAGATGATATTTACAAGTGGACCAGAATTCTTTAAAGATATGTCAAAAGTAGAAATATTAAAATGGGCTAATGGATGTATGGATTTTGTTTATAATGATTTAGGTTATACTAAAGAACAAGTAATACAATCAGTATTACATTTAGACGAAAAAACACCACACATTCATTGTGTAGTAGTTCCTCTTGTTAAAAAGTTTGATAAGAGAGTTAATAAAGAAAGATATTCTATTTCTAAAAGAGATTATATTAAAGATCAAAATTATTTAAGTATATTACAAGATAAATATTGTTTTAGATTAAACAATCTAGGTTTTAAATTGGAACGTGGAGAAAAAGGAACTAAAATTAAAAATCTTTCTTTAGGACAATTAAAAGGTATAACTAGACAATATGAAAGACTTGCTAATAAGAGCAAAAAGAATATTGAAAGTGAATACTTAAAAATTATTAATATGTTAAAATATTCAAAAAAGAAAGTTTTTTCAGATTCAGTTATTCTTAATGGCGAATCATATCACATCTTACTAAAATATTTAGATTTATATACTAAAGAAATTCAAAACCAAGTAATATATCAAAACTTTTTCAATGATTTAGATGATTATATTTTTAATTATAAAGAGTTAGAAAAAGAATATAATCATTCACAAAAAGTAATAGATAATTTAGAAGAAGAATTTGAAAAGTTAGATCAAAATAATAATAACTTAATTGATTTTATCAAGCATATATTAGAAATGTTAAAAGACTTTTTTAAAAGAATTCTACTTTCTAAAAATGAAGGAGATAAATATAAAACTATAAATATTTTAAAAGAATGTTATGAAAAAGATTTGTATAACTCTAATGATTTAATAGATATTTCTAAAGATACTGATAAAGAAATAGAAGTAAATAATTTTATAAAAGAAGAAACCTTAGAAAAAGAATACGACTATTTTGATTAGTCGTATTCTTTGCTTATACTAAATTTGGTTGTATAATTTAGAAACACACTTGCAAATTGACATATCAATTAGCGTGTGTAAATAGTATTATTTTATTATTTTTTTCTTAACTAATGTAGGTATAGTTTGTAACATATATACACATTGGTCATTTAACATTTGATAATTCGATATTTCACCCCAAAAATCTTCTTTCCCAGAATGTTGATCTACTTGAGTCCCAGTCGTTGATAAACCTTTAATAAGTTCATCTCTAGAACAATTAAGTTGTATTTTATTTTGAGTAATTAAATTTGCAACATTAAGTTCTAATTGTTCTCTTAATTTCACACTATTAAGCATTTCTTGCATTCTTAACAATTGTTCTTTTGTATAAGAATGTTGACGCTGTATACATCTATCAAATGCAGTTAGTAAATAATCAATTTGATTAACATTCAATAATTCACTTCTAATCATGTACGAAGCAATTTCTAACTTTTTATCAATCATATCATATCTTTTATAAAATATGTCTTGGTCATCTTCGATTCTAACAAGTGAACGAACCCAAAAATCGAATACAGTATAACCGCTATCATAGGGTT
This sequence comes from uncultured Bacilli bacterium, assembly GCA_934097085.1. Classification (GTDB taxonomy): domain Bacteria; phylum Bacillota_I; class Bacilli_A; order RF39; family UBA660; genus UBA6448. The sequence continues at coordinate 137,601 of CAKONK010000001.1, forward strand.
GAACAGTTAAATCAACTTTATAATTATGTAAAATATAGTCCATTAATTCCAGAGCAATATTTTGTGGATTCATAGATAAGTTACCAATTACTGTTTCATTTCTTTTATACGTATTACGCATAATTGTTTCGGTATAAGACTTAATACTATTAATATCAAACTCTTTATCAAATAATGAATTTTCAGAGGCTAAAATTAAAAGCTTTAATGATTTTAAAGCATCAATATCAGTTTGTTTAGCCAAATATATTCCAAGTTCATTTAAATTTTTCAAATCTTTAGTAGTGTCATTCAAAATAGAAATTCCACTTTCAACATAAGCATTCATAAAAAGACCTCCTTAGTGATTAATATTATAACATATTTTACTTAAATATGAACATTATTTAATGTTTTTTTGAAAATTTGTGTTATACTTATATTAGTTAATAGTTATTACTAACTATTTCTTTTGCCCTAGAAGTTGTTCTACTTCTTCCCTTAGTGCACCATTGACAAATCTGTTCGAACTATTCGAACTTAAAATATATTTTCAGTCTGAAATATGACTGTGTTTTTATGCAATAAAATCCTCACTGATAATTTTTATGCTAGCACCAAAATATCTAGGAGGTTAAATGTTTTGACAAAAATAATAGAAAATGATATATTTGTCTTGGTGGTTATATGTATTTATACGATAAATTGTTAAGTAATGAAACATTTTTAAATGCTGCAAAAAAAATAGATAATATTCAGTTTATAACAAATGGTAAATGGGATTGGGAACATGGTCTAGGACATTACAAACGAGTAGCTGAATATGTAAAAATAATTTTATTACAATTAGGAGCTGATGAAAGAACAATTGATTTGGGAATGACCGCTGCACTTTTACATGATATTGGTTTATTAAAAAAAGATAAAGTTAATCATGCTGTAGAAAGTAGTAAAATATTTATTAATTTTATTGATAAAAATGATATTACACAGGATGAGAAAGAAATTTTAAGACAGGCTATTATGGATCACTCTAAAGGAAATAACATTAAATCTTTAGTAGGCTTAAGTTTAGTTTTAGCTGACAAATTGGATGTAACCTATCACAGAACAAAAAATTCTAGTATTCAAGATAAAATGAATAAGCAAATCCAAAAGATCCAAAATGTTGATATAAGTATTACAGATAAAGATCTTATAGTACAATATACTACTGATGATAATTTTGATATTAATATCTTAAAAGATTGGCCTAAAGCAATTACTGTTCCATGCCGGGTATCTAAATATTTGAAAAAAAATTATAAATTTATAGTTAATAATATGCAAATTGATATTTCAAAACTTATAAATTAAATGTTGTAAACTTTTACATCATTATTACCATTTTTATAGAAAATTCAAACTTTTTGAGTTTATGTAATAAATGCTAACTAGAAATAAGATGAAGTTATAAAGATTATTTCTAGTTAGTTTTTGGGTATTAAAATAAAATATCAATAGAATTCCAACACTTATCAAAAAAAGTAAATACATACCCTAAATCAAATTATATAAAAAAATGATTTTAAGTTAGAAATGCAATCAAAATTTGTAAAGATATTATAAAACCATTGTAATATTTTGAGTTTAAAAGAAACTATGCTATAATAATCGTTAGAATTTTCTATATATTCAATTAAAGAAAAAAGTATAAAGATTCGTTATAATAATCAAAATATTTAATTTGTGAGGTAAATTATGAATAGAATAGATGAAATTAATAAATATATTTTAGAATTAAAAAATTCAGGAGAGCAAATCAAAAAAATTAGTGATGGACACCATACATTTGATGAATTATATGAACAAAGAGTTATTTTGTTTAGTGTTATTTGTAATTTTTACCCAGAGTTATCTTGGAAATCTAAAAAACATTTTGATGAAGAAAATGACCCAATGTTTAATGGATGTTTCATAGTCGGAATAAATACCTCCGAAGGAGTTGCAACATACCATTTTAAATTAAAGTATTGGAATGAGTTTGATATAACAGAATTAGAATACGCACCTAAATATGATGGCTATTCATCAGATAAGGTTTTAACTAGAATTAAATCACTAAAAAACAAATACAGTAATTCAAAGAATTCGAAAAGTTGACATAAATATTGCAGATAAAGGATTTGAAATACAATATACTTTTTGATAGTATTTTAAAAAATATATTTATAATCGTACTTTTTGAAATAATAAAAAAGTGACTGAAGAAAAACTATTATTTCAATTTTTCTTCGGCCACTTTTATTTTTGTGTATTTAAAATTCTTTGCAATTGTCTATTTCTAACTTTTTTATTATGTTGTAATGATGTCTCAAATTCATCTCTCTTTTTTTCATCTAAATAATCATGATATTCTTTGATTTGTTCTAAATTACAATTTATAAACTGGTTTCTTAACATTTCTAAATCCTCAAAAGAAATATTTTCAAGATTATTTTCGATTCTATAATTTATAACATATTCAATAAAATTTTTTACATATGTAAAACTTCTAAAATTAACATTTTGATTCACTCTCCCCATAGTATCTGCTTCATAAATCGATATTTTTTTAGGAAATTGGTTTTCAGAAAAGTCTTCTAATAATTTTAATGCAAAACCATTTTTTACTATTATGTTAATTTGACTTTCTTGAATTTCATTTTTTGCAGTTAATTGTTCAAATTTTTTCTCATTTATAATTAACATTATATCATTAAATAAAGCACCCTTTATCTTATATGATATTGTTTTAACTAAATAATTTTCTGCTTCATAAATGCTCATTAAGCTTGCTAAAATTTTACCAATATCTTTTACATTAAATGTTGAATATTTTTCTATAAGTTTACATTGATTATAAATTTCATTAATTTTATTATCTAAATCGTTATTACTATTACCTAATAAAATATTATATTTTTCATTAATTTTTGCTTTTGCAACCTCTAATTCTTGAATTTGTTGTTCTCTTAGACTTTCTTTGTAAACTAACAATTGCCTTTTTTCATTTCTTAATTTTTGTAATTCAAAATTAACATTCATAAAACCTCCATAATAAATTTTACTTTTGCAATATTCTCTTTTGTCCTTTTGTGGAAGACTTATCTAAACTATATAGTTCTGAATAAAGATACATTTTTCTAAATAATTTATTATCTTTGCTACATCTATCCTCTATTCTTTCTTTTATTCCATCAGATAAAATCTCTTTAGGTATATTTACTATATAACCACAATGAGGACATATTTGATAATATCTATATAAAATATCATTAGGATCAACAAATATTTCATTTTCATTAATAGTGAAATATTCTCCACAAGGTTCAGTATTTTTGGGTCTTTGTAATCTAGTATCAGTTGCTGTTTGAACATACTTGTCCTCTAAAATACAAGCTATTTCTAAATTGCAAGGTAATTCATCATGATAAGTTAAATATACTTGTTGTTTTTCATTTTCACTAAAAACTGATAAATTATCTTCATAATGAGGAGCAGTTGATATTGCCGTTATAAACGAATTATTTTTTACACCAACATCATTTTTATCTCTTAATGGCTTTCTTGGATTTTTATCAATTATAAATGAAAGTGAATCACAATCGTGTAAGTCTAAATTTCTTCCGCTTGTATATATTTTTCCATTATTTTTGTATCTTCCTATTCTATAATATTCATCAAGTACATTTAATTTATTTTTTTTATTATTTAAATCACCAGATTGTTCTTCAATATAATCACAAGTTTTACTTAATATTTTAAATATATCTATTGTATAAGGAAATGATCTTTTATCAGCATTTTCTTTTTCTAATAACGCTAGACCATATTTTACTTGTTCTAAATATTCTTTATTATTTTTTTTACTTTGTAATAATTGATAAAGTTTGCTTTCTTCCATAGGTATATCAGATAATAGAAATTCTTCGAATAATGAATTTATTTCGTCTAATCTACCTATATTCAAATATATTAATGGTTTATCTGCAAAAATAGTACCAAACTTTATTTGTTGCTCTTTTAATCTTTTTACAAGTTCTTCGCTAGTTTCCTCATACATATATGGAGCTAAAATTAAAAAAGCATTACCATATAAGTATTTATATCTTTTTACTAATTCCCCTTTTGCATTTTCTAAATTCATTACCAAACCCTCCGATTAGTAATTACTATTATACTATAGAAATTTAGTTATTTAAAGTATTTTGCATCAACTAGAAAATAAAATTCAATTGAAAAAATAACATAAGATATATATAATTAATATGGAGGAAATCAAAATGAAATATCTAAAAAAATTGATATTCAAAATAATAAAGCAACCAATAAAAAAAATAATAGATCATATTCAAAAGACAAGAATGGAATAATTGAATTAGATAATAGTTCTTTTTCTTTGAATTGCAAAAGATATTATATTAACGAATAATTAAAATATGCTTTAAGCAAAATAAAAAACCCCAATATAGGGGAATTATTTGTTTTTCTGGTGGCTCCAGCGGGAATTGAACCAGCGACACAAGGATTTTCAGTCCTCTGCTCTACCGACTGAGCTATGAAG
>CAKONK010000002.1 GCA_934097085.1 uncultured Bacilli bacterium
ATCACTCTCCAAGAATAATATATCAATTATTTGTTAAATATTAAACATACTATTAGTTCACTTTCAAATTACTATTTTTCTAACTAATTACTAAATTGTAATTTGTGCTATTCACAACTACCACCATTGTCTTTAAAATAAGATTGAATATATTTAACCATCGTTCTTGAATTAGCAAAGTTCTTATCTTTTACAAGTATATTTATAAATTCAGAACCATTATAATCAATAAGTTTGTCATTTTCATCTTCCATATAGTAATCATATGTTTTACCATCAAGTGTACAAACTAGACTTACTGATGTTGTTGTCTCAACTTCTTTTGTTGTTTTTTTCATAGTGCCAAATAAGATAAATGATACTATTGCAATAACAAAATATAAAGCTAACAATATTCCCATAACTTTAAGTATTTTTATAATAACTCCAGCTAATCTTTCAGTATTACTTACTTTAGTTTCTAAAACATTTTTAATATCATTTTCTAATAATTCGTCAATACTAACATTAAGTTCTTTTGACAATAATTTTAATTGTTCAGGATTTGGAGAAGTCTCTCCTAATTCCCAATTTGATATTGTTTGTCTAGTTACATTTACTTTTTCTGCTAATTGTTCCTGTGAAAGTTTACAGTCCTTTCTTAACTTAAGAATATTTTCTCCTAATTTCATTTTTCTTTTCTCCTTTCACATACAATTATATATATAATTACTTTTGCAATCTACCAAATGTCTTTAGAACTTTGTCAAAGTTATTTAACATTTGTTATACAAATAAAAAATAAATTACATTTCTACAAATTACTATTTAATTGATTCTAGTATATTTTTCCATTGAATTATATTCATCACCATTTATTCTATAAATTCCATTATAAGGTGTTTCAATATACATTTTTCCATTTTTCTTGTAAACAAATAATGTTGATTGCTTTTCGTCTTTCAAATTAAATTCTATTTTTATAATATCTTCTGCATTTACTGGATAGTCTTGTACACTTTCCTCATTTGTAGTTCTTCCTTTACCACTACCACTTAATACATAAATAATATCCTTGATTTCTTCGGTATCTTTAACTTCTTTTTTATTGTTATCTTTTTCAAAAAAGACACTTTCTATGTTTTCTTCTTTTGGAAGTGTAAGTGTATATTCTTTCTTACTACCACATCCTGTTAGCCCTAATACCAAAGCCCCACATACTAAAATAGCAAATAATGTCTTTCTCATAATCCATCCTCCATTTCAACAAATTACTATTTACCTATTTGTTTAATATAAATATTATAACATAATTTACTAATAATTATATCTATTCTAATTCTATTTTATTATCTTCTTGTTCTTCAATTTTTCTTTTTCTAAAATCATCAAGATTAAAACAATCAATCTTGTTATCTTTTTGTTTGTTTGGAACACTAGTTTTTTTAATCTTTATTCCATAATCATATATTGAAATAAATTTTGATTTAATAGGGTATTGTCTAGTCGCCATAAATAATCCATCTCCTAATTTAAATCTCATTAATTCATCAGGCATTAATAATTCACGTCCCATCAAAGATTTGTCATTTGATATATTATAATTTAATTCATCTAAACGACTAGAAGTTGATACACGATTACTTGAGATAGTATATTTGCCCAACCTAGAACTTATTTCTTTTGCCGTTTCATTATCTGAAGTTAGTAAATAAATCCAGTTAGTACAATTGGATTTAATCGTACCAGCAGAATCTTTATAGGTTTCCTTTAACTGATCAAAATCTTGTAAAACCAAATAGAAACGAATATTTCTAGAACGTGATACAGTAATTTTATTAGAAATAGAACTTATAGGTGGCATGTTAGCGAACTCATCTAAAATAAAATTAATTCTTATAGGCATTTTACCATCTTTCATACTTTGTGCGGTATTTACTAATGCTTGATAACATTGATCTATGAATAGTGATGCCAGTTCGTGTCTAGATTCCTTTTCATCGGGAATAATTAAAAATACTGCCGTTTTTTGCTTACCAATTTCATCTAATTCAAAATCAGTATGACTCGTAAGGTTAGCAATACCTGTATCACTAAACATTTTTATAACTGTTGCAAGAACTGAAAAAAGGGTAGCTCTTGTTTCACCTTTTGCAAAGGATCCTGTAGCATAACTCATTTTACTTAAACTTCCAAAAGGTTTTTGTTGAAAATATAGATCTAATGAATTAAATCTATCTATATTTTTGTTTCCATGTTCGACCAATAAATTATATATTGAATATAAATTTACTTGCGATTCATTTGGAGCGTCTTCTATGAGGGCATAACATAGTGCTGTTAAAACTGCATTTGCTGACTTTTCCCAGTACATATCTTTACTAGATAAATTTTTGCACAATGATTTAGTAAAGTTTTCTATCATATCACCAGCTTCATCCTTATTATTATTTTGATAGTATTTATATGGTAAATGAAGTGGATTCCAACCATCACTTGCTAATGCATCCCTTAAATTAATTATTTTTATTTGATATCCTTTTTCTTTTAAAAATTCTGCTGTATATGAATACAATTCTCCTTTAGTATCGTTTATAACCATTGATTCACCTGCACATGCAAGGTTAAATATTAATGGTAATATACAACTTATTGTTTTTCCTGAACCAGTTGAACCTATTATTAATGTATGATCAAATTTATCAGAATAATAAAATTTACCATCCATATAAGTAACAGGAATACCACCTGACTTTAAATTTGAATTAATAGTCCATGTTTTATAATTTTTTTTAATTTCCTTTTTAGTTGCCCAACGAGATGAACCATATTCAAATGAACCATCCTCTTCAGGCATTTTTCTTAATCTCTTTAATTTTAACTTTAATTCTTTATCATATTTTAATATAAACAACATCATAATTGTCATTAATAAAATTGAACCAAATAATAAACTGACATCAGTTATTGATTTAATAAAAGAATAAAAAATATTTAAATTCCATGATAATTGAATATTATTACATATAATATGTGTTAAGTTATAACAAATGTTAGATGATGACAAAAAGGTTAAGATAATTAAAAGAAAGTAATTTAAATATTTTTTTAATTTTACAATTATCCCTCCATAAAAAAAAACAAGTTAAATTTTCTTATTAACTTGCTTACTAATTAATTTATATAATTTTTTTGTATCTCTAGGATCTAATGAAATCATGTATTTATTAGTTGAATTATTATTGTACTCAAAGATTATATCTAAAAATTGCATTTTTTGTTCGTTCCAAAAGTTAAATTTTAAAGATGAATCTATGAAACTATATGTTGTGTCATATTTTTTTGAAACATCTATTTTTTTTAACCTTTCTAAAATTTCTTTAAACTCTTTTTGTGTAAAAACAACTATTTTATCTGCACAAAAATTTCTATTAATTATTCCAAATTTTACTGAAACTTTTTCCTTATTATTAAGAACATTAAATATTATTTTATCACCATCATATAAGTTAATATGATGATCATTATCTTTGATATCAAATCTATACAACTGATTTTCATAAAAATCAGATATAATCCAATCTATTTGTTGAATATAAAATTCATAATGTTGCTTTTCTATTTCTTCATATGGAACAAAAGCATTATATATATTACTAAATCTATTATTTATAATTTTAGACATACGTTCTTCAATCATAATGATATCTTTAGAATTATTAAATTTATAAAATTTGATTTCATTTAAAAATATATTAATAGAATTATATTTACTAACATATTTTGAATAAAATTTGATATTGTTATAAAAATTAAATAAAAACATTTTCCTAAAAGCATCATGATATTTCATATAATTTTCATTTTCATGATAATCATCCATATCAAATAATACCTCATTATATTTATTTTTAAGAGTTAATTCTATTATTAGCGTTAACTCATTGTGTTGTATAAAATAATTATCTTTTACATAACTAATATATTTGTCTAAGTTTTCTAAAAACTTTTCCTCACTGGAAATAGTATCTTTTCCATATAATAAATCACTTTTTAATTTAATAGTTTGCTTTGGAATTTTATTAATTAGTTTTTGAAGTATTTCACAATTTAATAACTTATAAATTTCTCCTATACAAGAATATGCACAACTACTTAAACAAATTTCTTTTAATCTCTTAGTTTGTTCATCATCAACTGAGATATAATTATTTCTCATTTCATCCCTCCATCTTTGTTTAAGATTTACTGCTTTTTTTACTGCTAAATATTATTATAACACAATTTGCTCGTATTTGTTTGTGAATCCTGAATAATTAAAGATTTAATGGGAAAATTAAATTGGTGGTTAATTATGAATGAAAAAAGATTATTTGATTTAAGAGAATATAAAGATTTGTCACAAATAAAACTTGCTGACTCTTTAGGAATAACTCAACAAACTTATTCATTATGGGAAAAGGGTACAAAAATAATACCATTAAAACATTTAAATAGCTTAAGCAATTTTTATGAAATCTCAATGGATTATATTGTTGGTCTTACAGATGAAAAGAATAACTCAGGTATCATAAAATTAACAGAACTAAATAAAAATGAAATTGGCTCAAGAATTAAAAAGATAAGAGAAGATAATAATCTTACACTTCGTGATTTAGCAAAAGAATTAAATACAACATCATCAACTATATCAGCATACGAAACAGGTAAGACATTAATACTAACTGCCTTTGCATATCAGATATGTATTAAATATAATGTATCACTAGATTGGTTATGTGGGAAAAGAAAATAATATGGCAAAACATATTATTTTTTTAATATTCAGACAAATCATATTCTAACTCATTTATAATTTGTTTTTCTTCTTGTTCTAATTCATATTCTAAATAATTCATAGCTTGATTAATAAATTTTTTATAATTTAATTCCTGATAAAACATTTTATTTTTATATTTAGAGTACCTGTCATAATCATAATTCAATTTTTTTAAAATGTTATAATACTCGGTCGAACTCATATCCTTATTAAAATTATCCATGCTACTTAATAATGCATCAATATTAATATCATATTTAGAATTTAAAACCCAGTTTTTGAAAACATATTTTTTTTCTAAATGATTAAGACCTGCAAAATTGCATATATGATTTAAATCTTGTGCTATCTTATCAATGTTTTCCTGTTTTTTATATGGAGAACTTTTAAATTTAAGATCTTTTATGTGTTTCTTTAAAAATTCTTTCTCTCTTTCCATAGTTTCCATAGATCGATATATTTTATAATTAGATAATATTTCATTTCCAATTTTTGAATACAATTTATTAAGTTGATTATTGTAGTAATATTTATTTTTATTAGATAATGATGTTCCATAAATTGAATTTAATTCCTTTTGATGTTCCTCCAATAGCTTTATATATTTAGCATATTGATATTTTGTAGAATCATGCAACAATATGTATTGAATTATATTATTAAGTTGATCCTTATATGAAACTATATTTTTTGAATTATATTGTAATCTTCCTTTGGATGGAAGTACATTATATAAATCAAGCAACATTTTATTCAAATCTCTTCGATATTTGTCTCCAAATAATTTTTGATTTTTAATTTTAGTAAGCTCTGATAGGGAAATATTTCCCGTTATAGATCTAAATTCTTCATCTCGTAATTTATAAAATTTTTCATTATCAATTAAATAATTAGCAATATTACTTTTCAATTTATAAATAACATCATATGGAACTTTAGGATTAGAAATAGTTTTATGATGTTCAAAAAAATTTATGTGTAAATGAGGATTGTCAGTATTACGATGTAAACTGCAATACCATGTTACATTATTCATTTTAAATCCCATACCAGTTAATAATTGTGGCATTATATTCTTAGTAAGGTTATAATAATCTACCTTAGTAATAAGTCCTTTGTTAATTGCAAAATCTGGTGGAAAAGAAATTACAAGACTCCAAAGAATTCCTTTAGAGTCCATTTTTTTTATATCAGATAAATCTTTTCTTGCATCTATATCACCATTGGTAGACCACGAAAATGACTCCTTATCTTCATAAAGATATGAATCATTACTTGCAAACTGCATATAGTCTTTTAAAATATTATATTCATCAATTGATGTAGCATCTGCCTTTTTCTTATCACTAATATAGCTTATTGTCTTGTTAACACTTTCTCTTAAATTATTACATTTTTGGTACTTAACACGAACCACAATATTTGAACTACTCATTATCTAACTCATGTTTCTTACTTGACATTTTCCTTATATCTTTAAGTACCTCACGATGTGCAACTTCAGTTACAGGATGATCTATTATTGATAAACTTAATTCATCTTCAGTTTGTGGAATTTTTAGTTGATTCATAAATATATCAGTTTGTTTAATAGACCATCTGCTATTAAACTCTATACGATTTATTACTACCATTAATTGCTTAAAAAATGCATCAAAACTTTTTTTAAAGGCAATATCAAATAGTTGCATAAATTGTTCTTGACTATCATTTAGTTTATCAATTTCCATTTTTTCTTTAATGGTACTATAAATAAATCTAGATATATTCATTTTATGCTTATCAGCAAGTAATTCAATTTCTTTTTTATCTTCAGGTGTGACTCTAATTGTAATTCTATCTTCTTTCATTATTTAGTATCCTTACTTATTAATAAATTTAAATTCTTTAAAACATACTCTTTAACCAATTTTTCTAATAATTCTTGTTGAGTTATTTTTTCTTTTTCAAGAATATTTTTAAATGCATTGTTTAGATTATCATCTATTCTAAACTTAATAAAAGTACATCCATTGTTATTAATAATATCACCTCCATAGTTTTATTGTGGACACAAATTAGAGTCATTAATTTTAATAAAATATTTGAAAATAGGACACAACTTTAATCCTTTTGTTTATCAGGATAAGTGTGGCTGACAAACAACTACCCAGTGGGTAGTTTAGCCCTAATTTAAAGGATTTCCAAAGTTTCGCTTTGTCATACATATTCTTAAATGTCATACTTTTGTCTAACACTATTCTTTACCGAATCTTTAAAAATAGGGTTAACTGTCTAACAGATGTTATAACAAATATAGTATCTATAATGGAGATTAAAGAACCTTTTCTTTAAAATATTTGAAGCATAAATACTAGATCAAGGAACCTTTACCATTATCTATATTTCTATATTAAACTTAATATTAGTATTTATTATTTCATAATTATATTTATTTATAAGTATTTGATTTACTTCGATTATAACTGGATCTATAAGTTCTTCTTCCTTAACAATTTGTTTAACTTTATCAATTATTTCATCAATTGTAAAAGAACCTTTACCAGTTTTATGAAGTACACTTGCAACCTGAAGTGCATAGGTTTCTATTAAATTATCTTCCGAATGATTGACTTGGTTGCTGTCCTTGTATTGGTTGTAAGCTTGGGTATTTTGATTTATTGTTTTTATATTCATTCCTCCTTATTAAATCACTATCAATAATACTTTTAGGATCTTTAAGATCCGATTTATTATAAGAGCAGTTGGGACTCATAAGCATAAAGTGTACATGAATACCTGTCGAACGACCTGTTGAACCAATTATTCCAATTTTTTCTCCTGACTTAACAATTTGTCCTTCAGATACAACTATTGAATTATCCAACATATGACCATAAGCAGTATAGTAAGTTTCTCCGTTAACATCATGTTGTATTTTTACATAGTTTCCTAAACCATTAGGTTCATATCCTGTTTTATATATTTTTCCACCTGCTGATGCCACAATTTCAGTACCCTCGGGAGCTGATAAGTCAATACCACTATGAAATATTTCTTCATTTGTAAATGGATCATTTCGAGTTCCAAAAAGGGAAGTAATGGAGTAAGTGACATCTATTTTAAATGGAGCATTAAACTCTGATAGATTACCAACTGCAACTGCTGATGGGTCACCATTAGAACCATCTGCAATCATAATTACTAATGCAATAATAAAAATTATAATAATTACAGGTGCCGAAATTATGAATGCATATATCTTTTTAATATCATCCATTAACGACCACCAGCATTACCAAACAACTCCTTTTCTTCTTCTCGTAAATGAATTTGAATTGGTAAACGAGTATCTTGACTTATAACAAATAATCCCTGACCACGAGAAGCAGTTGTAAGGAATTGTATTTCAGATTCTGATAAATTCATCATTTTTTGAACTGCTTCAATTTCTTTTTGTCCTTGTGCCATGACCAAAATATAAGAACTATTATCTATAATAACTTGTCCAAATCTTTCAATGCCTTGTGAAGTAAAATCTATTAAGTTTTGACTAATAATCCATAATGAACCGTTATATTTTCTTATTCTTTTTGCTGTCCTTTTTAAAAAATCTATACCATCTTTATTGTTAGGATCAATAAGTAAATGTGCTTCATCGCATACAAGAATTACTTGTTCATTTCTATCACGACTTATTTCGTTCCAACACCAAGATAATATATTGAAGAACTGAGTTCTTAATATTGTTTCATCGGAATCAACAAGGCTATGAATATCCAAAACAATAAAGTCGGATGAATTATCCACATTAATACTTGAATGACCATTAAAGATCCTTGCATCTGCTCCAATTGTAGATTTTTTTAACATTGAAGAAATTTTTTCTAACGACTCAATAACATTTCGTGCCTCTTTATTTGCTTTCGCTTGTTTTAATGTCTCAACTACCTTATTATATAAATCTTGCATTATAGGGTAGTCATCACTTGATAATTTTGATAAGTCAGTATCAAAATCAATATTTTTATCTTTATATACTTCTATAAGTATTTCTTCAATTTTGGTTAACTCATAAGCAGTTAGATCCTGTAGATAATACTTTATAAAAGTTCTAAACGTTTGAAAATGTCTTGATAAATCATTATTAAAATTCTTTTTATCTTCATCAGAGTCATCAGCACCTTTTCTAACTTCAAGTGGATTAATTATTCCATGTGAACCTGTTCCACAATCAATCCATGTACCATTAATATTTTCACATAAATCCTTATACTCTCGTTCAGGATCTATAACAATTACTTTAGATCCACGACACCAATTACCTCGAATAAGTTTTTTTATTAAAGTAGACTTACCAGAACCTGATTTACCAATAATTACTGCATTTGAATTATTTCTTTTACTAGTTCTTTTCCATAAGTCAAAGAATAAAAGACTGCCAAGAGAATCAGTTCCAATCATCATAGCATCGCCATCATCTTGCAACGTTTGAAAGATAAAAGGGAAAGATGAGGCAGTAGTCATCATAGGAATTGGAAGTCCGAATTCTTTTTCTAAATCTCTATACAATGTAGGTAAACACATTTTTAATGATCGTTCTTGCTCAAACATTAAATCAGTGCCACCCATACCATAAGCAGAAAGAGTAGTTTTTAATTCTTTTTTTGCTCTTTCCATATTTTCCTTCGAATCACCATAGCATAAAAAATTGACCGTCAACAATGAAAACTTTTCATGTTCACGATCAATTCTATTCACTAATTGAACATAATCGTCTAACTGGTTATTTAATACAACCTCATCATTATAATTATTTGTGTTCATTAATTTTGATTTTACTTCTGACATACTTTTTTTCAAAGTATTGCTTATATCAAATGCATCCATAGGAGAGATTGTCATAACCATACGAGTATGGTTAACGTTAGCAACTGCACCTAACCATGCAACACCAACAATAGATGGGTATGTTCGAAGTGTAACAACACTTACATAAGCATCACCTAGAATTATATCCTTTTCATTGATTTTTAAGCCGTTTGGGGCGATTTTCTCTTTAAATGAGCGAGTTATACCTGTAGCATCTTTTTTGAAAATGTCGAGCGATGTAACAGGATTTAAAATAATATATAATAAATCTCGCCACTCTTCACTAGAAACTCTTTCACTATATAATCCAATAGAAATAAATTCCTGAATTAAATCATTTAGCTTCTGGTTAATTAATTGCTCATTTGTTGCATCTTCTTCCATAATTAAATAAAATTCTCGATTTACAACCCATTTTTTATTATTTAAATCTTGGACAAAATTATAATCTTCCTCTAGTAATTTTATTTTGCTTTTATTAGTTTCAGATTTAATTTTAGAACCTAGTAAGTTTAAATTATCATCAAGATTAATAGGTTTATCTACACTAAAAATTTTAACAGGGTAGTCAATTGAATTTAAAACCTTTTTAAGTTCTGCAACTTTGATTTTTTGTTCTTCATCAAATAATAAATGTAAATTGATAGATCCGATTTTGATTCCACCAACAATTCTATTATTATCCAAATAAACTAGGTTATTCCAAACATCTTGAAATGGAATAAAATCTGATATATTTTTGGGAAGTTTACTTTTCTTATTAATCAGTTAAATCCCTCCCTATATTTAACATTATTTTTGTTATTTCCTCTGAATATATATTATTTTTAATATTATTCTTTCTTATCTCATTTAATCTATTATCCATATTAATTAATAATCTGATATAATTAGACATTGTCATTTTATTTTTATAAGCATTTCTTTTTAAAGCTTGTTTTTCTTTTTTATTTAGTCTTAACGTTAAATGAGTGTTATATAGTTTCAATCTATTATTTATATTTCAATCCTCCTTATAAGAAATAGTTTCTAAATGCTCTAATACACCTGAATAATCATAAGAACGAAGTATACCATTATTAAGTAAAGCAACAGGAATTAATTTATAATCATAACATAGAGTTCCATCAATTTGTTTTAATATTCTTGATTTTTTCAAGGCTTTTAAAATTCCGTTATCTTTTACATCAGGATCTAAAAAAACATGACCTTTATCTAAATAAGCATCACTTAAATCTGCCGTCACTTCAATCTCTTGATTTTTATTTGAGATTGTTAATTTCATCCTTTTACTTTCATAAGTCGAAACATTAACAAACCATAGTGTATTATTATATTTTAATTTTTTTCTTTTATCTATAATTTATCCTCCTTATATATGAACATCAAATATATATCCATATTTTTCTTTAGTTTCTTTAATTAACTCAATCATTTTATTTTCATCTTTATATAAATTTGATAACTTATAAGCAACCTCATCTGCAATTCTTATATCATTGGTATAAACACAAAACATACCATTTTCTGAATCATAATTTAACTTATTATTTAGTGAACTTGATGATTTTTCTAAATACTCAAAAAAGGCATCGTTATAGCAATGACCATCTCCATAAGGTATATTACTCTTAATTTCATTAACCCAGTCATAACAATAATCACTTTGATCTAATAAAACTGAAAAATTCTCATCTTTAAAACTGATTATTTTAAAAGGACTTATTTGTTTATTAAACCAAGATTCAAATTTCTTATATTCTTTTTCCTTATATAATACATCAGACAAAAATAATTCTGAATCTAGATTTTTATTTACTTCATTAAGATAATCACCAATTGCATCATAACGAGTTGCTCCCATATCTTTTCTGATTTCCTCATATTCTTGCAAAATACTCATTTTTTATCCCTCCATTTTTCTTCTTCTCGTGAACATTCACCTGATACTATACACGAGCATACTGCAAATAAAAAAAAGAATAGTAAAAATACTATTCCTAAAATCTTTTCTAACATTTTACCTCCAACAAAAAAACGACATATTAGTCGTTAATTATCATATTATATAAATTTCTTTTATACTATTCCATTAAATATTGTACACTTACCATTACTATTAAAAGTTGCATTTAAAGATTTACCTTCAGAGTTAACCCAAGTATATTTATTTGAGAATGTAGTGACGTTATATAATGTACCTTCAACACCACCTACAATTTCTACAAACTCTTCATAAGTTAAACCATCACTAGAATTTATTTTTTCTTTCAATTTATCTACTTTAGAAAAATCAACCTTATCATTTTTTATCATTTCATTTGGAAACTCTGATGAAATTTGAGCAGTAACCTTTCCTTTAAATTCATCTAATCTTACAGTTATAGAAGTATCATCTGTTAATTCCCATTCATATTTCTTATAAGTTGATACTGCTCCCTCTTTGCTTTGATCAACCAATTTACCTTCAAAGCCAATTATTTCATTAACTTTTTCATATGTAGTATCAGAACTTAATTTTTTAATGCATTCAAATACATCACAATTCCCTTTGGATTTCTGAACTGTTTCATTTTTAGTTTTATCATTTGTTTTACTATCAGTTGTTTTTTGATTTCCACACCCAGTTAATCCAACAATTAAAATACCTGCTAAAATTACACTTAATATTCTCTTTCTCATTTTTTCACTCCTTCATAAAATACACGTTTATTATACCTTATGAAATTATTAATGTCAATGTATGCAATTTATATTAAATTAAATTGAAATTAATAATTTATTTTACTTTATAACACCTTTGTCTTTTTTTAAATATTAAAAATTTTTTTAAAATAGATAATGCTGTACTCCCATTTGGTAAAGGAAGTAATAATAAAAACATTAATAGTGGTGGAATACAAAAAAAGATTACTTTTAATTTATATTGTGTAATAAAGAAAGAAAAAAGATAACCAATACCAAATGAAATCGCAATCGCAATACATTCAAGTATTCCAAATCCTTTAAATATTTCTTTTTTAGTTTTTATATTTTTAGGAATTAGATACATCAATACCACTTCCTATCAAAATTACTATTTGCCTCAAGACCTGAATTACTCATATACTGATTTCTAATAGGATTATATTTCATACTAAAAGGATTCATATAAGGATTTGAATTATTAAATGATGTGCTAGGTTTCTTTTTCATGTTTTCATTTGTATATTTTTTTATTAATTGATTGGCACCATAATTATTATGTTGAGCCATTTTTTCTTTAACATTAGCCATCTGTTCCTTTGTTAAATTACCACTACGACCATTAAACATATTTGAAATACCTCCTGCGATTTTACTACCACCAGATCTAATGACATTTGCACCCATACCGAGAGCAGACATAGTTCCTGCCTTAGCAATTCCTAATCCTGCATTTATACCAGTACCTACTGCCATAAGAGATTGAATATCACCAAATGCTGACATCATACCTGATTGTTGCCCAAGTAATGAACTAATCAGCGTCGGTGTGCTTATTATAAACAATAAAGCACCTATAATTAAAAAGATACCTGTAAGAGTTCCATTATCCTTTATTGCAGAACCAAACATGTTAAGCAATAACCCAATACATATAAATTGAACAATTGTAATTAAAAAATATCCCATTGTACTTTTAGTCCATGTTTCAAATGCTTTAGATTGATTATTTGTTAAACTGGTACAACAAAAAGGTCCAACTATTTTCATCAGTGCAATTTCCATCACTCGTTTTGCCATTTGAATTGCAACAAAGAAGAGTAAAAAGACTGTCACAACGGAAAGAATTATTAACATAATAAAATTAAGTGAATATTTATAACAATCACCAATACCTGCAAAACCACCTTCAGTAGAATTGATTTTTATTTTTTTCCAATTATTAATCAAATATTCTTTATCCGTTTGTTTCATTTCATCATCATATGATGTAGCTCTAATTAAAGCTTTAGATATGGTTCCTTCAGCTCCATTGGATTTATCCATACCTGATACGGTTATTACTGCATTAGTTGCTTTTGTAGAAAAATCATAACCAAATTGAAATAAAGGATTAATTAAAAACATCATAACTATCGCTAATATGACCCCACGATAAATTGTAAGTGGGCTACCTCTACCATCATTTTTTACGATATAATTCATAACGAGTTCTATAACTACTTTAAGAATTAACCATGAACAGGCAACAATTAATGCACCACCAAATATTTTATTTACATAATCATTATCAAAAAATTTATAACGCCAAATTTTATTGATTATATCAAAAAATCCATCTAGAAACCAAAGAATACCTTTGGCAATACTCCAAAGTGCATTTCTAAACACGTCTAAATACCATTTTTGTTCTACTTGACTAACTGCTAATATTTGTATTAAAATTCCTCCTTAATAGTTTTCTTGATTAATTAACTCAGAGATAACAATAATTTGTTTATTAGTGTTATGCCTACAAGTAATCATAGTAAGAGTAGTTTTGTCTAAATCTCTTGTAATAAGTGCTGTACCATTTTTTTCTATATCATAAATATTAGTCACTTTATATGTATATTTAATTCCACCATAGTATATATATGAAATATCTCCAATTACTAATTTATCTAAATTTTTAAAATATGAAACTCTGCCTGATCCCGAATGACCTGCAAGAATGAAGTTTCCTTTAGAAATATTAGGCATATCAGATCCTTTTAATATTTCAACATTACGATTAACATTGTTATAATATTTTTCCTGTGATAAACCTCTTTTAATATTTATCTTAGGAATTTCTAATACTGCAATATAATTATAATTAGTTTTACTTATGTTTTTGTTTTCAACTTCAACAAATTTATTTTCCTGTGGAATATCTTCAACAACTTGTTCTTCTTCAAAAAATTCTTGTACATTATCTTTTTCAATTCTTTTTAAATTATAATCTGAATAGATGTGGTATCCAATTATAAATAATCCAATTAAAATAAGAAAAGAGCCAATTACTAAAATTTGACTCTTGAAATCTTTATTCTTATTTTTTTCTTTTTTTATCATAAATAATAAATCCAACACCACCAGTAATAAATACTAAACCAATAATATCAATTATATGAGAATCATTAACTCCTGTGTTAGGAACTTCTATAACTTCATCTTTCATTATTGCTTTAACAATTTTACCATCTTCTGATATTTCAAACCACATCTTATCAGGATTTATTTTATAACCTTCAGGTGCTTGTTTTTCTATGATGTAATATTTACCAAGTGGTAGTTCATTAATAATAATTTTACCATTTGAATCAGTTCTACCAACATATACTAATTCATCATTTTCAGTATAAATTTCAATCAAAGTATTTGGTAATGTTTTATCATTTGAAAAATCTGATTTAGTAAATTCTAGAGTCCCTTTTGGAAGATGATTTTTTAATAAAGTTGTATAGTTTATAATTTTTGTATACTGATCTTTATACTTTAATTCAAAAGTATATTTAGTCTTGTCCAATATATGATTATTTATTGTTTCTATCTCTTGTAAATAATACTTACCTAAAAACAAATTTTCAACTTTAGCATATCCATTTTCATCTGTAATTAAGATTTTTATTAAAGTATCTTTCTTATATTTTAAATTACCTAAAGAATCATAAATATCCTCATTAGCATATAATCCTATTTTTACATCCTTAAGATTAATTTCAGTATAAACATAACCTTTATTAGTTAATTCTACTTTTTCTCCAGTTTTAGTTAGTTCTAGGCTACCTTTAACTGCTTTGTTTTCAAATTTAACTTCATATAAAATTCCAAATTCGTCATCATTTACTAATTTAGAATTTTCATCGATTGTAAATTCAACTGAATTTTTATTCCATAAATATCCATCTATTTTTTGATCTACTTCTTCTAAGAAATAAGTTCCACTTTCCAGTGGATATGGAGTAATTAATATCCCATTTTCATCAGTTTCAAAAACATCAATTGTTTTTGCACTAGGGTATGTTATTGTTTGTTTAACATATTTTTTAGTTTTTGCATTAATAATTTTGAATTTAATACCTGATCTTTTTATAACATCACCAGTATCTTTATCTATTTTTATAACTTTAAGTCTTGCAGTTATTTCTGCATTTGCAATTACTTTTTTTACAATTCCACCATCTTCTTTTACTTCAATGGTAAAATCTTTTGCTTTTTCATAACCCTTAGTTGAAGTCAATTGTTTTACAACATATTTACCATAAGGTAATGTTATATCAAAACTGCCTTGTGCATCAGTTATTAATGTTTTAACTAATTCATTTTTATTGTTGTATATTCCAAATTTTACACCAATTTCAGGAGTCATAATCCCTGTCTTATTATCTGCATATACTTTTATAAATTGAAATGTTCTTTTTATTACATCTTCAAAAACTTGAACTTCAGGATGTAATTGATCAAGAGTTACATCAAAGTAATATTTATTTGGATCTAATTTATACCCATTTGAAGCTTTTTCTTCTAATAAATAATATCTTCCCAATGATGGTAGATAATCACTTTTAGTAGTACCATCATCATTTGTTGTAATAGTTCCTACTTTTGTACCATCTTCTTTATAAATACCATATATTGCTCCTTTTAATGTAGCTTCACCTTGAGCTTTATTATTTTTAGTTTCAGAGTCTGTTTTGTGAATTTTTACATCTCCACCAAATACAGTTACTTTTTTTACAATTCTAATAGGATCAATGTCTCCTCTTTTAATTACATTTTGTGAACTAGTAGCATAATAAAGTTCTATTGGGCTTCCATATCTATTACCTGATTTTGTAAGTGTAATTGTTAATTGTCCAACATTAGTTGCTGTTAAAGATAGGTTATTACCATTAATCGTTGCACTACCATTATCTACATTAGATATTTGATAATTATTTAATACACCATTTGAATCATTTATATTAATATTTTGTCCAACTACCATTGTATCTGGAAAATTAGTAAAATTTGGCGTTGTATTATGATTATTAACTAAATCCATTATAGAATTCATTTGTCCTGCTAAAATACTATCATTTCTATTTCCTTTTAGTGTATCAGTAAAAAAACTATCAACATTTGGATCTGCTAATTTCCATATTAGCATTTGTGCTGCTAAATAATATGTATCATCAGTATGATCATGTGTTGCATCTTTATACCCATATCCATAATAGGCAATTTTTGAAATCTTATTCCATGTATCTAAAGGTATATTAGCTACGGCTTGTATATCCTCTGTGGTTACCTCATAAGTTGCATCTGAATTAATTTTCGTCATCGGTTGCACACAATAAACAAAATGTCCATCGCTAGTTCTAACAATAAATTGTCCTTTAAACCACATTTTGCTTTCTCCTCGTGTATGCATAACATAAAATGGACCTCCAACATAAGGTCCTGCTTTTATTTGTCCTTCATAAGTACGAGCATCTACTTTATTTATCCCTAAAAATGCTCCCACAATTGTTATAACAAATAATAATATTTTACTTAATTTATTCATTTATACATTCCTCCCATCAAAAAAAGACTTCTAAAAAGTCTTTTAGTATTAATTAAGTTTCTCAGTATGAAACATCCATCCTAGATTTTTGCCTGATGCACTTGAAACCGTAGAGCAATGATACAATTCTTCACCATTTAAATATGGTTTATAAGATTCTCCATAATTAGCACACTCTTCATATGTTGAAAAATCTACACGTTCCCAACTATATAATGGTTTATTATAATATTGATCTTCTGTGATTCCAAGAATATCCCACGGATTATTTGCTTTAACATTATTATTCGATTCTTCCTTTTGTTCTTCTTGTTGAACAGGTGGTTGAGTTATTTCGGAAGTTGTTGTTTTCTGGTTATTTTTGTTTTCGTTTGACTGAATATTTGATTTGTTTGAATTATTAGTTTTGGTCTCTTTTGATTCATTGTTTTTTGAAGTAGTATCGTCATTATTCACATCATCTTTTTTATCAACATTTTCATCTTTGATTTTTACTTCATCTTTAACAGCTTTTTTATTCTCAGAATTCTTTTTTTCTACAACAGATGGATTATTTTTATTTTTTGAATCATATTTATTATGGAAATTATACAAAAATAAACCTATTATAAAAATAATACTAATGATTAATAAACCAATCAATAATCCAATAATTTTCTTTTTGATAAGATCACCTTCTTTTTAGGAGATATTAACTCTTATTTTAATATATGTCAAATTTTTATTTATAAAGATATTGTTTTAAATAATCTAAATCATTTATTAAATCAATTAGATTACATCTTAACTCTATGTTTTTTATATGTTTATTTTTTTTATCATCAAAGTATTTTGCTAGAGTTTCAACATAATAAATACTTCGAATCTTATTTTTTATTTGATTTTTTGCTAACTCCACATTTTTTACTTCATCAAAGCAGTGGAAGTAATCTAGCATATCATAAATTCGATTAACTAAATTATGACTTTTTACGAATGAATGCCAAGTTTTCTTTTTCATATATTTTTTATACATAGCACGTTTCTTACATCAAAATCTTGTAAGTCAACAATTTCAAAATCTGAATCATCAAAAGATACAGCATCATAAAAATCAATATCATCATTATCAATTAAAATACTAATTGCATTTCTAATATTGTTCTTATCAATTATTCCATATCTTTCAACAAAATTATAATTAACTAATAAATGTAATCTATAAAGCATATCCTGTATTTTCATTAAAATATAATCACGATTTGAACCATATTCCATCTCATAATTTTTAGTGAAACCATCATATAAACTTTTGTTAATTTTTCTATCATCAAGTAAATACTTTAATGTATCAATATTTTTAATATCTTTACCTTCAATTTTACCCTCTGTTAAAATTTCATTTATTGTTTTTTTAAAATCTTTTTGATTCATTATTTAAAATATCCTAAAATCCATGATACGAATTGAGTTGTGACAAGTGCAGATACACCTGCAATTATTGTAGTTTTTATTTTTCGATCATAACTTGCTTTTTGATTATCATCACTTGATGCCATTTTAAGAGCGTAGTCTTTGGCGACAAAAAAAGCTGTTCCACCAATCACGAACAACCTTAAATATCCCATAGCGTCATTTATTAATTTTAAAACATCCTGTAATATGCTTTCCATTAGTATATAGCTCCTAGCAATAGTTTTGCATTTTTGTTATAATATGAGTAGTCGAATAAAATGAGTGCTTTGTTTTTTCGACTTTTTTTATACAATAATTTGTTTATAAAAAAATCCCTCCCATTATGTGTTCTCATTATCGTATTCAAATTGTAATTTTAGTTGAATTCCTTTTTGAATTCTTTTTTTTATAACTTCACAATATTTGTCAGTAAGTTCAATTCCGATCCATCTTCGATTTAGAACTTCACATGCTAAAAGGGTAGACCCACTTCCACTTGTGAAATCCAAAACTAGGTCACCTCGTTTAGAATAGGTAGATACAATATATTCCATCAAAACAATTGGCTTTTGTGTGGGATGATATAAATCAGTTTCTCTTGCAAATTGAATAACATTTCTTGGAAAATTAGCTTCCTCTTGGGTATAACTAACTTTTTCATCACTTTTTTTATCACCTAAATAATTTATAGGTTTTGTTGTGACTTTAAGATTAACTGGAATAATACCTTGTGGAAAATATCTCATTGGTGGTTTAGCAGATGCAACAGCACCACATTTCGAAAATATCATAATATCTTCATAACATCTTAATGGTTGATATTTAGCATTTTGAAATCCTGTTACTTGTGTTTTTATCCATTTCCAATCATAACGATAGAATTTAGGATTACTCATCCTCAAACTACTACTAAATGGCTCATTGCCAAAAAGGACAATAGCACCATCATCTTTAATCAATTTGGAAAGCTTATCCCACATTTGATCAAATGGAATAATTTGATCCCATGAATATGATGTTACAGCATATGGCGGATCCGTTATAATTGCATCAACTTTAATTCCTTGTTCAATAAGATAATCCATAACTTTTAAACAATCACCCTTATATAATTTACCTAATCTTGTAGAGTAGTATGGATTACAAGTTTCTAAATTTTCACCTCCTTATCTTATAAATTTAGTTTTTTTATAACGAGATCCCTATAAACTCGTTATTATTTATTTAATTAAATCAACAAATTTATCTAAACCACTTTTTAAACAAAATTTAATAATTGCACTTTTCCTAACTTGTGTAATATGTTTTGAATATGTTTTATATTTTCCAATTATTTCTTGATCCGTTAATCTATCAACAAATGTTGCATCAAAAATATCTTTTTCATCTTTATTTAAAGTAGAGTAAGCAGAGAAATAGCAGTTTAAAAAATTACTCATTTTTTCTTCATCTTTCATATTTTTAATTATAATGCTCTCAATTTTAGAATTAGTATTTCTTTGAGAAGAACCATATTTTTCCCCATAAGATGCAATTGACGATGAATTATAATTATACCCACACTCTAATGTAAGTAAAAAATTTTCTACAATATCAAGTGTTATAAAAATTAATTCTTTAAATTTTTCAATGGGATACTGATTAGCAACATAATCGTTTAAAAAGTCAGTTCTTCTTTTTCTCATAATTTCTTCCTCCAAACAAAAAGAGAGCAAAGACTATTAACAAGTCAGTTTGCTCTCTTGTAATTATTACTGCTATTATTAAAAAAAGGGGAGAAGGTTCTTTGTTGATTTTCATCAGTATAATAATCTCTATGATAATTAATCCAACCCATATTATTCAATCCCCCAAAGTATTACGATATAAGACCGTTTTTAAATACTTGTTGACTATAATAGCATTCGGTATTTTTTAAGTCAATTCCCAATTTGTGGAATAAATGAAAAAAGGATTTTTTTCATCCTTCTTCATAATTATGACTTATTATAATCATTTTATCCCTTGACTTTATAAAAATCAAACACTTTATATGATAAATTATAAACTCTTTATAAACTCCTTTTACTTTGTTTAGCCTTGATTTACATAGTCTTTCGAGGTTTCATATACTAATATATCATCTATTTTGCAATCTAAAATATAACAAAATTTTGCAAGTATTTCTGAAGTAAAAGCATAATTGTCACCATAATAATATTTTTTCACTATTTCATATTTAACATTTGCTAATTTACTCATAGTACTTATTGATATATGTTTCTTATCCATTAAAACATTTAATTTAATTTTTACATTTCCAAAATCAGTTTCATAATCAATCTCCTTAATATTCACAATAGCCATCCTTTCTTGAACAAAAAAAGAGTAGTATCACCAAAGCCAAGGATAATACTACTCCCAAAATAATTTTTACTACTATATAATTATAACACAAAAATCGACATTTAAATTATCAAAAATAACTACTCATTTAAAAGTAGTTATTATATAGTTCTACTGAAGAACTTTAAATAAATATTCTAAGAAGTCATTTATATTCAAGAAGTTTATTTTATCAAGATATTTCAAAAATAATAAATGTATATCTTTTTTTGTAGATGATTTATTTAATGTTATTTCTAATAATTCTTCTTCTTTATTTATATATAATTTAAGAAAATAATACTTATTCATTTCATAATCAAGTTTATTTCCATAATTTTTTTTCTTTTCAGGAATGGATTTTTCGTAAGTTAATAGATTTATAATATAAGGATGTTTTTCTATTTGTTTATAATCAATAGCATAATCACTTATATTTGATTTAGAACCTTTAGTATCCAATACAAAATTATTTATATTAAAATCATTTTTTTTATTTCTAATTATATCTTTTAATCTTTCAAATTTATCCATAAACAACCACCTGCAAAAACATTATAACACATAACATACATTATATAATACTATTTGTGATTTTTTTCTATTTTATCAATATCATCCTTATTATATATAAACTGCTGTATAAGTTTTGTATTTTCAATATCTACATTAGGATGTTTGTCTTCACCTTCAACATATTTAACTAAGTGCCTAGACAATTTTTCAATATCCTTTTCAATATCAGCTGGAAAACAACAACTATATTTCATGTCGATAGCATCAATTAATTGTAATGTTACAAATAATCCTTCTTCAACTTCATGATTCTCATAAACATATTTACTCAACTAAAATCACCTCGTTTGAGATGTTAACTCTCATGAAAAAATTAATCAAGTCAGTTTGCAAAAAAAATTAATTATGTGTATAATGGTCTCAATAGAAAATAAAAATACTAGTAAGATTTCTTACTAGTATATATATATAAATCGTTTAAAAACGATTGATTTTCTGGCAGGGGTAGAAGGATTTGAACCCTCGCGAATGGTTTTGGAGACCATCATACTACCACTATATTATACCCCTATAAATGCTCAATTAAGAGCAAACAATTTATATTATAAAATGATATATTATTATCATTTATAAACTAATTTAATTCGAAATGATATGTTTCAAATTTATACTTATGCCACCAAAAGTGCCACCAGTTCAAAACATAACATTTGATAAACCCAGTAGTTATAAGGTAAAATCAGTCTTTTTAACTTTTATAACAAAGGTTTTGGAGACTCCTATGCTACCATTATACCACGCCCCTACGGCAAAAACATTATATCATAGTTAAACGCCGTAATCAAGCCAAAAATCGTGCATATAATTAAAGTGTACACCTACTAGACAAAATTTTGTAGGTTTGATATAATATTTATGTGGTGCATTATGCTAGTCACAATCACTATTTGAAGATGGGGCTAAAAATCCATTAATTGATACAATTGCACTTTATATATTTGCTGCTTCTGCCCAAGTTGGGGTGAATATGTAATTTAAAATTATAGGGAAATCATAATGGCATATGACTAACCCCCTGTAGTTGAGCAAAAAAGAAAAGTTATTCATGTCGTGCGTGGTTATTAGGGATTTAACGAATAATAATGTTGATGAAATCTTAACTGCAAAAGCGAATAAGAATAGTTTAGATGTGTCAGGGAAAACCTCTAGCGTGTTATTTATTATAAAGATTGAAGTGCGGACTATGTGGCAATCGAGTCATTAGTTAGGCAACTACTAATTATTTTCTTTAAAGAGAAATCGCCTAAGGGTAACCAAGGGAGAGAAAATAGAGAAATTCAACTCGACCAAAGCCGTAAGATTAATTTATAATAAACCATAACATTTTTAATAACTTTATAGGAGGGTTATATGAAAAAAAATAACTGGGTATATAAAGTTTTTTTATGGACTTTTATATTATCCACCATCTTCAGTTTCTCAACAAATTATTTATCAAGTCATGCTAGCATAATAGTAATGATACTTATAATTTTACTTGTTATAGCAATTGGTATAATATTTGATATGATTGGAGCAAGCTGTCTTACTAGTAAAGAATCAACATTTCACTCAATGAGTGCAAAAAAAATTAAAGGTGCTAAAGAAACAATTAAACTTATTAAAAACAATGTTAAAATATCTAGTATATGTAATGATATTGTCGGCGATATATGTGGTATTGTTTCCGGTGGACTTGGGGCTGTCTTAGCAATCTCAATTGCAAATGTAACTAAAGTTGATAAGTCTTTAATAAGTGTTATAACTGTGGCTTTAATTTCTTCGCTTACTATCGGAGGAAAAGCAATATTTAAAACAGTTGCTATTAAAAACAGTGATAAAATAATTTATAGTGTTGGAAAATTGTTAAGTTTTTTTAAGAAATAACAATTTTCTTTTTTTATGCATATATTATAGCGGTGATATAATGATAATTTCATATAATTCAAAAGAACTTGATTTACTTGCAAGAATAATGCGTGCGGAAGCATTAAATGAAGGGGAACTAGGAATGCTAATGGTTGGAAATGTTGTAGTAAATAGAGTTTTAGCAAACTGTTTAACTTTTAAAAATATTAATAGTGTTTATAATGCAATTTATCAAAAAAATCAATTTGTGGGAACTACAAGTTCTTTATTCGAAGCAGCTGCGACTACAATGGAAAAAAATCTAGCAAAAAGAATTTTAAATGGTGAGTATTATTATCCCGCAACAAACGCATTATGGTTTTATGCTCCGAAAAAAGGTGATTCTTGTAAAAATACTTGGTATACTCAAAACCTATCTGGAAGATATAAAAACCATTGTTTTTATAAACCGGATCCCGGAGTTTGTAAGGAAATCCATTAAAAAAAGGCTAGCTTAACTAACCTTTAATTCATCATTGACATAATCAACATTAACTATCGTATTAGGTTTGATTTCATTATTTATAAGTTTTTTAGCAATTAATGTTTCTAGTTTATTATTAACAAGTCTTTTAAGTGGTCTTGCTCCATAATATTCATCATAACCATTATCTATGAAATAATTTTTAGCATTATCAGTAAGATTAATTTTTACATTAATATCAATTAATCTTTTTTCAATTTCTTCGATAATCTTATCAAGAATTTCCTTTAAATCAGATTTTGACAATTTGTTGAAAATAATTATTTCATCAAGTCTATTTAAAAATTCTGGTTTAAAATATTTTGGAAGTTCTGAAGTAACTTTATCTTCTTCACCATTAATTATATATTCACTTCCAACATTTGAGGTCATTATAATTATTGTATTTTTAAAATCCACTGTACGACCGTTAGAATCAGTAAGTCTACCTTCATCAAGAATTTGTAATAATAAATTTAGTACATCTGGATGGGCTTTTTCAATTTCATCAAAAAGCACTATTGAATAAGGATTTCTTCTTACTTTTTCTGTAAGTTGTCCACCTTCTTCATAACCGACATAACCTGGAGCTGCACCTATAAGTCTTGATACAGAGTATTTTTCCATATATTCACTCATATCTATTCTTACCATATGATGTTCATCATCAAATAGTTCATATGCAAGACTTCTTGCAACTTCAGTTTTACCTACTCCTGTTGGACCTAAAAACATAAATGAACCAATGGGTCTATTAGGATCTTTGATACCACTTCTTGATCGAATAATTGCATCGGATACAAGTTTTAAAGCATTATCTTGACCTTTAACTCTTTTTCTTAAATTATCCTCAAGGTTAAGAATTTTTTCTTTTTCACTACTCATAAGTTTAGAAATAGGAATATTTGTCCATTTACTAATTACATTTGCAATATCTTCATTTGTAACAGTATCAGATAAAATACCCTCTTTACCCTTTTTAGAAAGATCATCAAGTTTAATTTTAAGTTCTGGTAATATACCATTTTTTATCCTTGCGGCTGTTTCTAAATCATAATTATTTTCGGCTTGTTCAAGTTCAAATGTATATTTAGATATGTCAGACTTAACTTTTTTAATATCTTCGTTGATTGATTTTTCCTCTTTCCATTTAGAACTCAATTCTTGTTCTTTACCTTTTAAATCGTAAAGCTCTTCATCTATCTTTTCAAGTCTTTTTATAGAAAGTTCATCTTTTTCTTTTTTTAATGCTTCTTTTTCAACTTGTAATGTTAATATTTTTCTAGTTATTTCATCAAGAGCTGTTGGAACACTATCCATTTGGACTCTTATTGTAGCACAGGCTTCATCAACAAGGTCTATTGCTTTATCAGGTAAAAATCTATCTGTAATATACCTATTTGATAAAGTTGCCGCACTTACTAAGGCTTTATCTTGAATTGTAACTCCGTGATATATTTCAAATCTTTCTTTTAAACCACGAAGGATTGTAATTGTGTCCTCAACAGTTGGTTCAGATACGGTTACTTTTTGAAATCTTCTTTCAAGTGCACCATCTTTTTCAATATACATACGATATTCATTTAAAGTAGTGGCACCAATTACATGGATTTCTCCACGTGCAAGCATAGGTTTTAAGATGTTTCCTGTATCCATTGCACCTTCAGTTGCACCAGTTCCAACAATTAAATGAATTTCATCAATAAACATTATTAAATTGCCTTCGCTTTTCTTAACTTCATCTAAAACCTTTTTAAGTCTTTCCTCAAATTCACCACGGTATTTAGCACCAGCAATTAATGAGGCCATATTAAGTTCCCAAATAGTTTTATTTTTTAAACTTTCTGGAACATCACCTTTAACAATTCTTTGAGCAAGTCCTTCGACTATAGCTGTCTTACCTACACCTGGTTCACCAATTAAGACTGGATTATTCTTAGTTTTTCTAGAAAGTATTCTAGTTATACTTCTTATTTCTTCATCTCGTCCTATAATTGGATCAATTTTACGATTTTTAACGTCGTCATTTATATTACGTCCATATTTTTCAAGAACATTTTCATTTTCTTCATTATTTTGATTAAACATAATTCATTCCTCCTTTTTACGTATATTATTATACTAAAAATATTAGCACTTGTCAATTGCTAGTGCTAATTATATTATACACACAATATAAAAAAATATGAATTATTTTAAACTCATATTTTTAGCTTTTGACCTATTTGTAATACATTTGTGGAAAGATTATTCTTTTTTTTAATACTATCAACTGTAGTATTATATTTTCTTGCTATTGCCCATAGTGAATCGCCCTTTTGAACTGTATATATTACCTGAGACGATGGAACAATTAACTCCTGACCTATACTTAAAATATTGCTTTTTAAATTATTTAAGAATTTTAAATTATCTACTGTTGTTTCGTACATATTTGCAATTTTATATAATGTGTCGCCTTTTTGAACTTTATAAATATTTTGATTATCTAGATTAACACTACTACCCTTTATTTTTAATCTTTGACCAATTGATAATAAATTTGATTTTAAGTTATTAATAGATTTAAGATCATTAACTGTCGTATTATATTTTTTTGCTATACTCCATAGAGAATCGCCTTTTTGAACTATATAATAATCATTTTCTTCATTTGAACCCTTTAATGAATAAGGAACTCCAATATAATTTGCAAGAGCCTTAACTACTGCTTCCGCCAAATCTTCCCAATTATTTTTAATAAGATTTACATCATCACCAGTACTATCTAAAAATCCATACTCTACAATTAAAGTTTCATTATTAGGGGTATCCCTAAGTAAATAATAATAATCTTTTGAAGGATTACTTGGAAGTCTTCTTTGATAATATTTTCTAACATTTTGGCCTGATGATTCTAGTTCTTTTGCAATTAATTTAGATAGTGCATCACTATTACGAAGTGCATATATTACTTCGGCACCGTCGCCACCTGGTGAGTTTAGTTACCACTGTTAATTAATTTATTTTTTGTTCCAGCTGTAGCAATCGTATAAGCTAAATATACCATTATAATTTGATATAAAATAATATTTACTATAACATTTATTATAGTTGGTATTTTACACCCTATAAACCCAAATAAACCAGCTAACGCTAAACAAAATATTCCACTCCAAAAATTAGTCCAAGTTCTTTTACCTTTTGATTTATCCTTTGTGAAAGGCAATATAATTCCTACTAGTACAAACATCCATGCACTAGATATAAATTTTATATTATTATTTTTATTAGAATCTTCAGTGATAAAAATATTGTTTAAATAATTATTTTCTTTATCAGATATTTCCTCCAATATAGAATTGTATTCGTCCTTTAATTTATCATTTTTATCTAATTTTTCTTCTTCTATATTAGTTATCTTTTCTAATATTTCTATCCTATTAGAAACCCTTTTATAATACAGCAAATTAGCATCAATAATTGGATAAAATACAATTAATAGCAAAATTACAAGAATAAATATCCAAGCAATACGTTTATAATTTTTTGAATTTTTTAATACACCTAATAAAATCTCCTTCATTAAATTCACATCCTTTAATTATAAAATAGTCTTTTTCATAGTTACCATAACCAAGGTTGCTCAAAACAATCATAAGCATCATCTGGGGATACAGCCTGTCTAAGTTCTTTATATGATATTGCATATGGTGGATATACATTATTTTTTTCATAAAAGAAAGGTTGTTCCCAATAATTATGATTTTGATCTTCAAACAAAAATGCTAATGTAGAACTCAAAAGTGTATAAGGTTGCCTATTTTTTTCAAAATAAACTCTTATTTTAACACTTTCATCTACCCTTATTTTTTTATCATAACAATAACTATACCATACGCTTTCGTTATCAACTAAATTATCTAATAATTCATAATCACATAATATAATGCCTCTTTTATTTGTTGAAATTATATCTAAACAATCAATATCGCTTTTTCCGATATTCTTTATAACAATATCTTTATAGTCATGATTATCTTTATTTTTTATACTTTTGGGATAAACTATTTTATATTTCTTTCCTTCATTATATTTAACATCGAAAGTTCCAATAAAGATTTCCATATCTATATTAAATTTACACGTAGTATTTTCAATAAACAATTCTGGCTTATTTTCAAATTGCTTTTGTCTTTCTTGCCTTTCAATTTCTTTTTTTCTTTGTTTTTCTTCCTTTTTATTAAAATACATCGTAGAAATAAAATTTAATATCCAACCAACAACAATACCTATTAAAGTAGCTAAAAAACTATTACTGTTTATATAGTCAAACAAAGATTTCATAATATCATCTCCTTGACTATATATTATATCATTAAAAATTTATTTTTTACCATTTTTTCCATAAGGATTTCTAATTAAATACCTATTTTCATACATAAAATTAATTTCTGGTATTACATCATATTTAAATATAATATTTATGTTTCTATTTTCATCAATTACTATCTTATCTATTAAAGTATTTATTAGCTCTTTTTTAGTTTTTTTTAAATCTAATAGTTCTTTTATTTTCTTGGTATAATCTGGCATTATATTTGCTTTATTCTTTATGTTTTTCTTTTTTATTTTTTCTTCTTCAATTATATTATTAATCTTTTTTAATTTAGTTTCTGATTCAACAGATAATTCTTTATATAATTCTGTCGAAATTATATTATTACATCTATCACTGTATAAAGTAGATAATTTATTCATAATTTGTTCTTTTTCTTTTAATAAATCATTTATTTTTTTATCTATATCTTCTGTTTCTTTATAAACATTTTTTTGTACTTCTTTATTTAATTCTCCTATATCTAGTTCTTTTATAAATTTTGATACTGAATTATTAAATTGCTCTAATATTTGTTCTTCTAAATAATCATAAGGATAAAAGTGTGAACTACATCTTCCTCTTTTTGGATCTCTAGAATATCTATTACAATTAATAGACCAATAATTAAGTTTCTTTCTATAATAAACAGATAATCTATTACCACACTCTTTACAAAATATTTTTCCTTCTAAAATTCTTTTTGGTCTTTCTGTTTTTAAACTATAATTTCTAGTTTTTCTTTTTCCTAAAGAATTAACATATTTAAAAGTTTCTTTATCTACTAATGGTTCATGAGTATCTTCAACTATTACCCATAAACTTTCATCTAAAGTTATTTTCTTCTTTGATTTATAATTTACTTTTGTTTGAGTATGTTGAACCATATCTCCAGTATAAATTCTATTACTTAAAATTTTCTTTACTGTTGATATATTCCAACTATCTCTATCAATCAATCTAGAAGAATAATTTGTTTTCTTATATCCTGCCGGTGTGGGTACATTCATATTATTTAATCTTGTTGCTATTTCTGTTGGTCCTATTCCTTCTGCTCTCCACTTAAATATATTTTTTACAATTGGTGCAGTTTCTGGATTAGGTATTAAATGTCCTTTATCCAAAGGATCTCTCATATATCCATAACTAGGCCCACTTCCTATAAATTTACCATTCTTTCTTTTATCATTTAATACATTTCTTATCTTAATAGAATTTTGTTTACTATAATAATCATTACAAGCAATTATAAATGTTGAAGAATCATTACTAGCTTGATTTTTAAAACTATCATATGATTCTAATATTGATATAAATCTTATATTATTTTCAGGAAAAAATGTTTCAATATAATATCCTGTCATAACATGATCTCTACCAAATCTAGATAAATCTTTAACTACTACACAATTTATCTTTTTTTGTTTTATATCCTCTAACATTTTTTGAAATCCTGGTCTATCAAAATTAGTACCAGAATATCCATCGTCTACATATTCTCCACATAGAATAAAATTATTATTTTTAACATAACTTCTTAGTAATTCTTTTTGATTAATAACACTTTCACTATCAGATTCATATTTTTTATCTTTATCTTCTTGAGATAATCTTATATAGATTCCAGCATTGAAATCTATTTCAGTTAAGTAAGTATTATACATTCAATCCTCCAATCTTCTTACTTGACTGAGTATTAAGACAATTTAATAATACCGCATTATAAAAAAAATTACAGCGCATTATTTTCTTTTTCTATCTCTTCGATAAGATATTTTAAAATAAGATCTTTAAAAGTTATATTATTTTCATTCATAACAACACCTACTTAAAGTTATGTTGTTTTTAGTTGTTTTATTATTATTTAAATTCATTTTATCCCCCTTTTATTCAATAAAAAATCCCTATATTATTTTTATATAAGGATTATTATTCATTTATAACTGAATCAATATTTTTTATAATATATTCCATTAATAAAGTTTCCATTATAGATTGTATTGTAATTTTTTTATTTTCTAAAACTCTTTTAAGAGCCATTTTTGTATGATCATCAATTCTAAATTTAACTTGATTATTCTTTGCTAAAGCCATTTTTTCACTCTCCTTTCTAAAAATTGGTACTATTGTA
Organism: uncultured Bacilli bacterium; assembly: GCA_934097085.1. Lineage (GTDB taxonomy): Bacteria > Bacillota_I > Bacilli_A > RF39 > UBA660 > UBA6448. The sequence continues at coordinate 30,399 of CAKONK010000002.1, forward strand.
TGCACATTAAATTTTTAAACACTATTTTAGGAAAAGGATTTTGATAAAGCAGGATAAACCTGTTTACAAACAACTCACCAGTGGTGAGTTTTACCTTATTTTATAAGCATTTATAAAATTAAGTAGTGTTTACACTTTTCATATTTGTTATACAATTGTATACTTTTGATTCCTTATATTATAAGGGGCGTTATACAACTGTACACATTTTTTAAAATAACTAACTATGTTTTTTGGTACTAAAAATATAAAATTATAATTAAAACTTAGTACCAAACTTTTTATATTGAATTTAAAGGGGGATTTTAGAATATGAAAAAAGCATTGACCTTTTCTGTAAGGCCAATGCTATAAATACATATAATTGCATTATTATTTCATATTCTACTATATTGTATCACATGATTGTCGAAAATCAATTAGTAATAAATGTTGTATTAATCTTGAGAAAAATGTTGTATAAAATCTCTATAAAACCTTATAAATACTGCATTTATATAAATAGATACTTTAATAGATTCTATGTTATTGACAGGTATATGTAATTTTTAATTACTAAATTTTTACCAAAATAATACTGGAACTATAACAATTTTTTATATTATTTATAATTCCATATTCCCAACTGGCCTTTTACTTTTATTGGAGTAATGGGTTTCACATCTTCCAAAACCCTTGCATATCTTCCAACTTCATAATGACCTGCAATAAAATTATTTTTGTTTTTTTCTTTCTCTTTTTTTATAAACTATTCTGTCATATAAATACAATCAACTAAATTACACTTACATATTATATGTCCATAATTAAGTTCATCTTCATTATATAGTTCAGATAATCCTTTTCTTTCTTTTACTTCTTTTCTTATTTTTGCAACTCCAGCTTGTATGTATAATTCTCCACGATAATTAGTTTTCCAACTTCTTGTTTCAATATATTTAACTTTATTTTTTATCAATGTAGCAAAGGGTTCTTTAATTGTTAATACTTTCATAAACTATATTACTCATTTTAATCTAAAACTGCTTGTTTTAAGTCTGAAGCCAATTTATTCATAGAGTCATTTAATTTATCAATATCATGCTTTGACATAAAATATTCTTCACCATCATTACTACTTCTATCTAAAATATCAAATGTAATTCTATAAACATGATCACTTAATAAATTATTGTTTTGCCACATACAATCTTTTTTAGCTTTAATATAAAAATTATTTTTATTAATCTTTAATATATCAATATCTTCTGGTGATGAAACATAAAAACCTGTTGTTCTTACTTTTTTACTATTTTTATATGTAATACCTTCTTCATCTACCTTTTCATACCAGTTAGAATTAAAATAATATAATCCATTTTCATTTTTGATACAATAATCCAGCAAATTACCACGATACGCATCTTTTAAAGCATTATTAGTTTGATATTCTTCACATGCTTTTATATATTCAATGCTAACACGTGACTCACATTTAACAGCCTTTTTCATAAAATCTTCTGCTGTCGTAACTACTAACAATTTTACAGAACCTAATGTTTTATCTGATAACTCAACTTTATGAGGTTGCGCTATATTACCTTCATCGTTTGAAATTATAAATATTTTATCATCCATATGTAAATCTAAGAAAATCTGTTTTGAAAATAACGCTTTATTTAATAGTGGTATTAAGTAATCTACTCTAAAATTTGCCTCAGCCATTACTAAGTATTTTTGATCATAACCTTGATTTCTTAAAGAAATCATATATTGATTTTTTTTGAATGTCTTAACCTCTATTTGTGGTCTTTTTTCTATTGGAAACCAGTGATTATCAAACTTTACGAATGGAATAGCTCTCTTTTTATATTTTATTCCAATAACATCTGGAGCAATCCCCGCAGTTTTAGGATTATAATCATAATAATCAGTAATTACTTCAACTTTTTCACCTTTAAAAACTTGAGGTAAAATAATTTTATTAAATAAAACACTTTCTGGAATTATATTTATCCATCTATCAAAAATTCCACCCATATAATCTGCTTTAGATGTTAAAGCACCTTGCATAGGTCTATCACCTTGCATTTGTGTTAAATTAGCAATAAAATATACTGCCTTTTTAGCATCATTAATACTTATTTTTACTTCATTCATACTAACCTCCAAAATTATTCAGACATATCTGATTTTTCTAATAGTTCTAACAAGTCAGTAGCAAGCATTTGTATTACTGGAACAGAAACTGCATTTCCTGCTTGTTTATATAGTTGAGAATCGGGATATGGCCTTCCATTTATAACCGTAGGTAATTTGTATCCATTATCAATAGGAAAGCCCTGTAATTTAAAAGTTTCTTTTGGTGTTAACTTTCTGATACCATCATTTACTTTTATCAAAGGCACATTATGACCACCAGTACCCATATTTGCTGTAAGTGTGGGGCAAACACCACTTTGGTTTTTTCTTACATACATACCTCTTCTACATTGATAAAATTCGTACATTTCATCAATTTGTGTATTTAAATTTATTTTTTCTTTTTTATTAGATTTTTCAAATTCTTCATCTGACATAAAATAGTTTGGATATTTTTCTTTTGTATAATAATACTTAGTTGCATTTTCTTTTGTCAAATTATAATCAATAACCTTTTTTATATCTTTAATTCTTGATGCTTTATCTTTCTTCTTTATCCTACTTTCAATATCCTTAAATATTTCAAAATTTTTTATATCATTTTCATTTAATAATCCTATAATGTATATTCTTTCTCTATTTTGTGGTACATCAGTATAGTCCATAGTATTTAATACTTTTTCAAAAACTGTATATCCACAATCTTCTAGTTTTTGTTTTATATGTACATAAGTTTTTTTATTATCATGAGCCTGCAAATTTTTCACATTTTCAAGAAATAATACACGTGGCTTATGAAATTTTTCACCCAGTTGTTCAATTAAATCTATAATATTTAAAAATAAATTTCCTCTATCATCTTCAAACCCTTTGCGCTCACCAGCAATACTGAATGCTTGACAAGGAAAACCACCATTCAAAATATCTATCGGTTCACTTAATATTTTATCATGTAATTTTTGATAATATTTTTGTTGTGCTTTATCTGTTGCTTGTTCTGGATGAAGTACTAATTTTATATCACCTTCTAGTAATTGATGTGAAAAATTAGTTCTATATGTTTCACATGCATATTCATCTATTTCATTTGCCCAAAGCAATTTATATTTAGATTTTTTCGTCTTTGCATTTTTAAAACCTAAGCATATTCCACCAACGCCTGCAAATAAACTTCCAACCTTATATTCAACCATATGTACCTCCTTTCTAATTTTTATGTGTTAATATAATTATAACATAAAAACTAACTATTTTTTCTCTAATGTGATTTTTATATTCAAAAATCATAAAAAAAGAAAGAAATCAATCTTCCTTTTTTCATATAATACTTATAATTTAGAATATAGTATTACATTTTAAAATAATTTCTTCAGCTTTTAACATCCCTTTGGGAGAAATTGTACATTTCTCATTATCATATTCTATATATTTTTCATTATGCATTTGTTTTAATAACTTCTTAAATGTAGTTTTATTAGAATATTCTACATTTTTTATAAGTTCATCAACCACCATAGTATCATTAATATAAAGAATAATAAGAATTTTATCACAACATTTCATATTATTATCTAATATCCTAAATTTATCTTCAACACACCAAAGCAAATCAATCTCTTTATTAATTATTGAATCTATATTTTTTTGACATTCGGTCATATCTTCTTTTGAGAAAACCCTATATAATTCTGCCAAAATCCATTTTGCACTTGATAATAATAAATTGGCATCCATTTTATTAGGAATAATATCGTTTTTGTGAATTGCTCCTCTTTTATTTCTAATACAATACATAGCATATAATACCCTAGGAATTATTACTCTAATATTTTCTTCTACATTTTGAACATTTTCCCATTTAATTAAAATTGTTTCATTAAAATTATTCAATTTATTTTTTAATGGTGTATAACTACCCGTTATCATATATTCAATAATTCTGTAAACAGTTTCATTAAATTGTCCCATTTCATTAATAAAATACTGCCAATTTCCTTTAGAATATTCCTTTAAGCCTTTACAATAAGAATCAAATAATCCATTTGATAAATCGAGTGGAATTTCATTATCAAAAGTGTTCTTTATATTAGATACATTCATATTAAACAGATTTGCAATATTCTATAAGCATATTTTGGGCTAAAGAAAATTTAGAAGCCATTAAAATGATTTTGTTACTTTCATATTTTAACCACTCGCAATTTTTATAAGATCTTGTAGCATTATTTGAAGAAATATTTAATTGTTTTAATACAGCAATGACATCTTTTTGCATTACATCTCCTAAATTAGCGCTTTTTTTCCATAAAGCTAAAATTGTCCCTACTATTACTACATCAGGCAGTGCTCTTTTATTTGCAAACTGTTTTTTATAATTTTCCCAAGTTTTCATATCTAAATGAATAAATGGTGTTTCCATAGTCGGATTAAGAGCATCTTTAATTAAATCCACTTCTATATCAATTTCTTTCGCAAATTTTTCAACCGGAGATAAAATAGCCTTGCTCTCGTTATCTTTATTTTCGCTTTTATTTATAGCATTCAAAGGTTGAGAGTCATTGCACTTAATACTACTTAATACACTTTGCCATAATATTAAATTATTACTAGTTGCCACGACCTTATCATCTACATATAAAACTGTTTTAAAAATAGGCTCGTTTTCATTCATTTCTATACACCTCCCTAACATTTTAAAATAAACGATTGCAACTATATTATTACATAGTAAAAGTTTTTTGTCAACCTTAAAGGTTATTTTTGTAACCTTTTTTGTTTATTTTTTAAACATTAGCGTTGGTTTTGCGCTTTTATAATTTTAATATCCTAATACCCAATCAAATTATGTAATGGTAAGTAAACTCGCCACCTCCTGCATTTAGGTGATTAGATAAAACAATTACATCGTTACCTTTACCAAAGAAACTTTGTGCTCTTTTTGGTCTAGAAGTTTGATCTAAAAGTTCATCTGATGTCCTTGTCATTGCATTTTCTATTCCTAATTCATCCAATCGTTTTTTTATATAGTTACTAATTTTTAATGTATATTCTTTTTCTAAAATTCCATTACCTGAAGAGCCACCATCAACACCGCCGTGTCCCGCATCAATTACCACCTTTTTAGCCATATTTATCACATCCTATAGTAATTTATGCAAAAGATAAAAAAAAGACTATAAAAGCCCTAAATTCATAAAAAAACATTGTTATACATTTTTTATAAAAAAGTATTTATCGATATAAATTATTTTTTATCATATTTATCAAGAAACGAAATGTATTTTCCATCTTTCTTTGTACCTAAAATACAATTTAAATTAATATTATTCATCGAAGTAAATATATTGCTATCAATATTAGAATTTATTTTACGAAGATTATTTACTAAATTTTTCATTTCTTTTCGTTTACTAGTTCCATCATCAACAATGCTACAGTTTTCAGTAAATCTACATGCACAATTAATAAATGTTAATTCATTATAATTTTTCCATGCAAGCACCGCTGACTCCTTTACTAAATATAATGGTCTTATTAATTCTAATCCCTCAAAATTATCTGAATGAAGCTTAGGCATCATAGTTTTAATTTCACTACCATAAAACATTGAAAGAAGTGTTGTTTCAATTACATCATCAAAATGATGGCCTAAGGCAATTTTATTACAACCTAATTCCTTTGCTTTACTGTATAAATAACCCCTTCGCATTCTAGCACACAGATAACATGGATTACCTTCCACTTTAGCGGTTACATCAAAAATATTAGTTTCAAATATTTCTATTGGAACATTTAGTAATTTAGCATTTTTTTCTATTAATTCTCTATTAATTTTATTATAACCGGGATCCATTACAACATAATGGGCTGTAAATGGGAATTTCCCGTGTTTAATTAACTCTTGAATACATTTTGCTAGTAAAAAAGAATCTTTTCCACCACTTATACAAACCATAATATTATCATTTTCCTTAATAAGTTCATAATCAGATATAGCCTTAATAAATTTACTCCATATATCTTTTCTAAATTTTTTTATAATACTTCTTTCTATTTCAACATATTTTTCCATAATACCACCAACTCATATATATTATAAAAAAATAGTAATTCTTGTCAATCACTATTTTCTAAATTTCTTAATCCTTTCATATATAAATTCAATTTTATTTATCTCTTTTTCTGTATGATAATGACCACAGTACCATTTATCATAACCAATACATTCCTCGATTTTATCTAAAAATAATTCCATAGAATTATCAACTTTACTTTGATCCACAAAAGGAAGAAACATTTCTCTAGGGATGTATTTATATGGACAAGTGTGAGAAAGAACTATATCAAATTTATTATTATTAACATTTTCATAAATATTTCTCATTTCTTCTTTCGTAAGTTGTTCGGACTTAAACCATGGATAATCATATACTAATCGCATATTTTTATCAACTGAATATGCACCACCAATAACTAAAACTTTCATTTTATCAATAGTATAGACCTCACTAGATTTTGCAAATATTAAATTTGGGTATTTATCTTCAACATAGGCGACACCTTCAAAAAAATTAATTTGTTTATATGTTTTAATATTTTCTGCTCTTTCTTCATGATTACCATTTATACAAAAAAATATTAATCCGAGTTTATTAAGTCTTTCTTTAACTACATCATCAAAGTGATTTAAAAAATAATTAATACCTGCATCACCAAGAATAATAAGAATATCTCCCTTTTGATAATTAAAATTATCTAATCTTGAAAATTCTCTATGAGTATCACCAGTTATATAGATCATAAATCCTCCTTACAAAAATTTTATCATAAAAAAACTGTCTTTTAAACAGTTCTTGCATCTTTCTTTTCACGAATATTTTTGTCAAATAAATATGTATGAGCTAAATTTAAATCTTTATTTGATTCATTTGCTAAAGTATAACCATATGTTGTAATTGCATTTATATATGGCATATCCATTTGAGGTACTTCAAATGTTAAAACCTCAATTTCTGGACTAAATGCTTTCATATATTTTTCTAAATAATTTATTAGTGTACTATATATAGAAAATTTAGTTTGTTCATCTAAAGCTTCGGATAACACTATCTCACCAACAATTGCATTATTTGCATTACCCCCAGCACATAAATTTAATCTTGAATAACCAATGTTTTGATAATTCTTATTATATATTGACAAAAACCTAATATTTTCTTCATTAAAAATTGAAAACATAACTGAAATAGTTCTTTTATAATTCTCATCAATTAATAATAATGAATTTGTATAATTTCCCTTTGCTATTTGCTTTTTTGTATTTCTGCCTAAAATATCTTTACCAAAATTGTTCTCGAAAAATGTGTAATATTTTATCATTACATCTTGATAATTTTCTTTATTAGGTTTTCCCCACTTATAATACATATTTCCCCCTTATATATTTAAAATTTTAAAAATTATTTTAATTGGAGGAACCGACCAGATTCGAACTGGTGCTCAGGGTGTTGCAGACCCACGCCTTACCACTTGGCTACGGTTCCATAATACATAATATGCTTCCTTTCAAGCAATATTATTGTATTATATTTTTTTATTAATGTCAACTTTTTAAATTAATTATGTATTTTTGATTTCTAATTGTTACTATAGCTTGAATTACACTAGCATCAACTACTTTTTTATCGACTTCAAAGGCAATAAAATCTTTCTGATAATCTGGCGTAACATTTATCGCATCTGAATAGACTTTATCATCAACTCTATATTGAACTGTCATAAAGTCATTTGCAAATTTTCTTGGTAAAGTATTACTTTTAGGATAAATTTGATTTTCATCCGGATTATAATTAATATGTAATGTCAATATATAATTTCCATGTCTAGTAGAAGTAAATGGGGCTACAATAACATTATCATAAACATTACATTCTTCTTTAAAACACTTTTCGAATGTATAAAAGTATGTTTTATTTATTTCGTAACTTTGAACTTTTAAATTAGTTTTTCCTAAGTATGTATCATCAAAAATTAATTTTTGACCCAATGCATAATTTCCATTCAATTTTAAATCACTAATTTTTTTAGTTCTTATATTTACATAAATATGTTTTGTTGTATATCCTTTTTTATTATTTACAGTACCATTATATATATCAAGCTTACTACCCTTATTTTTATCCTTAGTAGGTACTTCATATACTAAAGCAAAAGTTCTATCTGTTTTATGAGAAAATTCACTAATAACATTTTCTGGTGCAAAGTCAATAAAGTATGAACTCTTACTTAAATTAGGCTTAACTAAATTACTTCCTATAGCTAAATTAAACTGATTAAAATCAATTTTTTTTGTTATACCAGAATTATTTTTTAAATTCACTTTTAAAACTACATAATAATATCCCTCTTTTATAACATTACCATTATAATCCAAGTTACTAACCATTGCATCTTCGATAATTAATTGCATACCATTATATGTAAAAGTTTTATTCATGCCATAACGCTGATCGTAATTTATATTTCTATTTTTTATTAAAATAATAATTAAAATTACTGCAAGAATTCCAAGACATATTGTTACAAATAATTTATTTTCTTTTAAATAATATACAAACTCCCTTAATGATCTTCTTACTTTTCTTTTATATTTATAACTATTAAGATTAATGTTAACTTCTATTTCCTCTGAATCAGCAAAATCATAATTCATTTCTCTTAAATCGGACCTGAAGTTAAATTTTTTAATATCAAAACCAATTGCTCTTATTAAAGAAAAAATCAAAAAAATAACTTGTAATGATGTAATAACAATTGAAAAATCTCTAATACCTCTTGAAAGCCTTGCACTTAAAAGTTCTTCACTAAGTCCAGATAAAACACCTCTTATATAAAATAAACATATAAGTAAAAATGTATAATATAGAATCATAAACAAATATAATTTTGTTGGTTTATTTTTATGTCTAAGAAGATAATATATTGAAATAGCTAAAGCAAGTATAAGAATTATCCCAATAAATACTAAGCTTGAAGTATAAACATTTTCTAGTCCAATAAGTACACTTGATTTATAATTATTTTTTATATAATCAATAAAAAATTTTACAATTAGAATACTTCTATATAATATAAATCCAACCAAAAAAGATAAAACTAAATGTATAATTCTAAATCTTTTAATTAAAAATGCATAAGGTTTTTTTAGTATCACTTTCAATCACCCTATAATAATAATATCACAAAATAAAAATGGTGCAAAGACCATTTGTTATTTTCTTTTAGAAACCAGTATTTGACCTGACAATAAATAAATTGTTTCATTTTCTTTAACAACCTCTTGAATACTTTTTTTAAATATATTAGAAACACTATTTAATGTATCTCCTTCAGCAGTAACATAATAGCTATAACCTGATACAGGAAGCATTATCACTTGGTTTGGATAAATATAATCATCTAAATTTAAACCATTAATTGCCGCTAATAAATTTGGATTTATATTATACTTTCTACTTATACCATAAAGTGAATCACCTTTATTTATAGTATATGTATCAAAATATTTTTCTTTATTTTTTGGAACTATTAAATCCATTCCCTCTCGTAAAGTTTCATCATAACTCAAATTATTTAAATCTACTAGAAACTCTTTATTTGTACGAAACATTTTAGCAATGTCATCAATACTATCATTTGATTTTACACGATATTTTTCAAACATTTTATCAACCCCTATAGTAAAATATGTTTTATTTTAAAAAGTGTTATTTAAAAATATATATATAGTCATTATTGAATTTCCATTCACTATAGGTCATTAATTTTGTAATTTTATCTTTATTTGCATAATAAAGTGTATCATTGCTTATAAAATAACATTCGTTATCATCTGAATATACTATATTTGACACCTTAAAAGAAGTAACATTTATCTTATTAATTGGTGTAACATATATAAGTTTATTGTCATTTAATTCAAAATAAAAATCCTTGTCCTCTTTAAACGAAACATTTCCTTTATTAAGTTTATTAACGCTTATTTTTTCAAACTTATTATTGTTTAAAATTTCATATTTATTTTTATAAATAGTATTTTTCAAAGGATTGATTCTATATTCCATTTTGTTTTGCATATCATATAGGTAAATAAACTTTTTATATGTGCCTAAAAAATAACTATTAAAATAAACTTCTTCGTCTAAAGAGACCTCTTTTACTTTATTATTTTTAGTATTTATTAAATAAAATTTATTAAATTTGTACTTGCTATTATAATCTGCAATTAAAAGATAATCCTTAAATGGTGTACATAAATCTATATTATAAATATCATTATCAAATAGTTTTATTTCTTTTTTATCTTTTGAATTGATGTTGATAAACTGTGAATAATTCCATATATAAAAGTTAGCATTTATATTATATACATTAATATTATCAAAAGTAAATTTCTTTTTATCCTCAGGAATAGTAATATAATATGATGTATAATAGTTATCATTCTCTTTATTAATATAAAAACTTTTTAAATTATTATTTGTTACATTGATTATGTTATCCTTTTGTTTAATACTTTTAATTTGTTTATGATTTTGATAATATTTATCACTAACAGCATATAAATATTCTATATTATTTTTATTAATTTTAAATATATAAAGTTTTTTCTTATTATTAAATGTTTGAATTATATTATAACCTTTTATAGTATATTTAAGTTCATAACTTTTTGGAATAAAATAAAATATTGTAAAAGAAAGAAAAATTAATAAAAAGGAAAAAATTAGTAATCTTAACTTTTTCATACAGTTCTATCTTTATATTTTAATTTTTCTTTCATCATAAACTGAGATATATTAGTTTCAATATCATCTAAAGAACTTTTAGATAAATTTGATATTGTTACAACCTCTTTTACAGTATCAATTGTGATTTTTCCAAAAAATAAACCTTTATATATTCGCATATCATTATATAAATCCGGAGTAATCTGTGTGTAAATGCTTCCAAAAACAACTCTTTTTTGACCTATTAAAAGTCTTTTATTAGTTAAAACAATTACACAAGATGTGAATAAATCATACCATTTTTCATTTTTTTGACCACAAAAAGCATATAAAACATATTCATCAGGGTTAATATAACCTTCGATAACTTCACTATGCTTTTTTAATCTCCAGGCAACTGTACCAGGAAATTTATTTTTAAATTCTAATACTTTTTCATAAACATTATTCATTTTATACTCCTTTTATAAACTCAACTTTAGTGTGAGATAATTTTTCGTGAATTGCTGTATCTTTATTAATCATAAATAATATATCGATATATGAATAAATTGTTGCGATAATAGAAATAATTAAATAACTATAAAAATATACTTTACCCTTTAATAATATTACACATAACAATGTTAAAAAATTTGATAATGTTGTATATAAAATTATATTTGTAAATATAGGATAGAACAATACTCTTATAAGAAGGGAACAAAAAGTTAGTTTTCCTTTATCACTAGAAAGTTTAATTTTACATATTTTTTTACCAATTGTTTGTCCATCAAACAGCAAAGGAAACAAAGTAAAATATAAAATTGTAACAACTATTTCAATTATAGAATAACTTATTGAGTAATAAGATAAATCATGCATAATTTCTAAATATTCTGGTGATTTTAATGTATCATAATCTATAGTTGTGTTTTCCGTAAAATTTTCTTCATAAAACCCAGTATATTTTTCATAAGCTTTATCATATTTCTTTTTATATGGATTTAATACATTTATTTGACTTAATAATGTAACAAGTATTAATACAATAAATATATCAATTATATAAGCACTTATTCTTTTTATTTTAATATCTTTCATTTTTCCTCCATAAATAAGAAAAGAAACTATTACTAGTTTCTAATATGTTTTTGAATTAGATCCTAATGTAACAGTGGTTTTAAGAGTTTTACCTTTTCTAATATAAGTGATTTCAACTTTATCACCTACACCATAATTATACAAGTAATATCTTAAATATGCAACACTTGTTACTTCGTCATCATTAATCTTAACAATGATATCATCATTTTCTAGACCTGCTTTAGCCGCTGGAGAACCTTTTTCTGTAGATACAACAATTACACCCTTTGTGATTTTATATTCCTTTAAAAGGGATGAATATTCAGGATAATAATAAGCATCTGCAACATTAACCATTGATACACCTAAATAAGGTTGAGATATCTTTTCTTTATTTTCAAGTTTTTCAGCATAACTTAATGCTACCTCAATTGGAATAGCAAATCCCATGCCTTCAACAGATTCTGCGACTAGTTTTAATGAGGTAATTCCAACAACTTGTCCGTTTGCATTGCAAAGTGGTCCACCACTATTACCAGAGTTTATCGCCGCATCAGTTTGTAATACTTTCATAACATAATCACCATTATTATTAAGTTTTACTTCAACCATTCTATCTTTTCCAGATATAATACCTCTTGTAACAGTCCAAGAATAAACACTATCAAGTGGAGCTCCTACAGCAAATGATGTATCTCCAACTCTCAAATCTTCACTTTTACCAATTTCAGCTACCGATATAATATCGTTTTTTTTAACTTTTAAAACAGCAATATCAGATAAAGCATCAGCACCAATTATCTCAGTACTAATAACTTTTCCATCAGTGAATGTTACATTAACAGCATTTCCACCTTCGATAACATGATTGTTTGTTAAAATATAAGCATCATTGTTATTTACTTTATAAACAAATCCAGTTCCACTTGAAATAATTTTTTCATCAGCATAGGTTGCCACAACTACAACTGCATCATAGACTTTTTCAACAGCCTCTGCAATTCCATTATCGGTTATCGTTACATTCTTTTCTACTTTAGTTAAATTTGTATGAAGTATAGTTGGGTATTTATAAATAACTCCATACATAAGTAAACATCCTAGAAAAAATACTATTATATATACTATTTTATTATTTTTTTCTTTTCTTATCATAATTAATCCATCCTCTCAATCTCTTTATAATTTATTGGGAACCCCATTGCATCTAATACTTTATCAACATCAATTGAATGAAGTTTTCCAGATAAAATATCTAGTTCATAATCTATTTCTTTTATAAATAAATTAAAATCATCCGCATTTAAAATTCTTTTTAAAATAATAATTAGAGCAAATAAATCATTTTTACCATAAATGTATTCTCCATCCATTTTAGGAATATTTAAAAGTTTATGATATACTGTATTGTTTATAACTATCTGCGTTTTATTATTATAACAAATATCTTCGTGTGCACATAGATTTCGATAATTAGCAAGTATTGGTAAATAACTTTGGAAACTATCAATGTCTATATTAAATATATCCGCAATTTCTCTTTTATCTTCATTTTGAAGTACTGTATAAAGTTCACCAACTATTCCAAATGATAATACTTTAACAACAACCCAAAGCGGTATATAACCATAATTATCAATGAAATGACTTGTTGCTGAATGTTGTTTACCATTTATACTAATTTGTCTTTTCATTTTATGAATTAAATCATTAATTTGTCTAGTTTTAGTATTATCGTGAACAAAGTTATTTTTATTCAAATAATTTTTTTCTTTATAGCCGTGATTCTTACTCATAACATAGGCCATTATGCTTTTTAAGTTATTTTCAAATACTAAAATATTCTTAAATAAAATATTTCTTAACTGTCTATCAAAAATAAACATTGCATATAGTTCCTCAAAAGTGGTACCTTTATTAAATATACGGTCAGAATATGACTTAACAAATAAAAATCTATACCCTGTCACAAAGAAATAATTTTCTCTAAGAAGTATTGATTTAGCCTTTTCAATATCATTTATAGTAAGACCTTTATCAATTAAAATATTTATCTGTTCATCTAATGTTTTAAATGTTTTCTCCACTATATCACCTTTTTACTATATAGATAATTATATCACATAATAGCATTTTTACCACCTATTTTACAAAAATAAATTAAGAAAAATATTTAATTACACCTTTAGATATTAAATCCGCTACCCTTTTTTGGTATTCATTTGTAACAAGTTTTTGTCTTTCTTCATAATTTGATAAAAATCCACATTCTATTAATAAACCATTAACTTTTAACTTTGAATACATATATGTGTCTTTTGGAATAGTTTTAATTTTACGATTACTACTTAAACCTTTATTTAAAACATCTTGCATAATATTTGCAAAATAAATATTTTTACCATTATAAAACACCTGCGGTCCATAGTATTTAAAGTCACTTAAATAATTTAAATGAATACTTAAATAAATATCTGCTTTAGAATTATTTATTAAGTTTATTCGATTATCAAAATCACTTTTCTTTCGATATATTGCATTCGGAGTTGATAAATCATAGTCACCATCTCTTGTCATAAAAATAGTGGCTCCATAACTTTCTAATTTTTCTTTTAAATAAAGGCTTATATTTAAATTAATATCTTTTTCTAGGATATTTCCATAGGAAGTACCAGGATCCAAAAATCCGTGACCAGGATCAATTACTATAACTCTTCCCACTAAAAAAAGATTGTCTTTCCCAAAAACCGATGATAAAAGAAAAATAGATATTATAAAAATTATTAATGAGTAATAAATATATTTTTTCATATCAAATTATATGTTTTATTAATTATTTTAAATTCAAAACTTCATAAATTATTTTTCTTATTTCAACAATTCTTTTTTCCATAAACTCTGGATGAGTTTTAAACCAATAAATATTTAATGGAGATGGATGAGGTAAAACAATTGCCATTTTATTATTCAAAGTATTATTTTTAAATACTAAATCATCAAAATTTTCATTAGGAAAAAATGTTTTAGCAGCTTTTGCTCCGATAATTATATATAATTTATTATTAACATATTGAATTTCCTTTTTTACCCACTTTTCATAACATATTTTAGGAGGATTTTTATCATTACCATTTGCATTTTTTCCTGGGTAACAATGTGCAAGGGATGTAATATAAAAATTATCGGGATTATAAAACATGTCATCACTAATTTCATACCATTTATATTTTAACCTGTTGCCACTTTGATCTGTAAACGGTTTAAGAGAATTATTAACACTCGCGGACGGTGCTTGACTTATTTGCATTATTTTTGAATTTTCATTTCCCCAGAAAACTGGGTTTGGTTTAAACCCAAATTTTTCTTTACAAATATCACAATTCTTTAAATTATTAACAAAATTAAAAAAATTATCATTCATTTTATTGCCTCCATAAAAAAATGCCTAAGGTGCAACGTACTTACTATACGCTTAGCATTGAGCTGCGAGCCCTAGGTCTTAAAGATATATTACCATAATATTATTTTTTCTGTCAATCATCAATTTTCTTAATTCTACCAAATACTTTTCTTCCGGGGAATAAACTTACTCTATATTTACTTTTGTTAAGTCCTTTAATAACTGTAGAAACCCTTTTATTATTTGCATAATAGTTATAAAAAGTATTAACTATCAAATCTGCAAGTTGAATGCCAAAGTTAGTTTTAGAGTCATAATAGCCGACACTAAAAACATAATTATTTAAGCAAAATTCAGTATTCAAATAATTCTCTAAATTTTTTAGATCTCCTACTCTTACATTACGATTATCACACAGTAATTTAATTTCAATTTGCTCGTCAGTATAATTTTTAAGAAGTGGAAAAATAATATCTGAAAATATTAATTTTACAGCATAATTATAAAAAATATTTGAATCCACTATACCTTTTTGCATTTTTTCTTTATCAAACACTTTTGAAAAGCCATAAAAACCAGGTATGTTTTCCATACTCGAAAAAATTAGTTGTTTTTCATTTGTTAAATAGTCATAAGATTTTATTTCTTTATTAATCTTTATATTTCTTTCCTCTTTTACAAGTTTATTAATTTTTTTATATATAGATGTTATTTTAAGTCGGTACTTCTCAAAAGTAAAATATCCACCGACAGCAAAGTATTTTGTATTACTATTTTTATGAATTGAACCACTTTCATCTAAATATATGTATAATCTCATGGTGCCACCTCTACACAAGATAATACTAAATAAATTAAATATTGTCTATATGCAAATATAAAAAAACCCCAAATTGGGGTAAGAAAATATTTTTAACGTTTACTAAATTGTGGAGCTCTACGAGCTTTTTTAAGACCATATTTCTTTCTTTCTTTAACACGAGGATCTCTCGTGATAAATCCAGCATTTTTTAAAATATGTCTATAACTATCTTCTCTAGTTTGGTCAGTATTTTCATCAAATTTAAGAAGTGCTCTTGTAATTCCTAAACGAATTGCACCAGTTTGTCCTGAAAACCCACCGCCAGATACTTTAACATCGATATCAAATCTATTTAAATTATCAGTTAGAACAAGTGGTTGAGTTAAGTCCATAACAAGTGTTTCATAAGGCATATAGTCATGAACATCTACACCATTAACTGTAATATTACCAGTTCCACCAACTAAAGTTACTTTTGCTACACTACTTTTTCTTCTACCTGTAGCATTCCAAGTTTGTTTTTTTGCCATAATTTCCTCCTATTATATTTCCATTTCGATTGGTTTTTGAGCACTATGTTTGTGATCAGCATCAGCATAAACAAATAGTTTTTTACCCATTTTTCTACCAAGTCTATTATGAGGAAGCATACCTTTTACAGCTCTTTCCATCATTTCTTCTGGATAGTTTTCAATCATAACTTTTGCAGTTCTTTCTCTTAATCCTCCTGGATATCCAGAGTGATTATAATATTTCTTATCAGTTAATTTATTACCAGTTAAATTTACTTTACTAGCATTAACGATAATAACATAATCTCCACAGTCAACATATGGAGTATATGTAACTTTATGCTTGCCTCTTAAGATATGAGCAGCCTTAGTAGCAACTCTACCTAAGTTTTTTCCTTCAGCATCAATTACATACCATTTTCTTTCAATATTTTCTTTTGTTTGTAAAAATGATTTCATAATTTTCTTCTTTCCCTTCATTTTAATTAACCAATTTAATCTTCCCACAACTAAAAAGGTCTCTTAAATAAATGTACCGATTATGATTATATGGTAAAAGTAGTAAATTGTCAAGGAAAATATGCTGGTAACATTTGTTTTTACTGTATTTTTAATACCAAACTTTATACAAGTATAATCCCTCGGGTGGTGCAGTAGGAAGTGACTTAACTTCTACAGTATCAAGCATCCTTAAAAGTTCTTCCTTACTAGAGTTATATTTACCGACCTCCAATAAGGCACCCATTAAATTTCTAATCATATAACGATAAAAACCAGTACCAATAAAATGAACTTCAATTTTATTATCAAATTTCTTAACAAAGTTAATTTCATAAATAGTTGTTACAGTTTTATCATTAGTACCTGATATAAAATTATTAAAATCGTGTGTTCCTAAAAATACTTTTGAGGCATCCTTCATAAGGGCAAAATCAAGTTTTTGTCTAGGTTGAAAATAATAGTAATTTAATGAACTTTTGAAAGGTCCTATATTAATTTTATAAATATATTCTTTCTTTTTAACTGATAATCTTGCATGAAAATCATCACTAACATTAGAAACTGATTTAACAACAATATCTGGATTTAAAAGTAAATTAAGTTTATGTTTTAAACCTTTGATATCATTTTTTACATCAAAGTGAGCAACCTGACCCACTGCGTGAACTCCAGCATCAGTTCTTCCTGAGGCTTTAATTTCTATATTATCCTCGAATATTTTTGACAAAGCCTGCTCAATTGTTTTTTGAACTGTTCTTGTGTCTTTTTGTCTTTGCAAACCATTAAACTTTGAACCATCATAACTAAATATTATTTTTTTTCTCATTATTTACCACACTATCCTTATGTCTTTTTACAAGAGCTGCTATTTTAATAAAATGATGATTAACACCTGATTTTCCAATATTATAACCATATTCAACATTAGCAATTTGTGCAATTTCCGCTAAAGAACTTTCTGGGTACTTTTTACGGATTTCACAAATAATTTTTGTATTATCATCAAGAAGACTTAACAAATCATTATCTATAATATAATTAATTTCATTTAACTGTTTAAGTCCCGTTTGAATAGTTTTTGTTTGATTAGAAAGTTCACAATTATTTAATCTATTAACCATATTTTTATGATCACGATATATTCTTATATCTTCGAAGAAAAACAAACTTTCTGTGGCCTTAAACATTTTTAAAATGTCTGATATGTTATCACCATTTTTTACATAAACAACAAACTTGTAACCTCTTTTTATAATTTTTGAATTAATTTTAAAATACTTTAAAAGATTATCTATCTCTTTAGCAAGTTTTTCATTTTTACATATATACTCTAAATGATACCTACTTGTCTGGGGATTTGTAACATTTCCAATTGCTAAAAATGCTCCCTCCAAGAAAGCAATCTTTTCTTCATCACTTTCTAAAGTTATCTTTTCATTAACATTAAGTACTTTTTTAATATAATCAATATTTTCATTTATTGTAAGTATATATATTTGTTTAACTCTAAATCTATTTTGATTTCTAACTGTAATATTCGCAGAAATATTAAATACTGTTTTAATATCTTTGTATATCTTTCTAGCAACGGACGCATTTTCTAAAGTAATAATAATTTGCTTCGAAGTTATTTTAGAGTTACATCTTACAAATGCTGAAAGCTCACTACAAGCATCTACACTTGAGTAAACATTTTTAGATATTTCATCTTTTAAACTTGTATTGAATGTCATTATTTTCCATCCATTAAATATGAAAATATTAAGTATGCAGTTTTTAGTGAATCATGACGATAATAACCATTTTCAATAACATATAAAGTATCCTTAATTATTTGAACATTCATATCTTCCAATGTATCTACATCTAAAATTACTGGATCTTTTTGCTCACTTGTAGCATATTTTTTTGAAAGTGTACTGCTCATAGGTTTATCATTAGCAAGAACTAAATTAACATTACCCTTACCCAAGTAGTTTTCTAAAACTTTTATATGGTCAGATACTTTAAATCCATCAGTTTCACCAGGTTGAGTAAATAAATTACAAATATACATTTTTTTTGCTTTTGAATGATTAATAGCCTTTACTAAATCTTTGTTGATAAGATGGGGAATTATGCTCGTATATAAACTTCCCGAAGAAAAGATAATTAAATCAGCTTTATTTACAGCATCAAAAACTTTAGGATTAACAGTAATATCTTTATCATAAGTAATCTTTATAACTTTTTCTTTTGCTTTAGTAATTTGCTCCTCGCCAAAAACTTTTTTACCAGACTCTGTAATACCCACCAAATTAACAGAATCTTCGGTTAAAGGTAATATTTTTCCATTAGTTATATCAAGAATCTTTTCTAAAATAGGAAGACTACTTGCAAAGTCTCCTTTTAAATCTAAAAGAGCAGTTAATAATAGATTTTTTATTGAATGATTACCTAATGTTTTAGATTTAGTGAATCTATAATTAAGTAGATTTTCAACATCACTATCAATATTTGCCATTGAAAGCATTACTTTAGTAATATCTCCGACTGCAGGAATATTCATTTCTTTACGAAGCCTTCCTGTACTTTTACCATTATCAGATACAGAAACTACTGCAGTAATATCAAGTGGAAATAGTTTTAAACCCTTTAAAAGTTGTGAAAGTCCACTTCCTCCACCAAAAATAACTATTTTTTTCATTTAACCCTCCTATTTATAATTTTATTCAAAATATTTGTTTTAACTCTCATTGCTCCAACAGGACAAAATTCCTGACAACAATAACACTTTATACATTTTTCCCTATCAATAACTGGATATCCTTTTTCCATTGTTATTGCCTCTTTAGGACAAATATTTTTACATTTTTGACATTTTATACAACTATTTTTATCACAATATGGTTTGTTTTCAAATACTTTTGACATTATATTTCCAACTAAACTATGATTATAAAACTTAATATCAATAGCATTTTCAATTAATTCAAAATTTTTTGTTGAAAACTTGTTAATATCTTCATTTAAAATAATTTCATTATGATTAAATAATCCTCTTTTTTCACTTTGAACTATTGTATTAACAGAATTTGGATTCAAATTTATAACTTTAGCACATATATAATCTAAAGCATATGGATTAATACTAGCAATTATAGCCCCAATCTTTTTAGGATTTCCCATCGTAGGACCATTACCATCCATACCAATTACAGCATCAACAATATTTAAATCAAATTTGAAATATTCGTTTATATCAATTAACATATTGGCAAAATCATCGTGATTTGGAAATCTATAATGATATTCTGACTTTGTAAGCCCAGGAATAGTTCCATACAAGTTTTTTACTGAAGCACTCATTTTCATCATTGCGTGTGTTTTTAATTTACAAAAATTTATTTTAAAATCAAAATCATCAATATAACTTGTATAATCAAAGTTTTTTAAAAATAATGCTTTATTATTCGAAGTATTTTTAATATTAAAATTATAATTTAGTTCAGCACCTGTTTCATTCATTTTAGTAATTTTATAAATATGATCTAAATGTGACTTATTATATTGTCCTCCGGGACTATCTCCAATTACAACTTTTGCTCCTTTATTTTTTAAGAAATCCACTAAAAAAGATAAAAGTAAATAATTAGTTGTAGCACCTTTTTCCGGAGGTAAAGCTGACACTAAATTTGCTTTAATTAAAACTTTTGATTTAGAATTAATTTTATTTAGACACTCAAAATTACTAAGAATACTTAAAAGTGCATTCTTAGAATTTTCATAGTCAGTACATTTTGTTATAAATACTTTTTCCATTAAACATTAAACCTAAAGTAACAAATGTCACCATCTTGCATAACATATTCTTTTCCCTCAAGGCGAAGACGGCCAGCTTCTTTTACTTTAACTTCACTTCCAAATGTTTCAAGGTCCTCAAAACTCATAACTTCAGCCTTAATAAAGCCTCTCTCAAAGTCAGAGTGAATTATACCAGCACATTTTGGAGCAAGCATTCCTTTTTTAAAAGTCCACGCTCTTACTTCATCTTTTCCACAGGTAAAGAATGTTGCAAGTCCTAATAAATCATATGTTGCAAATATAAGTTTATCAAGTCCACTATTTGCAATCCCTAATTCTTTTAAATACTCATTTCTTTCTTCATCTGAAAGTGATGATAATTCTTCTTCCATTTTAGCACACATAACAATAACGCTTGAACCTTCTTTTTCAGCATACTCTTTAACCAATTTAGTATATTTATTATCGCCATTTACAACATCATCCTCTAAAACATTTGCTGCATAAATAACTTTCTTTTGTGTTATTAAATTAAATCCACTTAAAAGATTAAGTTCATCTTCATTAAACTCTAGATTTTTAACTAAAATATTTTTTTGTAAAGCATCTTTAATCCTATTTAAAAGATTTACTTCTAATGCAAGTGCTTTATCTTTTGTAGCTTGTGCTTTCTTTTCTATCTTATCAAGTCTATTTTGAACTATCTCTAAATCTGATAAAATTAACTCTGTATTAATTATTTCTATATCTGAAATTGGATCAACCTTACCAGAAACATGTATGATTTCCGGATTATCAAAACATCTTACAACATGAACGATTGCATCAACCTCGCGAATATGTGATAAAAACTTATTTCCTAGTCCTTCGCCACTTGAGGCACCTTTTACAAGACCTGCAATATCGATAAATTCATAACTAGTTGGTACAACACTTTTTGGTTCATACATATTAACTAGATAGTCCATTCTTTTATCTGGAACCATAACAATACCAACATTTGGTTCAATCGTAGCAAATGGATAATTTGCCGCAATAATATTTTTCTTTGTAATAGCATTAAATAAAGTTGATTTTCCTACATTTGGAAGTCCAACAATTCCCGCTTTTAATGACATATTAATCCCCCATTCTAAATAAATACAAATCCGTTAACACCTAAAGGTATATTAATTAAATACCATAAAATAATTAGAGCAACGAATGTAAATGCTGTTACCGCACTATATGGTAACATAAATCTAATTGAATCAATTATACTTAATTCATTTTTACCTTGTGAACCTCTTTCAAGGTACGCTAAATATATAATATAATAAGCAAATACAGGTGTTATTCCAATACTTACACATTCTCCAAGTCTAAATATAAGTTGAGTAAACTGGGCAGACATACCAGCATTTAAAAATGTAGGTACAACTGATGATGACATTATTGCCCATTTATTCGTAGATCCTGGGACAAATATTGTTGCTATAATTGAGCATACAAATAATAAGAATACTAAAGCAAGTCCTGTAAAATTTGAGGTAACAATAAGATTTGTAAGACCCGCAACAACGACATTTCCAATATTTGAATATTTAAAAATACTTATTAATGTTGAACCAACAAAAATATATACTAGAGTTTTACCTATACCATTTAAACTGTATCCTAAAGCATCAACAAAATCTCTTGAATTTTTAATTTTTTTAGCAACAATACCATAAACTAATCCCATTATTATAAATAAAATTGTTATTATAAATACAAAACCATTTGAGAAAAATGAATTAGTTCCAAATAGTTTATCAATATATAAACTTTCACGATAATTTAAGAAATTTCCTGATAAAGGAAGTCCAGGTATAATATTATAAATTATTATAATTAAATAAATAATACTAGCAAAAATTGAAAGAATTAAACCTTTAAGTTCAATTTTTGTTGGATTAAATTCCATTTCTAAATCATCAATAAATTCATATTTAGGTAACTTTTTAGCAACAACATTTTCTGTAACATAAGTTAATGCTATTGATAAAATTAAAATTGATACAGTCATAAATAGTATTAAAGAAAATGTATTAAATGTAAAATTACTATCAAGCATCTTTACACTCATTGTTGTAAGATTTGCAAGCGAGGAATCAATACTTGTGAAAAATATTGATAATCCATAGCCACAAGTTAAGGCGGCATATGATGAAATAACACCTATATTAGGATTTCTTTTACCATATTTAAATATTAATCCAGAAAGAGGAATAATAGCTAGAAATGGTATATCTCCCATAATACTTGATATTAAACATATTAATATAATAATAAAAGTTATTGTTCTTTTTTTTGTTTTCCTAGTAAGAAGCCCTAAAGCAGTTTGTAAAAAACCACTTTTTTCCATTACTCCTATACCAATAAGCATTATAATTAAATTAGATAAAACTTTATAATTTGCAAAATTTGCAACTGTATTAGCAAAAATATATTTAAGTCCATGTAAAGAAAACATATTAATTATAGATTCTGTTGTTGTAATATATTCTCCTCTTGAGGAATTAATTGTTGTATAAGAAAAAGAAAAATTAAATATAGATAAAAGTAAACTTAACACAATTACTCCAAAAATTATTATAAGTATACTCATAACTGGATGTAATTTAACTTTATTTCTAATCTTCCTTTTCATTTTTAATCACCTTTTTTAATTTCTTATAAAAATCTAGACGATCAAGCATTATTTCTCGTCCACAATTTTTACATTTGATTTTTACATCAGCACCAATTCTAGTTACAACCCATAAATTTGCTTTACATGCATGAGGTTTTTTCATTATAACTTCATCATTTAAACTAAATTCTTGCTTCATAAACATCCTTTCTAATCATTAAAGTTTATATTTAAAATCTCCATTATTCTATTTAAATCTTGCATTGAGTTATATGATATTTCAATTTTTTTATTAGATATCCTAACTTTATTACCAATTGTATCACTAAATGCATCTTCATACATTCTAAATTTTTCATTTTTTTCTTTAATGACTTTCTTATCATCTTTTTTAGATAATAATTTTTCAACATCACGAACATTTAAATTTTCTTTAATAATTTTATTTGCTAAATTAATAACTTTTTCTTCATCATCAATTTTACTTAAACATCTTGCGTGTGACATTGAAAGTTTTCCATTTTTAACAAGTTCTTGAACACTTTTTGGTAAATTTAAAAGACCTAAAAGGTTAGTAATATAACTTCTGCTTTTACCAAATTTTTTTGAAAATTCTTCTTGAGTCATATCTTTAACTTGTAAGATATTTGAAATAGAAATTGCTGTATCTACTGGATTTAAATCCTCTCTTTGAATATTTTCAAGAAGAGCAATTTCCATCATTTCTTCATCAGTAAAATCTTTTATTATTGCTGGCACTGTAGTAAGACCCGCTATTTTAGAGGCTTTGCATCTTCTTTCACCAGCAACAATTTCATAACCTTTAACACTTTTCTTTAATATAACTGGTTCAACTACACCATATACTTTAATTGAATCAGCAAGTTCATTTAAAGCCTCTTCATCAAAGAATTTTCTTGGTTGATAAGGGTTTGGTCTAATTTGTGAAAGTTCAATCTCAGTAGCATTATTTCTTTCCTCTTTAACAATTGTGTCCTCCAAAGTATCAATTGTAAATGATGAATTAGAAAATAATTCCTCTAATCCTTTACCTAAAGCTTTTTTCTTAGTTTCCATCTCTTTCAATCACCTCTTTCGCTAAATTATGATATGCTTCAGCACCACGACTTTCTGGATCGTATTCATTAATTGGTTTTCCATGACTTGGAGCCTCAACTAGTCTAACAAGTCTAGGAATAATTGTATTAAATACTTTATCTTTAAAATATTTTCTTATTTCTTCGATAACCTCAAGTCCTATATTTGTTCTACCATCAAGCATAGTAAGTAGAACACCCTCAATACGAAGTTCAGGATTCATTGAATTTTGAACCATTATTATAGAGTTTAATAACTGGGTAATACCCTCTAAAGCATAGAACTCACATTGAACTGGTATAATAACAGCATCACTTGCTACAAGAGCATTCATTGTGGAAAGTCCTAAAGATGGTTGACAATCAATTATTATATAATCAAAATTATCTTTAATAGTTTCTAATGCATTTCTTAATTGATTATTTCTTTGAAAAGTATTATCAGAAAACATCTTTTTAACAAATTCAACATCAATTCCCGCTAAATTTAATGTTGATGGAATAATGCTTAAATTTTTAAATTTTGTTTTATATATAGCCTTTTTAATTTCACATAAACCAGTTATAGTTTCATAAATATCATGCTCAAAATCAGTGGTATTAAAACCAAGACCAGTTGTAGCATTACTTTGCGGATCCATGTCAATAAGAAGGGTTTTTTTCCCACATTGTCCTAAAGCTGCTGCTAAATTTATACTTGTTGTAGTCTTACCTACACCACCTTTTTGATTAACTAATGATATTACTCTTGCCATATTAACACTTCCTAACTGCTACTATATATTTTAACATATAATAAGTAAATATTGAATAAAAAAAGATAAAGTTTTACAAAGAAAATTTATGAATTAAAAAAAGTATAGAAAATTCTATACTAATTCTAATTTTACCTCTAAAGCATCATCACCACGACGTTCATTTAATTTAATAATTCTTGTATATCCACCAGCACGGTTTTCATATCTTTTTGCTAAATCATTAAATACTTTTTGAACAACTTCGTTATCATTATGTAAAAATGCTAAAGCTTTTCTTCTTGCAACAAGTGAACCATCTTTTCCGTAAGTAATCATTTTATCAACAAATTTTCTTACTTCTTTTGCACGAGATTCAGTTGTAACAATACTTTCATGCATAATAACATCTTTAGTAAGTCCAGCTAAAATGCTTCTTCTAATTTTATTATTTCTTCCTAATTTACGATACATATTCTACTCCTTAAATTGTAGTCCTAAATCAGCAACTTTGTCAATAACCTCTTTAAGAGATTTCTTTCCTAAGTTTCTAATTTTAGTAACCTCTACTTCTTTCATATTTACTAAATCTTGAAGAGTATGAATTCCATGTCTTTTTAAGCAATTAAATGCTCTAACAGAGAAGTCAACTTCTTCAATTGGTGTTTCTAATGTTTTTGCTAAATTATCAACTTGTTTTTCTTGCATAATACCAGCAATGTTACTAATACTATTTAAATCAGCAACGATAGCAAAATGTTCTACTAATATTTTAGCAGATAAAGCCATTGCTTCTTCTGGAGTCATACTACCATTTGTAGTAACTTCAATAACAAGTTTATCATAAGTTTCATCTTGACCAACTCTTGTATCTAATACTTCGTATTTTACAAGTTCTATTGGTGAATAATTTGAGTCTACTGGAATAACACCAACTTTAATTTCTTTCATATTTAATTTATTTGTTTTTGCATCAACATATCCTCTACCATTTTCAATAGTAAGTTCCATATCGATTTTTCCACCTTTTACAAGGTTACAAATAACTAAATCTGGATTAATTACATCAACATCAGCATTTTTTTCAATCATACCTGCAGTAACAGGTCCTTCAGTATCACAAGATAAATGAAGTACTTTTTGTTCCTCAGTATGATTTTTTACAACTAATTTTTTGATGTTTAATACTATTTGAGTAACATCCTCAACTATACCATCAATTTTTTGAAATTCATGCATAACACCATCAATTTTAATTGATGTTACACTACTTCCAGGTAAACTAGATAGTAATACCCTTCTTAATGCATTTCCAATAGTTGTACCAAAACCTCTTTCAAGTGGTTCTAGTTCAAATTTACCATAATTACTAGTTTCATTATATTCTGAAATTTTGTATTCTGGTTTTTCAAATTTTATCATAATTACCCTCCCTTTTATTAATTTCTTGGTCTTTTTGGTGGTCTACAACCATTGTGTGGAACAGGTGTTTCATCTGTTATACTAGTAATTTCAAGTCCAGCTGATTGAATACTACGAATAGCATTTTCTCTTCCTGGTCCTAAACCTTTTACATAAACATCAACTTTTACAACACCTTGATCTTTAGCAGCATTAGCAGCAGCTTCTGCAGAAAGTCCAGCAGCAAAAGGAGTTTTCTTTTTACTACCTTTATAACCAATTCTTCCAGCAGAGGACCAACTAATTGCATTACCATTATGGTCACAAATTGTTACGATTGTGTTATTATATGTTGCATGAATATGTGCTTCTGCTTCAGTAACATTAATTTTATTTTTCTTTTTTCTTCTATTATATGCCATATTATCTCACCTACTTTGAAACCTTTTTCTTATTTGCAACTACTTTTCCTCTACCTTTTCTAGTATGAGCGTTGCGGCTTGTTCTTTGACCTCTTACAGGAAGTCCTTTTTTATGTCTTATACCTTGATAAGAATTTATTTCCATTTTGTTTTTAATGTTCATTTGAACTTCTCTACGAAGATCACCTTCAGTTGTATGTTTTTCAACTTCTTTACGAAGTGCAGCAATTTCTTCCTCTGTTAAATCTTTAATTTTTTTAGTTGCTTCAACATTTGCATCTTTACAAATAGTTTTACCTAAATTTGGACCAATACCATAGATAGCAGTAAGTCCTATCCAAGTATGTTTTTCATTAGGTAATTCAATATTTTTAATTCTCGCCATAATTTCTCCTATCCTTGAACTTGTTTATGTTTAGGGTTATTACAAATAACCATAACTTTTCCTTTTCTTCTAATAACTTTACATTTTTTACATATCTTTTTTACAGATGGTCTAACTTTCATAATATCCTCCTATCTTTTATTCCATGTAATTATCCCACGTGTTAAATCATAAGGTGAAAGTTCTACTGTAACGGTATCACCCGGTAAGATACGAATCATATTAATACGCATTTTACCAGAAACGTAGGCTTTTACAGTATGTCCATTAGATAGTTCTACTAAATAGTCACTACCTTTTAAGACTTCAATAACTTTCCCTTCCACTTCTATTTTATCATTTTTCTTATTAGCCATATTATTTTTCTCACTCTCCCGTTAAAATTTCATATCCATCTTTAGTAACTACAATTGTGTGTTCAAAATGCGCACTAGGCATTCCATCTTCAGTTTTAACTGTCCAATCATTATCATCTAAGTAAACATGTCTTTTACCTAAATTAAGCATTGGTTCAATACAAATTGTCATACCTTCTTTTAAGATAACATTTGTTTTTGTATAAAAGTTTGGCACATCTGGATCTTCATGCATTGAAGTTCCAATTCCGTGACCCACTAATTCTTCGACTACTGAAAGCCCATTTTTATGAGCATAATCTTCAATAGTTTTTCCTATTAGTGATAAAGGAGTTCCAGCTTTTACAACACTTAATCCTTTATATAAAGCATTTTTAGTATTTTCAACTAAACTTCTTACATCATCAGATACATTTCCAATAATATAAGTTCTAGCACTATCACTTTCATATCCTTTGAATCTAACAGTTAAATCAACTTTTAATATATCACCATTTTTAAGTTTTCGATTATCTGGAATACCATGAACTACTTCATCGTTTAAAGATAAACAAACACTTTTTGGGAAACCTTCATAATTTAGTTCCGAAGGAATTGCGCCATTTTTACGAATAAATGCATCAACAATATCATTTAACTCGTTAAGTGATATACCTATTTTAAGATGTTTTTTTATTTCCTCATGAGCTAGAAAGTTGATATGACCACTTTCTTTCATAAGTTCAATTTCTCGTTTACTTTTAATATTAATCACTTAAAATCTCCATTAATCTGTCTTTTAAATTTAAATCTTTGTTATTAACATCAATTTCCACTAATTTATTTAAATCTTTGTAATACTCTATTATAGGTAAAGTATTTTGAACATAAGTATCAAAACGAACTTTAAAACTTTCTTCATTATCGTCTCCTCTGACAGTAAGTGGAGTTTTACAATCATCACATATGCCTTCTTCTTTTGGTTTAAAACCATCAAAGAAAATGTTATAACTTCTTCCACACTTTTCACAAGTTACTCTTCCAAGAGTACGTTTTAAAGCAAGTTCTTTATCAATATTTAAATAAATAACAACATAATTACTAATATTTAATTTATCAAATAAAATACTTAAATTTTTTGCTTGATTAATTGTTCTAGGAAATCCATCTAAAATAAATGGTTTATCTAATTTAGATAGTGTTTCTTCGATTAATTTAATCATATAATCATCACTAACAAGTTTGCCAGCATCGATTATCTTTTTTATTTCTTTTCCGAGGCTACTTTGAGAAGCAATTTCACTTCTTAAAATAGCCCCAGTAGAAATATGTTTACAATCATAAGTATTTTTAAGTATGTCGCTACAAGTACCTTTACCTGCAGCAGGCGGTGCTAAAAATATTATGTTTTTCATCTTAATCTCTTTCTCTTAGAAGAATAACTTCTACTAACAAGACTACTTTCTAATTGTTTATAAGTTTCAATTGCTACACCTACAACAATTAATATACCAGTTCCACCAATTGTTACATATGATGGAAGTGAAGTAAGTTTTGAAAGTAATATAGGCATTCCTGCTAAGATGACTAGGAATAGTGCTCCCACTAGTGTTAATTTAGATAGTGAATTACTAATATATTTAGAAGTATCACTACCAGGTCTAATACCAGGAATATAACCACCATTCTCATTTAAATTTTTACTCATTTCATCTGGATTCATTACAAGGAATGTATAGAAGTAAGCAAATACTACTATTAAAACCAAGTATAATATAAATCCAGTAGTAGAAGTGTACATAATATATTTATTTACAAAATCTATTGCACTTTGTTTACCAATTAAGGTAACAATTGTTGCTGGAATAGTTGTAACTATTGAAGCAAATATTACTGGAATAACACTTGCAGAATTTATTTTTAATGGTAAATAGTTTGTTTGTGCACCATATGCTGAAGATGTTCTATTAGAATATTGAATTGGTATTCTTCTTTCAGCAAGTTGAACCCAAATAATTCCAACGATAACAATAACATACACAAGTACAAATAAACTAAATAATATAATTCCAACAGTTTTTGAAAAACTTCCCATTACAAGTGAAGCAAATGCTCCCCTAAAAATATTAGGCATACTTTGAATAATACCAGCCATTATAAGCATTGATTGTCCATTACCAATACCTTTATTAGTAATTTGATCACCCATCCACATACAGAAAGATGTACCAGCAACCATAACTAATGTAGTTTTAATAATTTCCATAGCATTTAACCCTTTCATATAGAAAGCAGTTAAAGCATAAGCTTGTAAAAAGGCAATAAATATTCCTAAATATCTTGTAATTTTGTTAATCTTTTGTCTTCCAGTATAACCTTGATCTTTAAGATCTTTAAAGTAAGGTACAATATCCATTTGTAAAATTTCAGTAATAATTGAGGCAGTAATATAAGGGGAAACGCCTAGAGCAAATATTGAAAAATTTGATAGACCTCCACCACTCATTACGTTGAATATTTCTAGAAAACCTAGTTCTTCATATACTGCTGATGCCCAAGGAATTGTTATAGTTGTACCTAAACAAAATATTCCTAAACACATCATTGTAAAATAGATTTTTTTTCTTAAGTCTTTATTACTTTTATTAAAAAATCCTGAAAAACCACGAAACATTCTAAATCACCTCAGCTTTACCACCAGCATCATTAATTTTAGTAACGGCAGCACTAGTGAAACGATTAGCTTTAATAGTTAATTTTTTCTCTAAAGTACCATTTCCTAAAACTTTAACTCCATTTAATCCCTTTTTAAGAATTCTTCTTTCAAATAATACTTCAGGAGTAACAACATCACCATCATTAAAGTATCTATTTAAATCAGATAAATTAATTGTTGCAAATCTGTTAGCAAAATTTGCATTGTTAAATCCTCTTTTAGGAATTCTTCTATAAAGTGGAGATTGTCCACCTTGGAACCAAGGTTTAATTGAAGCACCACTTCTAGATTTTTGTCCATTCTCTCCACGAGTTGAAGTTTTACCCATTCCACTTCCTGGGCCTCTACCAACTCTTTTTCTAGCTTTCATTTCGCTAGTCTTTGGTAAATTTTCTAATCTCATTATAATTCCTCAACTTTCTTTGATCTAAGTTCAGCAATATGTTCCTTAGTTCTTTGCATTGTAAGCGCACCTAAAGTAGCTTTTGCAACATTAACTTGAGTATTACTTCCTAAAGATTTAGCAACGATGTCTTTAACACCAGCAAGTTCAAGAACTGCTCTTGCTGCTCCACCAGCAATAATTCCACGACCTTCTTTAGCAGGTTTTAATAAAACTACTGCTCTACCAACTTTATAAGTTGCTTCATGAGGTATTGTTCTATTATCAACAAGGGAAATTTTTACAACATTTTTATTAGCGGCTTGTAATGCTTTTTTAATTGCTTCAGGAACTTCATTTGCTTTACCAGTTCCAATACCAATTAAACCTTTACGATTACCAACAGCTACAGTTGCAGAAAATCTAAAATGTCTTCCACCTTGAGTAACTTTTGTTACTCTTCCTATATTAATAACTTTTTCTTCTAATAAATTATTTTTTTGTTTATCAAAATCTTTTGCCATAATGCCTCCTTAAAACTCTAATCCAGCTTCTCTTGCTGCATCAGCTAAAGCTGCTACTCTTCCATGATATAAGAATCCACCACGGTCAAATACTACTTTATTAATTTTTGCTTTTTTACATTTTGCAGCAATATCTTTTCCTACAGCAGAAGCTGCTTCAATATTACCACCATTTTTAATTTTAAGTTCAAGAGTTGATGAGCTAACTAAAGTTTCACCTTTTGTGTCATCAATAACTTGAGCATAAATAGCTTTATTAGATCTAAATACATTTAGTCTAGGTACTTCAGTTGTTCCAGAAATACTTTTTCTAACTCTTGTATGTCTTCTTAATCTAGCTTCTCTTTTTTCTTTACTATTCATAACATTTTACTCCTTTACTTAGCCGCTTTCTTTCCTTCTTTACGACGGATATGTTCGCCTTTATAACGTATTCCTTTACCTTTATAAGGTTCTGGTTCACGAATTTTACGAATATTTGCCGCAAATTCAGAAACTTTTTGTTTATCAAATCCACTAATAGAAAGTTCTGTATTAGATGGACATGTAACTGTTATACCACTTGGAACTACAACATCAATTGTATGTGAATATCCAGCAGATACAACAATTTTATTTCCTGATACACTGAAACGGTATCCTACACCAACAGCCTCTAAATCTTTTGTATAACCAGTACTAACACCAATTAACATATTATTAATATTTGAGTTTGTTGTTCCTGAAAGAATATTTGCTTCTTTAGTATCTTTAACTTTTTCAGTAGTAATTTCATTACCTTCAATAACTACTTTAACTAAAGAACTAACAGGAAGAGTTAATTCTCCTTTAGCTCCTTTTACAGTAACAATACCATCATTAAATGAAACTGTTACACCTTCAGGGATAGTTAGTTTTCTATTACCAATTCTACTCATAGACTACTTACCAAATATAGGCAAGTACTTCACCTCCTAACCCTTTTTCTCTAGCTTCTTTATCAGTCATTAAGCCTTGAGAAGTAGATATAATTGCAATTCCTAAACCATTTAATACTCTAGGAAGTTTATCAGCTTGAGCATAAACTCTTAAACCTGATTTACTAATTCTTTTTAATCCAGTAATAACTCTTTCTTTTTTATTTCCATATTTTAAAGTTAAAGTCATTTTATCACCGTTACTATTTTTTGTATATTTGTAATCAGCAATATAACCTTCATTTTTAAGAATTTCAGCAATACCTTTAGTCATTTTAGTTCCTTCAACTTCAACTTCAGTGTATCTCATTTGATTTGCATTTCTTATTCTTGTTAGCATATCTGCTATTTTATCTTGTACAAACATTATTATATCTCCTTTCTACCAACTAGACTTCTTAACGCCTGGAATTTGTCCTTTATTAGCAAGTTCTCTGAAGCAAATACGACATAATCCAAATTTTCTTAGTACACCGTGAGGTCTACCACATCTTTTGCATCTAGTATAAGCTCTAACTTGAAATTTAGGTTTACGATTATTTTTTACAATCATACTTGTTTTTGCCATATTTTACTCTCCTTATCCTCTAAAAGGCATTCCAAATGCTTTTAGTAATGAACGTGCTTCATCATTAGATTTTGCAGTTGTTACAATAACAATATCCATTCCTCTAACTTTTAAAACATCGTCATAATTTATTTCAGGGAATATAAGTTGTTCTTTAACTCCCATAGTAAAGTTTCCTTTACCATCAAAACTTTTTGGTGATACACCTCTAAAATCTCTAACACGAGGAAGTGCAATCTTAATTAATTTTTCTAAGAAAGCATACATATTTTCACCACGAAGAGTTACTTTAACACCAATAGGTTGTCCCTCTCTTAATTTAAAACCAGCAATTGATTTATGAGCTTTAGTAACTACAGGTTTTTGACCAGCAATTAAAGTTAAATCTTTTACTGCAGCATCAATGAATTTAGAATCATTAGCGCCTTCACCAACACCCATATTAATTACGATTTTAGTGATTCTAGGAACTTGCATTACAGTAGTATAATTATATTCCTTCATTAAACTATTTTTAATTTCTTTTTCATATAAAGTTTTAAAATTACTCATAATTCACCTACTTTGCTTCCTTTTTGCTAGTAGTTTTCTTTTTTGAAGTTTCTTTTTTTGCTTCAGATTTAACTACTTTAGCTTTTTCTTCTTTATTATTGTTTATAACTTTTACATTAGATACATGAATAGGTGCTTCAATATCAAATATTCCACCTTTGTCTTCAGTAGTTCTAGGTTTAGAATGTTTCTTAACCATATTTAAGCCTTCAACAACAACTTTATCTAATTTTTTATAAGTTTTAATTACTTTGCCTTCTTTACCTTTATCTTTTCCAGCAATAACTAATACTTTATCTCCTACTTTAACTTTCATATATCCTCCTATAAAACCTCAGGTGCAAGTGATACAATTTTGTGATATTCTTTTTCACGAAGTTCTCTAGCAACTGGGCCTAAAACTCTTGTACCGATTGGAGTTTTATCATCTTTGATTAATACGCAAGCGTTATCATCAAATTTAATATAACTTCCATCTTTTCTTCTAACACCTTGAACAGTTCTTACTATAACTGCTTTTACAACTTTACCTTCTTTTACAGGACTATTAGGTATAGCTTTTTTAACAGTACCAACGATTACATCACCGATATTAGCACTTTTAACTTTACTTCCACCCATAACACGGATAACTAAAAGTTCTCTTGCACCAGAGTTATCAGCAACTTTTAATCTACTTTCTTGCATTACCATAATATTACCTCCTATAAAATTACAGCTTTTTCAATAACTTTAACTAATTCATATCTTTTAGTTTTTGATAAAGGTCTAGTCATTGAAATTCTAACTGTATCTCCTACTTTTGCTTCATTCTTTTCATCATGAGCAGCATATTTTTTAGAATATTTAACTCTTTTACCATATAATGGATGTGTTTTATAAGTTTCTACTAAAACAGTAATTGTTTTATCGTTTTTATCACTAACAACTTTACCAATTAATTCTTGTTTTGCTTTTTCCATTATTTTTCACCATCCATTTCTCTTTCTGTTAATACAGTTTTAAGTCTTGCAATTTCTTTACGAAGTTGTCTTAAAACTACAGGTTTTTCTAAAGTTCCAGAAGATTGAGCTAATCTATTTTTAAATAGTTCTTCTTTATCTTCTACGATCTTCTTTTTAATATCTTCATTACTTAATTTTCTTATTTCATTAATTTCCAAGAGTTTCACTCTCCTTCATAACAAATTTAGTTTTGATTGAAAGCTTATGAGAAGCAAGCCTTAAAGCTTCTCTAGCAATTTCTTCAGAAACATCACTAATTTCAAACATGATCTTTCCTTGTTTTACAACTGCTACCCATTCTTCAACGTTACCTTTACCTTTACCTTGTCTAGTTTCTAGAGGTTTTCTAGTTCTTGGCATATGTGGGAATATATTAATATATACTTTACCACCACGTTTCATATAACGAGTCATTGCAATACGTGCAGCTTCAATTTGTCTAGCAGAAATCCATCCGCCTTCCATAGCCATAAGGCCAAATTCACCATTATTTAGGGTAAGATTTCCTTTTGCTTTGCCTTCATAACTTAGTCTATGACTTTTACGATATTTAGTTCTTTTTGGCATTAACATCTTTCATCTCTCCCTTCTTAACATTTCTAGTTTTAAGTATTTCATCTTTATAAATCCATACTTTAACTCCGATTTTTCCGTAGATTGTATTTGCTTCACTTGTAGCATAATCTACATCAGCTCTAATTGTATGTAAAGGTACTGTACCTTCAGTGTAGCCTTCAGTTCTAGCCATTTCAGCTCCACCAAGTCTTCCTGATACTGCAGTTTTAATACCTTTAGCACCAGCTTTCATTGTATTTCTGATAGCTCTTTTTTGAACACTTCTAAAAGGTGCACGAGCTTCAATTTGCATTGCTATATTATCTGCAACAAGTTGAGCATTTAAATCAGGGTTCTTTTCTTCAACTATATTAATATAAATTTCTTCATTAACAAGTTTAGAAATTTTCTTTCTAAGTTTTTCAATATCTTCTCCACCACGGCCAATTATAACACCAGGTCTTGCAGTATAAATTGTAAGTTCTACTTTATTTTTTCTTCTTTCAATTACTACTTTAGATATAGAAGCACTTTTAAGATTTTTTTCAATATATTCTCTTATTTTGATATCGTTAATTAATTTAGTTGAGTAATCTTTTTCAGCATACCAACGAGAATCCCAATCTTTATTAACACCAATACGATATCCTATAGGATTAACTTTTTGTCCCATAATTATTTAGCCTCCTTATTATCAGTAACATAAATTACAATATGACTTGTTCTTTTATCATGTCTATCAACATTTCCTCTTGAAGCAAATTGAATTCTTTTGTAGATTGGTCCTGGATTAATAAAACATTTACTAATAACTAAATCATTTTCATTTGCACCATTATTATTTACTGCATTTGCAACTGCTGAGTTTAAAACTTTTAATATCATTTTACTAGCTTTAGTATTAGTATTTTCAAGAATTCCTCTTGCAGTTTCAACATCTTTTCCACGAATTAAATCCATAGTCATTCTTGCAAGTCTAGGTTTAATCATTGCAGTATTATGTTTTGCATAAGTTTCCATGTTACCTCCTATTTATTTCCAGCATGGCCAGTAAATTTACGAGTTTGTGAAAATTCTCCTAATTTATGACCTACCATTTCTTCAGTAATATAAACAGGTATAAAATCTTTACCATTATGAACTGCAATTGTATGTCCTACAAATTCAGGATAAATAGTACTTCTTCTTGACCAAGTTTTTACTACTGATTTTTTATTTTCTTCATTTAATTTATTAATTTTTTTCATAATGCTATCATCAACGAAAGCACCTTTTTTTAAACTTCTTGCCATTATTCCTCCCTATTTAGTCTTCCTACTTATAATAAGTTTACTAGATGCCTTTTTAGGTTTTCTAGTTTTAACACCAAGAGCAGGTTTACCCCAAGGAGTCATTGGACTCTTTCTACCAATTGGAGCACGTCCTTCTCCACCACCATGTGGGTGATCGTTAGGGTTCATTACAGAACCACGGTTTGTAGGTCTAATTCCAAGATATCTAGTTCTACCAGCTTTACCAATATTAACTAGGTTAGCATCTTCATTACCGACCTCGCCAATTGTTGCTATACATCTATCAAGAACTTTTCTTGTTTCTCCAGATTGAAGTCTAAGAAGAACATATTTATCTTCTCTACCAAGAATTTGAGCAGATGCACCAGCACTACGACAAATTTCAGCACCTTTACCAGGTTTAAGTTCTATACAATGAACAAGTGTACCTACTGGAATATTTTTAAGTGGTAATGCATTACCTACTTTAATATCAGCATTTTCACCATTTTCAATAATAGCGCCTACTTTTAAATCTTTTGGAGCAATAATATATCTTTTTTCTCCATCTTTATAATTAATTAAAGCAATATTTGCTGTTCTATTTGGATCATATTCAATAGTTGCAACTCTACCTGTAACACCAATTTTATTTCTTTTAAAATCAATTACACGATATTTTCTTTTAGCTCCACCACCGATATGTCTAACAGTCATTTTACCTTGATTATTTCTACCACCAGTTTTTTTAACTTTACCAAGTAATCCTTTAGTAGGAGTTTTTGTTGTAATTTCTTCATTAACAAGAGTACTCATGCCTCTTCTACCATTTGTAACTGGTTTATAATGTCTTATAGCCATAATTTCTCCTTTCTACTAAAGTTCTATAGAAGAACCATCTTTTAATGTTACCATTGCTTTTTTGTAAGTTTTTGTTCTTCCTTGATACTTTCCAACTCTTCTTTTTTTAGATTTAGTGTTTAGAGTATTAACACTTTTAACTTCTACTTTAAAAGCATCTTCAATAGCTTTTTTAATTTCAGTTTTAGTAGCATCTTTAGCAACTTTAAATGTATAAACATTTTCACTTCTTAATGTCATACTTTTTTCAGTAACTACTGGTGCAATTATAATTTCAGAATAATGTCTCATTATTTAAGTGCCTCCTCTACCATTTTAATACTTGCTTCATCAAATACAATGTAATCAGCATTTAGAATATCATAAACATTGATTTCATCTGGAAATAATACAAGTACATTATTTAAATTTCTTGTTGCCATATATAAGTTTTCTGCTTCTTCACTAGCAACAAATAATACTTTTCCATCAAGTTTTAAATTATTTAATAATTCAACACCTGTTTTTGTTTTAAAATTATCTAATTTTAGGTTATCAATAACCATTAATTTCTTTTCATTTAATTTACTAACTAAAGCGCTCTTTAATGCTAGAACTCTTTCTTTACGATTAATTTTAAATGAATAATCTCTTGGAGTAGGTCCAAATACGATTCCACCTTTTCTCCATTGAGCAGCACGAATAGATCCTTGTCTTGCTCTACCAGTACCTTTTTGTTTCCATGGTTTTCTTCCACCACCTGATACTTCACTTCTTGTTTTTACTTTTGCAGTACCTTGTCTTGAAGCATTAAGTTGAAGTCTAACCATTTTTTTCATAGCAAGTTCATTAACTTCAATTCCAAAAACTTCAGAATTTAAAGTAATATCACTAACTTTTTCGCCTTTTAAATTATTAATACTTAACTTTGTCATTTTTATCCTCCTTTAAAAGACTACTTGTCTTCCTTTACTTCAGTAACTGTTTCAGTTTCTACAGGAGTTACTACTTCTTCAGCATCTACTACAGATTCTTCATAACTAATAATTTCCTTTGGATTAACTTTTTTGTTACCTTTGATTGCAGTTTTAATTAAAACAATTGAATTTTTAGCACCAGGAACATTACCACTAATTAAAATATAATTTTCATTAGTATTTGTTTCGATGATTTCAAGGTTTTGAATTGTAACTGTTTCAACTCCCATATGTCCTGCAAGTTTTTTACCTTTTAGAACTCTTTTTGGAAGCATAGTTCCAAGTGAACCTGGTCTTCTATGATAATGTGAACCATGTCCCATAGGTCCTCTTGATTGATTGTGTCTTTTAATAACACCAGCAAATCCTTTACCTTTTGTAGTTCCAGTTACATCAACTATTTCTCCAACAGTAAATAAATCTGCAGTAATCTCATCTCCTATATTATAAGAGCCTTCATAATCTCTTATTTCTTTTAAGAAGCGCTTAGGAGTTGTATTTGCTTTTTTTGCACTTCCGATTTCAGCCTTATTGGCTCTATTTGCTTTTTTGTCAATTGCGCCAAGTTGGATTGCGTTATAACCATCTTTTTCTGTAGTTTTAACTTGCATTACTTTATTTGGTAAAACTTCAACAACTGTAACAGGGATTAGTTTACCATCTTTAGTAAATACGCTAGTCATTCCAACTTTACGTCCTAAGATTCCTTTCATTTTCTCTTTCCTTCCTTTTCTTATAATTTAATATTGATTTGAACGCCACTTGGTAAATCTAAATGAGATAGCGCATCAACCGTTTCTTTGCTTGGGTTTTTAATATCAATAAGTCTCTTGTGAGTTCTTCTTTCAAATTGTTCACGAGAATCTTTATATTTATGAACAGCTCTTAATACTGTAAATTTTTCAATTTCAGTAGGTAGAGGTACAGGTCCAGATATTTCTCCCCCAGTTCTTTTTACTGTTTCACATATTTTTCCCGCAGCAACATCAAGTATTCTGTGGTCATATGCTTTTAAAGTAATACGAATTTCTTGTTTTGCCATTTTTCTTTCTCCTTTCGTCTATATTAAATATAGGCTTGCTCCGTACAAATTACCCGATAAACTATAAAATATATTTACCAACTATTCCTAGTGTATCAGCAACCTCGCACATCACAGCAGTCATACATAGACAATATTATCATAAAGTAACCTCCAAATGCAAGTGTTTTTTGCATTTTTTTAAAAATAAATAACTTTTTTGAAAAAATAAAAAGGATGAAACAATAAATATATGTTTCATCTATTTAAATATAAGTATTATTTTAAATAAAATAGAAAAATACACTTACAAAAGGCTTTTAACATGATAAGTCCATTTTCTAGCATTTTAACGATTTTTGCACCTTTTTGTACCCACTTTTAAAAAAATACTATAATATTTACCTTTTATAAATGATATCTCTATATTCTTTCTCATACTTAAGTAATTTTTCTTCTCTACCTTTTTTAATATTATTATTTGAATTAACCATCCTTAAACCATTTTTTAAAAAATCGGCAAATGTTAATGATATCAAGGAATTATTTTTTACATCATAAAGTAATCCATCAATATTATATTGAATCGCTGAAAATAAATCTTCAGAAAGCCATAAATCTATATTTGTACCATTATATTCAAACTTAAATCCGCCAAATCTATTTCTATCTGGATGTATTTTATAAATTTTAAATACTTCATTAATCCATTTTTCATCATTTCCAAGAACAACAAAATCTAAGTCTTTTGGAATTTTTGCAACTAATAAATCTCTAATACCACCACCTAGTAAATAAATATTAGAATGTTTTGATATTGTATATGCAGGATAAAAATGATTCTCAATATATCTTTGAATCCTCATTTGAAAATTTATATCACTAATAAACTCATCAGCGTTATCATTATATTTAATTTCTAGATCCATATATTTTACCTCCTACATTGCTTGTTATTAAAAAAAATGAAGATATTATTCTTCACTTTCAATTAATGAATAACTTGTCATTTCTGTAGGTATACTTATGTCCATATAATCAAGTATAGTTGGTGCAACATTTGTTAAATCTCCACCTTCTTTTAACTTAACTTTTTGATCATTTATTACAAAAGGAACTTTTTCATAACTATGTGTTGTACATGGAGTACCATCATCATAAAGCATAGTATCTGCATTACCATGATCCGCTAAAAGAATTACTGTATAAAAATTATCTTCAGCAACTTGTAATATTTTACTAAAGCAAATATCAAGTGCCATACAAGCTTTTGTTGTGGCTTCCATATTTCCAGTATGACCTACCATATCTGGGTTTGCAAAATTAACTAAAATAAAGTCATAATCATCCTCTATTGCACTAATAACTTTTTTTGTTACACTTACAGCACTCATTTCTGGTTTTAAATCATATGTAGCAACATCTGGAGACGGAATATGGAATTTATCAACACCTTCGAGTTTTCCTTCATAACCTTCATCAAAAAAATATGTAACATGAGGATATTTCTCACTTTCAGCAATTCTTGCTTGTGTCATACCAAGTTTAGATAAATAGATTCCTAAACTATTATTAATATCAGGTTCATTTATAAGTACATTTGCTTTTATAAGTTTGTCATGATTAAAGAAAGTAAACACTTCAAGATTAGGCATTAATGTAACATCAAATTCTGTAAATTTAGGATTTGTTAAAGCAAGTAATATTTGTTTGCTTCTGTCAGAGCGATAATTCATCCATATAAGAACATCACCATCTTTTATAGTTCCTTCCCTATTAATCATCATAGGTCTTAGAAATTCATCTGTAATACCTTTATCATAACTAGACTTTAGAGCATTTTCTATATTAAGAATTTCAATACCTCTACCTTTTGTAATCAAATCATAATATATTTTAGTTCTATCGTAATTTTTATCACGATCCATTGCATAGTATCTTCCACATATACTAGCAATACAACCTACTTTATTTTTTTGAATATTCCTTTCTATTAATGATATATAGTTATATGCCACTTTACTATCAGTATCACGGCCATCTGTTATTAAATGAAAAAATATTTTTGTAAAACCTATTTTAATTAAATACTCATACATTTTTAAAAAATCATCAATACCAGCATGGACATTACCATCACTAGCAAGTCCCATTAAATGAACGGTTTTAGAAGTTAAGCCTTTTAATTTTTGAATATTCACATCTTGATTTAAATATATGTTATCTAAATAATCATCAGTTAAAACTTCTCTACTTTTAATAAGTCTGCCTGCACCAATGGTTTGATGTCCTATTTCACTATTACCAAATTGTCCATCGTGAAGCCCTACATAATGGCCACTTGCAAAAAGTGTTGTATGAGGATTCTCATTATAAAACTTATTAAAGTTAACCATGTTTGCACTTATTATTGCATTACCATAGTCACTTTCTTTCATTCCAAATCCATCAAATATTATAGTTAAAATTTTTTTCATAATCTCAATTCTTTCTAGGAAAATAATAACACATGATAAATAAAATAGCAAATAAAAAAAATGCTTATACAGCAATTTTTTTATCCTAGTTTACAATCCAATCGTATTCTATCAGCTATTGTTGAAATAAATTCTGAATTTGTTGGTTTGGATCTTTCAACACTTACACTAAAGCCAAATAACTCATCCATAAGATTAATGTCACCACGAGTCCAGCTTATTTCTATTGCATGTCTA
This sequence comes from uncultured Bacilli bacterium, assembly GCA_934097085.1. GTDB lineage: Bacteria > Bacillota_I > Bacilli_A > RF39 > UBA660 > UBA6448. The sequence goes on from CAKONK010000002.1 coordinate 72,479, forward strand.
ATAGCCCTTTCAACTCTTGAAGGTGTACTATTAAATATCATTGCTACCTCTGGATACAAATCTTTAGTAACATGTAATAATCTATTACTTTTACAAGAAATCAATATACATTGTCTAATATACTTATAACCTTTTATATGTGAAGGTATACCTAAATTATGTAATAACTGGCTTATATCTAAATCTATATTATTTCCTCCAAAAGGATTGTTATATTTTCTTGTTATTGCATCTTTAATTCTTTTTTCTAATGAAATCATACTATATGGTTTTAGTAAATAACACGAAATATTATATTCATCACAATTATTTATAACTAGACCATCCTTATAAGTGGATGTTACTATTACTTTCATATTAATATTTCTTGTCTTCATTTCCTCAAGAAGTGAAACACCATCTAAGCGGGGTAATAGTAATTCAAGTATAACAATATCTGCCTCATTTGGATGATTTACTAAATATTGTAAAGCTTCCTCTCCGTTATTAAAAGCAGCTAACACTTTTATATCAGTATTATTAGCAAAATGGTTTCTAATTGATTCAACAGCTATACTGCTGTCATCAATAACTACGATTTTAATGGGTTTTATCATAAATTTTCCTCTTTCCAATAAATCCCTCACACAAGATACATATTACACCATAAATAGATAAATATCAATAGAAAAAAATGTAAAAAAATGACACTTTACGTATAAATGTGTCAATTTTTGTCGAATTTTACTCTTTTTTAATACTATTAATATAATCAATTGCCTCTAAATGATCAGAACTAATATATTCTAAACTTGCTCCACCGCCACTAGAAAGGTATGTAAAATTCTTGTCAAGTTTAAGAGTATTAATTGCATTTAATGTATCTCCACCACCAGCAATCTTGCAAGCATTAATATTTTTTAAACTATTAAAAAGACTAAAAGTTCCTGCTATAAATCTCTGATCTTCAAAAAGTCCTACTGTTCCATTTATAAATATTGTTTTACTTTTTTCAAAGTATGAAATGTATTTTTTTATTGATTTAGTATTTAAATCCAATATTTTGTCTTCCTCAATAACAAAATCAATTGGTAAAACAATCTTATCACGATATTCCTTCATTAAATTTTTTATTTCTGATAAAGTTATCTCATCACTTGTACATAAACTTTCCATTACATCAAATCCACAAGCATACAAAAATGAATTTGCAATTCCACCGCCAACTAAAAGATAATCACATTTGTCTAGTAAGCCTTTAATATATTGAAGTTTATCATCAACTTTTGCTCCACCCATAAATACAGTATATGGCCTTTGAATATTATCAATAAGTGGATTTAAGTTTGATATTTCCTCTTTTACTAAAAAACCGTAATAAGTTGGTAAATAGTTAGAAATTCCTGCCACTGAAGTATGTACTCTATGTAGTGAAGCAAAGGCATCAACAACAAAGACATCTCCTAAAACTGACCAATACTTTGCTAAATTTAAATCATTATGACTTTCTAACTTTTCTGGGTAATCACAAAAACGAGTATTTTCTAAAAGTACTATTTCTTTTGACTTTAACTCTTTACATACACTAATAACTTCCATACCTACTGGACTACTAACAAATTTTACTTCTTTATTTAATAAATTAGATAACACATCTTTTACCGGTAATAAAGACTTTTCAATTTTATCTTTTTTACTTTTAACCCTGCCTAAATGACTAAGTAATATTAAAGAGCAGTTATTATCAAGCAAATAATTTATCGTTTTAAGACTTTTTACAACCTTTGTATCATCTAATACTTTACCATTTTCTATAGGTACATTAAAGTCACATCTTAATATTACTTTCTTATTTTCTATTTTTTCTTCATCTATAAATTTCATAAAACAACCTACTTTTATTTAAACATTTTTTTTGCAGTACAAAGCATTTGATATGTATAACCATATTCGTTATCATACCAACCAACTAGTTTAACTAACTGTTTTCCATCAACATCAACAATATTTGTCAATAATGAATCAAAAGTACAGCCTCTTTTTTTACCTATTACATCACTTGATACAATTGGATCTTCAGTATATTTTATTGCATCGTTTTGATTATTTTTAATTGTTTCATTTATTAACTCTTTTGTAACTGGAACTTTTAACTCAAGAGTAACATCAATCATTGACCCATCAATAGTGGGAACTCTATATGCAATACCATCTAATTTACCCTTTAAACTAGGTATAACAAGTCCAATTGATTTTGCTGCTCCCGTAGAAGTAGGAACTATGTTATGTGCACTTGCTCTTCCTCTTCGAGAATTAATACCCTTTTTATGCATATTATCCATTGAGTTTTGATCAGCTGTATACGCATGAACTGTACTCATAAATCCTTTTTCTATACCAAAATTATCTTCGATTATTTTTAAAAGTGGTGCTAAACAATTTGTTGTGCAACTTGAGGCGCTAACAACAGTTTCATTACCAGTAAGATTATCATCATTTACACCATTAACTATAGTAAGCATTTCATCTTTACCTGGTGCTGATATTAATACCTTTTTTGCACCTGCAGTTAAATGTAAACCTGCTTTTTCTGTAGAAGTAAATGCTCCTGTACACTCTAAAACAAGATCTACTCCTAAATCTTTCCAAGGTAACACTACTGGATCTTTCTCATTAAACATTTTTATAAATTTTACATTAGATATAACTATATTATCATCTTTATAAGATATTTCATTTTCATGAAATGCTCCGTGAACACTATCATATTTTATTAAATATGCAGCTTCTTCGGCACTCATATCTAAATTATTTATGGCAACTATATCAAAACTAGCATCAGTAATCATTTGCCTAAATGCTATTCTTCCTATTCTACCAAAACCATTAATTGCAACTTTAATCATATTCACTACCTCCTATAAACTCTCTTAAAATTGAATCTTTTGGAACATATTCTCCACTTATTGTGAAGAAACCATTTAAAAATCTAAGTAATCTTCTTGCTTCATCATAATATTGTGAAGTACTTGGAACCGAATAAAGAAGTGGTTCCACAAAAACTTTTAAAATACCAACTTCATAAGATAATGAAGTATTTATTATTTTGTCAGCCTCCGGTATCAAAGGTATTATATATTTATCTTCACCGATAGTAACCTTTCTAACATTTTTGATAGTGGTTGGTACATCATAACCTCTTGTTCTAAAATCCCTTACTATTCTACGAAGAAGTCTTAAATCATTATTGGATATATAGTTATGTTCATCTATACTAAGTGGAATAAATGGGCTAACATATATTTTATATTTCATTTTATCAGAAATAAATGAAAGCATACCTTTATTAATAGCGTGTAATCCCTCAAAAAGGAGAATACTATTATCTTTTAATTTAACTTTTTTAGAACTTAATTCTTTACATCCTGTTACAAAATTAAATCTTGGTAATGTAACTTCTTCACCATTAAAAATTTTTGTTACATCTTTTTGTAAATAATCTAAATCTGTACATTCAAAACATTCAAAATCATACTCACCATTAGCATCTTTAGGACTATCAACTCTTTCTTTATAATAATCATCCAAAGAAATAACAATTGGGTCTAACCCATAAATTTTAAAGTAGGAACCAAGTCTTTTAGTAATTGTTGTTTTTCCACTTGAGGATGGCCCAGATATCATTACACATTTTATCTCTTTATTTTGAGAAACCTTTTTAGCGGTTTCATTTATTTCAATATTAAAGTTTAATTCACAAGATTTAACAAAGTTTTCTATATTACCATTACATACTTCTTTATTAACATCTTTAATAAAGGGAACTTTCATTATATCAAGCCATTTTTGCCCATTTATATAGGCATTTATTATCCCATCATAATTGACATAATTTGGCAAACTTCCATCACCATTTTCACTTGGAACGACTATTACAGCCATATTATTACCTAAATATTTAATTTCATACTTATTAAGTGTTCCTGTACTGTAAGGCATTTCTGAATAATAATAGTTTACTAAATCATCTAATTCATATAAAATAACCGTTGGATCAATGATATTTCTAACATTATCTGCTTTAACTTTATTTCCAATATCATCATAATAATTGATAGCATCACTATTTTTTATTATTAACTTTTCAAAATGAATATTACTTTTAACAATATCATCTACCTTACTTTTGATTATTTCTATATCTTTATCAGTAAGATTATTATCACCTTCTAAATTAGCAATAATACCATTTGGAACATTGTAAGAATATTTAACCTTAATATTAGGAAAACATTTTTTTGTGGCAAGTTCAAAAATCATTTTAAGTCCTGCTACATACATTCTATTTCCATAAGGATTTGTAATATCAATAAATTTTATAACTGCATTTTTAATTATCTTTTCATCTAATGATAAAACTTTTCCACCAATTAAAACGCCAATAATATTATTAGCATTACTTTCCTTCAAACTTAAATCATAATATGATGAATTATATGGCACTAAAACTTGTCTTCCATCGGTAAATGTTATACTAATATCACTCACATTATCATCCCTTCTATTTTAATAATACTATATTTTTTATTATAAATCTATAAATTTTATGAATAAATTATTAACTTTTTTATTATTATATAATTAGGTGAGCAAATGAATATACCAATGATTTTAAAACAAAACGATAATCATTCAATGACTTATGATTTATATTCTTTATTATTAACTAACAGAATAATCTTTTTAAGTGGGGAAATAAATGATACTTTAGCAAACATTGTAATCGGGGAACTTTTATATTTAGATAAAGAAAATAATAAAGATATTTATTTATATATTAATTCTCCAGGTGGGGCTGTTACATCAGGACTTGCAATATATGACACAATGAATTTTATAAAAAGTAATGTTATTACTATTGGAATGGGTTTATGTGCAAGTATGGGTGCATTTTTACTTTCAAGTGGTGATAAAAGATATGCACTAGAAAACACCGAAATAATGATTCACGAAGTACTCGGTGGCTTCGAAGGCAGTGCTAGAAATATAAAACTTCAAAGTGACAGAATAAACAAAATTAAAGAAAAAATAAATAAAATTATGGCAAAGAACACTAAAAAAACTATTAAACAAATTGAAAAAGATACTGGTAAAGACTATTATATGTCGTCGAAAGAAGCAAAAGAATACGGCATAATTGATGATATCATAAAAAAATAACTATTCGCCCATACGAATAATTACTTCATCATCTTTTGAATATAAAAACTTTTCTTTAGCATATCTTGCTAAATACTCAGGATCGTTCATTTTAGTAACCTCTGAAGTTAAGGATTTTTTTTCATCTAATAACTTCTCGTACTGGGCATTTAGTTTTTTTGTTTCTCTTTTGTTGTTAACTATAGTCACAAAATCTTTATATGTAGACACACCTAAAAAAACTATCAAAATTATTATGATAAAACTAATAAAAAATAATCTTTTTTTCTCCTTTTTAGTCTTCATATTACCTTCCCTATTTTATATATAGTTTAAATTTGCAAATATGTCAATCCTTTTTTAATTTATTTTTTAATATTTTACATAAGTTTACAGTTTTATTTTTTAATTTATAAGCTATATAAAAACCTAAAATGGTTGGAATTAAATAGTATATATGAAAACGGCCATAATTAATTTTATATATAACAAGTAAATATATTATTCCTAAATCAAATGAAAATAAAAGAGTAATTAGAAATTGAAAAAGTAAAGAAAATTTTCCAAATAATCTATAATTTAAAAGTGACAAAATTAAGAAGATAACCCCATAAATAAAACTAATTAATAAAACAAGAATAATACTTAATGGACTCATTTAAATAGCCTTGCTATAATACTTTCCTCTTTTTTATTATTTTTTTCTAAATATACATAACTATTTACTTTACCTTTGATTTTAATTACTCCATTTGTGGTATCAAGATTTAATAATTCCATATTTTCACCCTTAATATGAATAGGTCCCATAACACTTTCAATAATAAATTCCTTGTTATCAAAATTGATAATTTTTTTTATGCCAGTTATATTTAAAATACATCTATCAATCATTTTTACTTCGTGATTAGTATTTACTATTTTATCATTCATATCATCACCAATTAATTATATGAATTATACAAAGAAAAATGACATTATGACAAATTAAAAAGAGCCGAAGCCCTTTTTGTTTTTAATTATTCTTCACTAGATGAAGGATTTTTATATTCTTCTAAAATTTTATCTTCGAACATTTTTCTTGTTTCTGCATTAATTGGATGACAGATATCTTCATAACGCTCTTCATTTACCTTTTTACTAGGCATAGCAATAAATAATTTTTCATCGCCTTCAATAATACGGATATTTCTTACAACAAAGCAATCATCAAGTGTTACTGTTGCATATCCTTTCATTCTAGATCCTTCTCTTTCAGTTTTGTGAACTTTTACTGATGTAATTTCCATTTACTCACCACTCCTTTATTATTTATTCACAATTTAATTGTACCTTATTAAATCTTAAATAGCAAGAGAAAATATTAAAAATATATAATTTTTATGTCTTTTGTTACAATATCTCGGTATGCAAAACTTTTTTCTTCATTATTAATAAGTATTGTAAAAATATTAGGGTAGGTTTTATAAATTGTTCCCTCATAAAAACTTATTTTGTTACGAAGTCCATAGACGGTTATTTTAACTTTTTTGCCAATAGATGAAGTAAGTTTTTCCTTTATAATATCTAAATTCATCTTGGATACCCCACATACATTAAACCATTTGTAATAATTCCACCCATTCCATTTGCACCATATTTGGTTTTTTCCAATAATTCTGGGACATTTATTTGAGTATCAGTTTTGGTAAGAGCAATAGTCGAGGCAATTATCGCAGGATCTAAAGCGTGAATGTTTACTCTTTTAGGACTTGAAGCAAAATTAGCACCTGCTTTTATTAAATCTTCATAATCACTTTGACAAGCACCCGCTATAATAACCAATCTTTCGTGACTTTTTTCATAATTTCGAGCTTGTTTAATTGCTCTTACAAAATTTTTAGAGTTCTTATAATTATTTATATCATTTTTATTTCCTTTTTTAGCATAATACGCATCATGCCCAGTTATTACTAAAATATCTGGTTTAATTTCTTTTAAAAGAATAGGAATTTGTTTTGCAATTTCGTTTTCATTAATTTTTTTACCTATAGCATAAATTTTATTTGCTTTATAAAATTTTAAACATTTTTCTAAATATTCATTATCTCCGTCAATATGTAATATTTTCGCTGGCAAATAAAAATAACTTGTTCTATCGTTATTAATATCTAATTCTATTAGAAAATCATCGGGCTTTTCATTTGTTTTTACTAAATCAAAAATATCACTATCAGCATAAAGTCTATCATAAACGCCTTTTAAATAAACTGTATCTTCACTTATTGATATAACTTTAAAAATAATATCATTATTATGACTTTTTCTCGTTACAAAATCGCCTTTTTCTATATTCAAAATATCACCATTAAAGTTTATTCAAAATAAAAAAAATTATTAATCCAATTTTGAAATTGCATTAATAATTGCTATTTTTCCATATTCATATGTAAGTGATCCTTGCTGATATACAATATATGGTGGTTTTATTGGTCCATCACAAGAAAGCTCGATTGATGAACCTTGTGTAAATGAACCACTTGCCATAATTATTTTATTAGAGTACCCAGGAATGTCCGACTTTTCAGGTATTACATTTGAATCTATTGCACACATTGATTGAATACTTTGAACATATTTTACCATATCTTTTTCATTATGAAAGGTTATACACTGTACAATATCTACTCTATCATCATAGTACTTTGGCTGGACATCATACCCCTTTTTTTCAAGAAGATAACTAGTAAGTATTGCAGTTTTTAAAGCAGAACCAACTACAGAGGGAGCAAAATATAACCCTTTTAAAATATCTTTATTTGCCCCTAAAGAAGGTCCAACATCTTTACCTTCGCCAGGAAGATTAAGTCTTTCACCAGCAAGAGAGCAAAGATCTTTTCTTCCAACAATATAAGCACCGTTACTAGCAATACCTCCACCTAAATTTTTAATTAATGAACCAACTACAATATCAGCACCAACCTGGGTAGGCTCTTTTGTACTAACAAGTTCACAATAACAGTTATCAACCATAACAATACTTTTTGGTGATACTTTCTTAATTAATTTTATTACTTTTTCAAGTTTTTCAATACTTAAACTTTTTCTTTGTGAATAACCTTTTGACCTTTGAATTTCAATTACCTTATAAAACTTATTACTTAATTTTGAATTAATCGTTTCGTAATCAAAGTCATCATTAATTAAATCAATTTGCTCATAATCTATGTTAAAGGCTTTTAAAGAACTAGGGTTTTCCTTTATTCCGATTACTTCATCAAGTGTATCATATGGTTTTCCTGTAATAGATAAAAGTGTATCATTTGGTCTAAGTAAAGCAAATAAACAAACTGTTAAAGCGTGAGAACCAGATATAAACTGATTTCTAACTAAAGCATCTTCACATTTAAAAATATCTGCATATATTCTTTCGATTTTATCTCTGCCATTGTCAGCATAACCATAACCAGTGGTTATATTAAAATCATTTTCCGATACTTCTTCTTTGATAAAAGCATTAAGTACCTTTTGAGAGTTATAATAAACAACATCATCAACTTTATCTAGATACTTTTTTATATCTTTTTCAATATCTAACATATACTTCCTCCATCAACCCTTATAACTGAGTTATTTATATAACTTTCATTTGCTACAAAAAAGACAACATTTGCTATTTCTTCAGGTTTAGCAAATCTTTTAAGTAAAATACCTTTTTTAATATTTTTAATTTGTTTTATAGATAAATCTTTTGTTTGATCTGTTTCAACCCATCCTGGACATATAGCATTCACTCTAATCTTCGGAGCAAATATTTTAGCAAAATTATGGGTAAGGGAAATTACACCTGCTTTCGATGCATCATAATCAATACTTTCTGGGTAATATGTATCAATTCCATTAGTCGAAGAAATATTAACTATACTCCCACTTTTCATTAATTTTGATATATATTTTGTAACTAGAAATGTACCATTTAAATTAACATCAATTACTTTTTTAAAATCATCATAAGTTTTAAAATCTAAAATCATATCATTACAAATTCCTGCATTATTAACTAAAACATCTATTTTACCAAATTTAGCTTTAATTAAACCAGCCATATTAATAACATCTTCCTCTTTTGAAACATCACACTTAATAATTTCACATCTAACATTATATTTTGTAATAATTTCATTTTTTAAAGAAAGTGCTTCATTTTCACTATTTAAATAATTAATTATTACATCAAAGTTATTCATCGCAAATTTCTCTATAATCGATGCACCTATTCCTCTTGAGGAACCAGTTACCAAAATAGTTTTTCTCATAAAAATCCCCTTTCAAGCAATTTGTATTATATAATATAAAAAATAAAATAACAAGAAAAAGTGCCTTTAGCACTCTAAACTCTTAAAAATTTCAATAAATATATCTTCCCTAATTTGCTCTGCACGAACACTTTCAGTTAATCCATATTTATTTAATACATTCATTATCTTTTCAAAATCATAAGAAACAATGTTATTTTTCAAAGTCTTTCTTTTATGAGAAAAACTTTCCTTAAGAAAAGCAAAGTATTTTTCTGGATTAATATCAGGCACTTTATCTTTTAAAGATAAAGAAATAACTTCACTATCTACCTTTGGCACGGGATCAAAATTATTCTTAGATACAAATATTTCTTTATTTACTTCATAATAAAAATTTAAAAATAAAGTAAAATAACCATAATCTTTAGTATTAACTTTGGCACTATATCTATCAGCGACTTCTTTTTGAACCATAAAAACCATTTTTTGAGCTTTAATATTATTTATTAAAAATTCTAAAATTGGACTTGTTATATAGTAAGGTAAATTACCCACTACAAAAACATTTTGATATGCTTTAGTAATTTCTTTTAAATCTACATTTAAAATATCTTCATATATTATTTTACATTTTTCACTTTGATATTTATCTAAATAAACTTTTAAATCTGTATCTATTTCAATACACACTAAATCACAAGCCTTTTGTGTTAAATATTTAGTAAGAGCACCTCTTCCTGGGCCAATTTCAATAATTAAATCATTTTCAGTTGGATATACTAAATCAGTTATATTTTTAATTATTTCTTCATTTTTTAAAAAGTTTTGACCATAATATTTTTTAGCTTTCATTATTCCATCCACTTCGTAATACATCATAGGTTGCATTAAATCTTCCAACAGTACCAATAGCATAATCATAACTTGGAGAAAGCAAATCTAAATCATTACCTGGAACACCTCTATCAAGAACAATTGCAATTATTGGTTCACTTGATATTCTTGGAGCATCAAACTTAACAATTGATCCACATGGTAAATTTGCGCTCGAAGCAACTATATTTACAGTACCATACTGACTATCGGGATAAGTAGTAGTGCCATCTTTAATATTGTAACTACTCATACACGCTAAAGTTCCACCACACAAAGGGCAATTAAAAATGTAACCTGTAATTTGACCATTAAAAGTATCTTTTGCACTATATAATGCATCATAATCAAATTCATTAATCTTTAATGCCATAGCAACTTCATCAATAGTTCTATTTGGATTATTATTATGAACTCTCGCTTCATAAATAGGACTATTTGTAAAAGTCATAAATACTACAAAAACTAATATCAAAAATTGAAACATTTTTATTACTTTCTTCATACTATCCTCTTATACAAAGTATTATAGCATATAAACCTTTCAAAATAAAGAAAAAGTATATAATCATTACTAATCATATACTTATATTAAATAACGTTTTCACATTAGAATTAGTTATTTTTTCTAATTCTTCAATTGAAATATTAAGATTTTCTGAAATAAACTGAGCAATACATTTTACATTTCCGGGGTAATTTTGTTTTCCTCTAAAAGGAACTGGTGTTAAATATGGACTATCAGTTTCAAATAAAATATTTTGAATGCCAATTTCTCTATATACCTCAATTAACTTACAATTTTTAAAAGTAATCACCCCATTAACTCCTAAATAAAAGCCTAATTTAATATATTCTTTAGCCATTTCTAAACTACCAGAAAATGAATGAATTACTCCCTTAACCTTATATTTTTTTAAAATATTAATTGCATCATAACCAGCATCTCTACTGTGAATTACAACAGGTAAATTATATTTTTCAGCAAGTGATAATTGTTTTTCAAATACACTAATTTGCTTTTCTTTATTAAAACCATCATAATGATAGTCTAAACCTATCTCACCAATACCAACCACATTTGAATTATTTAACTTTTTTTCTAACAAAGAAATATCTTCATCATTAATATCGTTTGCAAATTCTGGATGATAACCTATAACAGCATAAATACTGTCATTTTTAATACTTAAAACTTCTTCATTAGTACTTTTATCACAACCAGCATTTATACATATATTAATACCATTATTTTTGGAGTTTTGAATAACTTCTTCAATATTGTCATAGTATTCTTTATATAAATGACAATGGGTATCTATAAACATTATTTTTCAATCCTTGCAAATAATACTTCAGGTGAATTAACAGTATTTGGACTTTCATATTTACCAAATTCGTTAAGACTATCAAATTTTGTTTCTTTAGTATTAATTTGATTAAATATTTTCTCTGCAGTTGTAGGTAAAAATGCTTGTAATAAAACAGTGCCAATTCTTATACACTCTAATAAGTTATAAAGGATACATTCAAGTCTTTCTTTTTTACTTTCATCTTTCGCAAGTATCCAAGGAGTAACATCATCAATATATTTATTACATTTTCTAAATAAATCAAATATTTTATCTATAGCATTTGAAAGTTCTAAATTATCAACTAAAGTTGTAACATTTTCTTTTAAAGATGTAGCATAATCAATTAAATCTTTATCTATATCTTCATAAGTCTTAGTATTAGTAACTTTACCATCAAAATATTTATTAACCATACCAATAGTTCTATTAACAAGGTTTCCTAATATATTTGCTAAATCTGAGTTTGTTCTTGTTATAAGGGCTTCCTCAGAAAAATTTCCATCACTTCCAAATGGTACCTCACGAAGTGCATAATATCTTACAGCATCCACTCCATAGGCATTAATATATTCTCTAGGATCTTTATAATTGCCTAAACTTTTTGATATTTTTCCACCATCTATTACTAGCCATCCATGACCAAAAACCTTTTTAGGTAAAGGCAAATCTAATGCTTTTAACATAATAGGCCAAATAATTGTGTGAAATCTAACTATTTCCTTACCTACAATATGTAAATCCGCTGGCCAATACTTTTTAAATAAACTATCATCATCGGTTAAATAACCTAAAGCAGAAATATAATTTGATAATGCATCAATCCAAACATAAACAACATGGTTTTCATCAAATGATACTGGTACACCCCATTTAAATGAAGTTCTTGATACACATAAATCTGAAAGACCAGGTTTAATAAAGTTATTAATCATTTCATTTTTTCTTGATGATGGTTCAATAAAATCTGGGTGACTTTCTAAAAATTTCTCGAGCCAAGCTTGATATTTAGAAAGTTTAAAGAAATATGCTTCCTCTTTTACTTCGTGAACTTCTCTATGACAATCAGGACAATTACCATTTTCATCAAGTTGAGTTTCAGTCCAAAATGATTCACAAGGAGTACAATATAGTCCTTTATATTCTCCTTTATAAATGTCCCCTTGATCATATAACTTTTTAAATATTTTTTGAACTACTTCTTCGTGTTCTTTATCAGTTGTTCTTATAAATTTATCATAACTGATATTTAATGAAGACCATAAATCTTTGGCATTATCCACTATTTTGTCTACATATTCTTTTGGGGTAACTCCCTTTTCTTTAGCCTTTCTTTCAATTTTTTGACCGTGTTCATCTGTTCCAGTTAAGAAAAATGTATCATAACCAGATAATCTTTTAAATCTTGCAATTGAATCAGCAATTATAGTTGTATAACAATGACCTATATGAAAATTATCAGATGGATAATATATAGGTGTTGTTATATAAAATTTTTTATTTTCCATAAACCCTCCTTAATTATTGGTACTTCCAATGCCACCAGTACGTTTTTGATTATTTTCTTCGCCACAAGTTAAGTATTTAATTATAATTCCTTGAGCATAGGCATCACCTTTATTAATTACAAAATCTTTTGTTCCTTCATTTTGAAGTGCAACATACATATGACCTTCATTAGATTCATTATTATAGTAGTCAGCATCTATAACACCTACTTGATTACATAGTCTAATATTATATTTAAAGCCCATTGAACTTCTTACAACTATCAAAAGTACTTCATCATCTTGAAGTTTTACTTTATAACCTGTAGGTATTTTCTTTATTTCTCCGGGTTTAATTGTAACATCTTCGAAAGCAATAAAATCATAGCCAGCACTTTTACTAGTCTTTCTAATTGGAAGAACTATACTTTCATATAATTTTTCATCATCCTTTACACTTTTTTTAAATTCCTCAAAACTTATTTTTTCAAATCCTCTTTCCATTTACACTCCTCTTTTCTAAAAAACAAAAAATCACGAACTAAAGGACGAATATAATCCGCGGTACCACCTTAATTCATGATTTACATGCACTTTCTAATTATAAGGTAATTAACCATTAAACTCAAAGACTCACAATATAAATCGTTATTACTTAATTCCACCAAACTTAAGCTCTCTATAAATTCAATTTATAAATCTTTCTTCTCCACATTTAATAAGTCAATATTACCATAATTTTTAACGGTTTTCAATAAGTTTTAATATAATATTTGTAAGAATTTTTTCTTCATTTGTAAATGCTGTTTCCTTAGTAAACATAAGTAAACCCAAAATATCACTTTCTACAATTATTGGATAAATTACAAAATATCCATTTATTTTATTAATAGTTTCTTTATTAATACTTTCATATCTTTTTCTTTCTTCGATTAGTTCAAGTAACTTACTATCAAGCTCTTTATTTTTAAAATTTCCTATGGTAATAATCTTTTCTTTATTGGTTACAAAGACCTTTATATTTAATTTTTCCTCAATAATTTTTACAACATTATTCGAGTAATTTAAAATATTATCACTTTTTTCATATTTTGTTAAAACTATTTTCATATCATCAATAAATATTTCTAAATCATCATTACTATGTATACCAAGTACATTACGAATTTCTTTGGGAATTACTATTCTTCCTAACTCATCTATTTTTCTTACAATACCTGTACTTTTCAAAAAACACACCTCATATTTAGTGTGTTTTCTTTTTTATAGATTATACTAATTAATTGTATTAAGTAATCTAACAATATATCTTATAAAATGTTCTTTTAAATTTGCATATTTTAATGTAACAATTATTTGATTATGTCTATTAGCAAAAGAGAAATTTCTTGAGATACTTAGGGCATTAAGTAAAAGTTTATCTCCTTTAACTTTTGATGATAACTTTTCAGGTAAAACTATTTCTATGAATCTACCTGTTTGTCTAATTTGTGTAATATTATATTTTTGTGCCATCTTTTCAAACCATTCTTCATACATATAATCTTCCATTTCAAGGGTAATTTTACCAAAACGATCTTCAAGAACGCTTTTAATTTGCTGCAACTTATCATAACTATCAATTGCATTTATCATCTGATGAATTTCTATCTTAATATTTTCATCATCAACATAACTATCATCAATATGTGTATTTATATTTATAAGAGATTGTTCATTATCACTTTCGTTAATAGGTAAACCTTTTACTCTTTTAAGTTCATCCTCAATCATTTTCGTATAAAGTGACACACCTACTGTATCTACAAATCCTGCTTGGGAAGAGCCAAAAATATCTCCAGAACCACGAATTGATAAGTCACGCATTGCTATTTTATAACCACTACCTAATGCTGTAAACTCCTTTATTGCATGTAAACGCTTAACTGCGGTTTCATTTAACATTTTATTTTTATTATAAAGTAAATAAGCATAAGCAATTTTATCACTTCGACCAACTCTTCCTCTTATTTGGTATAATTGGGCAAGCCCGAAATTATCGGCATCATAAACTATTAACGTATTAGCATTTGCAATATCAATACCATTTTCAATAATCGTAGTACATAACAAAATATCAAACTTATGCATTGTAAAATCTTCCATAATTTCATCTAAAGCATCTTTATTCATTTGCCCGTGAGCACATCTAATTTTAGCCTCGGGAACTAAAGTTTTTAAAGCATTCATTTTTGACACTAAACCCTCGATATTATTATAAAGCATAAATATTTGTCCATTACGACCTAGCTCTTTATAAATTGCATCTTTGATTATGTAATCATCCTCACTAGTAACATAAGTTTGAACTGGGTATCTATTATTTGGTGCAGTTTCAATTATAGATAAATTTCGAAGTCCTGATAATGCCATTTTTAAAGTTCTAGGTATTGGGGTTGCTGATAAAGTTAATACATTAATATCATTTTTTAATTCCTTTATTTTTTCTTTATGTTTAACTCCAAATCTTTGCTCCTCATCAATTATTAATAAACCTAATTTTTTATATTTAATCTTATCATTAAATAACTTATGAGTTCCAAATACTACATCAATACTTCCATTTTCTAATCCAGTTAATATGCTTTGTTCCTCTTTTAAGGTGGTAAACCTATTATAAAGTCTTATTTCAACAGGCCAAGAGGCAAATCTTTTTTTAGCAACATTATACTGCTGTTTTGATAGTATTGTTGTAGGACACAAATAAATAACCTGTTTATTATTAAGTATTGCTCTAAACATTGCTCTTAATGCAACCTCGGTTTTACCAAAGCCAACATCACCACAAAGAAGTCTATCCATTGGAATATCACTATCTAGATCATCATTAATATCATTAACTGCATTTTGTTGATCTAAAGTTAAATCATAAATAAATTCATTACCAAAAATTTGTTCCTCCTCAAACCTTTTATAAGGAGTAGTCTTTGTTTCCAATCTTTTTTGATATAAATCCATTAATTCTTTTGTAATATCCTTTATTTTTGCTTCAACATATTTTCTAGTCTTAAGCCAAGAGGAAGAATTTAATTTATTAATTTTAGGTTTAGTACCATCTTTATCAGAATATTTATAAATATTTTCTATTTTTTGAACTGGTATATATATTTTATCATTTCCTTCATAAAGAATTTGAATATAATCTTTTGTTATGTTATTGCTTGTTAAACTAACAAGGCCATTGTAAATACCAATTCCATGATTTATATGAACAACATAATCACCTTTATTAAGTTCATTATAATCTACAATTTTTTTGCCACCGTATAAGTTATTTTGATATTTATAATCCCTTTTTATATTATCTATATCAAATTCACTTATTATAACATATTTACCTATAATAAACCCGTGATTAATCTTTTTCTTAATAATATTTACATTTGTAAAAAGTTCTCGAATCTTTTTGATTTCATTATCATTTGATAGATAAAAATAAATTTCTTTTCCTGATTCTTTCCACTTATTAACATTTTCTTGCAAAAGAGGAATATCATTATTAAAATTATCAATGCTTTGCGTAACTATTTCAATATCTGATTTTTCATTTTTAAAATGATTTAAAGTTAAAACATATTCTGGATTTATTTCCTCAAGTTCATATAAAAGTTTTTCATGTTTACCACTATGCTGCTTATAAGCAGTAATGTCCTCACAAATCTTTTTATAAGAGGCATTAATCTGTGGTAAGTCCACATTTACTAGAGTTGCTTTATCAGTATAATCATAAATTGAACTTGTTTCATTTGTATTTATTTCCGCGATCGGTTTAAGCATTATTTCATCAATACTATTAATAGTCATTTGTGTATTTTCATCAAAATACCTAATACTACTTACTATATCATCATCAAATTCAATTCTAATTGGATGCTTCTCATTTATTAAATAAATATCAACAATCATTCCACGGACAGAAAAGTCCCCTGAAGCAGTAGTTAAGGCATCTTTATTATAACCAAATTCAAATAAAGTATCTAATAATTTCTTTCGAGGTAATTTATCACCAACTTTTATTAGCATCTTGCTTTGAGAAAATTCTTTATTATTAGGAAGTAGCATTAAGTAGCCCATTAAGTTACAAATAACAATATGTTTTTTTGAACTTAACTTATCCAAAGTATTTAGTCTAGTTAATTTTAATTCAGGTGAAGATGCTACCACATCAGATATAAACTCATCTTTTAAAAATAATAATACATCATCACTATATGTTTGAAATAAATTATAATAATTATTTGCTTCATAAATAGAGCTTACTAAAAAAATGATATTCTTTTCTTGTTTTTTAAATAAATTTAACACATAAAAAACATTTAACTCGGAAGTTAAACCACATATAACACTATTATTTTTATAAACAAAAAAATCATCTAGAAAATCCATTTTATTCTCCATTTGAATTATATTTATTCATACACACTGTAGTACCATCACAAATAAATGTATTAATCATTTCTTTAAACTTATCATTTTGTAAATAAGTTATTTCCTCTTTTGATAAATTACCTAGAACATAATCTTTTTGATCTAAAGAAAACTTTCTACCAATACCCACTTTTAAATGAGTAAAATTAGTTGTTCCTAAAGAATTTATAATTGATTTAATACCGTTATGTCCTCCAGCTGAAGAGTTAAATTTAAATCTAATAGTTTTTTCTGGTAAATCTAAATCATCGTGAATTATTAAAATATCTTCAGTTGAAATCTTATAAAAATTAACCACCTTTTGTACTGCTAAACCTGATAAATTCATAAAAGTTAATGGTTTAATAAAAATAACTTTTTCATTATTAATATTTTTTTCTAAAAATTCATAATTATCTTTAGTATGCCATTTTTCACCATTAAAATAACTATCTAAAATAATAAATCCAACATTATGTCTTGATTTTTCATATTCTTTACCAGGATTACCTAGTCCCACGATTAACTTCATTACTTCCTCCTTTAAAAATATTTTGATATGTTTGCATATTTTCTATATTAACTACATCATTAATAATAACGTGTTTTTTAGAATTTTTAACCGCCTTCACAATTACTAAAGATGGTGCTCTATCTTTTTTAGTTTTAATTAACTGAACTTTTTTTATACCTATATTATATTTATTTCCAAGTATGATTAGTTCATCTAATCTTTGTGCTCGATTAACTATATAAATGGCACCTTTTGATGATAAAGCATAATCTGCAATTTGAAATATATTTTCTAATGTTAAATAAACTTCGTGTCTAGCAATAGTTTTTTCTTCTTGAAGATTTACCATATTACCATTGTATTCAAAATAAGGTGGATTACAAACTATAGTATTAAAATAACCTGAATCATAATATTTATTCAAGTTTTTTGCATCATCATTAATGATTTTTATTTGCTCTATAAGATTATTTTCTTTAACGGACATTTCTGCTAAATTTGCAATTTTTTTTTGGATTTCAAAGCCTACAATATTATTTTTTGTATACTCTGCCAAAATAAGTGATACTGCACCGTTTCCAGTACAAATATCTAATATATTTCCTTTTAAATCTTTCTTATCAACAAACTCCGCTAATAAAATGGAATCTATTGAAAACTTAAAAAACTCAGTATCTTGATAAATGTAGCGATTTTTGTAATCGTATAAATCATTTCTTACTATCATTTATAATCTCTTCTGCATCTACTAGAATCTTTTGTTCATCAACAATAATTTTATACTTCTTATTTAAAATATCAACACCAATTACCGTTGCATCTTTGCCTTTATACTTGATGATACTACCAACAGATTTTAAATTTTTACCACATCTAATATATTCATCATCTTCATAACCTAAACAACATAAAAGTCTTCCACAACAGCCATTAATTTTTGATGGGTTAAGTGCTAAATTTTGATCTTTTGCCATATTCATTGTAATAGAATCAAATTGATTTAAAAAATTTGAACAACATAGTTTTCGACCACAAACACCAATTCCGCCAACTTGTTTTGCTTTATCTCTTGCTCCTATTTGACGAAGTTCAATACGAGTTCTAAATTGACCAGCAAGTTTTCGTGCAAGTTCACGGAAATCAACTCTTTCTTCAGCATAAAAATTAAATAGAAGTTGAGCTCTATTTAAAGTATATTGAGCATTTATTATATTCATATTCAAATCTAACTCTTTAGCAAAATTTCTTGCTTTTGCGAGTGCAAGTTCAGCATCTTTTATATTAGTATAGAAATTATCTTGATCTTCTTTTGTAGCCTTTCGTAAAATTTCTTTTAAATCATCAGTTTTTAGTGAATCTACTATTTTTACGATTTTTGCATATTGTTCACCTTTATCAGTATCAACAATAACTTCATCATCAATATCAAATTTCTCTAAACTTTTAAAATAATATAATTTATTATTTCCTTTATATATTACTGCATAACTATTCATTTATTTCTCCTAACTCTAGTGTTAATCCACTTAATAACAAGCTTAAATTAACATTATATTGTAATTTATACAAATAATTGTCAATAATAGTAAGCTTTTTAAGTATTTTACTATTCAGGACATTATTTGTAAACAATTTTTGATGGTAACAATCATATAAAACCTTTATTAAGGTAATCAAGTTTGTTTTATCAACATATTTTTTTAAAATTACACTATTATTATATAAAATTATATTAGAATTATCTAGTTCTATTTTAGTTAAAAATTCATTTGCATCATTTAAAACTTCATTATATTCCTCTGTACTTAATCCGTAAGAATTAAAATCATTAGATTCCTGATAGTTTACTTTTAAAACTTCGAGTCTACTTAAAATCGTTGGAGCAATATTTTCTTTAGAATCTGTTATAAAAAATCCAATTATATTATCTTCGGGTTCCTCTAAAAACTTAAGCATTTGATTATAAGCAGAACTATTCATTTTTTCAGGACTTACAATAACATAAATATTTTGAGATGTATATAAAGAACATAAATTAAAGGATTTTTGAATATCAGATACTGCATCTTTTTTTATAGTTTTTTCACTAGTTTCGATAATTTTTAGACTTGGTAAATAATTATTATCAACTAAAGCATTAATATTTTCTATTTCAGAAAAGATATTTTTTACAAAAGTTTTTAAATCAATTAAACATTTTTGAATATCATTTGTTTCAAACAAATAAGCGTGAGCAAGTTTATTCTCACAATATAAAGTATACAAATTTTCAAATACATTATTTAACTTCATATAAACCTCTTAAATTATTAAATATAATATTACAATACCACAAAGACCTGGGAAATCAAGTAAAGATACAACTAAAATTGAAATTAAATTAATAGGAATAATAATATTTAAAGATGACAGTAACAAATTTACTGCATATAAGATACATATAGATATTACTACTTTTCTAACTACAATAAATAATTTTTTTATCATATTTCATCATTACATAATATGAAAAAAATGGGCGTTTATGATATTATTTTTCTATCACTTAATGCTTTATCAAGTGTTAAAACATCCAAATAATCAATCTCTGCACCCATTGGAATACCATAAGATAATCTTGATATAGTTACTCCCTTATTTTCAAATATTTGCTTAATGTATAAGGTTGTAGTTTGACCCTCAATTGATGAACGAAGAGCAATAATAATTTCTGGTTTATCTAATTTTTCTATTCTTTTTACTAATGATGATATGTTGATATCTTGTGGAGATATATTATCTATTGGAGAAATCAATCCATTTAAAACGTGATAAACGCCTTTATAATTACCTGCTTTTTCAAAAGAAATAAGACTTTTATAATCTTCGACTACACATATTAAGTTTTTATCTCTTGTTTCATCATTACAAATATCGCAAACTTCGTTATCAGTAAGATTACAACATATTTTACAAGGTTTAAGTACCTTTTTTGCTTTTATCAAAGTATTGCTAAAGTTATTTAGTTCATCCTCGGATAAATCTAATGTTGCTAAAGCAAGTCTTTCAGCACTTTTTTCACCAATTGTAGGATACTTTTTAAAACAACTAATTAATTCCTCTAAAACTTTAGGATACATTAAAATAAACCACCCATATTAGAGTATTTACCCAATTTATTTTCAGTTTCTTTATCAATTTGTTTTAAAGCATCTTTTACAGCAATTAATATCATATCTGATAATATTTCTTTATTTTCTTTATCAAAAGCATTATCATTTATTATATTTACACTTTGAATGTCCTTATCTCCCTTAAATGTGACCTCAACCCATTCAGATTTACCAGTAAATGTCATTGCATCTAACTCACCTTTTTTATTCATAATATCTTTTTGCATTCTTTGTGCTTGTTGCATTATTTGTTGCATATTCATAAAAAAATTCCTCCTTAACTTTCTTCAATCTTTTTTTTATTGAACACATCTATTATATCATCATATTCTATATTTTGTGCATTTTCTTCAATAAATTGATATTTTATATTATTTTTTAAATTATTTTTATATTTTTCCATTTCATTTAGCCAATTTTCATTACTTGTGGCAATAAATTTATAATTAGAATTGTTAGATTTATTAAAATCATCCTCTAGCGAACTAATATTTGTGTTTATTTCATTAACTAAAGCTGTTATTTGTGTTAATAATACAATAATTTCTGATGATGCTAACACTACTTTTGCATCTTCAATTAATCCTAGGATTTTTTTGTTTTCATAGGTATTTAAAAATGTATTCCACATTTCAGAAGATTTAATCTTTTCTTCTTTTGAGGCACTTACAAAACAATTATTAATACGAATACTTTCTAAATTAGTTAAATTACGTTCAATTTTTGGTGCTTTTTCAACTGTTTTTATGTTGATAGGTTCTTTTTCTTGTTTTTCATCAATATTTTTAGAATAATCAACATCTTTTTTGACACTTGATTGAGAATTTTTATTAACATTAGTATTAACATAACTTAATAAAGTAAGTTCAAGCATACCAAATATATCAACATTTATATTAGTTTTATATAAAGATTCAGTTAATTTAAAACTTAATTCCTGATAAGTATTATAATCAATATTTTCTATTTTTCTATTTAACTTAATATCTACCGCGTGTTTATTAATTTCTTTAATAATTTTTTTAACTAAAGTTTTATAATCAACATTTAAATCTCTACATTTATCAACAAATTTTATAATATTTTCAACATTATTTTCATTTATATCATCAATTAAGGTTTTAATATCATTGTTAGATATTGTACCTAAAGTAGAGATTACATCATCGTATTCAACTTTTTTGTTAAGTTTTGATAATTGGTCTAAAATGCTTAATGCATCACGCATTCCACCATCGGAATAGTTAGTAATTTCCTCGATTGCTTCGTCAGAAATATCAATATTTTCTTCTTTAGATATTTTTTTTAATTGTTCATGAATATCTTTATTTGCAATTTTACGAAAATCAAGTCTTTGACATCTTGATAACACAGTTATTGGGACATCCTCAATGTTGGTAGTAGCTAAAATAAATACTACATGTGATGGTGGCTCCTCTAAAGTTAAAAGTAATGCATTAAAAGCACTTGTGCTTAACATATGAACTTCATCAATTATATACACTTTATATTTGGATGTTATTGGAGATAGTTTTACATTATCAATAATTTCTCTAATTTGATCTACCCCAGTATTTGAGGCTGCATCTATCTCATATATATCATTATTTAAATTAAAATTATTGCAAATGTCGCAATTTAAACAAGGATTACCATCGGTAATATTTAAACAGTTAATTGCTTTTGCAAATATCTTTGCAGTACTTGTTTTACCTGTTCCTCTAGGGCCTGAAAATATATATGCGTGAGAAATTTTGTTGTTAATAATACTATCTTTCAACAAAGTAATAATATTATTTTGCCCCACTATTTCATCAAATGTTTTTGGACGATATTTTCTGTATAAAACTTTATAATTCATTGTACCTCCATCTCTTTATATATTATACCAATCAATTAACTATTTTTCTATCTTTTATTAGCAAAAAAATTATTAATTATTTCATTAAAAAAGTTATTATCAATCTCTAGTTTTTTATAATTTATATTATATGTATTAACTTTTTTAAAATTTGAATTTACTAAATAATATACATTATCAATTCTTGATTGTTTAATAATTTCTTTACACATATCACATGGTTCTAATGTAACATACATTTCATAACCATTTAGTCGCCAATCTTTAGTCTTTTTTGCTGCTTTTTTTATTGCTAAAACCTCTGCGTGATTTAATATAAAATTTGTTTTATGTTTTAAATTATGAGATCTAGATATTATTTTATTATTTTTAGTTATAATGCACGCAATTGGTACTTCATCTTTTTTGAATGCTTTTTTACATTCTTTAATTAAAATATTTAAAAATTTTTCATTCATTTATAACCTCAAAAAAAGTGCACACAAACATTGATTGATATGGCTGCTTTATTCCTAACCTGACCAGTTTACAATATATTTGTTGCACAAATAAATAATAACAAATTATATAATAATTGGCAAGTATTTTTGATAAATTTTTTTAAAAATGGTCGATTTTTTGGCATAAGTTAGGCAAAAATTCGTCAATGTTTCACGTGAAACATTGGTGGTGAATTACATATCTTCCATATATAATAATAAATATAATTAACTAAGTAATAGTATTTTATAATATATAATCTAATTAGATTTTTGAAATTATTTTTGTAAAAAAAAGGCTGTTTTTTGGCATATATTAGGCAAAAAATAAGTAATGTTTCACGTGAAACATTGGCGGTGAAATACATATTTTCCATATATAATAATAAATAAAATTGACCAAGCAATAGTATTTTTATAATATATAAACTAATTAGATTTTGTAATTATTTTTTAACAAAAAAGGCTGTTTTTTGGCATATTTTAGGGGAATTTTAATCAATGTTTCACGTGAAACATTGGTGGTGAATTACATATCTTCATATATAATATTAAAAAAAATTATGTAAACAGTAGTATCTTACACTATGATAATTTAATTAGATTATGGCATTAACTTTTTAATAAAAAGGGCTATTTTTTAGCATATATTAGGGGAATTTTAGCTAATGTTTCACGTGAAACATTAGGGTCAATATATATACTTTACTTGATAAATTTAATAAACAAAATCAATTTAATATCAGAATCATATAATGTGAAAATTGTATGATTGATTTAAATTTTATAAATTTTTTTAATAAAAAAACGCTATTTTTTGGCATATATTAGGCAAAAAATAAGCAATGTTTCACGTGAAACATTGCTATTATTATTCTTCATTAGTTGATTCTTCTTCAAGATTTTTATCAACAATACTTATTGCAGTTACCTTTTGATTATCTTTTAGATGAATAAGTCTAGTACCTTGAGTTGCTCTACCCAAAGTAGAAATTTGTGAAATAGGCATCTTAATTGTAATACCTGAATTAGTCATTAAAATTAATTCTTTATTTTCATCAGATACTTTTACAGATACTAAATTACCATTCTTTTCAGTAACATTTAATGCTTTAACACCTTTACTTCCTCGTTTTGTTTGACGATATTCTGAAACTAGAGTTTGTTTACCATAGCCAAGTTCAGTAACAACTAATATTGTATTAGATTCTTCAACAGTTTCTAAACAAATACATTCGCCACCATCAAGGTTAATACCTCTCACACCTGAAGCAGTTCTACCCATTGTTCTAACTTCATTTTCGTTAAATTTAACAAGTTTTCCACTACTTGAACCTAATAATATTAAATCATTATTAGATGCAAGTCTTACACCAATTAATTCGTCATTATCTTTTAAACTAATACAAATTTTACCAGAAGTCCTGATATTTTCAAATTCATTAATACTAGTTTTCTTAACAATTCCTTTCTTTGTAGCAAAGAATAAATAATCTTTTGTAGAGTCTTTTGAAATTGATACAATTGATGTTACAAATTCATCCTTTAATAAAGGTAATAAATTAATAATTGGAAGTCCTTTTGAAGTTCTTGAGAATTCTGGAACTTCATAACCTTTCATTCTATATACCTTACCCTTATTAGTAAAGAATAAAATATGATCGTGAGTAGATAAATTACAAGCCTGATCAACGAAGTCTTCATCGTTTGTAGTAATACCTTTAACACCCATTCCACCACGATTTTGAGTTCTAAATACATCTGGTTTAGTTCTCTTAATATAACCTTTTTTAGTTAAAACAACCATTATATTTTCCTCAGGTATTAATGATTCATCATCAATATAATCAATAGCTGTCATATCAATATTAGTTCTTCTTTCATCAGCATATTTATTCTTGATTTCTAACATTTCATTCTTAATTATTTCATCAATTTTTTGTGGACTACTTAAAATTGCTTTTAATTCATCAATTAATTTTAATAAATCATTTAATTCAGACTCTATTTTATCTCTTTCAAGTCCTGTTAAACGTTTTAACTTCATTTCAAGAATTGCTTCAGATTGAATATCATCTAACCCATATCTTAAATTCAATTCTTTTTTAGCAATTTCGTCTGTTTTTGAGGATTTAATTATCTTAATAACATCATCAATATGATCTAATGCTATCTTTAATCCCTCTAAAATATGAACTCTTGCTTCCGCTTTACTTAAATCAAATTTAGTTCTACGAATAATTACCTCTCTTTGGAAATCAATATATTTTGCAATAATGTCTTTTAATCCAAGTGTTTTTGGAGTCAAACCATCAAGCATTAAGAATATAATTCCATAAGAGATTTGAAATGCAGTATGCTTATATAAGTTATTTAAAATAACTTGAGGATTTGCATCTTTTTTTAAGGTAATAGTTATTTTGATACCATTTTTTAAATCAGTATGATAATCAGAAATACCATCAAGAACCTTATTATGAACAAGTTCTGCAACTTTATCTTTTAATTCTGCAGTATTAACGCCATATGGTACTTCAGTAATAACTATAACATTATGTCCTTTTTGTTCCTCGATAACAGCCCTACTTCGAATTGTAATAGTACCTCTACCTGTATCATAAGCTTTTTTTATACCAGAGTTACCTAAAATAATACCACCAGTTGGAAAATCTGGTCCTTTTATGAAATGCATTAACCCTAATGTATCTATGTCTGGATTATCAATATAAGCAACACAACCATCAATTACCTCACCTAAATTATGAGGTGGAATATTTGTGGCCATACCTACTGCAATACCCATTGATCCATTAACTAATATATTAGGAAATCTACTTGGTAAAACTTTAGGTTCTTTTTCTGTTGAAGTATAGTTATCATCCATATCAACAGTATCTTTTTGAATATCTCTTAAAAGTTCCAAAGAAATTTTAGCAAGTCTTGCCTCTGTATAACGGTATGCAGCTGGAGAGTCACCTTCAATTGTACCAAAGTTTCCGTGACCATCAACAAGCATATAACGCTGATTAAAGTCTTGAGCAAGTCTAACCATTGCATCATAAATTGATGAATCTCCGTGTGGATGGTAATGTCCCATAACATAACCAACTGTAGTTGCAGATTTTTTATGAGGTTTGTCAGGGGTATTACCTTCTTCATACATTGACCATAAAATTCTACGATGTACGGGCTTTAACCCATCTCTTAAATCTGGTAATGCTCTTGAGGTTATAACACTCATTGAGTAATCTAAAAATGATGTTTTTACTTCACTAACAATATTATTTTCGATATGCTTATCTTTTTCGTGAAATTCTCCACCGTAATCAATATCTTCGATTAGTTCTTCATTTTCAATATTTTCATCATCTATTGTATTAATATTATCATTATTATCCATTTAAACCTCCTATATATCTAAGTTTTGAACATTAATTGCGTTTTCTTCAATAAATGTTCTTCTTGGTTCAACTTCATCACCCATTAATTTGCTAAATATTTCGTCAGCCATCATACAATCTTCAACAACGATTTTACGAAGAGTTCTTTTTTCAATGTCCATTGTTGTTTCATTTAGTTCTTCAGGGTCCATTTCACCAAGACCTTTCATTCTTGTTATTTCAACTCTATTCCTAATATTTTCAGGTAAACTATTTAGATATGCATCTCTCTCTTTTTCATCAAGTACATATTTTCTTGTTTTTCCATACCTTATTCTAAATAATGGAGGCTGTGCGGCATATACGTGGCCTGCCTCAACAATCGGCCTGAAAAAGCGGTAAAATAACGTTAAAAGAAGAATTCTAATATGAGCTCCATCAACATCGGCATCGGTCATAATTATTATTTTATTATAACGAAGTTTATCTAAATTAAATTCTTCACCAATACCTGTACCAAAAGCAGTAATAATAGATCTAATTTCTTCATTATTTAATGCTCTATCCAACCTATTTTTCTCAACATTTAATATTTTACCACGAAGAGGAAGTATTGCTTGTCTTAAAGAATCACGACTCTTTTTTGCAGATCCACCTGCACTATCTCCCTCGACTATAAATATTTCACATTCGTTTGGATCTTTACTTTTACAATCGCAAAGTTTTCCAAAGAAGTTTGTAACAGCTAAATCGGTTTTACGAGTAATTTCTCTTGCTTTTTTCGCAGCATTTCTAGCTCTACAAGCAAGCATTGCTTTTTCAACAATTATTTTAGCATCTGCTGGATTTTCTAAAAGAAACTTTTCAAATCCCTCGGAAAAAACATTATCAGCAAGTTTTCTAACTTCTGAATTACCAAGTCTTCCTTTTGTTTGACCCTCAAACTGAGGATTTGGATGTTTACAAGAAATAATCATTGTTAAACCTTCTTTAACATCATCACCTGTTAAAGATTCATCTTTTTCTTTAAGTAAATTAGCCTTTCTTGCATAATTGTTAATAACTCTTGTTAATGCTCTACGTACTCCTTCTTCGTGTGTTCCACCATCATGAGTATTTATGTTATTAACAAATGAATAAATATTGTCACTATAACCATCATTATATTGTAGGGCAACCTCGAAAAATACGCCTGAATCTTGACCTTCAAGATGAATAATATCATCGTGAATTGGAGTTTTGTTTTGATTTATAAATCTTACATATTCAGATATTCCACCTTCATATAAGAATGTATCTCCAGTAGTATCTTCTTCATCTCTATCATCTCTTAAAGTTATTCTTAATCCCCTATTTAAAAAGGCTAATTCCCTGATTCTTACTTTTAGAGTATCATAATCAAAAATTGTTGTATCAAATATTTCTGGATCTGGTTTAAATGTTACTGTTGTACCAGTTCTATTTGGTTCACAATCGCCTATTTCATGTAGTTTTTCAACAGTATGTCCACCTTTTTCAAATCTAATAAAATATACTTTACTATTTTTATATACTTTCACTTCTACCCAAGAAGATAATGCATTAACTACTGAAGCACCAACTCCATGAAGACCACCAGAAACTTTATAGCCTCCACCACCAAATTTACCTCCTGCATGAAGTACAGTATATACGGTTTCTACTGTAGATAACCCTGTTTTAGGGTGAATATCAACAGGTATACCTCTACCATCATCTTTTACTGTAATTGAATTATCTTTATTAACAATTACTTCAATATTTTTACAATAACCAGCGAGTGCTTCATCTATTGAATTATCTACAATTTCCCATACTAAATGGTGTAAACCTTTAACATCTGTAGTTCCAATATACATTCCTGGTCTTTTTCTAACTGCCTCTAAACCTTCAAGTACTTGAATATCCGAAGCATCATAATGTTCTGCCATACTTAATTCTTCCTTTCTATTTGACCATTATTTGCATAATAAATGTTACTTTCTTCAAGTAAACTCTTATCAACATCATTAATGTCTGTAGTTGTAATAAATGTTTGAACTTCTTTATTTAACATTTTTATGATGTTATTTATTTTTATACTATCTAACTCTGAAAATAAGTCATCAAGTATCAATATAGGATAACTTCCATTAATTAATTTAATTAAAATTAATTCTGCCAGTTTAAATGATATTATCGCATTTTTTTGTTGGCCTACACTACCATATTCTTTTATATTATAACCATCTAATATAAAATCAAAATCATCGTGGTGTACTCCTATCATAGTTTTACGATAATTTAACTCTGTTTTTAAGTTCTTTTTATACACATTTTCAAGATCTTCATATGATTTATTTTTATAATCACTACGATATTTAATCTCTAAATTTCCATAATCAAAAATATTTTTATAAATAGATGTTAAATTTTTGTTGATATTATCAATAAAATTTCCTCTTATCTTACAAATTTCCATTCCCAAAGTAATCATTTTTTGAGTTAATATATTTAAATATTCTAAACTTCCATTACTATTTAAGTATAATTCTTTTAAATAAGCATTACGGTTTTTTAAAACTTTATTGTAATCACTTATTAATTTGATATAACCACTATTTATTTGCGATATTTCAATATTTAACAGTTTTCTTCGATTACTTGGTGAATCAATAAATATCTTTGTATCATACGGATTAAAAAGTACAATATTAATTTTAGAAATAAAATCACCAACTTTTGTTATTTTTTTGTTATCAATAAATAACTTTTTAGAATTTTTGTTTAGTTCAATAAAGTATGTTTTATTATCAACTACTCCTTTTACTAAACAAACATCACTATTTTTTCTTATTAAATTCTTATCATCCATTGTTCTAAAAGATTTACTCAAAGATAATAAATAAATAGCCTCAATTAAATTTGATTTACCAGTACCATTATTTCCATATATAATATTTAAATTATTTGAAAAATCAATATTTAATTGTTCATAATTTCTAAAATTATATAATCTTAAATTCGATATTATCATTTTTGCCTCTTTTTAACTAAAATCATTAATTTTACCCCCTTACCGGTACTCCTATACATACAACAATTATACCACAAATAAAGGTTAAATTAAAGAACTATTTAATATTTCTTTTAAAAATAGTTTCTAATCTTGAAGCTTTAAATAATTGTTTGGTAAAAATGTTATTAGATACTGGTATTATAAGCGTTTTTTTATTTAAAAATGTAATTATTAGTTCTTTAGAATTAATTGAATAATATTTATCAACTTCAATATAATTAATCCACACACAATTTAAATTTTTATACGAATTTGTTGGAAAAAATATTAGTTCCTTTTTTTCACTAATAATAATTGGTAATTTTGTTGATATACCAAGTAATGATTTTGCACTATGCATTCTTCCTAAAAATGTGCTTCCATAATAAATACAACTATCATTTATAATAGTGTTTAAAGATCCTTCAATATAAAATTCTATATATTTTTCCACTACTTTAACTTTATTATCAACTTTTAATAATGCTAAAGTATTTTCATTTATTATATACTTGTCCATAATTTCCCCCTGACAAGGATGTTATAACATAAAAAAGACAAAAACTTTGTCGATTTTTGTCTCTTAATATGTTTTTATTGGTAAAATTAATTCAATTATAGTATCATCATCTACACTATTAATAATTATTGGTTTATCATCACCATTTATAAGAAGTATAATATTTTCACTATCAAGAACTTTTAATGCATCTAACATATATTTTGAAGAATAACTAATTTCTAACTTTTCTTTATTATTTGAATCAATTGTTAATTCTTCTTTACTTTTACTGTCTGAAGATGCCGCAAAAAGTGTCATTTTCTTGTTATCAATTACCATTTTAATAATATTTTTATCTTTACTTACCATAATTGTTGAGGCTCTATCAATTGCACTATAGAACTCTTTTAAATTTAAGTTAATCATATAGTTAAAATCTTTTGGTATATAGTTTGAAGTGTCAGGGTAAGTTCCATTTAATAAAGCAGTTTGGAATAATATGTTATTATAATGAAATAAAACTTTATTTTTAAATAAATCTATTTCAACATTACCTTCGTCTTTTAAAATGTATACTAATTCATTAACACTTTTACCAGGTATTACTATATTTATATTACTATTTATTGAATCTTTTAATTTAACAGTTTTTTTAGATAATCTATAAGAATCCGTTGCTGTACACTCTAATATATCACCATTTATTTTTAAATTTAATCCTGTAAGTAGTGGTCTTACTTCTTGCATACTCATGGCATAAGATGTTTGATTAATCATTTCTTTTAAAATTTTTGATTCTAGATAAATAGTATTTTGACTTTTTTCAAGTGCAATATTAGGATATTCCCCAATATTATAACATTCAATTATATATTCATTTATATCTGAATAAATTTTTATATTATTATTCTCAGTTAATTCAAAGTTGATAATTTCACTAGGCATTTTTCTTATTATTTCTAATAAACATCTACTTTGAAGTACTGCTCTACCTTCTTTTTCTATATTTACTATATTTTTTGCTTCAATAGTAGTTTTAATTGTAAGTTCACTATCACTTGCTTGTACCTCTAAACCATCATTAGTTAAGTTTAGTAATATACCATTTAATACTGGTATTGTAATTTTTGTTGATAAAGCTCTAACAGCATTTGACAAAGCCTCAACGATAATATTTTTATTAATTGTAAATTTCATATTTTTCCATCCTTCTTTCTTTTAAAATTAATTATTATGTTTATTATAATGTTTTGTTTGTTGATAACTTGTGAATTACTCATATTTTAACATAATTTTACTGATTTTTAGTAAAATTTTATCAACATAATTCCACAAAATTATAACTTATTTTTAATTTCTTTAATAGTATTGTTTAATTTTTCATCTTTTTTGATGTCATTATTTATTTTATCATAAGATGCTGAAATTGTTGAATGATCCCTCCCTCCAAATTCTAAACCAATTCTTTCTAGTTTTTCATCTGTTTCAACTCTACATAAATATATTGCTATATGTCTTGGTTTACTTATATTTGAAACTTTCTTTTTACTTTTTAAATCACTAACAGTTATTCCAAAGTAATCCGCTACTGCTTTTTGTATTTTGCTTATGGAGTTATCCGCATAAATATTAACACTTAAGTAGTCTTTTAAACCTTCAATTGCAAAATTTAAATCAATTTTATCAGGAACCATCATTGCTGTATAAGCCATTAGCCTATTTATTGTTCCTTCGATAAATCTAATATCATTTTGACAAGAGTTTGCTATATATTCAATAACCTCTTGGTTTAATCTATTTTCTAGTGATGTATTTTTGATTTTACTATGTATTATTTTACATCTTAGTTGAAAATCTGGGGGATAAATATCAACTGGAAGTCCCCACATAAATCTACTTCTTAATCTATCCTCAATTTTCTTTAAATCGTCTGGTGATCTATCTGAACTTATAATTATTTGTTTATTTGTTTGATATAAAGCATTAAAAGTATGGAAGAATTCTTGTTGAGATTTGTCAGCACCAACTAAAAATTGAATATCATCAATAATTAAAACATCAACATTTTTATACTTATCTTTAAAGTTTTTAGCATAATTCATTGAACTTATGCCCTTTTCAATACTTGCTATTCCCGTGTAATCCTCAACAAATTCGTTACTTGTAACATAAAGTACTTTTTTATTTGAATGATTAACGATATAGTTTCCTATTGCATGCATTAAATGTGTTTTACCTATTCCACTTCTTCCATATAGAAATAAAGGATTATGAATTGAGCCTGGATTTTCCGCTACTGCGTGAGCAGATACTACCGCAAGTCTATTAGATTCCCCTACTACAAAAGATTCAAAAGTAAACTTTGGATTTAGGTTTGTAACCCATTCTTCATTAAAATCCTCTGTTACTTCTTTGTTAGGTTTATTTTCTTTTGTTTCTTGTAATTCATCCTCTGTGAAATACTCAATATTAAAGGTCTTTCCTGTTACATTAATAAAAGCTTTATCAATGTATTCCTTATAATTTTCAGATAGCATACTTTTATGAATATCCATTGGAACCACTATTTTAAGGGTATTGCCCTCTAAAGATATTGGTCTAATTTTAGAAAACCAAAGATTATAAACATTTAGGCTTACAACTTGCTCTATTTCCTCTAAAAAGTTTTTGAATAACTCATTTACATCCATACCTTACCCCACATACAAACTTTCCTTACCTACATTGTACTTCATTTTTACAAAAAGATAAAGAAAAAATTTAATCTAACAAGTTATCAACAAAAGTTATCAACATTTTTTTCTTTTAAATACTGGGCTTAAACCACTTATCAACATTTTCAACAAAATGATTTGTTAGTTATTTTGTTGAAAGAAAATTATACTATGTGGAATTTGTTAAAATATAATTGTTGATAATGTTGAAATCTTGGTTAACCTATTATATTACTTTAAAAATAATGTTGATAATTTGTTAATATCTTTGTTGAAATATATAAAATAATCCAACTTTAAAATTTAATAACAAAAAATACTTGACTATTTGCTTGATTTATAGATATAATAGTAACGCGTAAGAAAAGGAGAAAGTATATATATGAAAAGAACATATCAACCAAATAATAGAAAAATGAAAAAAACTCATGGTTTTTTCTCAAGAAAAAATGGTAAAGTTTTATCAAGCCGTAGAAAAAAAGGTAGAAAAGTTTTAAGTAAATAAAAACCACTTTAAATGTGGCTTTTTTTAAAGAGGTTAATTATGAAAAAAAGAGACATTGTTAAAAGTAGTGAAGAATTTAATAAAATTTTAAATAATAAACAAAGAGTATCTAATAATAGATATATTATATTTTATTATCCAAGTGAAGATGGTAAAAAATACTTTGGTATAAGTGCTCCAAAAAAATATGGAAATGCAGTTTTTCGTAATAAAATGAAAAGAAGACTTCGAGCACTTATAGATGAATGTAATTTACTATTCAAAAATGGTAAAAAATATATTATAATTATTAAGAGAGATTTTATAAATTCTGCTTATAAAGATAATTTAGAATCTTTAAGAAATTTGATAGGAGAGTTAAATGAAAAAAAATAAAAAATTTTATATCATAGTTTTATTAGTTATAACTATGTTAACAACTGGGTGTGGCTCTAATAGCTATATTAAAGATGAAAAGGGTAAATTAGTAACAAATTCTGAAACTGGTCAAAGTTTACAAAAAACTATTTATTGTAAACCTTCAAAAAATACAGAAATGTATAAATTATATGAAAAATATGAAGATCAGATGGAAGTTAAACTTTCAAAGTTACCAAGTTGTGATAAATATAAAATAAATTCTAATAAGACAAATAGTTTATGGCAGTTTTTATTTGTTAAACCTCTTGCATTTATTATTTTAAAAGTAGGTTTATTATTCAAAAATATGGGTATGACTCATGCTTATTTAGGATTATCTGTTATATTAATAGGATTATTAATTAGAATTATATTATTACCACTTACAATTAAAACTCAAACTCAAAGTGAGAGAATTAAAAAAGCAACTCCAGAAATTCAAAAATTGGAAAGAAAATATGGTAATGATACTTCTCAAGAAGCAATGATGGCAAAACAACAAGAAATGATGATGATTTATAAAAAATATCAAGTTAATCCAATGTTGAGCTGTATTATGTCACTAATTCAATTACCATTATTCTTTGCTTTCCTTGAGGCTATTTACAAAATACCTACAATATATGAAGGAAGAATATTTGGATGGAATTTGGGAACAACTCCAAGTATTGGAATTTTCAAAAATCATCAATATACATTTATTATTCTTGTAGTATTAATTATTTTATCAACTTATTTTTCATTTAAATTTACAATGAAACAAACTGCATCAAGTTCAAGCGTACCTGGTGCAGAAAAACAAACTAAATTTATGTTAATATTTATGACAGTATTTATTGGTTTTGCATCATTAAGTTTACCAACCGCTATTGCATTATATTGGATTGTAACTTATGCATTTATGATTATTCAAACTTATATAATTAAGTTTATAAAAAATGGTAAAACAGATAAAAAAATCAAAAAACAAAAGCAAAGTATTAATGAAAAATTAAAGGTTAAGGAGAATTTGAAGTATGGAAAAAATAAGTAAAGTAGGTAAAAATTTTGAAACAGTATTCGAAGAAATTTTAACAGAAAATAATTTAACTCAAGAAGAAGTTATCTATAAAACTACTGAAATTAAAAAAGGTTTATTTAAATCAGCAAATGTTGAAGTAACAATTTATAAAAAGTCTGATATTTATGATTTTGTAAAAGAATTTTTAAAAGAAATAGTAAATAATTTAGGTCTTGAGGTAACATTTGAAACTAAAAAAGTTGAAGATAGAGTAGTTATTAAAATGTATTCAAACAATAATAATATTTTAATTGGCCATAATGGTAATACAATTAAGGCTCTTGAAAATTTAGTTAGACAAAAAATTCAACTTGAAACAGGTATGTTCTTTATAATTTCTCTAGATGTTGAAAACTATAAAGATAAAAAAATAAGTAGATTAGAAAGACTTGCTAAACAAACTGCTAGAGAAGTTAAAAGAACACATATTGATGTTCATTTAGAAAATATGAATTCTTATGAAAGAAGAATTATTCATAATGCTTTATCAGAATTTAAAGGTATTTCTACAAAAAGTACTGGAGAAGAGCCAAATAGACATATAGTAATAAGTTATATTGGAGAAAAATAGTCAATTTCATTTTGGCTATTTTTTATTTACATTAAATTAAAATAGTGTTACAATAACGCAAGGAAAAGGAGGCACTATGGAAGATACTATTTGTGCTATTGCTACTTCTTTAGGAGTGGGGGCTATATCAATAATTAGATTAAGTGGTAAGGATGCTATAGAAAAAGTTAATAGTATATTTTCTCGTGATTTAACAAATGTAAATTCTCATAGTGTTACTTACGGTCATATAGTTTATAATAATGAAATTATTGATGAAGTTTTAGTTACAGTAATGAGAGCTCCAAAAACATATACAACTGAGGATATAGTGGAAATTAACTCTCATGGAGGGTATGTAACATCAAATAAGATACTTGAAATATTATTAGAAATAGGTTGTAAGTTAGCAGAACCTGGTGAATTTACAAAAAGAGCTTTTTTAAATGGTAGAATAAATTTAATTCAATCTGAAGCGGTAAATGAACTTATTAAAGCAAAAACAGATTCAAAAAGAAAATTATGTTTAAATCAAATAGGGGGAAATGTTACTAAAATAATTGATGATATTAGAGAAGATATTGTCAAATTACTTGCTAATATTGAGGTTAATATAGATTACCCTGAATATGAAGATAATCCTGTAGTTACTACAAATTTGCTTAATGAAAGTCTAAATCATATTAATAAAAAAATTGAAACTTTAAAAAATAATGCAAATTTTGGTAAGATTATTTGTGATGGAATTAATGTTGCTATTATTGGTAAACCAAATGTAGGTAAAAGTAGTATATTAAATAACTTTTTAGATGAAGAAAAGGCTATCGTTACTGATATTGCCGGAACAACTAGAGATATTGTCGAAGGAAATATCTCCTTAAATGGAGTAGAACTAAAATTAATAGATACAGCAGGTATACATGATACTGATGACTATGTTGAAAAAATTGGTGTTAATAAAAGTTTAGAAAAATTAAATAATGCTGATTTAGTTATTCTTGTTTTAGATGGTTCAAAAGAACTTGATGAAAATGATAACAAATTATTAACAAGTATTGATAAAACAAAAACAATTATTTTTGTTAATAAAAGTGATTTACCTCAAAAAAATAATTTAAATTTAAAAGATAATGTAATTTATGGTAGTGCAAAAGAAGTAGAGGGACTTTCAAAATTAAAAGAAAAAATAATAGATATGTTTAATTTAAATGAAATAAACAAAGATCTAACATATTTATCAAATGTAAGACAAATAGATTTAGTAAAAAAAGCATATTTATCAATAAATAATGCAAAAAATTCTCTTAATAATGGAATACCAATTGAAATGATTTCTACAGATTTAAAAGAATGTTATGAACTTTTAGGAGAAATAATTGGTAAAACTTATAAAGATGATATAATTGATAGATTGTTTCAAGATTTTTGTGTAGGAAAGTAGGGATGATTATGTATGATGTTATAGTTGTTGGTGGAGGACATGCAGGTTGTGAAGCTGCACATATAAGTGCATTTATGGGTAAAAAAACTTTACTTATTACTTCGAATAAAAAAAATATTGCAGATATGCCTTGTAATCCCTCAATAGGTGGTAGTGCAAAAGGTATCATTGTAAGAGAAATAGATGCTTTAGGTGGTTTAATGGGTATAGTTGCGGATAAATCACATTTTCAAATTAAAATGCTTAATAATTCTAAAGGTCCTGCAGTAAGAAGTTTAAGAGCTCAAGCAGATAAGAAAGTTTATCCAAAAGTAATGCTTGAATATTTAGAAAATACTCCAAATTTAGATATAAAAGAAGGTATGGTTGAGGATTTAATAATAGAAAATAATACTATAAAAGGGGTAATTTTAGAAAATAAAGAAGAAATTTATTGTAATGCAGTGATTCTTACAACAGGAACATATTTAAATGCTAATATTTTAATTGGTTCTGAAAATACACCAAGTGGTCCTCATGGAGAAAAAAGAAGTAATAATCTTTCAAATAATTTAAAAAAATATGGTTTTAATATAAAAAGACTCAAAACAGGTACTCCTCAAAGAATTAAAGCTTCAAGTATTGATTTTTCTGTTTTAAAAGAGGAAAAAGGAGATGATACTTATTGGACATTTTCTTTTGATACCAAACCTTTATATAAAATTAATGAACAACAAAAGTGTTATTTAGTTTATACAAATGAAAATACTCATAAAATTATTAGAGATAATTTAAAATTAAGTGCTATGTATGGTGGTTATGCAACAGGTGTTGGTCCAAGATATTGTCCTTCGATTGAGGATAAAATAGTTAGATTTGCCGATAAAGAAAGACATCAATTATTTTTAGAACCAGAAAGTATTTACTATGACGAATGGTATTTACAGGGCTTTTCAACTTCAATGCCTAGAGATGTTCAAGAGAAAATGGTTCATTCTTTACACGGTCTTGAAAATGCAGTAATATCTAAATATGCTTATGCAATAGAGTATGATGCAATAGATGCAATGCAAATTAAACCTAGTTTGGAAACTAAAATTATTTCAGGACTCTTTACAGCGGGTCAAATTAATGGTACTTCAGGTTATGAAGAGGCTGCAGGTCAAGGTTTAGTCGCAGGTATTAATGCTTCATTAAAGTTAGATAATAAGGAAGCAATGGTTTTAAAAAGATCAAGTGCTTATATAGGTGTTTTAATTGATGATTTGGTTACTAAGGGTATTACAGATCCATATAGAATGCTTACCTCAAGAGCGGAGTTTAGATTACTTTTAAGACACGATAATGCTGATGAAAGACTTACTCCAATTGGATATGAAGTAGGAAGTGTATCTAAAGAAAAATATAGTAATTACTTAAATAAAAAGAATAATATAAATAAATTGAAAGAAATTCTTACAAATAATAATCTTGTAATGAATGAAGAAGTAAAAGAAAAATTTATAGAAAATAATTTAGATGTTCCTAAAAAAAATATGAAGTTTATTGAACTATTAAAAAGACCAGAAATATCTATAGATTTTTTAGCAAATTTTATTGATATAGCTGGGTTTACTAATGAAGAAAAAGAAGAAGTAACTATTGAAGTTAAATATGAAGGTTACATAAAAAAAGAGTATGAACAAAAAGAAAAATTATTAAAAATGGAATCTAAACAAATTCCTAAAGATATCGATTATAATAAAGTAAAAAATATTGCTAGTGAAGCAAGACAAAAGTTATCACTTGTTAGACCAGAAACTATTGCTCAAGCATCAAGAATAAGTGGAGTTAATCCTGTTGATATATCACTTTTATTAATATATTTAAAAAAGGAGTATAACAAAAATGATTAATGAATTTATTAAAAATCTTCAGAAAAATAGTATTCCTTATGATGATGAAAAGTTAACTCAATTAAATATTTATTATAACTTTTTAATTGACTATAACAGTCATACTAATGTAACAGCAATTACTGAACAAAAAGAAGTATATTTTAAACACTTTTTGGACTCTTTAATGGTTTCCAAAGCAGTAAATTTATCTAATCAAAATATACTTGATATTGGTTCAGGTGCAGGTTTTCCTGGTATTGTTTTAAAAATTTTTTACCCAGAAATTAAACTTACAGTTCTTGATTCAAATAATAAAAAAATAACATTTATAAATATGTTATTAGAAAAACTTAATATTAAAGATGTAATTACTGTATGTGATAGAGCAGAAAATTATATGAAAGATCATTTAAATGAATTTGATATTGTTTTATCAAGAGCAGTTGCTTATGCAGATATTATTACTTCATTATCAGTGCCATTTATTAAGAAAGATGGAGTAATTATTCTTATGAAAGGTAATTATGAAGGGGAAATTAAAGTATTAAATACATATAAAAATGAGCTTAATATTTCAACTATTGATATTATTAATTATGATATTTTATCAAATGAAAATAATCGCTCATTAATTGTGATTAAGAAAAGTAATGAATCATCAAAAGTTGTTAATTATGCAAAATTACTTAAACAAAGTGAAAATCGAAAAAAGAAACTAAATTTGAAATAGTTTCTTCTTTTTTTGCCCTTGAAAAAATTTACAAGATATATTATGATATATATAGTAGAAGAAGGGGCCAATATGAATTTTGATGCTAATGTTTTAAATGTTGCTGTAGAAGATATAATTCCTAATCGATTTCAACCACGATTAGTTTTTGATGATGCTTCTTTAAAGGATTTAGCAGAATCAATAAAAGCTCACGGAATAATACAACCACTTGTTTTAAGAAGACTAGGGGAAAAATATGAGATAATTGCTGGTGAAAGAAGATATAGAGCCGCAATGTTAGCCGGACTTTCTAGTGTTCCAGCAGTTATTGCTAAAATAGATGATAAAAGTGCACAAGAAGTAGCAATTAGTGAAAATGTCCAAAGAAAAGAATTAAATCCAATTGAGGAAGCAAAATCATACCAAGCCTTATTAAATGAAGGTTTTATGTCAAAAGAAGTATTTGCTAAAAAATTAGGTATACCTTTAGCAGTATTGGAGGCAAAACTTAAATTACTTTATATGCCTCAGGAAGTACAAGATGCTCTTTTAGCGGGTAAAATATCTGAAAGACACGCAAAAACCTTAATGAAAATAAAAGAGAGTAGCGACCAAGTAAAGTGGCTACATGAAATTATAGATAAAAGATTAAATGTTAAAGAGTTAGAAAATGAAATTGCTAAAGAATATGGCGATTTAAATACAGCATTTAATATAGATATTGATAAATTAAAAAGTACTTCAACTGATATTAATGTTCCTCTTATACAGCCAATAAATCCTGTATCAAACACTAATGTAGGTCCAATTAATTTAGGAGAAAAAAGGCAAAATAAGTTCTTTAATGACCTTGAGGATGAACAGGCTAATATGAGTACTGATGAAACAGCTAATCCATTTCAAAATTCTTATATGAGTTTTGAAAGTGATAAGGAAAGTATAGATAGTTTAGATTTTTTACCTCCAAACTAACTATCTTTTTTTGTGTCTATATAATATGGCTCACTACCTTTTAAGTAGTAGAATATAGCCATATTTTTTTTATCATTTGTAGTTTGTCCATTAATAGCATTTAAAGGAAGTCCTACTACATTTTCAGGCATTTCATACCAGTTATTTGTACTATCTTGCTCAATATATGAAACGGTATTTGCCCAAACATTTTTTACTTCTCCTCCAAGTTTTAGTTCAATATTTGAGTTATCATCGTAGCCTGCCCATGTCATCATTAAAATATTTTTATTATAACCAACAGCCCAGTAATCTGTATCTGTTGTTCCAGTTTTAAAGGCATATTTTTGATTTAATTTATCTGCTATATTTAAAGCTGTAGGATAATTATAATCTATAAATGATGAATTTGTTGTACTTGTAAGAAGCTCATTTAAAATATATACATAATTTGGATTTAATACTAAATTATTAGTGGGTTCGTGAGAATATATAACATTTCCTTCCTTATCAAGTATTTTTTCGATAAAATATAAGTCTTTTTTATAACCTAAAGAGGCAAAAGTTGTATAAGCATTTGCAAAATCTAACATATTTAACTCACTTGTACCTAGAGCAAGAGATACTACATTTTTTAATTTTTCTTTTATACCACATTTTTTAGCGGTGTTTATTAAAGTATCAACGCCTAAAAAAAGATTTGTTTTAACAGCATAAATATTATCTGAATACGCAAGAGCGGCAGCCATTGTTATTTCTTTATTACCATATAAGTTACCATAATTTTTTGGTGCATATGTTTTTCCATCACTTAAATTAAAAGTAGTATATTGACTTAAAAAAGTTGATGATGAAGTCATACCATTTTCCAAAGCACCATAATACAAAATTGGTTTCATTGTTGAACCTACTTGTCTTTTTGCACTTAATGCACGATTATATTCACTTTTTTTATAGTTTCTACCTCCGGAAAGAGCAAGAACTTTTCCAGTATTTGGATCAACAATAATCGAAGCCATTTCAAGTTTTTCATTCTTTATATTATTAAGAAGTTCTTCTTCCATCTTTTTTTGATAATCAAGATTTAAATTAGTATAAATTTTATATTTACCACTGTTAATCATTTTATCATCAAAACCAAGTTTATTTTTTAATTCATAATAAACAGCATCTTCATAATAATCAAGCATCTGCAAGTTATTATCATTTTTTTTGCCATAAATTTCAATTTTATTTTTAAACAAGTTATTATATTTTTCACTTGATAAAAGTCCATTATTTACCATTGTTAAGGCAACAACTTTAGCTCTTTGAATACTTTTGTCATAGTCTGATACTGGGTTATAATGACTTGGACTTTTAGGTATACCGGCTAAAATAAGAGATTCCTCTAAAGTTAAATCTTTGGGTTTTTTATTAAAATAGTATGCTGATGCTTCAGCAATCCCATAATTACCCAAACCAAAATTAATTGTATTTAAATATGCCTCCAAGATTTCGTCTTTATCGTAATGAACCTCTAAATTAAGTGTCATCAAGGCTTCTTTGATTTTTCTATCCCAGGTTTTGTCAAAATCAAGATAAGCATTTTTAATATATTGTTGAGAAATTGTACTACCACCTTCAACGATTTTATTACTTTTTAAATTGTTAAATAATGCTTTTATAATTCTTAAATAATCAAAACCATTATGAACATAAAAATTTTTATCCTCTACTGAAACTACAGCATCTTTTAAATTTTGAGATATTTTATTAATATTTGTCCATCGATTATTTTTATTTCCCTCATAGAAAACATTTTCATCTATATCATATAATTCATAAGTATGATATGAATTTAACTGAAGTTTTGGTGAAAAGTATGAATAAGAATATAGACCAATTATTATAATAATTATTGATAAAAAAGAAAATAAAAATATTTTGTATAGTAAATTTAATATACGCAAGTTTATTCACCCTTAATTAGTATCGTAAAAAAATTAAAAAATATGAGTGCATTTTTAGATATAGTATGCTATAATGTTGTAGAAAAAACGAGAAAGACCGGGAAAGGTGGTAAAAAATGAAAGAAAAATTAATTAAATTAATTACTGATGCACTAAATACTTTAGGTATTTCAGAGGACAATATTTCATTAGAAATTCCTAAGAATAAAGATAATGGTGATTATAGTACAAATGTAGCTTTAAAAAATGCTAAAAAGATTAATAAGAGTCCAATGGAACTTGCAAATATTCTTAAAGATTTAATTCATAGTGAATTTATCGAAGAAGTTAATGTTGCTATGCCAGGATTTATTAATTTTAAATTAAAAAAAGATTACTTATATGAAAATTTAAATAATGTTTTAGCTTTAAAAAGTAATTATGGAAGACAATCATTTGGTAACAATGAAAAAGTTAATATTGAATTTGTATCTGCAAACCCAACAGGAATACTTCATATGGGTAATGCAAGAGGTGGTGCTTATGGAGATTCTCTTGCTAGAATTATGTCTTTCTGTGGATATGATGTAACAAAAGAATATTATTTAAATGATGCTGGTAATCAAATTAATAAACTAGCAAACTCAGTTTACAGTAGATATTTAACATTATGTGGTATTGAAAATGAATTTCCTGAAAATGGTTATCCTGGAAAAGAAATTTATGATATTGCTGAAAAATTATATAGTGAATATAAAGATAAATATGTAAATAATGATTTTGATTTTATAAAAGAATTTTCTACTAAATATTTAACTGACATTATTTTTGAACATTTAAAAGAATATAGAATAAACTATGATGTAATAACCTCAGAGAAATCTATATATCAAAAATATAATTTTGATGATGTTATAAATAAAATGAGAGATAATGGTTATATTTATGAGAAAGATGGTGCTATTTGGTTTAAAAGTAGTGCAATCTATGATGATCAAGACCATGTACTAATTAAAAGTGATGGTACAAATACTTATTTACTTCCAGATATTTTATATCACGAAGATAAAATTAAAAGGGGATTTACTCAAATAATTGATGTACTTGGAACAGATCATCATGGTTATGTTGCAAGACTTAAAGGAGCAATTAAAGCACTTGGATTAAATGATAATTACATAGATATAAAACTTTTACAACTAGTAAGAATTATCCAAAATCACGAAGTTGTTACTATGCATAAAAGAACTGGTAAAGTTATTACTTTAAAAGATTTAATTGATGATACATCAGTTAATGCTGTAAGATTTTACTTTTCTAAATATTCACTTGATACACAAATGGATTTTGATATTGATTTAGCAAGATCTAGTTCAAATGATAATCAAGTATATTATATTTGTTATGCTTATGCAAGAATATGTTCTATATTAAATAAATATAATAAAGAAGTTAGTAAATTAGATGACTATAATTATATAACAGGTGATAGCGC
Source organism: uncultured Bacilli bacterium (assembly GCA_934097085.1). Lineage (GTDB taxonomy): Bacteria > Bacillota_I > Bacilli_A > RF39 > UBA660 > UBA6448. Next base: position 116,649 of record CAKONK010000002.1, read on the forward strand.
TCAAAAATTACTTACATTTATATATAAGTTCCCAGATGTAGTTAAAAGTGCTGCGCTTAAGAAAACACCACATATACTAGCAAATTATAGTTATGAACTAGCATCACTATTTCATAATTTCTATGAAACAAATAAGATTATTACTGAAAATGATGAGCAAACTAAAGAGAATATCTGTTTAATAAAGGCAGTTAAAATTACTTTATTTAATGCTTTAAATTTAATAGGCGTTGTGCCAGAAGAGAGGATGTAAAATGAAAAATTTAACAAATGAAGAAATTGAAAATTTAAGTTATGAAGAACTTGCAAAAATGATACTTGAACATAAAAAAGGTAAAATGAAAATAATTGATATTTTCAAGAAAATATGCGAGTTAAAACATTTAACAAATAAGGATTTCGAAGATAAAATAGCTGATTTCTATGAACTTATTTCTACGAATAAAGAATTTATAGTATTAGAAAAAGGATTTTGCGATTTAAGAATTAATCATACTCCAAAAGTAATAATAGATGATGAAGAATCTTCAGAAGAAGGTTTTGAAGATGAAGAAGAAAATAATGCAGATTTAGAAGATGAGGAAAACGATGATATTTTCTATGATGGTTCCTCTGAAGAAGATGATGTTACCGAAGCAGATGATGAACTATCTGATTTTGTAGTAGTGGATGAAGACGAAGAAAATAATATATAAAAAGAAGGTGAAAATATGATAGATAGATTAAATGCAATGCTTGAAAAGTATGATGAACTATCAAATAAATTAACTAGTGAAGAAGTATTAAATAACTATGAATTATTAAAAAATATTTCTAAAGAAAAAAGTGATTTAGAGGAAACTGTTGATACTTATAAAGAATATAAAAAAGTAATCGATGACATTGAAAATACTAAAGAAATGCTTAATGATCCCGATTTAAAAGATATTGCAAGTGAAGAACTTACTACTTTAGAAAATAGAAAAGAAGAGTTAAATAAAAAATTAGAAATACTTTTAGTACCAAAGGATGAAAATGATGGTAAAGATGTAATTATGGAAATTCGTGGTGCTGCAGGTGGCGATGAAGCAAATATTTTTGCAGGAGATCTATTTAGAATGTATTCTTACTATGCTGAAAAAAACGGTTGGAAAATTGAAGTTTTACACTGCATCGAAGGCACAAGTGGAGGTTTTTCACAGATTGAATATATAGTTAAGGGAAAAGATGTTTATTCAAAATTAAAGTATGAAAGTGGATCTCATAGAGTTCAAAGAGTTCCTGAAACTGAAAATCAAGGTAGAGTTCATACTTCGACTGCTACAGTACTTGTAATGCCAAAATATGATAATGTTAGTATTAATATTAATGAAAATGATTTAAAAATAGATGTATATCATTCATCAGGTGCTGGAGGACAAAGTGTAAACACAAGTAATTCTGCAGTTAGAATTACTCATGTTCCGACTGGAGTTGTTGTAACATGTCAAGAGGAAAGAAGCCAGTTAAAAAATAAAGAAAGAGCAATGGAACTTTTAAAAATTAAGATTAATTCCGCTTTAGAGGATGAAAAAAATAGTAAAGAACAATCTGAAAGAAAAAGTAAAATTGGTACTGGAGATCGTAGTGAAAAGATTAGAACATATAATTACCCACAAAATCGTGTTACAGACCATCGTATAAACTTTTCAATTATGGAACTAGATAGAGTAATGGATGGCTATTTAGATCCTATTATCGAAGCCTTAATTAATGAAGATATGAGGTTAAAACTCGAAGGTTTAAAATAAATGGTAAGTGATTTTGATAAGTCTTTAGTGGAAAAATATATTCCAGTTAATAAGCAAAAAAAAGCCCTAAAAAAATTAGAAAAAAACTATCCAATTCAATATTTAATTGGTGATGTAGATTTTTATGGATGTAAGATTTTAGTTAATAAAAATGTTTTAATACCTAGATTTGAAACTGAATCTTTAGTGGACAAATTACCCCGTTATATAAAAAAATATAATTTTACAAATCCTAAAATAATTGATATGGGAACAGGTTCTGGATGTATCAGTATTTTTCTAAAAAAAAATATTGATTGTGATATATTAGCAATAGATAAAAGTTTAAAAGCCTTAAAAGTTGCTAAGAAAAATGCTAAATTAAATAATACTGATATTACTTTTAAACATATATCAATAGAAAAATTTAAAAGTACTGAAAAATTTGATATTTTAGTATCAAATCCTCCATATATTGACATTAATGATGAAGTAGATATAAAAACTAAATATGAACCTCAAATAGCTTTATTTGCCCCTAAAAAAGGATTATATTTTTATGAACTTATTTTAAGTAATGCAAAAAACAATTTAAATGATAAAAATATTATTGCCTTTGAAATTGGTTATAATGAGGGAAAACAAATAATAGCAATGGCTAAAGAAAATTTTCCTAATGCTGATGTTTATTTAGAAAAAGATTTAGATAATAAAGATAGATTTATATTTATAGTGAATAAATAATCTATCTTTTTTTCATAATTAAATTGGTGAGCAAATGAAAAAGATTATTATATGTTTATTTGTAATAGTGGTTTTTATGTTATCTTTCACAAAAGAAAATGTTATAATACCTAAAGAAAGTATTAGGTATAGGATTGTAGCAAATAGTAATAACGAAATAGATCAGTATAATAAACTTAAAGCAAATGAAGTAATATTTCCTATTATAAATGATATAATGAATAATTCTAATAATATAATTGAGGCAAGGAAAAATATAAATAAAAGTGTTCCTCTTATTGAAAAAAGTTTAAATGATTTAAATATTAATTATAAAGTATCTTTTGGACAAAATTATTTCCCTAAAAAAACATATTTAAATAATACATATAGTGAAGGTAATTATGAATCATTAGTTATTTATTTGAATGAGGCTAAAGGAGATAATTTTTGGTGTGTTATGTTTCCACCACTATGTTTAATAGATATTAATAGAGAAAATTTAGATGAAGTAGTTTATAAATCTTATGCAAAAGAAATCATAAATAAATATTCAAAATAATATAATTGAAGTATGAAAATATTATCAATAGTATTAATCGCAGTTTCATTATCAATGGACACATTTTCTCTAGCTTTATCTGTAGGAACATCTCTAACTAAAAGAAAAGATATACTCTTTTTATCTTTTTTAGTTGGTGTGTTTCATTTTTTTATGCCACTTTTAGGTAATGCATTTGGTAATGAAATAAAACAAATTTTCAACATAAATCCTAATTTATTATTATTTTATCTATTTATGTTTATAGCAATTGAAATGGTAATAGATTTATTTAGTAAAAGTGAAAAATCATTTTCTTTATCACTTTGGCAAGCAATTTTATTTGCATTTTCAGTTAGTTTAGATAGCCTTACTATTGGAATAGGTCTTAAAAGTATTACAAATAATATTATTTTTGCTTCATTTATATTTATGATAATATCAGCATTTTTTACTTATTTAGGTTTAAAAATAGGTGTTTATTCCTTTAAAAAGATGGGAGAAATTTCAAAAATTATTGGTATAATAATAATTTTATTTTTAGCATTTAAAAATTTATAACTAAAAAAATGAAAATCTAAGTATTATAAGACTTTCATTTTTGTTATTTATTATTATCTAGATTTGCTCATTTCGGTAATTGCTTCTTGTAATTTAGGATGTGGGTTTTCCCAACCATCCGGTTTAATCACTTTACCTATTTCATTGTAATGTGGTTTACCATCTGCCCATAGTTTGCTCATGTTTGCATGTTGTACGATATCAAATAATACACCAGGATGAACTCCCATTTCTACTAAAGTGCCTAAAGCAAAATAAATTGTATCTATCATTGCATCTGCTTGTTCAACGATATCTTCAGCTTTAACAGCATCAAGAAATTCATTTATTTCTTCGAGTATCCAAGCATATCTTTTCTTAGCTCTATCACTTGTCATTGAAACTGGTACATCAGAATGTGGATGCCCAAATGCAGTATGAAAATCCTTAACTTCTTCATATTGATAATCGATCATGTAATCTTCTTTTGTTTTATCAATTGTTAAACCATTTTTCATTAAATTTACTGCTTCTTGTAATTTAGGATGTGGGTTTTTCCAACCATTTGGTTTAATTACTTTACCCATTTCATTGTAATGTGGTTTACCATCTGCCCATAGTTTGCTCATATTTGCATGTTGCACAATTCTAAATAATTCATCTGGTTGAACTCCCATTTCAACTAAAGTGCCTAAAGCAAAATAAATTGTATCTATCATTGCATCTGCTTGTTCAACGATATCTTCAGCTTTAACAGCATCAAGAAATTCATTTATTTCTTCAAGTATCCAAGCATATCTTTTCTTAGCCCTATCACTTGTCATTGAAACTGGTACATCAGAATGCGGATGTCCAAATGCAGTATGAAATTCTTTTACTTCTAAAAATTCTTTGTTCATTTTCAAAACCTCCCTTAAATAATGATTTTATTATATAATAAATAGTTAAATTATACAAGAAAAAATAAAAAGATGCGTTATATCACAATTCAAAAAAAATTTTATTTTTATTAAATAATAAAAAAAACAAAACCCAAACTAAAAAAAATCCAATATTTTCAGGAAATTCAAGTGAAACTGGAGATTTTGCTTTTACAGATACAGGTAGTTTTGAAGAAGCAATAAATCTCGTTAAATATGGGTATCATGAAGATTTTGATAAAATGATGGAATTAAAAATAAAATTGGATAAATATATAAAATATTCTAATAATAATAGCAAACAATATAACTATTATGTTGGATATGTTCCTGATGTTAAAGCATATTTAGAAGGTAGTCCACTTTCAATGCTTAATAAAGGCAGTAAAATCAGAAAAAAAATAGATTTATATGTTCAAAGTGCTTATTCATGGATAACAACAAAAGAATGTATATATAATAGGGGTGTAATAGTATTGTCGTTAATACAAATTTTAGAAAATCTCGGTTATAATGTTAATCTTCATTTATTTAGTTTAACTACTGATGATAATATAAATTCTTACTTTTATTGTGACTTTTTACTAAAAAAAGAAAATGAAAGAGCAAATCCACAAAAATTATATTTTCCGTTATGCCATCCATCATGGTTTAGAAGGCTTGAATTTAAATTAAAGGAGTGTACTCCTGACATTACAAATGATTGGTCTAATGGCTATGGTCGTTTATGCAATTGCAATGAAATAAGGGATTTCTTAAATTTGGAGGATAATGATATATTAATTACTGAGCCAAGATTTTTAGGCATAAATGGGGTCGATTTAATAGATGATATAAATAAGGTATTTGATTATATAAATGAAGCTGAAACTCCAGAGAATTTGGAGTTAGATAAAATCGAAAGGGTGAGAAAAATATGAATTATAGATTTAAAGATTTTTAAGTAAATAATTGTACAGAAGATGAATATATTCAAAAAAAGTATTCAAGTAAATATTTATTAGATAAAGAAGAAAATAAATATAAAGTAAGAAGTATTAGGCCTTGTGGTAGATATATTTTTTCACAATTGGATATTAAAGATTACTGTTTTCCAGGCTATTATTGCAGAGTAAATGAGTTGCAAGAGGCACAAGTTTCTTGCGTGGTAAATTGTGATAAAGATGTCCTTGTTAAGTTACTTGCTGAATATAGAGAACCTCATGATTGTTTTGGATGTGATAGTATTATACAATACATATATTTAAAACTAGGATTTAAAGGTCTTATCGAAGAACTTAAAAAATATGGATTTGAAGGTTCCTTTGTAATGGATGTTGGAAATAATAATCTGATGTGTGGCAACATTGGTAAAACATCTTATTTATACTATGGCTACGATAAAGATGAGAAGATAATGTTTGCAGATAATAAAGAAAGTATTATGGAAAAAACGCCAGATAAATCATATAATGTAGCTATGCCTGATAGTTATTATGATGGTAAAAAATTTTGTAGTATAGGTGAAAAATATGGCCCATTTGCATTAATGGATGATCCTATTAATGCAAGAAGCAAGGTTGAAATGAGAAAGTTAAGAGAAAGTATTAAAATGTTTTTAATGGATGGAAACTTAAACTTAAGTGAGGTACATGGTAATGGGCATTTTTTGTTAGGTGCAATGAACAAAATATTTACCACTAATAATGCTAAATATATTTATATGATAAATTGTTTAAATCAATGTAAGTTAACTGAATTATGGGAAGAAAAATTTAAAAGTAATAAAATAGTTACTGAAGATTTGTTATTACCTTGTTTATATGATAACTATGGAATGAAATATACTATTAATTTATTAAATGAAAATGGTATTGATTGCTCATTTGTTATTATGAATAATGAAAATGGACTTCTTTCTGCTGGAAAAAGTGGTAAAGGAAAATTATATTATTCCTATAATGCAGATGGTAATGTAGCATTTGGAAGTGAAGAAATATTTTTATCAAATTTTAAAAATAAAACAATAAAAATGGAAGATGAATTTTATGATAAAGGAGAATTTTATAAAATGAACGAGGAACTAAAAGATTTTAAAAAAGCAAGCAATGATGAAAAAGAAAAGGTTGAAAACAGAAAAGATGTATATGAAAGCTTATTAAAAGAAATGCCTAATTTCATAAATGAAATACTGAATGGTATGGTTGGTGATGAAATTCGTGACAAAATTAAAAAAATTCTTGAAGATTATTTAGCTGGTGATGAATTTAAAAATAAAATAAATGATTCTATTAATGGAAAAATTGATACAGAATTAAAAAAAGAAATTCTAAAAATAGTTCGTGATGAAATTAAAACTTTAGAGAGTAAACCTCGAGTACAGGAAAAAAATGAGAAATCATTAAATAATCTTGCAAATAATTCTCAAAAAGAAGTTAGTGCACCAAGTGTCCACATACTTAATTCTCATGGTGAAGAAATGGGCAAAACTGAGCCAGAACATTTTCATGAAAAATTTGAAGAAATTCTTAATCTTGTAAATTTAGATGAACCTGTTATGCTGATTGGCCCTGCAGGAAGTGGAAAAAACTATTCTATAGCCCAAGTATCAAAAGCACTTAATAAACAAATGTATTATACTAATAATGCAAGTAATGAATTTAAGTTAACAGGATTTATCGATGCCGGAGGTAACTATCGTGATACTGAATTTTATAAAGCCTTTAAAAATGGTGGAGTATTCTTTTTAGATGAAATAGACAATTCCGATCCATCTGCATTAATTGTAATTAATTCAGCCCTTGCTAATGGATACATGGCATTTCCTCATGAAACAATTAATAGACATCCAGACTTCAGAATGGTGGCAGCGGCAAATACCTGGGGTAAAGGTAGCGATTTTCAATATGTAGGTCGTAATGCTCTTGATGCATCAACACTTGATAGATTTGATAATGTATTCTTTGATTATGACATGAGCCTAGAGGAAGAATTATATCCTAGTGATAGTGTACTTAATTTTATGTGGGCATTTAGAGAAGCAGTAGAAAAATCAAGAATACCTCATATAGTGTCGACTCGAGGAATAGGTAAAGTTTATAAAAAAGAGGTAAATGGATTTTCACCTGAAACAATATTAAGGGTAAATGTTATTCGTAATTTATCACAGGATGATTTAAATACAATACTTGGCAATATGGATAATTTAAAAAATAATAAATATTATGATACTTGTAGAAAATTAACTATTAGATAGAACTTAAGTAAGAAATGCAGAGTTTCTTACTTTTTTAAATAGTTGAAAATTTATAACTTTTTGTTGATTAAATCACAAAATTGTAGTAAGATTAATGTAGAATAAAGAGGTGTGAGTATGAAAAAAGATGACATTAAATTAGAGGAAGGTTATGAAACTTTTAGTGAAGGACCTAAATTTGAATTTCCAAGAGAAATATTTTCTCTTACAAAAGAAAGTGAAGATTTATTAAAAGATAATAGGGATAATAAATCAAAAAACACTGATTTTGAAAGCCTTTTATTAGAACTAAATAAACAAGTTTCTGATGCTGACACTTCAGTAGCGGCTTTAGTATCTCAAAAAGAGGAATTAAATAATCGTAAATTACAAATCGAGGAAGATGAGAAAAAATTATCAAATGAAAGATTCAGTTTTGAACAAGAAATGAAAAATGAAAAGCAAAAATTAAATGATGCAAAAATAGATTTTGAACAAGAAAAAACTAAAATATATGCGGATATAGATTTCAAAAGACAAGAAGTTATTAATTCTAAAAATGAGTTTGAAAAATATCGTGTTGAACAAATGAATCTAATTGAAAAGAATAAAGCTCAACTCGAGGATAATTATGCTAAATTTGAAAAAATAGTTAGAACATTTATATCTAAAATGAATAATAAAGGTGAATAATGTCACAAAAAAAGGATAATGTTTTTGAACTGAATTTTGATGATTTTAATACTGGATTATTAGAAAAAAATTTAGAGGAAAAAGGTACTAATGAATTTTTAAATTATTATATTAAGTTAAATAGTGATTTAGAGCAAAAGAAAAAAGATTTAGAAAAAGATAAAGAGCAGTTTGCAAGTAACATAAAAAAAGAGATAGACAAACTTAATCAAAAAAAAGCAAAATTAACCAAAGATTATGAAAAAATGAAAAAAGAATTATTTGATTATGAAGACTATCTTGATGATTATAAAGAAAGATTAGAAAAGGCTCAAAAAACTTTTTATGAATATCAAAAAAATGAAATTTCTAAAATAACTAAAGAGAAAGAAAAACTTGCAAAAATGCAAAGTGAAACTGAAAAGAGTTCAAAGCAAATTAATAAAAATTATAATTCTTTAAAAGAAATAGTAAGTAAATTTGAGGGTACGGTAAATAAAGCTCAAAAATAATTTACTTTTTTTTTGTAAATATTTAACAAGATATTTGACTATATGGCAAAAAAAAGGTAATATTAAATTGTATATGTTATTCATAACTATGATTATAAATACATAAAGATATAATGAAAGATCTATTTTTATAGATGGTGTGGTGAAAGTATGAAATATATTAAAATAAATGGTGGTAAACCACTTCAAGGGGAAATATCTATTGGAGGTGCTAAAAACAGTGCAGTTGCCTTAATACCTGCAGCCCTTCTTGCAAATAGCAAATGTAGAATTGAAAAAATACCAGATATTTCTGATAAAGATGCATTATTTGATATTTTAAAAGTATTAAATGTAGATTTTAAATTTAATGATAAAGAGGTAATTATTGATCCTACAAATTTAAAAAATGTTTTAATACCTGAGGATTTATCTAATAAACTTCGTGCATCTTATTATTTTATGGGAGTACTTCTTGCAAAATTCAAAAAAGTAGAAATATTTTTCCCGGGGGGATGTAATATAGGTCAAAGACCAATTGATTTACATTTAAAAGGTTTTGAGGCTTTAGGGGCAAAAATAACTCACGATGAAGATACTCATAAATATACTTTAGAGGCTAAAAATTTAAAAGGTACTAGAATTAATTTGGATTTTGCTTCAGTTGGAGCAACAATTAACATTATGTTTGCGGCAAGTATGGCTGAAGGCATAACTACAATTAGCAATGCTGCTAAAGAAATTGAAATAATAAATATTGCACAGTTTTTAAATAAAATGGGAGCAAAAATCGAAGGTGCGGGAACAAGTGTTATCACTATCGGAGGTGTTAAAAAACTTAGTGGTGCAAACATTGATGTTATTCCTGATAGAATTGAAGCAGGAACATATTTAATGATTGGTGCAATGATTGGAAATAATTTAACAGTAAGTGGAGTTATTCCAAGTCAAATCGAAGCATTATTTGATAAATTTGATGATATGGGAATTAAATATTTAATCGATGGTAATAAAGTAACAATTTCTAAATGTGATAATATAAAACCAATTAATATAAAAACTCTTGTATACCCAGGATTCCCTACTGATTTAGGACAACCTATTTCTGTCTTACTTACTCAAGCAAACGGGACATCTTATTTTGAGGAAACAATTTGGGAAAATAGAATGCAGCATGTTAAATATTTAAATAAAATGGGTGCTAATATTACTCTTCAAGATAATGCACATTCAATAATAATTGGCCCATCAAAGTTAAAAGGTTGTGAAATAAATGCCACAGATTTAAGGGGAGGAGCCGCTTTAGTAATGGCAGGATTAATTGCTACTGGTACGACAAAAATAACTAATATTGAATATATTTTAAGAGGTTATGAAAATCTTGTTAAAAAATTAAAACAAGTTGGCGCGGATATAGAAATTATTGATGAAGATTAAGCGAAGATATAAGTTAATTTTAATAATATTATTCGCAGTAGTATTAATAATATTATTGTACTTTATTTTAAATAAGAAAAAAGAGGTTATTTCTTTATCTATTGGTGATTATATATCAATGAATAAAATGAATTATTTTTATAATAAAACATATGATAATCTTTATTCCAAAGATGTTATTTGTAAAGAAATAAAAGAACCATATTTAACAAGTGATGCACTTTTAGAAAAGATAACTAATAATGAAGATAATATTCAGTATTATATAAAAAATGCTAATTTTATAAATATTAATGTTGGAAATTATGAACTTAATAATTATAAAGAATTAAATGAAGAAATAACAATCGAATATTTAAATAATATGTACGATATTTTTTATCAAATAACAAAAATAAATAAAGCAAATATAAATTTAATAAACATATATGATGAAAAAGGTGTTTTTAAATTAATTAATAAAAAGTTATTAGAATATAGTAAAAAGTTTAAGATAAATTATGTTGATTTAAATAAACTTGATAAATCTTACTTTACATATTTTGATGATAAAGTATACATAAATAGTAAAGGAATGTATAAAATTAATGAAATTTTAACAAAAAATTCTTGATAAGTTTGAAATATATGATATAATACTAAAGAAGTTAAAAGGAGAGGAAAAATAATTATGAAAGCAAATATACATCCTGAAATGAAAGAAGCTACAGTAAAATGTGCGTGTGGTGAAACATTTAACGTTTTATCAACAAAAGAAAATATCAATGTTGAAGTATGTAGTAAATGTCATCCATTCTACACAGGAACTCAAGCAAAAGCAAAGAAAACAGGAAATGTAGAAAAATTTAATCGTAAATATGGATTAAATGAACAAAAGACAGCATAGTTTTTTGTTTTTTTATGATATAATTAAAAAGGAGATGGTAATTTTTGAAGGTATATATAGGAACAGATCATAGGGGTGTAGAAACTCAAGATAAGATAGTAAATTATTTAAAAGATTTAGGAATAGATATAATTACAAGTAAAATAAAACATAATGATAATGATGATTATCCTGATTTTGCATTTGATGTTTGCAAAAGTGTTATAGAAAGTCCTAATAGTTTAGGCATATTAATATGTGGTACAGGAATAGGTATGAGCATTGCAGCAAATAAAGTTAAAGGCATTAGAGCGGCAAGATGTGTTAATACTGATGATGCTTTTTTTGCAAGGAATCATAACGATAGTAATGTTCTATGCATAAGTAGTAATAATGATATTAATAATATTTATGAAATTGTTGATACTTTTTTAAATACTAAAACCTCTGAAGAGGAAAGACATCATAAAAGAGTTCAAAAAATCATAAATTATGAAAACGGTGAATATAATGAATTATAAAGTGTTAATTTATGTATTAATGCTTTTTGTATCTATTTTTGCTTTAAGTGGAATAAATTTTACAGGTTTCTTTAAGATTAAACACGAACTTGAGGCAAAAATATTTGTAATGCTTGCATCGTTTGGTCTTGCCTATGTTTCTGCAGAGTTTTTTATAAAATTAATTGAATTATTTTAAGGAAAATATGGATAAAGAAAATAAAATTATAATTATTTTGATATTAGTTATATGTTTATTAATAGGAAGTTTAAATAAAAGTACTTCCTATTTTTTTAATAATGAAACAAAAAATATTGTTATAAAACAAACTTCTGATCCAATGGAGGATTATTTAATCGGAGTAATTGCTTGTGAAATGCCAGCATCATTTAATGAAGAATCATTAAAAAGCCAAGCAATTGCTTCGAGAACATATGCGTACTTTCTAAAAAGTAAAAATATAGAGACGACTAATGATACTAGAACCCAATGTTTAATTACTAAAGAAAAAATGAAAAGTATTTGGAAAGAAGATTATGATTTTTATTATAATAAAATAAAATCTGCGGTAGAAAGTACTAAAAATTTAGTAATAAAATATGATGGAAAGATAATTCCTGCATATTATTTTTCAATGAGTAATGGCTATACCGAAAATAGCACATCCGTATTTAGTGAAAGTTATCCTTATTTGCAAAGTGTTTCTTCAGAATATGAAAAAGAAAATATAAATTTTGAAAAAGAAGTAACTATTCCAAGAGAAAAATTTTGTAATAAACTAGGTATAACTTGTAATGATATAATTATAAGTAATGTAATAAGAAATAGTACAAATAGAGTTGAAAGTATTATAATTAATGGAAAAGAGTTTACCGGTATTGAAGTTAGAAAGTTGCTTGGACTTCGATCTACTGATTTTGTTATAAAAATAAATGAAAATGATGTAAATATCACAACTTATGGTTATGGACACGGAGTAGGTATGAGCCAATATGGTGCTAATTATTTAGCAAATCAAGGTTTTAATTACGAATATATATTAAAATATTATTATAAAGATGTAATAATTTCTAGTATAAATTAATTTTTTTTGTTCATACTTTTTATAGGAGGAATGAATGAAGAAAATGAAGTTAAAAAAATATGTGTTACCAACAATTTACATACTTATAATACTTGTTACTTTTTTTAGTGTATCACTCATTAATAACCATCTTTTAAAAAATGTTACAAATTATAACTATTCTAAATCAATTATGAAAGATGTAACTGAGAATGTTTTAAGTGAAATATTACCAGATAAATTTGAAAGACCATATTTAAGTGAAAACGTAAAAATATTATCAGGTTTTTATAGTAAAGATTATGATGATGAATCACAAAAAAACTCTTTAATAGTTTATCAAAATACTTATATGCCATCATCTGGAACATTTTATTCATCTCAAGATGAATTTGATGTAGTAAGTGTTTATGATGGCAAAGTAAAAAGTATAAAAAAAGATGAAATGCTCGGAGATACTGTGGAAGTGCAGCATTCAGATAACTTAACAACAATTTATTATTCTTTAAAAGATGTTACTGTAAGAGAAAATGATGATATCAAAAAAGGTACAATAATTGGTAAGGCTACCTCAAATAACTTGGTAACAGATAAAAATGTACTATTTATCGAAGTATATTTAAAGGGAAAACAAATAGATCCTGAAAAATTTTATGAATTAAACCCAAATGAAGTCAAATAATATAATATATTTTTATGAGAATAATGTTATAGTAAGATTTAATAATAATATTTATTATTTAAAATTAAATGAAAATATTCTTAACAATGGAATCATCTTAAATAAAGATAAGTTTATAAAAGAATATAATGAATTTATCAAAGAAAACAAGTTAAAAAAAATTATCAACAATAAAATGGTAGTTATAATTCAAAGCAACATATCAGTAAATGATATTAAAATGTTATCAATTATTTTCGAAGAACTTGGAATTAAAATTATAAAAATTATAAAAGATATTACTTTACTTAATGTAAGAAAAAATAAAGCTTATCTAATTGGTGATAATAATTTAAGATTATATTTCATAAATAAATATAACAAAAAAGTAACAATAAATATAAATACATCCCAAATTAGTTATAATGAAATTATTTATATAATTCAAAATCATATTAAAGAAAGTTTATTTATCTTAAGTAGTAATGTTGACCTTATTAATAAATTATTAAAAAATAAATCTTATTATTTAATAAATAATTACATAAAATTTATATTTGATGAAGTTAGGTAAATACTTGTCATATAAAGTAAATACACCGATAAATGTCGATTTTTGTATTTCGATTTAAATTGATACAGTATAAAACCTGTGTTAAATTTAAATAGAAGGAAGGTGTAAAAATGAAAGGACAAGTTAAATGGTTCAATAATGAGAAAGGTTATGGTTTTATCCATTGTGATAATTTATCAGATATTTTTGTTCATTATTCAGTAATCAAAAAAGATGGATATCGTTCATTAAATGAAGGAGATATTGTAAGTTTTAGACTTATTGAAACATCAAAAGGTTTACAAGCAAAAGATGTAGAAACCTTAAATTTAACTACTGTATAGTAGTTTTTTTTTATAAAATGTGATATTATTTTTATAGGAGAGTGATGAATTTGAAAATAAGTATAAGAGGAGATAAGATTGTAGTTACTAAAGCAATTAAAGATTATTTACATGAGAAATTAGAGAGATTAAACAAATATTTTAAGAATAGTGAAGATATAAAATGTAATGTTATTATAAGAGTTAAAAATAATCTTCAGACTGTTGAAGTTTCAATACCTACTTCTAAGTTTAATATTAGATGTGAAGAAGGCAGTGAAGATTTATATGCTTCAATAGATATGATTATTGATAAACTTGAAAGAATGATTAGAAAAAATAAAACAAGACTAAATAATCATTATAAAAATGTTCCTTCATTTGAAATGAATTTAGAATATGAGGAAACTTTAAATGAAGAACCAGATAAAATTGTTAAAAGAAAAAATCTTGATACAAAACCAATGGATGAAGATGAAGCAATAATGCAAATGGAGCTTTTAAATCATGATTTCTTTACATTTAAAAATATTAATGAAGAATGTGTATCAGTTTTATATAAGAGAAAAGATGGTTCTTTAGGTATTATTAATGTTAAATAGGCTTTTAGCCTTTTTTTTATGGAAGTTATTTGATATAATTTAACTTGAAGGTGAATATATATGGGAATATTAAAAAAATTATTAGACAGCGAATATAAAGAATTAAAAAGGTTTGACAAATTAGCAGATGAAATTATATCTTTAGAAGATACTATGGCTAATTTAAAGGATGAAGACTTTAAAAATAAAACAAATGAATTTAAAGAAAGGCTTTCTAAAGGTGAAACTTTAGATGATATTTTAGTACAAGCTTTTGCCCTTGCTAGAGAAGCGTGCTTTAGAGGTATAGGTGAAAAACCATTTAAAGTTCAAATTATAGGTGGACTTGCTATTCATTATGGTAATATAGCCGAAATGAAAACTGGTGAAGGTAAAACACTTACTACAGTACTTCCTGCTTATGTAAATTCTTTAACTGGTAAAGGTGTTCACGTTGTTACAACAAATGAATATCTATCTGATAGAAATGCTAATTGGATGAAACCTATTTATGATCTTTTGGGAGTAAGTGTAGGTGTAAATCTTCGTGATATGACTCCAAAAGAAAAACAAGATGTTTATAACTGCGATATTACATATTCAACAAACAACGAAATTGGTTTTGATTATTTAAGAGATAATATGGTTGTAAATAAAGAAGATAGAGTGCAAAGACCTTTAAACTACTGTATTATCGATGAAGTTGATAGTATTTTAATTGATGAAGCAAGGACTCCCCTTATTATAAGTGGTGGAAAAGCTAATTCAAATAGCCTTTATATTGAAGCAAATAGAGCGGTTAAAAATTTAAAAGAGGATGAAGATTATACAGTTGATTTAAAAACTAAAAGCGTTTCTCTTACTGAAGAGGGAAGTAAAAAAATAGAAAAAATATTAAATATTAAAAATCTATATGATATTGATAATGCTGGTCTTGTACATCATTTAAATCAAGCTTTAAAGGCAAATTATGCTTTTGCAAAAGATGTTGATTATGTTGTTTCTGATGGACAAGTTATAATAGTAGATCAATTTACAGGAAGACTTATGCAAGGAAGACAATATTCTGATGGTCTTCATCAAGCAATTGAGGCTAAAGAAGGAGTAACAATTAATGTTGAAACTAAAACAATGGCCACTATAACATTCCAAAATTTATTTAGAATGTATAATAAGTTATCAGGTATGACAGGTACAGCAAAAACTGAAGAAGAGGAATTTAGAAATATTTATAATATGTATGTAATATGTATTCCTACAAATAAGCCGGTAATTCGTGAAGATTTAGCAGACCTTGTATATGCCACTGAAAAGGGTAAATATAAAGCAATTATAAATACTGTTAAAGAAATTCATTCAAAAGGACAACCAATCCTTATTGGTACAATATCTGTTGAATCAAATGAACATTTAAGTGGACTTTTGAAAAAGGCTGGTCTTCCTCACGAAGTATTAAATGCAAAAAATCACGAAAGAGAGGCTGAAATAATTGCTAAAGCAGGTGAAAAAGGTGCAATAACACTTGCAACAAATATGGCAGGTCGTGGTACAGATATTAAGCTAGGTGAAGGTGTTAAAGAATTAGGTGGACTTTGTGTAATTGGTACTGAAAGACATGAATCAAGAAGAATAGATAATCAGCTTCGTGGTAGAGCAGGTCGTCAAGGAGATCCAGGAATGAGTCAATTCTTTGTTTCTTTCGAAGATGATTTAATGCGTAGATTTGGTACTGATAGAATTAAAATGATGCTTCAGTCACTTGGTGTTGATGAAGATATGGCAATACGTAGTAAGACACTTACTAAAAGTATTGAAACAGCTCAAAAGAGAGTTGAGGGTAATAACTATGATATAAGAAAGAGTCTTCTTGATTATGATAATGTTTTAAATGAACAAAGGGAAATTATTTATAATAAGAGAAATGAAATTATTGATAATGAATCAATATCACAAACAGTTATAGATACTTTTAAAGAAACAATTAATGTTTTATGCGAAAATCATATCGCTCCTGAAGGACATTTAACTGAAAATGATAAATCTGAGATAGTAGAGTATGTTAATACAAACTTCTTAAAAAAACAAAATCTTAAAGTCAAAGATATAATTGATTTAAAAGATAAAGATGTTCCAGAATATATTTCTTCTCTTGTTATTAAAGATTATGAAGAAAAAGTAAAAGGACTTCCAGTAAGAAATGAATTTGAAAGAGCAATATCACTTAGGGTAATTGATTCAAACTGGGTTGAACATATGAATACTATGGAACATTTAAAAGAGGGTATTGGTCTTCGTGGCTATAGTCAAACAAATCCAGTACAAGCATATACAATGGAAGGTTTTGAATTATTTGATAAATTATTAGATAAGATTGATAATGATATATCAGTATTCCTTTTAAAAGCAGAAATTAGACAAAATACTGAAATGAAACAAACTATTAAAGGAAGTGCTAATGATGGTAAAGAAAAAATTAAGAGTACTCCGAAAAAAGTTACTAAAATAGGTAGAAACGATCCATGTCCATGTGGAAGTGGAAAAAAATATAAAAACTGTTGTGGTAAATAGCCCATAAAATAAGGGCTTGTGAGATTTTGAAAAGTTCAAAAAAGTGCTAAAAATAGCAAAATGTTTGCAATTTGTTTGCAAACAAAAAAATTTGAAAACAAAATCGTCGAAAAGCCTTGTAAAATAAGGAAATCTCTATGCAAACATTTTTGTAAATAATATAAAGTTGGCATTTGTGCCAACTTTTTTATTTACTCTATTGTAAATGGAAAAGAGATTATTATGGCTGATGTAACAGTTCAAAAAAGAAAAGAAGTATATCAATATAAATTTGAAATTGCTTCAATCGATGGAAAAAGAAAATTTAAAAACAAATCAGGGTTCGCAACAAAAAGCGAAGCAAAACAAGCAGGTATTATTGCATACAATGAATATTTGAATACAGGACATAGTTTTAAACCTAAAATAATGTCTTACTCAGATTATCTTGATTACTGGATGAAAGAATATTGTGAAATCAATTTAAAATATCACACAATAGAGGCATATAAAAATATAATAAAGAATCATATCAAACCAAAGTTAGGATTTTATAGACTTTATCAAATAACAACAGCGACAATTCAAGAGTTTGTGAATAATACTTATGTTGAATATGGATATTCAAAAAATTTTATGAAAAACATTTTAAAAGTATTAAAAACATCTTTTTCTTATGCGACCGATGTTGTAGGTTTTGTAAAAGAAAATCCAACAATAAAAGTTAAATTACCTAAATATGATAAACCAGATGAAGACCCAGTACATATATTCACAAAAGAAGAAATTGATACTATCTTAAATAGATTTAAAAAGAATCATTGTGAATATTATGCTATGCTTACTGCATATCATACTGGGTTAAGAATTTCTGAAGTTTATAGATATATTGAATTACTAGATGAATTAGAAGAAATCAAAAATCGTATGAATCACTTAAAAAGAGAATCGGAGAAAAATGAAAAATTATTGAAAATACAGGACACTTTGTAAATGAAGAAAAACCACAAATATTAGAAAAAGTTTTAGAGCAAATTTATAAAGAATTTTAAAGTATAAAATACGAAAAGTTTAATTTTAAAATAATATATGTTAAAATATATCTAAATAAAATTTATCAAAAAAATGTTATTCAATATATTTTGTTAAGTTTTGTATGGTATAATTAGTATGCATTATTAATTTAAAACTTGTGGAAGGGAGAGGAAAATGAATAAAATTTTAGTTGTAGATGATGAAAAGGAAATAGCAGATTTAGTTGAATTATATTTGAAAAATGAAAATTATACAGTTTATAAATATTATTCTGGTAAAGAAGTGCTTGATAATATTGATAATTTAGGTGTAGATTTAGCAATTTTAGATGTTATGATGCCTGAAATTGATGGATTTATGCTATGCAATAAAATTAGAGAAAAATATACTTTCCCGATTATTTTTGCAACTGCAAAAGTAGAAGAAATTGATAAAATAAATGGCTTGATGATAGGAGCAGATGACTATGTAACAAAGCCTTTTCAACCTTTGGAATTGATTGCAAGAGTAAAAGCACAGTTAAGAAGAAGTCAAAAGTATAATAATTCAAATCAAAAAGAAAATGTAATTGATTTTAGAGGGATACTTATAAATAAAGATACTCACGAATTTTATTTCAACGAAAAAAAGGTCGAACTAACAAAAATAGAATTTGAAATATTATGGCTATTATGCGAAAACAGAGGAAAAGTAATTAAAACAGATGAATTATTTTCTAAGGTATGGGGAAGTAAATATTTTGAAAAAGATAACAATACTGTAATGGTACATATTAGACATTTAAGAGAAAAAATGAATGATATTGGAAAAAAGCCAAAATATATAAAAACAGTTTATGGAGTGGGGTATAAAATTGAGAAGTAAAAAAAATAAATTATTGAAAAAAACTTTTATAAATTTTGTAATAAAAATATTGGTATGGTCTATATGTATGCCATTGGGTATTTTCCTTTTGGCGGTACTAATTGATAGACTAAGTTTTCAATGGCTATATGATATTTCACCAGAAGTTTACAACAATTTTAGAGATTTTTTTTCCAGCATAACAACCGTTAGAGCTCTTGTAATTCCTATAATAATAATTTGGGTAATTGGTACGTTAGTGCTACTATATAGATTATTGAAGAAAGTTTTTGGATATATTGATGAAATTGGAAAAGCAACTGAAGAATTAGTAAATAAAGATGTTGAATATATTGAATTGCCAGATGAATTAGAAGAAATCAAAAATCACATGAATCACTTAAAAAGAGAATCGGAGAAAAATGAAAAATTAGCTAAAGAAAATGAAAAAAAGAAAGATGAGTTAATAGTTTATTTAGCTCACGATATTAAGACACCTTTAACATCAATGATAGGTTATTTATCAATTTTGGATGAAATAGATGATATGCCAAAAAAGAAACAAAAAAATTATATTTCTATTGCATTAGATAAATCATATAGATTAGA
>CAKONK010000003.1 GCA_934097085.1 uncultured Bacilli bacterium
CAAGAACATTTATATATAGATGGCATTGTCAGTTGTCCATATACTGAAAAAAATGTTATTAAAGATATTTTAATATTGGTGCCAAAAAATGAATTATTTAACACTATTTAAAGAAGAAAGGAATGATAAAAATGAAAGTTACTTATACAAAAAAAGGAGATTATTTATTACCAGATTTATATTTAGAAAAAGACGAAAATTATGGAAGACTTGGAAGATATAGAATATTAAGATTACACTTTATTGCATAAAACAAGAAGGCACTTTATGAAACACTTTTGATGACAAATAAACTAACTCATCATCTTCTTTTAGTCAGTGATTCTTGTTAAAGTTTATACAAAATACTAATGGAAGATTATATTAAAAATGATGAAAGACTATCTGAAAAAAGTAAAGAATTTAATCCAATCGAATGGACAAAGTTAATGAATAATTACAAAAATATTGCTGAAGAAATTGTCCTAAATGAATATGTTTTTGTATAAATAATCATCAAAAAAAGAGGAAAAAATTATCAAAATAATTTAATCCTATTTTTATATTTTTTAGAGTGTGGGAGTAAAAGTTGTGTCCAGCCAGCACTGAATTTATACTCCCGTATAAATTCATACATGGGAATTCCCATACCCTTTGTACATAAAAATTATTAATTTATCACGTGATATTTCCAACCATTGATTGATTCTCCTGTTCCAGTAGTATAACCCCTATTTAAATCCATACTTAATGAAAAAGTAAAGTTATTGGTAGTAGTATCAATATAATAACATCCAAATTTGTATCCATCATAATAATCATCACTTGAATTTCCATAATATCTATGTTCATTTGGAAATTCTATTTCATCATGTTTAATATCTAGTTGTCCGACATAACCATAAACCTTTACAATTTCAATATTATCATACTCTCTTAAATATTCTAATTCATTTGTTATATTATATTTTAATGTTTCTATATTATTTTCACTATTATCCTTAATGTAAAATGAAATAGATAAATCTGATTCTTGTAAAATATATTCTAAAAATTGTTCTATATTTTTATCAGTAATCAATGTGTTAAATTTTGTTTGTAGAACCACATTAATAATATTATCATTTCCGCTCCAACTACCGCCATATGATTTATTAAATTCAATGTAATCAAATTTTATTCCTGTCTTTTGATAATAGTAATTTATCAAAATATCATTTAAATCTCTTAATTGCCTATTATCAGAAATAAAACCTTTTCTATCAACAACAGTAATTAGTTCGTTATTGTTTTTGAATACAGTTATATAAGGAATATTGTATGTAGAACCATTACCCAAAATATCTGAATGTCTAGTATAATCTTGTTCACGATAATAAATACAATCGCTTTCTTGAATATTTATATTATATTTATCATTTAAGAAACTAGCCATTTTATTAATTTCTTTCTTTTTAACATTATTATATGTATTTAATTCTCCTCTTTGTTGTATAACATACTTTGAATAATCAAATACACAAAGAAACAAAGTTAATAAAGTTATTAATATCAAAGGAATTGTTATTGCTTTGTTTTTAATATTTTTTTCTAATGTCTTTGGAATAATATTTTGCTTCTTATTTTTTCTGACTTCAATAATTTTAAAAATAGAATTAACAATTAATAAAAATAAATAAGCACATAATGCACAAAAACATATTAATAAATATACAAGACCATCCCAACCTAAATATTGATTAGATAAAGTGTAGAACCCGACCAATACAACACTTATTATAGATGATATATTGATTGAAAATAATATTAGCCAGTTTCTATTATCTTTTGATTTTATAGACTTTATTAAAAAATATATATTAAATATTAATTGTAGTATAAATAAAATTATTAATAAGACATCCATTTTTTACCTCCTTTATTTTATATTTAGTATATCATAAACATTATTTTTTTCATATACTCCCACTAAATTTTAATCATGATTCATATATAATGTTTTTAGAAAGAGAGCTCTGTAGTTCGTAAGTTGTAGCTTAACCGCTCCAAATTGTTATTTAGTCGAACTTTTTAGTTCGATTTTTTAATACAAAAAACAGTGCTGGTCGAAAAGCGGTCGAAAAGTGGCCGAATCAATTGATAATATTTTTATTTTAGTGACTAAACTAGTGTTAAAATTAAACTTAATAAAAAATAATTCCACAAAAAAAATCCTTTATATATAAATTATAATTTTGGATTTTTTACTAAATTATCTTTTTATACCTTGACTTTGTAATTCTTGAATTACATCATGGTCATATTTTAACTCTCTAGTTTCTTGAATCAATTGTTCACTAAGACTAATGCCATTCTCAATTGCCCTTTTTTCAATTTGCTCATATTGTTCATTAGACATTCTTCTAAATGGAATTTGCTCACCTTTAGAACAACTTATATAATAGTCATATATATAATCTAAATTTTGATTATATATATCATATTGCTGTTCTGTAATAATACCAGGACTTAATAATTCTGATAATTTATCACTATAAGTATTTAATTCTTGTTCTAATTGTTGTACTGTTTTTATAGCAACTTTTGGTACATATTCATCCGCGAAAGTCATACCTTCAAATGTGATTTTACTTTCTAACACATTTTCTAATTCTACTTTCTGTTGCAAAGCAATTTCACCCATAAGTTTTTTAAACATTGGCTCTTTTCTTAATTCAAATAAAGCTCTTTTCTGTTCTGGCGTTATATTAATAGTAGTAACAAAATTAACAAATTGTTCCATTGTTTGACCATTAAACCCCAATATAGAATTAAATCTATCACCAAAACTTCTATACCAATCAGCATTTTGTTCATGATTCCTTGAATAAATAGCATCACTAATTTGCGATAATTCATTATGAAAAGCATTATTAACTAAAGAATATTCATATATAATTTTTTTATTTGCTTTTTCCATGGTAATCACTTCCTTTTACAAATTATAACATGATTTTTTATTTTTTTGTTAAATTTAATAAACAAATAATAATGTTTACATTTTTATTTGCATTCTTTAAAATTCATTTAAAAGAGAATAATCA
The DNA here is from genome assembly GCA_934097085.1 of uncultured Bacilli bacterium. Classification (GTDB taxonomy): domain Bacteria; phylum Bacillota_I; class Bacilli_A; order RF39; family UBA660; genus UBA6448. Next base: position 3,063 of record CAKONK010000003.1, read on the forward strand.
TTGTTCAATTAAACTTTTACTAATTTACTCACACATTTTAACATTTAATTTTATTTTATTTTCTCAATACTAATTAGTTTATTATCTATATCAAACTCTAATTTAAATGTTTCACAGTAATTAAAATATCCATCAAATATTATTTCTTTTTTAAAACTATAACTTAACTTATAATCAATAATGTTGACATCACACCATTTTTTTAATAAAAATAAAATTGCTGTTGCATGACTAATAATTGCAATTCTTTTATTAGGATATTCATTTAAAATTTTAATTAATACAGAATACATTCTATCCCTTACATCTTTTTGATTCTCACCATTATTAATTTTATAATTATCATCTAAAAATTGTTTTCTTTCAAAATTATCTGGTAGTTCATCCCAAGAATCAATACCAAATTTTCTTTCTCCCAAATCACTAATAACATTTATGTCTACCTGATTTTTTTCAGATAAATATTTTGCAGTTTGTATGGTTCTAACATAATTTGAAGAAAATATAATATCAATATCATCAAATTCTTTTTTATTTAATTTTTCTTTAGCAATTTGTTCACCTTTGATTGAAAGTGAAGACTTTTCATTTTGCAATTGTAGATTATCTTTATTAAAAGTATTATTAACTTCCATTGGTTCTGAATGTCTAATTAAATATATAGTTGTCATATAATCACATTCCTTCTAATAACATTATATCATGAATTTTATCTATATTTTTTTAAAAAAACACATTTTCCATTGTTTATAGTATTATATTTGTAGTGATTAGTTGTTAATCAACTTTTACTATTAGGAGTTTGGAATAGCCTGTGCTATTGCTCCAATTTAATACGACTTACGATCTATTATATCATAAGTTTTTTTAATGGAGCTGCCGTCTTAGCCTAAGTCTAGCCTTGCCAAGACCTAATACATTTTCTAAATAATATATATTTTTTTAAATAATAAAATGAGCTACTATAATTTTTTCAGTAGCCCATTAGTTATTATATTAACATTTTCCACCATTATCCTCAAAATATGATTCAATATATTTTACTAAGGCTTTAGCTTTGTTAAAGTTTTTATCCTTAACAATACTTATAATATAATCACTACCGCTTGCATCAACAATACTATCATCTTTATCATATTCTATTAGATAAGAATATTTTTTATCATTAAGTTGACAATTAAGAAGTACAGTTTGATTTTCTTTTATTGTCATTGAATCTTTTTTAGAACCAAACATAATATTTAAGAAAATAATAATAGCAAAACCAATAATAAAAATTATTCCCAATACTTTTAGTATTTTAATTATTAATCCAGCAAGCTTTTCAGTATTGGTTACTTTTTCCTCTAAAACATGTTTAATATCATTATTTAAAAGTTCATCAATACTAACATTTAATGCTTTAGATAATAATTTTAACTGTTCTGGATTCGCAGATGTTTCTCCTAATTCCCAATTTGATATAGTTTGTCTAGTAACATTAACTTTTTCTGCTAATTGTTCTTGTGAAAGTTTACAATCTTTTCTTAATTTTAAAATATTATCTCCCAATTTCACTTTTATTCCTCCTTTCACTAACAATTATATATAAATTAATATTTGCATTCTACCAAAAGTCTTTGGAACTTTGTCAAAGAGTTTTAACATTTATTAAACATTTCCTTTTTATAATTAATATTACTATTATATTTCTTTAGTCTTAAAAATCTAAATATTATATAAAATATTCCTAAAAACAAAGTTATTGGTATAACTTGTATAAACTGATTTATTACTAAATCTCCAGTAAATTATTTTTTTCATATATTCCCAAAATTAATCTTATCATATTTCCACTTATTTTCCTAGTAAGTTTTTTTTACAGACCATACTAGCAAAATATATCCTCTAAATAATGTTATTTTTCTTAAAATTAATAATATCTTCTTTAATGAAATTCCATCTTACACAAACAAGATATTTATCTTTTATATTATTAGTTAAACCTTTTAAACAACGTTTTTTGGACCAATTGTTAAACAAGCAATATGTAGTGAAGTAAATTCAAAGTTTCTTTTAGATAATATTAAATCATATATATCATATTTTTTTATCCATACATAATCATTGGTTTTACCACAGACTAAAGCATCAATATCAAAATCAGAATTTCTTCCTCGAATAATAAATCTATCAATCATATCAACAATAATTTTTGTTTTATTAATTGATGCATTAAACTCATCTAAATTTTTTTGATACAACTTTTTAAATCCTTCAGAAGATAATTGTTGATTATTATAATCATTATACCCATTTTCGTCTTTCCTGTAGCCATAATGATATCCAACATATTTTTGTATTGTTTCATTTGATAATCCAATATTCCATAAATACCTTTCAAATTCTTGAATTTGCTCGTGATGTATTGAATTACTGTTTCTTTCAAAATAAAAAAGACTAGTTTATTTAAAACTAATCTTACCGATAAATTGTAATTTGTATTTATCTTTTCTTAACAGGAAATTGAATCTCTGTTAAATAATCTTCTTCATTTTCTTTATTCCAACATCCATCAATATAACATTCTCTCGCATTATCTATTATCTCATATCCATTATCTTCAATGTACTTTAAAATAATATTATAAGAATCTCTTAAATTATTATAAGCTCCTTTATGATAAATACATACTGCTGTAATAGGATTTGATTTCATAAATTTAACACTATCAGTTTCATTTCCTAATTTTTCTACTGCTTGTGCATATCTAATCTTAATATCTTTTTCTTTGTATTCTCCATCTAAATAACTAATATAGCAATAATCTGGAGTTATGCACTTTAAATTTGGATTTGCTTTTGCACATTCTGTTCCTGCTTGTAAAACAAATTCTGTAATTTTACTAAAATCCTCTATCATTCCATCACGATAATAAATAATGTAACTTGGAATATCTTTGATAAAAATCTCATTTTTCATATTGTTTTCCTCCAATAAATAATTTATTTTAGAAAGCTGGATATTGTAATCTATAAGATTATTTTCTATTTCTTTTTTTCTGGTTTTTAGTATTTCTACCATATCATATCCATCTAATATTTTTTTAATTTCTTTAATAGATAATCCTACTTGCCTTAAAGATATTATCTTTGAAATTTCAACTAACTGACTGCTTTCATAGTATTTGTAACTAGTATATTGATCTATAAAAGTAGGTTTTAGTAATCCTTCTTTTTCATAATATCTTAATGTCTTTATAGTAGTTTTAGACATTTTAGAAAATTCTCCTATTTTATACATATCTTGCCTCCTCAAATTATTTATACAACCTACTCTAAGGGAAGAGTCAATATTTTTAATGAAATTTTTTAAATTATTAAATTACTATTTAGTGGTGAAATTAAATTTACTAAAAACATCACTTAAATTATACTATTTTATTATTTGCTATAATACATTTGAAAATTAATAATCATTTATATCTTATTTATTTAATCAATTTTAAAAGTATAATTTTCAATTTATATCTATTTTTTAAGAAAGAATGTGTTATATAAAAAAAGCTAATTACAAAATTAGTAATCATCTAAAAATTATATTTTTCTACCTGCTCGCATAGCAATACTATCAATTTCTTCCTGTGAAAAATATGTGCTATATTCTTTTTGCATTGAATTCCATATTCTATTAAAATTACCAACAATTTGATTTGCATTTGCCAAATCCATAAGATTATTTTCTCTATAATAATTAATTTTTTTATTTAAAAAATCTGGTAAAATATTCATTACTCTTTTTACTTCATCGCTTGGCAATTTTTGATTACTTAATGATAACATAAAAAGTCTATCTAAATATTCGCAAAAAGTTCTATAATAACCATTACCCATAAATTTATCAAATTCTTCTTCAATATGCAAAGGGTCATAAACTATTCCGTACAAAAAATCATTTGCTCGGCATATTTCACCATTTTTTAATTTTGTTTTAACATCAAAAATTCCATATCCATTTTTAACAACACTATCATAATTTGGATTTGCAATATTTGAAAAAGCAGCAATAGTAAGTCTTGTTAAAGAAGTGAACAACGAATACCCAGTTTTTTCGTTTCCCCAATCATTATAATTGTCGTTTAAAATGTTATTTACAGTTTTTGTGTTACCATTTGAATCAAAATAATTAATAGATATAGATGTAATTATATCCATCATAGTTTCATTAAACATTTTTCCATAGTAATGTTGTCCTACTAATTCCCCGGTTGTTGGATTAGTCTCTTTAATCATTCCCATATGATTTTCACAACGAATACCATCTTTAATAATTCCATTTTCATGTTCAGACATTAATTTAGGTAATAAATTGACAAATGAGTGACAAAATTCATGAGTACCTTCATGTTTAATCCATGATGATTGTCTACCGTTTGATCCTTTATAGCCTAACATTTCAATTATAAGTTTTTTTGTTTTATCATCCAATCTACATATTCCTGGAGTGCTATGATTAATTCTTTCATGTAAGCTCCATTGCGGAAAAACATTTACATTTGAAACACTTTGTTCCCAAAACTCTTTAAAAGTATTAATCTTATCAGCATTTTTCTTTCCAAAGATAATATATGCAATATTATGAAATGATTTTTCTATAAGTTTTTTATCTTCTTCACAAGTGTAATAATATTTAGTCATTAAATACATCCTCCTATCTTACCATTGACAATAATAATTAAATCTATAGTTATTATAGCACATTTTTTCATCAGTATAAATTTTTTCATATCCATTTTTTAATAATTGTTCTTCATCTTTTTTACATTTTTTATGTTATATTTTGTAAAACATTTTTTACAATTTGTTTTTCATCAATAATATTTGTTAACTTCGCAATATTACTCGTTTGAGCTAAATATACTCCATTTTTCTTACCGAAAATTCTCGTAGAAACATAGTTAATAATTGGTTCCATATAAGTATTGTTTCCATCAACTAATGGAGTTGTTCCATCTAAAAGCTCTTCATATCTTTCTAATACTTGTTTTTCACTTTTATATATATCGTTTTATTTAATTGTATATGCACAATGAGTTAATTCATGTAATAATATTGCTATAAAATCCTCTCTTAATTGTGGATTTTTAAATGTTCCTGAGTAAAAAAACATTGTTATACATTTTTTCTTAAATCCCTCATAAGTTCCGACAACATTATGATATCTTGGATCATTTTTAATATTATTTGGGTCAATTAAATTAATAGAATTTAAATTATTATTTAACCTTCCCATCAAATCTTCAAAAGGAATAACATCTCCATATAACTTTGTATGTCTATTTATAAAACCACTCACAATATTTCTTATAAATTCATCTTCAATTCCTTTATTATCTAAAAAATTATTTATCATTTCCTGCATCATATCAATTACCTCAAAACCTTTAATTAACAAATTATTATAATATGACTAAAAAATAAACATATCTAATATCTTCCAAAATTTTTGCTTTCTGATGATTCTAAATCATTTTCGTTATTTTCATTAAAACCCATTTCAACCTTTTGATTATATATTTCAATTTGAATGTCTTTTAAAATTTCTTCTTTTGTAATATTTATTCCTAAAGAGTTTAACCTTCTTAATGTCGCCCCAAGCTGACCTTCAAAAAGCAAGTCATTCTTTATTTTAGTTAAAGCTAACCTTTTTATTGAATTTTGATAATCCAAATTTATGGAGCTACTATTATTATTTGAAGCACGGCGGATACCTTCAGGATCATTTCCAAGTTCCATACCTCTTTTGCTAAATCCTTCTAAACTCATCTTGTAACACCTCCTATTACTTTTTACAGTACTATTTTACCATTATTTATAGTTTTATTTACATTTTTTATAAATATTTACATTTAATTTACATTTTTATTTATTTTTTAAACAAGCAAAACAATAACTTATTAAAAAAGTAAAACAATATTTATTTAGCATTGTTTTACTTTACACATTCCTATCTTGATTGTGATTGCGTATATTCATCCTCATTTGTAAGTTCTTTTTCTGGGCCATCTTCATAATCTAAAATTTCGTTCTTATTATATAAGTTTACAATATCATAAAATTTTTCTTGAACATAATTAAATCCTTCTGGAAGTTCATCAAGACTATCAACTGGTTCACTTTTTACTAATTCGTATTTACCTTTTTCATTTTTTATTATTTCATAACCATAATAAACATAATGACAAACTCTTTCCTCGCCAGTCAACCCATAATGATTTGAATCTTTTGTCCAAGAATAACCAGTAGTCGGAACAGCCCAATAAAAATATTCAATATCATCTCCAATATATCGTGGCACACGATGCATTTTTGAATATATATAACTATATCTATATTCTGTATAATCTTCTTGAGCAGCCACAATATCAGCTATGACACTTTTATTTGATTCAATTTCAAACAAATTATTTTTATTAATAAATTTTAATAGTTCTTCTTCTTCACGATTAATAAGCACATAATCATCTGTTCTAAGTAATCCTGCCGTATAACTTTTTTCACTATTAATATATCTTCCCATTAGATCACCATTAATATAATAATGAGCATGGTTACCTTTTACATCACAAGGAAATGTTTTAGAGCACCCACTGAAAGATAAAAGATTAACAACTATTAAGCCTCCAACAAGTAGTTTTTGCAATGTTTTTTTGCCTTTTTTATCATTTAAATTACCTTCAATAAAACTATGACTTGAATCAAAATTAACCATTATATCCCACCATCATTTCATTTATAATATTTTTTTCACGTTCAGTTAAATCACTAATTAATTTAGTTTTTGTCCCATCAAATTGGTATTTTGCTCCATATATAATTCCATCTAATTTATAAATTACATATTCTCCTAAACCTTGAATTTCAAATTTTATAACTAACTCTGCGTTTTTTCTAAGACCATCGGTTGTAGTAATTGTTATATAATCATCATTATTTATTTGCATTAACCATATACCTCCTAATTGCAGTATATTATATTATACTAACTACTTTTAGTCAAGTTTTATACCCCATTAATATTATTTTTTAAGAACTCTTTTACACCCTCTATTTTGTAAACTATGATACGCAAGTTTATTTAAACTACCACTCATAATGTTATTATTTAAAAGGTATTTTAATTCTTCTTCACTAAAAAGACCATACGCTAAATTTTCATTCGGATTTACATCAAATGCTTTAACACAGTTTTTCATTCTTACAATACAGCAAACCGAGTTATCTATACCTATAGAATAATAAGATTCATCAAGTAGTGTTACCTTATCTGAAACATATCCTGTTTCCTCTTTTAACTCTCTTTTGGCTGCTTCAATAACACCTTCTCCATCTTCAATATAACCCGAAGGAAATTCCGCTATTATTTTATCATTAATTCTTGTTTGAAATGTTAATATGTAATTACCATTACTATCTGTAGCAACTATTACAACTGAATCCTTGCCATCATTTTTAACTATTTTTTCTTTTGTAATAGTTCTATTATTAGGAAGACTGTAAAACTCTCTTATAAGTTTAATAAAATTACCGCTATATAATATATCCTCCTTAGTAAGGTTTCCTTTTACTTTGTCATAAAGTTTAGTTATTTTTTCTAGCAACATTTTTTCTTTGTACTCTGGGCTTCTTAAATAATTTAACTTATTTACCCTAATCATTGTACTATTAGCACAGTCCTCTAAAGTTTTATTATTTTCATTTAATAATTCTTCCCTAAAAATAGTTCTTACTTCAAGTTCATCAACGCGTGGAGTAACCCTTATAATAATTTTATTTTTTTCAAAATTTTCCATTTCCTTTACAGAAATTTCTGTTTTATCTCCATAAACAAAGTCTATATAAATCCCTGTTGTAAAATCAAATAAAAAATATTCATCAGAGTGATCATCATAATACAAAAATATATAAATTGGTTTTTCAAAAAGCTCTTGCTTATTAAATAAATAATCAAAATCTGAATAACGATATTTAGTATAATTTCCATTAATAATATCCTTAACTGTTAATATGTAACTATTATTTTCTAAATTAATATTATATCTTCTTAAAATTAAATATCTATGTCTATTAAATATATCACTCACTTTATTAAAAAAGTCATCCTTTAATTTAATTTCAATAAATACTTTGTCCATATTTTTTTCTTTACTTTCATATAAAATATCAGAAAGCAATTTATAAAATCTAGCATTTTCATTTTCATAAAATTTTAACTTTCGATAAATATTTAGTTTCTCCTCTTGGGAAAAAGTTTTTTGATAACCTAGTTTTGCTATATTATCAAGATACTCTAGTTCCCCACTTTTAAGTTTAATAAACTCTTTTTTTAACTTTTCAATATCCATAATAATTTCTCCTTTTCAATAATATTTTATTTCTTATTTATTGATAAGTAAAATATATTTATGTTATATTATATATAAGGAGTGCTTATAATGAATGTAGATTTAGAATTATATAGAGTATTTTATGTTGTTGCTAAAAATAAACATATGACAAAAGCAAGTGAAGAACTTCATATATCACAACCAGCAATATCACAATCAATAAAAAAACTAGAAAACCAGCTTGGCGGAACACTTTTCTTAAGAAGTAATAAAGGTATGCAGCTTACTAATGAAGGAAAAATGTTTTATGAATATGTTAAGGGTGCTTTAGAACTTATCAGTAATGCTGAAAATGAGTTTACCTCTTTTAAAGATTTATCTAAAGGTGAAATTAAAATCGGTTGTTCAACAACACTCACAAAAATAATTTTATTAGATGCAATAAAAAAATTTCATCAAGACTACCCTAACATTTCAATAAACATTACCAATGATTTAACAAGTAATTTAATTAATGATTTAAAATTGGGGAAACTTGATTTTGTAATATTTAATGAAAGTAATATCAAGGAAACTAATTTACATTTAGAAAAAATAACCCAGTTAAAGCAAGGATTTATTTATAATCCTGATTATTTCAATGATAATATTAATAGTTTTGAGGATTTAAATAATTACCCCCTTATCTTGCAAAAAGAAAGTTCAAACAGTAGGAAACTATTAAATAGTATTACCTTAAAAAATAATACAGTTTTAATACCTAAAATGGAAGTTGTAAGTCAAGAACTAGTTACAGAATTTACTAATATTGGACTAGGAATTGGTTTTACAATAATTGACTTAGCAAAAAGAAATTATAACAATTTAAAAGAATTAAAAATCAATAAAGATATTCCAAAAATAAGTGTTTATTTAGGTACTAACAAATCAATTTCACCTACTTTTGCAAGTTCTACTTTTATAAAGTATTTAAAAAGATGATCAAAAAAATCATCTTTTACTTATCTCTCTAATATATTTAGGCCTATCTATTTTAGATGTTAACATTCTCGCTTCATTTAACATAGTTATTTCATAGCCAACATATTCACTTAATTTTCTTTTTAATTCATTAAGAAATTCTAAAGCATTTGCATCTTTTGAATCATATAAATCCTTTAAAAAGGAATTACTATTTACAAAGTTATTAAATAGATTATCCACTAAAAAGTATTTTAACTCTAAATTAAATCCTTCAGAGTTTTCTTTTAATGTTACATTTCTTTTTGAATATTCCATTGTATCTATTACATTAATCTTACCTTTAGAATATAAAATATTATACATAATATCATAAATCTTTATATCATTTTTTGTTAATAATTCAATATCTTTATAACTTTTATTTATAGCCTTTGCAAATGAGTTTAAATTTACATACAATGGATTAGTTTCATATAAACTTTTAGATTTAACGAACTTCATAGTATAACCTATAACAAGGTTATTATATTCTATAGTTTCTATCGGCCATATAAAAGTTGAATTTGTTATATTACTAAACTGGGTTAAATCTTCGGATATAACATCATCATAATCATCATCAAAAAATATGTGAAATACTTTTAAAACTTGATTAGTTTTAGGATCATAATAACAAGCACCTTGTGAACCAACACCTAAAAATTTAAGACTACTTAAATAATTCAAAAATCTATCTTTATTAGTTATTTTCATATCACAAAACTCCCCTTAAGTACGATAATTATATCATTTTTAAGAAAATGTGTCAAATTTGTGTAAAGTAGAGATTATATAAATTATTTAATATTCTAATTTTTATTAATTTCATTAATTATATATTCTCCATGTGTTTTTATTTTAACTGGACTCAATATATTTAATTTTTTAAGTTCATCAATTGAGGATGGCTTTAATTCCACAAGTTTTTCTAATTCAGTATTTGTAAATACATAATAAGCAGGTATTTTCATTTGTGATGCTCTAGTTTTTCTTAACTCCACTAGTCTTTCTTTCAAATTATCTGAAATATTATTTTTACAAAATTTATCTTTATAGTACTTGTAATAATCAATATTTTCATTAATACATAAATTTGCATAACTTTGAGCAGTTAATTCCATATTCTTTTTTGAAGAATAACTATCATCACTGCTTATATGACTTAAATCATATTGTATTTTTCTTACCAATGCATCTGCTCTTAAAACTTTAGATTTAATATCTTTAGGTGCTTTACTTGTATTTAAAATCGTTTCTTGATTTGCTACTACTACTAATACTTTTCGATAATAGTCAAAGTTTTTTGAGCCAAATATTTTAACTAACCCTGAAGCTTTACTTTCCCATATTTTTCTTATCACTTCTCTTTGGGCTTTAACTTGTCTAAGTGGTGAATACATTCCCTTTTTAATTTTCTTTCCATTAAAAGTATATTCTCTAATAAAGTCACCATTTTCATTTACAGTAATATTACCTATTAAATTTTTGCACTCAATAAAATATATAAAAATTGGTGTAATTACAATATAATCAATTTGGGCAGTTAAATCACCATATTTTACTTTTACATCATGTAGAACATACATTCCAATATTTGCTTTTTGTAATTGATAAGAAATTTCTTTTTCACCCACTAAGCCTTTTTTAACAATATAAAGTTCACTTAAAACATCATTATTACTTGGATATTCTTTATTAAGTTTTGTTAATGCATTCAGTCTATCTTGCAAATCACTAGAAGATTTATAAAATATTGTATCCTTAAATCTAAAAGAGTTAAATATATCATTTACTAATCCCACTTGTTATCACCAATTTAATTTTAACAAATAATTAATGATTTGTACATTAAAGGTTTTCATATTTATTAGCAATTAAAATGACATAGATTTAAAAGATACTTACACTTACTATGAATATAATAAAATGAATGGTATAATAATGTCAAAGAAAAATTTGAGTTTTCTTTGAAACAAGACTTTGATAAGTTACGGTATAGAATTTGAAACTAAATTAAGAGACATTAATGATTAGTTATTAATATTCATTTTTTTCAAACAATTAATGTCATATGATGTTCAAAAAATATTTGATGAAATGAGATGAGAGTATGAAAGAGAAAAAAGAAATAAAAATTGATGGGTTTGATGATAGAAATATTGAAAATCAAATGGAAGAAGTCTTAAAAAAAAGTAGAGAAAAAAGAAAATTAAATATTGATTTTTTAAATTTACTTATTAATAGAATTAATAATGGACTAAGCAACTTTGAAAATGAATTGAATTCTATTCCTAAAAAGTATAGAAAGCAATTTATAGAATTGTATAAAAAAAGTAAAAAAAATTTGTAATCACTAAGTTGATAAGAATATCAACTTTTTTCATGTGACATAGAACTAAAACTGTTTCTTTAAATAATATTGATTCTGCTATGTTTTAATACCATTTAAGATGACATAGAACTAAAACTACATTATCAGTTGGAGAACATACTTTAAAGTTTTAATACCATTTAAGATGACATAGAACTAAAACGAGTAGTTAACCGATTTGACTACATTTTGAGTTTTAATACCATTTAAGATGACATAGAACTAAAACTTTCCATAATCTTTTATTATACAAGCATTAGTTTTAATACCATTTAAGATGACATAGAACTAAAACACTAGACTTAAATGCTAACCCTAATTATGAGTTTTAATACCATTTAAGATGACATAGAACTAAAACAATTGGCTTTAAATCAATTAATAAGTCACTGTTTTAATACCATTTAAGATGACATAGAACTAAAACTTGAATCATTCTTAAATTTCATTTTAGATGGTTTTAATACCATTTAAGATGACATAGAACTAAAACCTCAAATTTTAATTCTAAGTATCATAGAGTTATACTTATCATCTTAAATAGAAATTCTATATCACTTGTTATTTTACCACAAATTCGACCAAATTGTTATCAACTATTAATTTTTTTTCAAAATCATCACTACAACCATAACATTGAGAATCAACCAAAATAATATTTACATTATTATAAATTGAATACTTATATAGTTCATTTAATTCATTATCATCTAAATATTGTTTTAGATTAACAAGTACTATAAATTTACTAGATTTCAAAGATCTTTCAAGTTCAATAATAGAAAATAAATTTTCAATAATTGAACTTTTATAATTTACTTTTAACTTAAAAAGTTTTGTAAGAGATTCAATAGTCGCATCATTATTTACTGCAATCGGTAAATCAACAGTTGAAATAATGCTATTATATTTTTGAATTAATTATTTATATAATAGTAATAATGATTTATCAGAATTATCCTTTAAATTTTCATTAATAAGTTTATTAATTGAAAGCATATATCTTGAAAAATCAATATTAAAAAAATCACTAATAACATTAACTTTATTTGTAATATTAATTTCTTTATCATCAGAAAATGCTTTAATTTCTTCGATAACATTACCATTACATATTTGATTTAAATCATTAATCAAACGAAAGAACACTTTTTTATTTTCTATTTCTAACACATTTATGAAATCATTAGTAATTTCAACATTATTTTCTAGATATGAAATAGTTATTTTCATAATACAACTAACCTACTCTCATCATTGATTATTTTATTCGTTGATGAACCAATAATATACTCTATTTGAGAATATTGTTTTTTGGTAATAGTAAGCATTTGAATTATACCCTTATTTGGTGCTGATTTTTTAACTCTATTGTAAAGAAAATTAGCTTGCAGTGAATTTAATACTATCTTTGAATAAAATGATTCTTGCATCATTAAGAAACCTTCATTTAGCAAAAACTTTCTAAACCTTAAATAGTTTCTTTTATCCTTTGCATATATATTAGGAAGATCAAAAAATACAATTGCTCTCATAACTCTATTCTTCTCCATAAATGAAAGCCTCATAATTTTCAATATTTTCAATAGAATCCAAAGTTTTTTTTACATATAATTTTATAATATCTTTTAAAGTATACATCTTACTTTGATATTTATAAGTATGATTAAATAAATTAACAACATCTAATTTATAGTCACTATCAAGTTTTCTTTCCTTATTATAATACACAAAATTATCAATAATAACTCTAAAAGGTTCCATCAAATCACAACTTAAATTAAATTGATTAAATTCATTGGTATGATTAATACCTAATTCAGTTAAAAAGCCATTTGACTTGACTTCTTTATTGATTGTTGATAGTAAAATTGCATAGCCATAATTTAATGCAGCATTTGTTTCTTGTTCTGAATGTCTAATAAAATCATTGCCAAATAAAGCATTAAAATATACTTTTGCAGCATGGCCCTCTCTGTTTGTTATATCTTTTGCATTTACATCATTTGCATAATTTAATAACATTTCATATTTATCATCATCAACTTTTCTTAATAACATAGCTTGATTTATTATTTTATTTTTAATTATTTCTCTCCATAGATTATCTTTATCTGACTGTTTCCAACTAATCTGTTTTTTTATTTGTTTACTAGAATTATGTCTCGAATAAAAACTTGCAAGTTCTCCAAAAGGATTATGTTTTTCATCACAAAATATAATATTAATTTTATTTAAGGATAGTTCCTTTAATAAAAAACATGTTACTACTGAAGAAGGATTATCAATAATAATAGTGTCAATCTCAGAAAGATGAATATATTTTTCATCTTCCTCTTGTTTGACAACTAAAAACGAATTCTTATAACTGAGTTTGGATTGTTTTGATATTACCACAGTCCTAAAGCTCATTATATTTACTCCATATACCAGTATATGAATTGCTTTTTACTATAACATTTTCTATGGTTCTTCCATGTTTTTTTCCAAATGCAGATGAGTATTTGTCATTTAAAAATTTAAAATTAGCAGTTGCACTATTACATTTTAATAGTTTTAACAACTCAATAATAATTTTTTCTTTGATTTCTGTTGAATTGATATCTAAATTGGCATAATTAATCATAGATTTTAGTTCTGGAATCAAATTACTATAAAGAACATATTCTTTTTCTATTTTGTCTACAATATATTCTATTATTTTATTTAAATTATTATCATAGTTTTCAACTTCATCTCCATGATTATTAAATAACTTATTAAGTGTATTTTTATATTCGATAAAAAATTCCTTTGCAAATTTAAATTCCTTAGCATTAGTAACTTCTACCTTATCCGATGCACCAACTAAGTAACATATTTGTCCATTCCAATCAAGCAAGCTATAAAAAGGTACTGGTTTAGATATTTTCAAAATATCCTTATTATCTTTAAGATTTAATAAATTTACTAAATAATCAATAGTTTTCATTTCATCTTTTTTCGATGTGGTTAAAACATAAATTGGCATTCCAACAAGTTTCTTTGTTTCTTTACCCTTATTTAAATAAGTTACCATTACAGCATATGCTGGATTTAAACTTGTATATGAACCATATAACTTTGTTGAAAGATTTTCTTTTAAAGGTACTCCCTTATTTCCCTTGCTTTGTTTAGTTTGATTGTAAAATTCTCCAGATTTGTATTCAACTTTCTTACTTATCAAAATATCATTTGAATATAAAGCATTTTCTATATTCTTATTAAATAATTTTGAATCAAATTCTTTTGTAATTACTTCACCATTTTCTTCATCAACTTGTATTGGAATTATATCATTTATTAAACAGTTCATTTTATCATCTAAACTATTTATTACATATCCATATTTTAAAGACTTATAATCTTTATTAGCAATTAAATCCTTATTTAATTCCTTAACCATATCAAAATCAATATTTTTTCTTAAGTATTTTTCTTTATATTCACCTAAAACTGCTGCAAGATATGCATCATGTGCATGATGATAATCATTAATATCTCTAAATTTATATAGTTCAAATTTTTCTCTATAATTATGTGATAAGTTTGCTTTTAAATAAATTACTTTTGAATTTTCATATAAATTTGCTAATATATTTGCAACATGTTTAGTAATTTGTCTTGTTTCTACTATTTGTCTATTGATAAATCCTTCTATATCTTTTGAATTAAATTCTTTTCTTATCAAGTTATAATATTTTTTATTTGATATAAGACCAATACTTTTTAGATGAGACCACCATTTTCTATTTGTTTCAGTTTTAAAATTGGATGGTAAAACAAAACTTGCAGCCTTATTTTGATTTTCTTCTTTTAAAACTAATGCTTTATTCTCTATGGAATCATCTTTTATTAATGTTCTAGGAATAATATGATCAACTTCATAATCGCTTAAATTTTCTATTTTTAATGGTGTCATTGAATATAAACTTTTTCCTTCTTGAATAAAATACAAGAATAATTTTTCAGAATCTATTTTTTCTTGAGACTTTAACTCTTTATTTAAATTATTATAGTTATTAATTTCATTTCTATATTTTTCGTATAAATTTGCTAGATATTTTTTTCTATCTGGTTTTCTTTCTTTTTTATCTTCATTTCTCGCCATTTCTATAGATATGTACTCTGGATCATATCCTATATAATTTGTAATTTCGTCCACTATTTTAAGGGCTTGATATATACCCCTTTTTGTTGCTGGAGAAGTAACCAAATCCCTAACCAAATCATAATTAACTTTTTTAGTTATTTGTTCACCATTAATTTTATCTATTAACTCTAAAAACTTATATTTTTTATTGTTAAGAATTTGCATAAAATTTTCTTTTGTTTCAATCATCAAATCCATAATTGACTTTGAAGTATTTGTTTCTTTATCAAAATATAAAACACCAGTTAATAATTTTCTTGATAGACTACTCCATCCAGTATATTTTGTTTTTAACAATTTATTAACTTTTTCTTCATTTAAATCAGGATATTCTCTATTTAGTTTAACTTTAAGAATATTTTTATCTTCAAAAATAGTAATCCATTCAATTATTTTTTCGGCATCATTTAGAGTATAATTTGTATTTTCAAATACCCCATCTATTCCAAAAAAATCGACATAACTTTTCATACTATTAGCAAATTTTTCATCAGCTGAATAGCCCTTTACTAAAATATCATCACCATAAATATCAGTAACTTTATTAGCGTATAAGTATTCTTTGAATTTTTTATCAGTTATTGTTCCAGATGTATTTAAAAATAAATCATTATAAATTTGTTCTTGTAATTCTTTAGAAAGAGGATTGTCATTAATCTTAATTTGTTTTAATTCATTTAATACTTTAAATTTTGAATATAAAATTAAATTTGCAGGTATAGCCTTTTCATTAAGTAGATATGTACAACTAGAAATCATTTTCTTAATAAACTCTTCTGCAGAGGCTTCTTTATCAACAACCTCATCAAAATTATATGGAGTTATTCTTATTCTTTCTTGACCACTTTTTCTTATCATCCAAGCGAAATTACTTTTTTCTGTTGTAGTTAAAGGCCCTACATAATAAGGAATCCTAAATTCAAGTAATTGCACCAATTTATTAGTACCATTATATTCATCACCTAAAAAAGGATAATATTTCTTTTGATTTTCAATTATCTTTACCAATTCATTCTTATTTAACTGATATGGAAATTTACCATTTTCTACAGATGTTAATCTTGGTAAAAAATCACCATTTTCTAATCTCATAAGTATTTCTTCATTATATATTTTTACTAAGGAACTATCAACATTATTCCAATTTACACTATCAAATAATTTTTTTAGTTCTTTTTGAAAATCATCATATGTAATACCATTAGTTATATATCTATCATATAAACAATAATTTTCTTTTTTAGCATTATTTTTTGTTCTAAATAATTTATCATATAAAGTTCTATCTACATTAAAAACTTGTTTTAAAAATTTTAAATCCTCTTTATGCTTATCATAATATCCAATCATTAAATTGGATAAACTCGGTGTTTTACTTTCCTTAAATATCTTTTTTAAATAAACAATGTCATACAAATTTTTTAATGCCTCTAAAAGTTCAATTCTTTCGCCAAGTAATTTCTCATATTCATCATATTTATCATCATATTCAGTAGTTGAAAAAGATAGTTCAACCTTTGCAGAATCTATATCTAATAAAAACATTTTTATAAAATTAAATTTATTACCATTTATCATTTTAATAAATTCATTAGTAAATTCCTTTGGCATAAAATTAAAGTAACTTGTAAGTTCAACCTTTTTATCATTCTTTGAATCTAATAATAGTATTTTTTCTAAATCTTTAAAATCTCTATTTTCATCTATATCAAATTCTTGACAATAATCACAAATTAAAGATACAACATTACAAAAAGATTCCTCGATATTTAGACTTTCTGTATTAAACTCACCTTGTACTAAAAAACTTCCACGATATTTTATAATATGATGAATTGCAAGATATACAAGTCTAATATCAAATTTTTTATCTTCATTAATTAAAGCATTTCTTAAATGATATATTGTTGGATAGTTTTTTTGATAAGAATTAAAGAAATCCTTTTCTTCCTTATTTAGTTCTATAGTTTTATTAACTTTATCATTCTTATTATAAAAAGATTCTTTCATTATTTGATAAAAATTAGGATCAACTTTATTTATTTCATTTTGAAATTCCTCTTGTAAAAGTTTTATTCTATATCTTCTTCGATCATATCTTCTTCTAGTACTTCTAAAGTTTCTTCTTGAAGAAGCAGAAACAGCTTCATCAAATAGTCTAACACCCCATAGTTTCTTGTTACCTTTTCTTAAAACTTTTTGCTTTTCAGATTCGACAACTGCCCATCCTACAGAATTTGTTCCAATATCTAATCCAATATTATATTTTTTCATATTGACATACCTCCTTTTAATATGATAATATTTAATTGTCTTAATACCATTTAAGATGACATAGAGAGTTAAAATAAAGGATTACCTAAATACTCATTATGTGATGAGAGGCTGCTTAGGCTGGCCTTTTTTTATGTCTTCTATTCACAATTTAATTGTACTAAATAATTAACTTTATGTCTACTTAATTTATTTGAATTATTAAAAAATTATTTTATTTAATTTATATTTTTATAAAGTAAATAAAAAGTACTATTTTGTTTAGTACTCTTTAATTTTTAACCATACTGCCCTTCATTATTCCATATATTTCTGATATAAACTCACTATCTTTTTTTAAATTTTTATCACATAGTAAATAAACATGATTTTTAGTTCTTGTAAGAGCAACATAAAATAATCTTCTTTCTTCAGCAAAAGGAATGCCTTCATCAATAACTTCATTTCGATACAATTTTTCTATCCAAGTCATACCTGTTTTAACAGATGGAAATGAAGTATTTAATCCAATAATAATTACATCATCAAAAGTAAGACCTTTAGATTTATGCATAGTCATTGCTTCAATATCTATATCTTCATAATTTTTAAATACTAAACTAGATTCTATTCCATCAAAGAAGCTTTCATCATCATATAAATTATCTATAATCCTATTTGTTCTACCTAATATTAAAATTCTATGATCTGGACTATCACTATATATCTGTAAAATAGTACTTTTAAGTAAATTAATTTCCTCTTTATCAGATTTAGTTCCATCAAAAGTCTTAATAATAATTGGTTTATCTATATGTTTATCAGATACTAAATCTTTTTTTATTTGACTATTATTTTTCATAATAAACTGTCCAGATAAATTGATAAGTTCTTGACTATTTCTATACGTCTTATTAATTTTAAATAGTTTTGCTCCCTTAAAATAGTTAGTAAAATTATAAATATACTCTATTCTTGAGCCACTAAAGGAGTAAATACTTTGCCAATCATCTCCAACTGCGAATACTTTAGCATCATTTCTTTTAGCGGTCTTCATAGTAAGTTCATACTTAATATTAGATATATCTTGATATTCATCAATAATTATATAATCAAATAATAAATGAGTTTCACTTGTTAATTTTTCAATATACTTAACTGCATAGTATAATAAATCATCAAAATCAAAGTAATAATATTCTCCACCATAAAGTTTATTTGAATAATAATTATAAAAGTCTAAGAAGTATTTTGCCTCAATCATAACATTTTGTTTTTCTTCTCCTTTTAAAGTCATAATATATTTTTTTATAACTGTTTTATCCTCTCTATAAGCAGATGATTTTAAATATTTAATACTTGAGTACATAAAATATTCAAATGGATATACTTGTGAAAGTGGATTTAAACGAAGAATATGTTCATATATTTCTTCATTAGTTCTTTCATTATATTCAACATTTAACTCCCTTAATTTGTTATCTAAAATTCTAACAATATTTGAAAGTGATGTTCTTTCAATTTCAATAAATTTATTATTATGCTCTTTATGGTATTTTTCTTTTTCTAATTTTATTTTATTATAGTTTTCGTCCTCTAAGCCAAAGTATTCAATATATATTTTTTCACCAGCATAATCAATTGTAAAATCAGGTTTATATATTATATTATTTTCCATTAGTTCTGGATAAGCTTCTTCATAAGAATATGAAAGACCTTTTTTATAAAGAAAGTTTGCTATTACTGCTTCACCAGCTGATTTAACATAGTCTCCATTTATAGATATAATATTTTCATCTTTCTGAAGTTGCCTTTCAATCCATGATTTAATTAAATTTATAGTTCCTACAGTTTTGGCTTCCTTAAGTTTAACACTTACATAGTATTCTATAAGCTCATCATAAGTATTAAATTTTTGATAGTTATCAATAAAGAATTTGCTAAATACAAAATTTTTCATTTGTTTAACAGTATCAAAATTATTAATTATTTCAGTAAATTTATTTTTATCTAAATATAAGTTTTTAAAGTACTCTAAAAAGATTTCTCTTTTTTTATTTCTATCAAGTATAACGCATTTTCGATTATTAAATATTTCTCTAATATATTCATAACCAAGTGAATGAAATGTTGTAACGTGTGCTGGGATATTAAAATCTAAGCAAATTCTTTTATCTAGTTCTTCAGTAGCTTTTCTTGTATAACTTAGTACTAATATTTTTTCTGGTAAAATATTTTTCTTTTCCACTAAATATTTTACTTTTGATGCCATAGTAGTAGTTTTACCTGTACCTGCTCCAGCTATAATAAGACTATATTTTTCATCACTTAATATGGCTTTACACTGCTCTTTATCAAGTTTTATATTAGGATCAATATCTTTATAGAAATTATCAAAGTAATCTTTATTTAACAAATATAATTTTTCTAATACAATGTCATTATAAGTATCAATATTAAAGTTAGAGGGCACAGTGCCACTATAATTTGCTAATACATTTAAATATAAATCATTTGAAATATATTCATGATTATTATATTTTTTTATAAACTCCTCTTTCACACTGCCACCTACTATAATAGTATTATAACAAAAATCAATTATTTTTTATAGTGAGTTTTGTTTAGTTTAAATTTTTTGTAAGTATTTCATAGTATTATATTAAAAAAAATAGGATATTACTCCTATCTAATAAATTATATAGTAAATGCCAACCAAGGAATTATTAACATTAAACTTATTAATAAACACACTTTATAATCTTTTTTAAATAAACTAATTATATCTAATGAAGAAAGTATTGAAATAATAACTAATATCATTTGAACTACAGTTATTATAGCGGATATTATATGTGAATCATTAAAACCCTCGATGCAAAATATTCCATATATAAAGAATAAAATAATACTAATAATTCTAACTGTTTTTTCTTAGCTTCATTAATTAATGAATTGTAGCTCTTCTAAAAATATTTTTTAGATTTTTTTAATTCTATTATTTTTTTCTATTATTAAATTTTTTTTAGCCTTTTTCATATGTATTCATGCCATTTTCAATAATGGCTTCAGCGTCTTTTTCAATTCCTAAATTCCTTTTAAAGCTAACCTTCATGAATTATTTTTTACCTCATTAGATATAATGATTTTCTCATAATTTACTGTCTATATATACCTCAATTATAGATAAAAAAGCTCAAATAAATTTATTTTTTTAATTATCATCAAACTCTATATCGTTTTCAGATTCATTATATAGATCAATCTTATTATCGATATCAACCTCTTCTGTAAACCATTGATTAAATGAACACATTTGAATAAAATCACCTATTCTATTGACACCATGTAATTCTTTTAAAGTAACAACTAATCCAAATTTAATATTGTCGCCATCCAAAGGATTAAGTCTATTTTTAGTAGTTACACTTATTCCCCATAAAGGATTATCATACGACTTCTTATCCTTAGATCTTGTAGAAAATTTTTCTTTAATACATTTTGTATTATCCCATTTTCTAAATTCTCTTCTAGCTTTTTCTTCAGTTGTAGCTTCTCCATCCTCATCTTGAAGATCGTTATTAATGGTATCAATGCTATATGTGCTGTCAGTTTTTTTAGATTTTAATCTTCCAATTTTTAATTCAAATTCTGTATTAGTATAATCCACTCCTTGATCACGATCACATCTCGGGAAATAACACATAGTAGCTTTAGCTGCAAACGGATATTTGCCATCATTCATTGGAATTGGTAATTGATAATTATAAGTATCATATTTTTGAGATACGCCCGAAATGACAAATTTTATTTCATCATTTTGCGTATTTACAATCTCTTTTATACTTGTTGGAACAATTCCGTGCCCATATATTTTTCTCTCATTTTTATTATATTTTTCATTCCACTTTTCACATGAATCAATTAGAATAGCTTTAGCCTCTTCCCTTGTAAAGCCTAGTACATTTATAAGAAAAGCTAATTTACGTGCAATCCATGGAGCAGCATAGGACGTACCTGATGTTAATTTTTCTTGACCAGGTGCATAGCAAACATTAACAGGCATGTTTTTATCTCCGCCGAAATAACAAACATCTGGTTTAACATAAAATGATAAAACTCCACCGGTTCTATGGTAAGATGCTATATTGCCTTCATAATCTACAGGATTAACTACAATAGAATTAATGGAATCTGCAGGAGCTCCAATTCTGTATAAATTATTGTCGACATTTGGAGGTAAATTTGTTCCTGCAATTACAAATATAACATCATATTTAAATTGTATTTCATCTAAAATAGAACCTTCTGGCGATATAAAGCTTTTTTCAATTTCTTTTTCTGATCCTAGAGACATATTCCATACTTTAATATCTGGATTATCTTTTATGATTTCTTCAATTTTCAGCATAATTGAAAATGAACTATACTTGCCTGAAGGGCTTATACCAAAGTGTCTCACTCTAAAATTACCGCATTTATCATCCATAAATGGATTTAATCTAGGTCCATCAACAATGATTGAAGAAACACCTGTTCCGTGATAATAATCTTCTTCATTTGTTATATCTCCAACATAATTAACTGACTCTACCCAATCACTAAAATAAACATCCTTATTAAATGGAGTGTCAATTACTCCTATAATAGGTTCGGTTGTCGGCTTATTAATTCTATTATTGCTTTTGATTTTATCTTTATAAGACACTTCTACTGGGATTTTACTAATATCTTCAACTTCCATCGCAATAAGGTATGGTGCTTTTTTTAAAAGCAAATTAATTTCATTAGCATTTAACAACAAAGTTGTATTTCTTATTCTATCATTAGGAATATCTAATCCTATCTCTTTTAAAATTTTTTGGGGTTCTTTATCTGTTGCATAAATTGATATTATCTTTCTATCATTAGATTCTTCATTTAATTCACTAACAAACACTTTTGAAATATTTGATAAATCAACAATTGATTTAAGAAAATTAGATTTATTTATTTTGGTTTTATTAAAATCAATTAATGATTCTATAATTTCTAAATCATCATTTGATATCTTATTACTAAACTTATCAATAAGAATATTTTCTATTTCACTTAAGCTAACGATAGTCTTAGAAATACTATTTCTTGAAAGATAATACGTTATAACATGTTTTTTACCATCATCAGAAAATCTGGCACCGACTATTTTATTACCAGGAAGCAATGCTTGAATTCTCCTGGATTTTGAGACAATATCAACATACTCAATTGATATTAAAGCTCCATTTATTAATGTAATATTTTTCCAATAATTATCACATTTTTTTAAATCATTTATTACTTTGTGAACTGTGTCTGATGAAAGAATTACACCAGCTTTCATTCTTGGCGGCCCAAAATTTGGTGTTTTACTCTTTTGATTAAATTTTCCTTTTAATTTTAACATTTTGTTCATAATCATTCACCATTAATAATTCTTGAAACAGTGCTTTTTGATTTTCCAGTCAGTATTTCTATTTCTCTTGTAGAAAAGCCTAAATTGTTCATTTTATTAATATCCATTGCTTCATAATTTTCTTGTAAAAGAATAGTCTCATAGATTCTTTTTAAATAATCATATTGATTTTCTGGATCACTAAAAGCTAAAGATGTTCTAATTATATTTTTTATATCTCCAGGATATGGAACGTTTTCATATAAATTCATTATTTTTCTAAAAAGTCTACTGTTTTTTCCTGCTTTTTTAAATTTAACAAGCATTTCATCTAAAATAATTTCAGCTATGTCAATCAATTCATCTTTAGTATATCTACCGAATGATATAACAGCATCAAATCTTCTTTTCAAAGCTTTATCGATATTTTTATAAAGATTTGTAGTGGCAAAAATAACAATGTTTTCTCCTACATCATCAAGTTCTTTTAGAAACGTCGATGTTACTCTACCCATCTCTCGTAAATCATGTGAATTAATTCTATCAAGTGCAATAGCGTCAATCTCATCAAATAAAATCAACGAATTATTAATATTAGGTATCATTTTTATTTCATTAAATAAATCAGAAATATTCTTTTGCGTTTGTCCTAATTTGCTATCAATAATACAATTAAAATCGACAATATAAAGTATTTTATTTAGAATTCTAGCTATTTGTTTAACCGTTTCAGTTTTTCCAGTTCCTGGAGGACCTTCAAACATAAATTTATTAATAAATGGTTGACCTTTTAAAGAATTAATGACTCCTTTTACATCATTAGAAATAGTTTTTGGTAAAGGTAATGCACTATTATTGCAAATAACCTTTTTTAAATATTTTAAATTATATGTAACTTCTTGAGGAATAAAATAATTAGAATCAGATAACAATGTCATAATATAATCGCCAAGTTGATTATCTCCATCCTCATAAAACTCTTTTGCTATTATAAGAGCTTCCGACCTAAAAGCAGCATCATTGCTTTCTTGATGATATCTAATTAAATTTATAACACTTCTTTTTTTCATATTACCACTCCTCTCACTATCATATTTATAATATCACAATGGGACATTAATTACAATATTTGGGACATTATTTTTTTAAAATAGTTGAGTTAACTTTAGTTGAAAAAGTAAATTCTAACCTATTTTTTTGAAATATGAAATTTAATTCTACCATAATTTTGGATTTTTAAAACATTCAATTGCTGTTTCATCAGATATATACGAATTTAATTCTTTTTCTGATATCACTCTTGGTTCATAAAGATTTCTTTGAACAATAAAGAATGGTTGAGCATATAAATTATTATAAGAATCTCTAAATATAACCTCTAATTCACTGCAAAAGGTTCCACAAATTTTACTACCTTCTAAATAAGCAATATCTACTTTTATTAGATCTTGTTTTAATATTTTTCTATCGTATAAATAATTATAATTTACATATTTGTTCTTAACAAATATATCTATCATATCAATATCAGAAATCATCAAATTTCTTTGAGATGTAGGACATATATATAATTCATTAATATCTGCATTTCCAATATTTTTCATATAAAAAATCAAATGTTTATACTTGTTATGATTTAATATATGTTTTGGATAATAAAAATCAACATTTTTTCTATCTTTACTAACTTTAACTTTAAAATCACTTATGATCATTTTCAAACATGGATAAAAGTGCTCATTATTAACTTTATTAACAATAATTAATTCAGCTTTATTTTCAAATTGAGTTTTCTTTCTTTTCTCTCTTTCTTTTAAATCGTTATATTTTCTATCACTTTTTCTAAAGAAGAATTGAATTAATGAACTAAAAAATAGTGTTATCAAAGATGTCACTACAGCATTATTATTCAAATAATCAAATATTTTTTTCATAATCGATACTTACCTACTTTTAAGATATTCGCTTAATGCTTTATTAGTACAATATATATAGCATCCTTTCATACCTCTTGTCATTAAAGTTTTATAAGTGTTTTTTATTATTTGATCAGCTATCTTGTAAGCTTCATCATGCCCATGTTCTTTAGCTATTTTATTTATACCGTTTAAAGATTTATCGGTTTTTGCTCTTTTAGTATAGTCGGTAATTATATGACCATTCTCATATCTTAAATCATCGCCAATTATTACTCCAACATAATCAAATTCTAATCCTTGGCAAGTATGTATACACCCAATTTCATTAACGGATTCTTTATCAATTGCCCAAGTACTTGAATTGCCTAAATTCCAGCTCATACCAAAATTATACTCTGGAATTGTAATATCATATACATCTGTTTTATTTTTACTATCTTTTATCCAATTCCAACAATATCCCGCTACTAATCTAGATTTATTATTTATTTTATTTTTTTCAGTAATCGCCTTTCTAAGTTCATTAGGGTCATCAAATACTTTGAAATCATATTTAGTATCTATATCAAAGTTTGCAGTTTCTCTTATTTCTAAGATATTATCAAGCCAAGCTAAATACCCATCTGAACCATCACATCTAAATTGACTTTTCAATTCTCTTTTATATATACCAGCATTATAATAATTTGCATATTTTTTAATCTCTGAAATAGAACCATTGTCTTTTAAAGTAACTCGTTGATTTTCATCTATAAAAAATATTGAAAACATACTAGCATTAATTATTTCTTTTATTTGATTTTCACCCAAATTTGAATACACACCTGATTTTTTATTTAATCTATGTGCTTCATCAACTATTAATACATCAAAAGAATTTGGCTCGCAATCATAAAAACAACTAGAACCTTTGAATAAATTATTTAATCCACTCATTTTTTCTATCTTTAATTTAGCTTTAAAAACTTCTCTTGGGGCACTATTTTTAGTTACATAAAAACTATTAAAATCTCTATTTAAAAATTCTTTAAGAAGATTTATAGCAAGTACAGATTTTCCAGTTCCTGGACCGCCTTCAACTATAAGCACACTTTTCTCATTATGCAAATGAGCATTAATACCGATGTGTAATGCTTCTTCATAAATTATTTTCTGATCATCAATTAATACAAATTCTTTATTACCTTTTAAAATAGAAGAAAAAGAATCTTGTAACATTTTTGAAGGTTTAATTTTACCATTTTCAATAATATACAAACCTTCTTTGTCATCACCTTCAGTCACAAATCTTTTAATAAAATCCCTAAGTTTTTCAAAATCTTTTGCGCCAAACATTGGAGCTGCATTTATATAATCTTTGTATTGTTCACTATTAATTGGATCATTTTCTGTTAAATCATAATTATGCAAAAAAGCACATGGATGTAATCCAACATTTCTATCATACACTTCTTGATTATAACTATTAATTAAGCTTGCATAACTCCATGCTTGATAAGAAGGATGTGTAACTTCCCTCAAGGATTTTCCAGTAACAGTTGATACTATACCATCTTTACCTAAAACTGCATCAGCATGTGTCCATTGTTTCAATTCAATTATAATAATAGAATTATTTTTATTATTGTCATAACCTGACAAAAGAAAATCAATTCTATTTGAAGTATGAGGTATGTTAAATTCAATAGCAACTCCTGCATTATTTGGAATTTCATTATCTGCTAATACTCCTCTCATCCTAAGCATTGATTCACGCCATGAATTCACCTCTGACTCACCAGTGCTTCGATGAAAAACTTCTTTAAATCTTGTTAAGATTTTATCTGTAATTAAATTAAGATCAACATCATTTATAAAACTAGATTTTACTCCTTCATATACTAACATATTTTACTCCTTATAATTTGTTATATTTTGTACTTACACCTTTAGCTTTTTCTATTGGATATTTTTTTTCAGATATTTTCATTTTATCCAAGACAATTTGTTTTGGATCAACTCCGATTTGATGGCATAATAATATACAATAATTCATTACGTCAGCAATTTCATATTTAAGTTCTTCTTTATCATAATTATTGTTCCACTGAAAACACTCTAATAATTCACCGGCTTCGATAGATATTGATTTAGCTAGATTTTCTGGTGTATTAAACTGTAACCAATCTCTATCTTCTGCAAATTTTACAATTTTTTTCTCTAATTCTTTCATAACTACCTCCATGTATAACTTATAAAACCATTATATCATACTATTTTCACATATTATCTTCTTTAATAATAACTTCTCTGGGTTTTGAACCAATTTGTGGCCCTACAACACCTCTTGCCTCGAGTAAATCAACTAGTCTTGCAGCTCTATTATATCCAAATCTAAATCTTCGTTGAATAAGAGATGCAGATATTTTACCAGTTTCTATTGCAAATTCCACAATCTCTTTATACATTGGATCATCTTCACTATCATTATCATAACTACTATTTTTAATTGACGTATGTTGCTTTTCAAAATAATCAAATTTATTATGTTTATTATTATCCTTTTCAAATTTAATTATATTTTTAAAATCCTCGTTTTCAATAAAAGGAATTGATACATTTACATTGTGATATAATTTAGAATTATAAACATAATTAAAGTTTAAATTATTATCTACGTTTTTTACATTCATTTTCAATAATGTAGGAAATTTATTGGATGATAATACCCCATTTTTTAAATAGTTTATATAATTTGTTGTAACTATCATAAATATATTTACCGCTCTACCATGTGTAACAATATATTCAATTGAATTGTTAACAATTTCATTATTTATATTTTCATTGTATTCATCAACTACAACTATAATAGTTGGTATTTTTTCCTTAACTGTTTCATTATAAATATTAATACTTTTAACACCTTTCGACATCAAAAAATCTACTCTTTTATCAATTTCTGCACATACTTTTTGAATCACTGTTGAAAATTTTTCAGAACTAACAATAACGGGACATAGTAGATGTGGACAAAAGTTATAATCAAAATATTCAATAGATTTAGAATCATAAATAAGTAATTTTACCATCTTTGGGTCATAAAATAATAAAAATGATAGTATTGAATTAACATATGAAGATTTACCAGACATTATTTTTCCATAAATTGAATAATATAAAACATCCTCAATATTTTCTAAAATTAATTTTTTACTATATTCTCCAATAGGAATCATAATACTAGAATTATTATTATTTATTTTTCGAATATATTTTTTTATTGTAGATTTTTTATTTTTAATTAAATCTAGTGTTGGATACTTATATTCATTACTTTTAATAGTTTCATTAGCAACAACATCATCTGTCAATATATTATTATTATTTAGTTTCAAATCCTCAATGCTTTTAATAATGATGTCACTTTTTTCCAATTTTTTATTTGTACTATCAAAATCCTTTTGATTTATATCAAACGTTTCTTTTGCATTATCAAAGTACTTTAAAAATATATCAAACGTTTCATTTGTTAAATACAAAACTATATTTTCTAAAACAATTATTTTATTTATAATTATACATTTTAAATTTTTATCGTAATTGATTTTTAAATTTTTGAAACTAATATAATCAACAGCTTCTTTTGAAAAAAATAATAATCCTTTAGGTAAACAATACATACAACAGCCATTTAATTTTATTTCATAAATTGATAAATTAAAATTAATATAATATGGTTTATGCTTTTTTACTGAGAATAAATAATTTTGGTTGTTTATTTCAATTTTTGATATACCTTTGAAATAAGCACAATCACTTTCAAATTTTTTTAAAACTTGATCATCATAATTTATTATAATTTTAATTTTAAAAGCTAACAAAATAATTTTAATTATTAATCCAACTAAGAATAATAAACAAAAAATATTATTAAAATTACAAAAGATAATTAAACATAATAGTATTGTTGCTATTTTATTCAAAACTCTATAAATACTTAAATATAACAATATTTTATTACTAAATTCAGTATTTTCATCTATTACAAATTTCATAATACTTTTTCCTTTTATTTCTTTTTGTACTTCTTTATAGCTTGATAACCACCCACTGCAAGCCCAACGGTTAAAAGACCTCCGATTATTTCTCCGTTTGAAGTTTCAGTTTCTGAAGGATAACTACATGACCCATCGTCTACTGTGGCATTTTTGTTATAATTTTCTGCTGAACTATCCATACATCCTTTTATATCATATTTGCAAGAGCCATCATCTTTATCAGCATCTTTGTTATAATTCTTTGAGTTACTATCTGTACAACCCAAAATATAGTATTCACAAGAGTTATCATCTTTTGTTGCATTTTCATTATAGTTTTTAGCTTCCTTATCCATACAACCAAGAATATCATATACACACGTTCCATTATTTATTGTTGCATTCGGATTATAATTACTTGCACTTGAATCCGTACAACCATAAACATCAACCTTTTCTGGTGTACAAGTACATGTTGGACTTATAGTACCATCAGCACATATCTTTCTTCCATCTGAAGAGCAACCAGCTTCGCCTCCATGATGAGCACAACAACCTCTTTGAGCATAAACGCCAATAGGCATTAATAAAATAATTAATAATAAAATCTTTATATTTTTCACTTCACAAACCTCATATTAAATTACTTATATCTTTCCATAACATCTTTTGCAAGAGGTATATCTGCAGGAGCTAAATCATAATTTAATAAATCATTTATTTTTACCCAAGCATATTCTGAGTGTGCATGAAGTTTAAAGTTACCATCAATATATTCACATTCATATAATTTAAGTATTACATTACCATGTGGATAATTAAACATGCTTTGTGATATAAAATCTTTTGCTTTAACTTTTACATCAAATTCTTCATAAATTTCTCTTTCTATAGCTATTTTCTCATCTTCATTTTCTTCGACTTTACCACCAGGAAATTCCCATTTACCTTTTGCATCTTTATCCGTAGATCTTTTAGCAATTAATACTTTATTATCCTTAAAAATTAAAGCCCCTACTACATTTATATCTTTACTCATACAACACTACCTTTCGCTAATCCTATTATACTATATTTTCACTATTAAAAAAACTAAATGTTTCTTAACATTTAGCTTTATTTAACTTTCTTTATTAATAAATGGTAATGAAAAGATGAATATGTTTTACCATTTGATTCATAAAAATCTTCGATATGATTAATAAATTCAATTTTAAAATCTTTGAATAAAACTTTTATTAAATCATAATCTGCATAAAAATGTGGTGTTTTATACTCAGGACCTTCTTCCATTCTAAGTCTTGTATTTTCATCTACTAAAGGCCAAGAAGTTTGTTTAAATCCCCATGTAGATTTAGAACCAAGCGTTAAATAGCATTCTCCATTATCCTTTAAAACTCTATAAAGTTCTTTAATTATTTGTTTAACTCCTTCGGTATCTTGATGTGATATAACATTTCTACATAATATACAGTCAAAACTATTATCTTTATATGGTAAATGAATCATATCACCTTTTTTTAAATCTGCTTTTAGATAAAGAGAATCTAACCATTCTTTAGCTTTTTTAAACCATCTTCACTAATATCAAAGCCATAAGTTTCAAAGTCATTACTTGCAAATAATACAGTATGTCTTCCTAACCCACAACCTAAATCTAGAAAAGATTTAAAGCCTAGTCCTTTCCACCTATCAAGTAAATAATATGACTCAATACTTGGTATTTTCCATACACAGTTTGAATCGTCCTCTACCATTTTCCAATTCCATCCTTTAGATTTAATCATTACTTCCTCCTTCAATAATTTTATTTAAATCTTTATTACTTTTAACACCATAATATAATTTGACATCTTCAATAACTTTTCCTATAAAATCATTATCATTAGTTTCTAATACTTTTTTCTTAGATAATTTTAAATCTATCTTATCATCTCCTACCGCATATAATGTTTCTATTACATAAAACTCATCTTTTACCTCAATAAAATATAACATAACTTTAGTAAAATCCAAATCAAAATTAGCAAAACTTAAAGCAATTCTCCATATAATTTCCCCATTACCATTTTTAATTGCATAATCAATTAATTTATCTAAATTTTCTTGTCCTATATTTTTAGGATGCTCTAAAGATAAACAACTTTTAAGCTCATTTAAAATAATTTCAAAATCCATATATAATCCTTTCAAAGATAATACTCTGCATAAAAGTTCATGTATAACCTTAGTATACAATACTAATTATTATAATGCAATTAAAAACTTACGCATTTTTCAAAATATAATTTTTGCCTAACTTATGCCAAAAAATAACTATTTCTATATAAAAACTGTCAAGCAAAAAAATCTCTTTCGAGATTTTCAAATCTTTGTAATTTAGTTAAGTTATGTCCTTTTTATGTTTGAGTGGTAACTAAATATTAAATACATTTAATTACTATAGAAATCTTCAATTATGCTTTTTAACTCTTTATTACTATCAACATCACAATAAGTTTTTATATTATCAACAACTTTTTTTATAAAATCTTTGTCATTTCTTTCCAATAATTTTTCTTTAACCAATTTTATATTAATTTTATTGCAATCGACTGCACTTATGGTTTCAGCAATGTAAAATGAATCTTTTACTTTAATAAAATATAATACAATTTTAGTAAAATCTAAATCAAAGTCACTATAACTTAAAGCAATTCGCCATACTATTTCTTTACTACAATTTTTTATCGCATAATCAATTAATTTATCTAAATTTTCTTGGCCAATATTTCTAGGATGTTCTAAAGATAAATTATTTTTAAGTTCATTTAAAATTACTTCATAATCCATATATAATCCTTTCAAAAATAATGTTCTGTATAAAGGTTCATGTATAACCTTAGTATACAATACAAATTATTATAATGCAATTCAAAACTTACGCATTTTTTTAAAATTAATATTTACCTAACTTATGCCAATAAATAACTATTTTTATATAAAAACTGTCAAACAAAAAAATCTCTTTCGAGATTTTAATTAGCATCTTCTATCATAAATATTTTCTACAACATTTTCTTCACAACACGTATTACATGGAGTAAAAGTATGTTTATAAATATGATGATTAATTATTCTAGTATTGCAAGGTTTAATATGAGGTACTTCATAGCAAATATATCTATGACACACCCTTTCCTCTGGGCACTCATAAACTGGTTCACACGTACATCCCATCATATTTTCTACTTTACCCATATCTTCCATAGCAGGTCTTTTATCACAATTCATAATAGGTAATTCCTCCTTTTACATTATACTATTCGAAAAAATTATACATGTATGGGCTTTTTATATATATCAAAGCATAAAAAAATGATGCCTTGCACCATTATTTTGATTTTTTATCATTTTTAGGAATAACAAATTCTCTAGTATTATAATAATATTGACATCCACTTATTACACTGAATATTGTTGCTACAATTAAGCATATTTTTGCAAGTGGGAAGTGAAAAAACTCACAAGGAAAATTACTAAAGAAAGTTAGTGTTAATCCAACCATCATAAAGGCAGTTTTAATTTTTCCCATTGAGGAAGCCGCTACTACTTTACCTTTATTTCCAGAAATCATTTTACAAGTATCAGTAATAATATCACGAGTAATAATAACAACTGGTACTACCAAAGGAATCACTCTATCATATGCAAGAATAATAAGTACACCATTTACTAAGATTTTATCAGCAATAGCATCAGCCATCTTACCAAAATCAGTAACCATATTATATTTTCTTGCTATATGTCCATCAAGTTTATCTGTAAGTGAAGCAATTAAAAATAAAGTTCCTGCAATAATATATTTTAAATTAAATGTAACTCCATGATATAAATATACTGGCCATGAAAAGCCTAAAGCATGCCATGGTATACATAACATAATAAGTATAATAAATGCTAAAACAATTCTTGAAATTGTAAGTTTATTTGGTAAATTCATTTCCTACTCCTTATAACTTATCTCACTAGCAACTCTAGTGTTAACAGTAATTTGTTTTACAGCC
Source organism: uncultured Bacilli bacterium (assembly GCA_934097085.1). Lineage (GTDB taxonomy): Bacteria > Bacillota_I > Bacilli_A > RF39 > UBA660 > UBA6448. The sequence goes on from CAKONK010000003.1 coordinate 36,622, forward strand.
CAGAAAACTGCAAAAACTGCTAAAATAACAATTAATACATATACAAGTACATATAAAACATTATTTGGTTTCTTTTCATGTCTTGTATATGGTGAAAATACTTTTTCTTCATTACCTTTAGTATTTTCCTCGATTTCCTTTTCAATATCTTTTACAGGTATTTTTGATGTTGTTTCAAAAACATATTCATTAAACTCATCTACTATTTTATCAGCATCAAGTCCCAAATATTTAGCATAATTACTAATATATTTTTTTAATGCAAATATGTCTTGAAATGCACCAGTTTTACCATCTTCGATATTTTCAAGAATTACTTTTTCAAGATTAAGATCACTACTTACTTCCTCAAGGGAAAGACCAGCAGCCTCTCTAGTATCTAGAAAAAGACTTCCAATATCTTTCAAACTAAATCTCTCCTTAATTAAAAAATAAAAATAATATCTTAATAAGCCATGTTCTGTACCATTACTGGTGACAAACATTTATCTATGTACAAAGTACATCCAGTCTTAGGTTCGTTTTCCCTTGACCAGCTCCCCTACCAAAATTTGGGTTTCTCACTCGCGGGGTTTACCACGTTCCACTTCTTTTATTTCTAAAAGACTCGTCTCTTTGGCACTTTTATACCTAATCATTTCATTTTCAGAAATTTTCGGAGCCGTTAGCATATGCTACCTTAAGTTATTTATTCCTTAAGCACGAACATATTATCCATCACAGGATAAGTGAGCATGGACTTTCCTCAATAAAACTAAAAGTCTTACAGCGTTTGTCTAAAGATATTATTCATTTCTTCCATAAACAATTTTTTCTAAGTTACTTATTCTTTTTAATAAATCAATGTTAGTAACTTGTTTGTTAGAACTATCTTCTTGCGTTTCAAGTTTTTCTTTTAACGCACGAATTTCTTGTTTAAGTGTATAATTATCAGATGTTAAATCATTAATTTGACCTTTAAGATTCTTAATAATATTATTATACTCAGTATAATCTCTTATGATCATATCAAGATATTTATCAACCTCTTGAGGCCTATATCCTCTTGCATCAATTTTGAAATCATGCTCTAGTATCTCCCCTGGTGTTAAATAAATCTTTTCATTATACATTTTTACACCTTCCAACATAAAAATTATAGCAAATTTATTACTTATTTGTCAATATCCGTAAGGCTTTCATATTTTATCAAAAGTTTAGCATAATTAGTATCATCAATTAATTTACTTATAATAAAATCTATATCCATTAGTATCACCATTATTATAATATGATAAAAGAAAAATGTTATCAACAACTTCGACAAAACATGTCATTTATTTTATAAAAAAAGTATGCTATAATTAAAATGGTGAATATAAATGAATTATCCAGGGACAATTAAAAAGACCTATAAAAAACAAATTAATTATGGCAACCGTGGTATGGATTTAGAAAATTTTATTAACCAAACCAACGAGTACTACTTAGAAAAGGATATTGCAGTAATCTATAAAAAACCTACACCTATTCAAGTAGTAAAATATAATTATGATAACAAAAGAATAACTGATGCCTTTTATTTAACTCAATCTACCTTAGATTATAATGGAGTTTATAAAGGTTACTACATAGAATTTGATGCTAAAAATACTAATAAAAATTTTTTACCACTTAATAATATAGCAGAGCATCAAATTAAACATATGAAAAATATTGTAAAACACAAAGGAATATGCTTTTTACTTATTGCAATTAATAGTGAATATTATGCTTTACCAGCAAAAAAGATATTTAATTTTATTGATAAAAAAGAAAGAAAAAGTATTCCCTATGATTTTATAAAAGAAAATGGTTATAAACTTGATTATAATTATTTAAAAGGAATAGATTATATAAAAGCCGTTGATTTAATGATAAAGGAGAATGTATGAGAAAATTAAAAATTCAAAGAAAATTAAAGAATTTTAATAGTAATGTAAAAACAAAAATTAATAATGAAATAAAAAGAAAAGGAAAAAAAGGATTTATTTGGGAAATAATATTTAGTTTTTTAATATTTTGTGCAAGTGCTGTTTTAATATTTGTACTTTATATTATAATTAGTGCTCCAAACTTTGAAAAAGATAAACTATATAAAAAGGAAGCCACTGTTATTTATGATAAAAATGGAATTGAATTTGCAAGAGTTGGACAAGAAGACCGTGAACTTATTGAATATAAAGATCTTCCTCAGGTATATATAGATGCTTTAATAGCTACTGAAGACTCAAGATTTTTCCAACATAATGGTCTTGATATTGCCAGATTTTTAAAAGCATCAGTAGGACAGCTCGTTTCCTCAAAAGCGGGTGGTGCTTCAACTATTACAATGCAACTTGTTAAAAAGACTTATACAAATGGAGCATCCGAAGGTATAGCGGGTATTGTTCGTAAATTTACCGATATATATATGGCTGTATTTAAAATAGAAAGTTCATATACTAAAGAAGAAATACTAGAATTTTATTCAAACTCATTATGGTATGCTAACGGAAGAAGTATTAATACTACAGGTATCTATGGAATAGAGCAAGCAAGTCAACATTTTTTTGGTAAAAGTGTTAGAGATTTAAACCTTGCTGAGGCATCATTAATTGTTGGAATGTATCAAAATCCAAGATTATATAATCCATACAATAACCCTGTTGGTTGTCGAAATAGACAAAAAATAGTTTTAAAATTAATGGTTAATCATGGATATATTACTGAAGAAGAAATGAATGCTGTACTTGAAATACCAATTGAAAGTATGGTTGCAGATGATAGTGATGCTGTATCTACTAACGATTATCAAGCAATAATTGACCATGTAATTGATGAAGTGTATGAAAAAACTAAAAAAGATGCTAGACAAGTACCTATGAAAATTTATACTACATTTGATTTAAAAGTACAAGATGTTCTTGTTAAACTTGAAAAAGGTGAATTATTTAAATACTATAATGATTATGACCAAGAAGGAACTGCAATTACATCAATCGAGGATGGTTCGATAATTGCTCTTTCTGGAGGTAGAAAATATGGTGCAAGAGGATTAAATCGTGCAACTGATATTAATCGTCAACCGGGTTCTACTGCAAAACCATTATTTGATTATGCACCTTATATTGAATATCTAAATGGTTCTCCAGGAGATTATTTCTTCGATGAACCTTATGCATATTCAACAGGTCAATCAATTAATGATGCCGATAGAAAATATCAAGGTATGATTACATTAAGAAAAGGGCTTATTGGTTCAAGAAACGTAACTGCCTTACAAGCATTTCAAAAAGTAGCTGCTAAAGATCAAAGTTTAATTGAAAATTTTGTTCATAGCGTAGGAATTAATTATGGTTCTGCATTATATGAATCTGCCTCAATTGGTGGTTTCAATGGTACTAACCCACTTGAAATGAGTGCTGCTTATGCTGTATTTGGCAGAGGTGGTTATTACATTAAACCTTATTCATTTACAAAAGTTATTTTCGAAGATGGAACAACATATGAAAATAAATATACAAAAGAAAAAGTTATTAGTGAAGAAACATCATATATGATTACTAATGTTTTAGTAGACACAGTTAGAGATAGTTGGTCTGGTTCAATAAAAATAAGTGGTACTGAAGTTGCTGGTAAAACAGGTACAACAAACCTTGATACAGCAACACAAAAAGCACAAAATTTACCTGCAGATTTAATTCCAGACTCTTGGAACATTACATATAATCCAGAATATTCAATTGCTTTATGGTATGGATATGATAGACATAGAACTGATTATTATATGAATACTAATACTGGATGGACTGCAAGAAGTAGAATAATGGAAGCTCTTGCAAGAAATATTTATAGCACGAATAAAACATTTAAAAGGCCTTCGGGTGTAATAAGTGTTGAAGTTGAAAAAGAAACAGTACCTTTAATGTTAGCAAGTGAATATACTCCTGAAGATATGAGAATGACTGAACTATTTAAGGAGGGAACAGAACCTACTGAAACATCAACAAGATACCAAAAACTTGAATCTCCTACAGGAGGAAAAGCAAGTTATAATGGTAATGAGGTAACACTTTCTTGGACAGGTATTAAAACACCAGATGCAATAAATAGTACATATTTACAAAATTATTTTAACGATAATTATGCTGCATTTGCTACAAAATACTATGAAAAAAGAATTGAATATAATAATAATTATATTGGTAAACAAGGTTATGAGGTTTATATGCAAAATGAAGATGGTTCTTTAAAAGAATTAACCTTCACTGAAGGAACAAGTTATAAACAAACTATCGAAGGTGGAAAATCATATAAATTTATTATTAAATCAAGTTATTCAATCTTTAAGGCAAATCAATCAGATGGCTTAATTATTAATGTTAATACAAAAACTGATACAACTATTGATGATATAATTAACCCAGATAAAGATAAAGATAAAGATAAAGATAAAGATAAGGATAAAGATAAAGATAAAGATAAAGATAAGGATAAAGATAAAAATAAAGATAAAAATAAAGATACTGGATTAAACTAAAAACAAGGATTAAATTTTCCTTGTTTTTTTATATTTGCAATCCATTTTACAACTGTCACATAATGGATTTTTTGCTTTACAATAATATCTACCAAATAAAAGTAATTGATGATTAATTTTATTATATTCGCTTTTATCAAATATTTTAGATAACTTTTTCTCTATTTTTAAAACATCATCATTTTTACTGGCTAGTCCAAGTCTTTTTGAAACTCTTTCTACATGAGTATCTACCGCCATTGTAGGAATATCAAATAGTTCTGATAAAACAACATTCGTAGTCTTTCTACCTACACCTGGCATTTGTTCTAACTCTTTTCTATTACTTGGAACTATTCCATTATATTTTGTTAATAAAATGTTACTAATTTCTTTAATGTATAATGCTTTCTTATGATAAGAACCTAAAGGTTTAATAATATCTTCGATTATTTTTACATCTAAAGAAGCTATTTCATTTAAATTATATTTATATAACTCTTTAGTTACTTCATTAACTCTTTTATCAGTTGTTTGAGCAGAAAGCATCACAGATATTAAAAGTTCATAATCTTTATTATAATCTAGTTCACACTTAGGATTAGGTATATAATAATCTAAATTTTCTCTTAAATTAGTTATCATCATCTAACCAATTATATTCAAAAACACTTGTTTCAAAGTTTTTTGCTTCCTTATTTATTTTATTTTCATTTTTAAATACTTTTTCTAATTCTTCCTTACCCTTATATCCCTTTTTATTCCATTCAAATAATATTTTATCTATATATCTAAGTGATGGGGCATCATTTTTAATTGCTTCATCTAAAGCTTCGAGAATAAGAGATTCACTAAAACCTTTTGAAAGCCAAGCATTAATTATTTCATAGTCCATCCCTGATAAACCTTTACCAAACTTTTCTTGAAATTTAAAGAAAATACTATTTTCATTCTTTTCCTCTTTTTCTAAATCAATAGTTTCTTTTAAATTATTATAAAAATTTTCTAATGATACTTTATCAATAACTTTTCCACCTTCATTTTTAATTTGATTTAATTTAATTAATTTTTTTGTAAGTAAACTATTAAAGGCTATTAAAGTATCATTTTCAGATAAACAAGTTGCTTTAGATATTTTTTTTACATCAAAAGTTAAATCATAATCATTATCAAAGTACATTAATACAATAAACTCTTTTAAAGTTAAATTATATTTTAATGCTTCCTTTAGAAAAAGGGTTTCAATTATAAATTTTTTGTTGTCTTTATTCATTTTTGTACCTACCTAATATATATTTTTTAATTTCATTTTTCTTATTTTTTAAATTCTTTTTTAAAATTTCAATTTTAACATCATTTATTATTTCACTAACCTTTTTTGAGGGTTCAAGATTTAAAAGCATCATTACTTCTTTACCAGTTATATCAATATCTTTCATACTTTTTATAGGAAGACTTTTATAAATTTTGTTGATAGTTTGTTTATTTATATGTAAAACATCTCCGGCTACATAAGAAAGATATAATCCATAATTAAATAATGTAAAGTTATTAATTCTATTTTGATTTATTATTTCCTTTATCTTAGCAATATTATCTTTTTCCTCTTTAGTATATTCAATTTGTTTTATCTCTATTTGCGAAAGCATACCTAAAATATCCACAGTAAAAGTTATATCTTCATTATATTTAAGTCCTATGACTTCACTTATTTTTGTATTATCTAAAAGATTTAAACCTTTTTTAAAATTTTTATTTGATAATATTTTAATTAATTCATCTTTAATTCTTTTAGGGCTTAAAGTACTAACTTTTTCATGATTATTTAGAATTGCATTATAAGTATTTTCTTCGATATCAAAATCTAATATACTTGCAAATCTTATTGCCCTAAGCATTCTAAGGGGATCTTCAGTAAATTTATCATTAGCATTACCAAGTGATCTTATAATACCTTTCTTTAGGTCTTCCTTGCCATTTAATAAATCTAATATTTTATCATTTTTATCTAAACATATTGAATTTATAGTAAAATCTCTTCGATTAATGTCCTCGAGTAAATTACTAACATATTCTATTTCAATAGGCTTTCTATTATCATATTTTTTTTCTTTTCTATATGTTGTTATATCAATGTTGTATTTTTTAATTTTCATATTAAGTCCACCATAATTATTAAGATTTTGTTTCACATTAAATAAATGAATTAAATCTTTAGGTTTAGCATTTGTACATATATCAACATCATAAGAGTTTTTTTTAAGTAAATAATCACGAACAAAACCACCTACTATATAGGCTTCATATCCTTCACTTTCAATTTTTTTTAGAATATTTTTTATAATTTTATCCATAATCTCTCCGTAAATATTTTAACATAATTTTATATTAAAAAAAAGGACATATAGTCCTAGATTGTTTTAAAATAAATTATTTCTTAATATCTTCATTATTTATACTATCTTTAATAGATTCTGCTATTTTACCAACACTTTTAGCTATTGTTGGAGTTGCTTTATCTATCATTTCGTCTGCAATAGGCATAACCTGTTGTGCATGAAATGCTGTTATTTTTCTTTTATTTGCTATATAGAATAAATTAATAGATATTCCTAAAGTAATCAATAAAATCATAACTGCAGGCATAAATTCAAATGTATTAAATATTAAATTTGAAGTTTTATCATTATCTTTTTGCTCTTCAACATTTTTTAATTCTTCTTTTAAAGTACAGTATTTAGAGGTTATTGCATTTGTTTTATATTCATCAAAATCACAATGAGGAAAACTTGGATCAAGTGCATTAATAATTATATATAAATCATATGCTTCACCACTTTGGTAATCTGGACTATCTTTAAGTCCTTTTGCTTTCAATTCTTCTTTTTTAGTTTCAAGAATAGTTTTTTCTTCATCGATTTGAGAATTTAAACTATTTATTCTTTCTTGTTTTGTTTGCTCTGTAAATTCAGTATTATTTGTATTAGATTTTGATTTCATAAATGCTTTAGCAAATAAATACCCACTACCTAAAATACCCGCGACTAAAATAATTGTAGCAATAATTGTAATATTTCTTTTTACCTTTTTATACTTCTCTTCGCTTAAATATTCACTATTTCTCATAATCAAACTCCTTTCAATATCATTATAACATTTAAAATATAAATTTCAAACATAAAATTACCACTTTAAGTAAAAGTTATGTTAAATTTTTTGTTCCATAATATAACTAAAGGTGGTATTTATGATAAATGATGAAAAACTAGATTTTAAAAGTATGCAAGTTTTAAGAGAAAGTAAAAAGATAACACAAGTTAAATTAAGTTTAATGGTAGGAGTTTCTCAACAAAGTATAACATACTATGAAAGCAATACTCGTATTCCCTCATTGCCTGTAGCATTTAGAATCGCAAAAGCACTTGGAACAAGTGTTGAAGGATTGGTTAATAGCAATGACATAATTGCTAAATATTATTCGTTATGTGAAGCTGATAAAGAAACTGTTAATAAAATAATTGAAACATTATATAATAAATAAATTTTAAAGCAACTTTAATCATATTTATTTTGACTTAATTAGAAAGGAAAATTAATTGCAAGTTTAAAATTACTTATACAAAATAAAACTACTTTCAGTTTAATTTGAAAGTAGTTTTATTTATGATATATAATAATTGAAACAACATAGTAATAGAAAAAATAACCCTTACGGATTACTTTTCTGCCTAAGGGATCCCGTACTTAACATACGGTTAGAACATTCGCACATATAATGCTTGGTTCGATACATCTTAAAGGTCTTCTAAAGATATTAGATCATTTCTTTTAGAATTTACAATTAATTCTTCAAAATTTTTTCTTTTTCCAATTATTTAATACTTTTTGTTAATGAAAGTTTTTGTACATTGTTTTTATTATTTTCTAACTGAGTACTTGGATTATAAATAAGTTTATCATCCTCAAACCAAGAACCACACACAATTCCACTTCTATGAATTATTGCCACATTAAGATATGTTGGTCTACGATTTGGAATATGAGTTGCAAGTTTATCACCTACACAAATACGTACTGGAACACCTTGATAAGTAGCATTTAAGTATACATTTCGTCTTCTTATATCAGTTTCGTTTGATATATTTAGTTTTTTTAGTGTGTAATTAAATACATCATCTGTTTCTTTAGAACCAGGTAAAAGTCGATTTAAATATAGTGGAATTCCCAACTTAGAATATTCATCAATTTCGAATGTTTCATCAATTGTAACTCTTAAGCACAGTTTTTCTCCAAAAAGAATTTTAGCCTGTTCAATAGTCAAAATTGGTTTTGAAGCTTTAAATATTTTTTTGTTTATTTCTTCGTTAACAGAATTGCGATGTAAATTTATATGATTAATTTTGTTTATTCCGCTCAAATATTCTTCATTAAGGGCAACACCATTAGTATTCCAGTTTATATATGAATTGGGAAAATAAGCTTTTATTAAATCTATTAAATTATTAAAATCTTCAGAATTAAGTGTCCCACCAGTAATAGCAACATTCTTTATATGAGGAAACTCTCTTAATACTTTTTCGCATATTTTCAGAAAATTTGCATTATCTATTGAATTTTTTCTAAGATATGTATCAATGCAATATTCACAATTGGCATAACAAGGTTCCGGTAAATTTATTACTATTGAATTAACAAAATCTAAACAAGGAATGCCAAAAACTTCACGAAAATATGCATTAAAAGTTTCTATTCCCAGTTCCTTTTGAGCCGCTAATAATTCTACATTTGTCTGATAATCTGAATCAATCATAAAAATGCCTCCTTTTTATGAGATATTATACCATAATTTTTTATAAAACAAATAAAAAATTTAAGCACAATAAAACTCGAACTAAAAAGTTCAAGTTAAGTATCAATCTGGTGCTTGTAATCGGGGTCGAACCGATACTTTCTTTTGGAAAAATAGATTTTGAGTCTATCGCGTCTACCAATTCCGCCATACAAGCAACAAACAAATACATTATATCATTTAATTATTATTTTTTCAAATAGTCTAAAACAATTTCTTTATCATCTAGGTGATGTTTTTCATGTCCTATAATTTGATAATCTTCATGTCCTTTACCAAGAATTAATAAAGTATCATTTTTGTTAAGCATTTCTAATCCTTTATTAATAGCTTCTTTTCTATCAAAGATTATTTCATAGTTATCTTTATGAACACCACTTATTATATTATCCATAATTATTTTAGGGTCTTCAGTACGAGGATTATCATTAGTAAATATTACATAATCACTTTTTTGGGTAGCAACATTTCCCATAATTGGTCTTTTTTTAGGATCTCTATCTCCACCACAACCAACTATAGTGATTATTTTGCCTTTTTTATTTTCTAAAAAAGAATTAATTATTTTTTCAACAGCATCTGGTGTATGGGCATAATCAATAACTGCTTCAGCATCACGTACTTTAATTTGTTCACATCTTCCCTTTGGAGGAAAAACATCTTTAGTTATATCAAATATTTTTTGAATATCTATTCCATAAGTATTAATTATGGCTAGTGCCGTCATATAGTTATAAACATTAAATTTACCCCTTAAATTAGTTGTAACACTTAAATTTTTTTCATGATATTTAAAATTAATTATTGTGCCGTTATCAGTACTTTCATAACTTATTACTTCATAATCAGATTTAGTAAATCCAATTGTTTTATATTTTTTCTTTTCAAAATACTTACCATATTCATCATCATTATTAACAATAATTGTACCAGTGTCCTTTAGGTAATCTAAAATTAAAAGTTTTGCTTTTAAATAATTTTCCATTGTTTTATGATAATCTAAATGATCCTCGGTAAGATTTGTAAATGCCTCAATAGTAAAAGATAAACCCTCGACTCTTTTAAAAGATAAAGCATGTGATGAAACCTCCATTACAACAGCTTTGCAACCCTTTTCAAGAGCAGTAGTTAGCATTGAATAAATCTCGGTTATCTCAGGAGTCGTATTAGGTAGTTCATATACTTCATTCTCTACATAAAAACCAATTGTGCCAATATAAGCAGTTTTAATTCCAAGTTTATTAAGCATTTGATAAGTTAGAAAACAGGTAGTTGTTTTACCATTTGTACCAGTTACACCAATAATATCAAGTTTATTAACAATATCCTTATAATTATCAACAATATATTTTTGTAAATACTCTTTTGTATCAGGAACAATAATTGTTTCAGCGTTATAACTACCATGTTCACATACTATTTTTGATGCACCATTTTCAATAGCTTTTTCAATATAATCGTGTCCATCAACAGTATTTCCCTTTATAGCAACAAAAGTATCACCTTTTTTAACTTTTCTTGAATCAGTTTTAATATTTATCATAGTTAATCCTTTCTATATTTCATTAAAATATATGTCGTACCACACTAAAAATGTGTATATTGTCCAAACCTTTTTATATGAATCCCTTTTACCATTTTTATGTTCTTCGAGAAGTTTGTTAATTTTTTTTGTATCAAAGAATAATTTTGCACTTTCGCCATTAAATTTTTCCTTAATTATATTATATAACTTATCAGTTTTAATCCACTCTCTCAAAGGAACAGGAAACCCAAGTTTTTTCTTTTTATATGCTTCATTAGGTATTACCTTCGAAGCGGCCTTTCTAAGAGCAACCTTTGTAGTTTCTTTATTTATTTTTGCATAAGTAGGTAAAGATTTTGCAACTTCATAAACTTTATTATCTAGAAATGGAGTTCTTGCCTCAAGGCCAAACATCATTGTATTTCTATCTACTGCGTGTAAAAAATCATTTACTAACCAATAATAATAATCAATCATTTGTCTTTGAATTAATGTAGAATTATCTTTATATCTATCATAAACATCCTTTACGATATCTTTTGTATTTATTTGATTTGGAATTTTAACAATACTTTGTGCTTCTTTATCACGAAATACTCTTCCTAAACCAATATTGTAGTTTTCTAACTTTTGTCCTCTTCGATAAAGAAAATTAAATCCTCTTATATCTGGAAAAATACTTACAATATTTGAGACAATATGTCTTAGAAAATAAGGCAATTTCATATATCCTTGCATAGTAAGTTCCTCTTGGTAAGAGTTATAACCTGCAAAAAATTCATCTGCACCTTCTCCAGAAAGAACAACTTTTACCTCTTTTGAAGCAATTTCTGACACAAAATATAAAGCAATTGCTGATGGATCCGCTAAAGGTTCATCCATATAATACATAATTTTAGGAAAAGATTCTATATATTCATCCATAGTAATTTTCTTTGAATAATTTTCAATACCTAACTTATCAGATAAATCTTTTGCATAGCTAATTTCATCAAATTTTGGATTATCATATCCAACAGTGAAAGTTTTATCTGGTTTTGCAAGTGAAACTATATACGAAGAATCTATTCCACTTGATAAAAATGAACCAACTTCAACATCACTTATTTGATGATATTCAACTGAATTTTTCATTGCTTTATCAATATTATCAACAATTTTGTCCATATCATCATTTTTTTCTTTAAATTCAAGTTTAAAGAAACTATTTGTTTTAATCTTACCATCTTTATAAATTAAATAACTTCCTGGGTCAAGTCTATATACCCCTTTGAAAAAGGTTTCTGATGTTGGAACAGAGTTAAAACATAAATATGCTGACAATATATCTGTATTTAGTTTCTTTTCAAAATCTGGATGTGCTAAAAATGCTTTTGGTTCTGAAGCAAACATAAATGTATCATTAAATTTTGCATAATAAAGTGGTTTAATACCAAAACCATCTCTTGCCATAAATAGTTCATTTTTATTTTTATCCCATATTGCAAAAGAAAACATACCTCTTAAATGACTAGGAAGTTTTTCACCCCACTGTTCATAACCATGAAGTATTACTTCAGTATCAGTTTTAGTTTTAAAAACATGTTTCTTTTTTAATAAGGCCTCTTTTAATTCCTTAAAGTTATAAACTTCTCCATTATAAATAATAACTTTACTTTTATCTTCATTATATATTGGTTGAGCACCAGTATTTAAATCAATTATTGCAAGTCTACGATGAGCAAGTGCACAATTATCATCAATATAAAAGCCTTCACCATCTGGACCACGATGCTCAATTTTTTTTGACATATCTTTAATTATTTTCTCTTTGTTTTCTTTATTATTTACGAATCCTACGATTCCACACATACTATCACCTTCTTGTTAGTTTTCTTTATAGGTACTTTTATATAAGTCTACTTCTTCATTTGAATTTTCTTTATTAAATTTAATTTCAGGTAAGTCGCTTAATGATGCAAGTCCAAAATAATCTAAAAATTCTCTTGTTGTTTTATATAAATTAGGATGGCCTGGTAAATCAGACTTTCCACATACTTTAATTAAGTCTTTTGCCATTAATTTTTTTATCATAAATGATGAAGAAATTCCTCTTAAATTATCTACACCAGCTCTGGTAATTGGTTCATTATATGCAATAATTGCAAGTGTTTCAAGTGCAGCCTGAGATAATGACTCTGCTCCTGAAGTATCCTTAACTAGTTTTTGATAATACTCAATATGCTCTTTTTTAGTCGTTAATTTAAAAGAGTTAGATAAATAACTTATTCGAATGCCTCTTTCAGCTTTTTCATATTCTTTTTGTAAATCATTTAAAAGTTTTCTAGCTTCTTTTTCATCAATTTCTAAAACTTCACAAATTTTTTCTAAAGTAATACCTTCATCTCCGACTACAAATAGTATTCCCTCTAAAACTGCTAATTTATTCATTATATACCTCAACATATATTTTACTAAAATTTTTGTTTTGTGACAAGGTTATCAAATTATCTTTACTCATTTCTAAAATACTTAAAAAAGTAACAACAATTTCCTCTTTTGTACATTCATTAAAAAGCCTAGTAAACTCAACCTTATTTTCTCTACTCAAAATATCTTTTATATAATTAATTTTATCTTTAACACTAATTTCTTTTCTAGCAATTTTTGTATTTCTTGGCTTTTTATACTCTAATCTTTCAGATATTTCAAGCATTGCATTAACAAGATCCTCTAAAGAAACATCATCACTTAAATAAGTTTCATTATTGGCATATTCCTTTAAGCTTTCCGGTACCTTTGTAAAATAATCTTGTCTATTTTTTTCAAGTTCACGAAAATCATTAGTAATAGTTTGATATTTTTCATATTCAATTAATCTATTACGTAAGTCTTCTTCACTATTAATTTCATAATTATCATCGTCTTCTTCTTCATCAAAACCTAATATAATTTTACTTTTTAAATGTATTAGTTCTGATGCCATAACTAAATACTCACTTTTATTATCTAAATCATTTTTATCAAGTGAGTTTATAAAGTTGATGTATTCGTCTATTATTATCTTTAAATCTATTTCATATATGTCAAGTTCATGTTTTTTAACCATATGAAGCAGTAAATCTAAAGGTCCTGTAAAATCTTTAATATTAAAATTCATTTTTCTCCTTACTAACTACAAGTAAAGAATTCAGCGGTCATTTCATAATTAATTTTAATTGGACTTACTCCTTTACTATAGTAATAAATATTATCTATTTTTGTATCACCAGCATTATAATCCATAGTTAATCTATATCTAAATCCATTAGTTATTTCAGTTACCGTTGCAGTAACACCTGACTTACCTTCAAAAGATGCTGCTAAAGAGTTGTATTCATTAAATAAGTTAGCATAATTTACATTATCATTAGTAACTATTATAGTATCTTCATATTTAAATAACTTATCATTTTCAAAAAAATATATAATTGATTCACCATTATTATTTTTACAAGTCATCGCAGATTTATTTTCACTATCAACATCAAGGCTAATTAAATCATAATCACTTTCCTCGAGTTTAGCAATATTATACTTTGTTGGAGTAACACTTAACTGATATGAAAAATTCTTATTAGATTTATTAGCTATTATTCCATTTATTTTTACTACAGCAAGCTGATTATTATTATCATCATATAGTCTTATAAAATATGAATCATTTGTTAAATCAAGTTCTTTATCAACATTATTGTTAACTAAAAAACTTAATGTACCTGCATCAAAACTAATATTTGTAAAAGTAGCATCAGTTAACTTTACTTCATTATTTGTAAATGCATAAATAGTATTTTTACTATTTTCGGTAACATTTGTTGTGGTGTTAGTTCCATTTTCAGTACCATTTGTAGTGTTATTATTTACTACATAATTATTCGTAAAAGCTTTATTATATAAATAATCACGATATGCTTTTTGAATATCAGGTAAGAAATAAATCACCACAATAAAAACAATAAACAAAAAAAGTGTTCCAATCCAACCATACTTTTTTGTATCAGTTCTTCCTATTGTAACTGATTGTAATGGATTTGTATCTATATTAACTTTTCTTCTTCTAGCCAAGTTATTCCCTCCTACTCTTCATAGTAATTATACTATATTTGTAAATATAAAACAAGAAAAGTATTGCACTTTAATTTAATTATTGTTATAATATATCTAGTTTTGTTGAAACAAAATGTTTTGGCGGGGTATATCAACTGGCTAGATAGTTCGGTTCATACCCGAAATGTTGGGGGTTCGAGTCCCTCCCCCGCTACCAAATAAATTTATGTCAAACATTAATGTTTGACTTTAATAAATAACTAATTCTAGTAAGAGTTAGTTTTTTTATACTTTCACATTTTTTAAAAATCAACCACAGAAAATAAATTTTATTAAAAAAGTATTGCATATTGCCAATAAATAGTGTATATTACTTATTGAGATGTGCCTAGGAAACTTTAGAAGCCCTAGGTCTTTTTCATTTTATAGGAGGTAAAAATGGCTAAAGAATTTAAATCAACAAATGAATTATTAGAAATAATTAATTCAAAAGGTTTATTAGTAAAAGATAATAATAATTTCAGATATCTAATTGGAAAGTATTCATATTATTCAATAGTAAATACCTATAAGCTGATATTTAAAATTGGAAATAACTATAAAAATAACGCTTCGTTCGAAGAAATTTTTGCAATGTATAAGTTTGATAAAAACTTAAAAATAATAATGCTTAAATATATCCTTGAAATCGAGGCTATCATAAAAGCTAAAATTGCTAATTTATTTGCTGAAAAATATGGTCTAGAAAATTATTTAAATATTAATAATTTTGATTTAAAAAGTAATAATTCAAATTTGAAACATATAGAAAAATTAATTGAAGAAATAAAAAATGAAATTGATAAAGGAAATGGTAAACATGATGCAATAACTCACTATATGAGTAAGTATGGATTTGTTCCACCTTGGGTTGTTACTAAAATATTATCTCTTGGAACTATTAGTAAATTTTATGGTTTAATGAAACAACAAGATAGACAAGAAATAAGTAAGCAATTTCATATAAATGATAGAATATTAAAAAATATTCTTGGTAATTTAACATCAGTTCGTAATATAGCAGCTCACGATGATAGATTATATACATATAGAAGTACTTTCTATATTAGATTAGATAAAACAAAAAAATCGCCTTCTAAAGCACTGCATACAAACATGTTCATAATAATTAAATCGCTTGAGTTATTGTTAGAAAATGAGCAAATAATTGAAATGAAAAAATCGATTATAAGTGAATTGGATGTACTGAAAAATAATTTGACTTCAATAAAAATTGATGAAGTATTAAAGGTAATGGGATTCGATAAGAACTATTACACTGTATAAATATTAATTCACAGCATATAATAATAATGAAAAGTGCCTAAGAAACTTTAGAAGCCCTAGGTCTTTTTCATTTATCTCATTATAAAAGTAATGATAAACGTGATGCAAAATGAATACTCATATATGATTAATTGTTTATGAATTATTTTTTAAGTTTCAAACATACAACGTATTTGTACGGAATAAATATTAATAGATAGAAATATCTATTTTTTTTAATCAAAATAAAGTGTTCAGTCAAGAACACTTTTTTAGAGGTGATTATTTATAATAAATAATCCAATATAATTTTAGCATGTTTTTCTATAAACCTCAACGAACAAGTGAGTATAATTTTACTTAATTAATGAGAAAATAATATTAGAAAGACTGGTGAGCATATTGCATAATAAAAATGATGAAAATTATATTTATTATTTAGTTGCTCACAACCTAAAAGCTATTAGAAAGAAAAAAGGACTTACTCAAGCTAAATTTGCAGAACTTTGTAATTATAGTGAAGGATTTATAATGAATATTGAAAGTAATAAATATTTACAAACATTTAGTTTAGGAACACTTTGGAAGTTTGCCCAAGTTTTAGATATTGATATACGAGAGTTATTTATACCAATTGATGATGATAAATAACTTTTTTTCATTTGTAGACAAAACATAAAATATATGATATAATCTATTTGTTTTTGAAAAACTTTTAAAAATAAGAAAGAAGGATTTTATATGAAAAATGAAATAGAGGAAACATCTATAGTTGCTTTAGGTGGCCTTGGAGAAGTTGGAAAAAACATGTATGTTATTACTCATAAAGATGAAATAATTATAATAGATTGTGGAGTTCTTTTCCCTGAGGATGACTTACTTGGAATAGATTATGTAATTCAAGATTATACATATCTTAAACAAAATGAAAGCAAAATTAAAGCATTAATAATAACACATGGTCATGAAGATCATATTGGAGGGATTCCATTTTTACTTCAAAGTGTAAATATTCCAGTTATTTATGCTCCAAAAATTGCTACAGATTTAATTAATAAAAAACTTGAGGAAAGAAATATTAATTATAAGAATATTGAACTAATAAATAAAGATTTAGTTTTAGAGTATAAATATTTTAAAATTGAATTTGTTAATACTACTCACTCAATACCAGATAGTTTTGCAATATGTATTCATACACCAAATGGAACGATTTTTGAAACTGGAGATTTTAAATTTGATTTAACCCCAATTGGACCAATGGCAGATATTCATAAAATGGCTAAAATTGGTGCTGAAGGTGTAACACTTCTTTTAAGTGATTCAACTAATGCTCTATCCGAAGGGTATTCAAAAAGTGAATCATCAGTTGATGGAACATTAAATGATATTATATCAAGACATCACGGAAGAGTTATAATTGCAACATTTGCCTCAAATATATTTAGAATTAAACATATAGTTGAAACTTGTAAGCAATACGGAAGAAAAATTATTGTCTTTGGAAGAAGTATGGAAAATGCAATTGAACTTGCAAGTAATAATGGCCTTATCGAAGATAAAAGTATATTTATTGATGCATATCAAGCAAAAAGTTTAAAAAGAAATGAAGTATGTATATTATGTACTGGTACTCAAGGAGAACCTCTTGCAGCTTTATCAAGAATTGCCAATGGTGTTCATAAACAAATATCACTATTAAATGATGATTTAGTAATATTTTCATCAAGTGCTATACCTGGTAATGCAAATAGTATAAATAAAATTATTAATAAACTTTATTTAAAAGGTGTAAGAGTATTTACTAATACAGAATTTAGTGATATTCATACATCAGGTCACGCTAAAGAAGAGGAACTTAAATGGATGCTTAGAATTATTAAACCAGCATATTTTATGCCAATGCACGGTGAATATAGAATGCTTAAAAAACATGCTGAAATCGCTAAAATGTGTGATGTTGAAAATTCTATAATTTGTGAAAATGGTAATGTTGTGAAAATGCTTAATGGAAAAGTATATAAAGATGGTAATGTTATATCTGGTGATGTTTATGTTGATGGCTCAAGAGTTGGTGATGTAGGTTCTGTCGTTATAAAGGATAGAAAACTTATGAGTCATGATGGTATTTTAATTACCATTTTAAATATTAATACTTTAACAAGAAAATTATTAATTAAACCAAATGTTACTGCACGTGGATTTGTTACAATAAATGAAAACATCGAACTAATTAATAAAATAGAAAATAAAATTTCTGATATTACAAATAACTATTTAGCAAAATCAATTTATAGTTATACTGATTTAAAAAATCAAATTATTTTAGAGGTTCTTCCATACATTAATGAACTTACAGGAAGAAGACCAATTATATTACCTGTAATTATGGAAGTTAATCAATCTATATATTAAAAAACTGCAATAATAATATTGCAATTTTTTTATAGGTATTTTTCTAATTGTTCATTTTGACTATAGAATCTATCAAAGGTTAAATACTTTGCTCCATCTTTTATTAATACCTGGGGTTTTTGCACCTCTCTACTTTTAAAAACTGTTTCACAATTTAAAGTAAAATACTTCGGACTAAATATCATACAAAGTTTATCACTTGCCCAATGTTTTTCTAATACATTTCTATCAGTTTCAGAAAATGCACTAGTATACTGTCCGTGTGAATGATAACAACCAATTACATCGAGGTTTTTAGATTTAGCAAAATTTAATGCTCTTGACTCATAAAAAAGTGGAAACATAAATTCATTTTCTGAACCCACTAAATTCTTTTCATAATACATTTGTGTAACATAAAAATATTTAAGCCCGTCCTTTTCTATCATACTACCTAAAAGATAACCACCACATTCGTGAAATTCATCCATAAATGCGTGATTTATAATAGCATCAGATACATTTAAATTCATAATAACAATTGATTTTTGTGTTTCCATAATATCCTTTCAAAAAGAAGAAGTAATTATTTTGCTTCTTCTTGTGCTCTTGTTTCTCTAATAACAGTAATTTTAATTGTACCAGGATATTGCATTTCTTTTTCAATTTTATCTTTCATATCTCTAGCAATTTTAAAACTTGTTAAATCATCAACTTCGTTAGGTTTAACCATAACTCTAACTTCTCTTCCTGCTTGCATTGCATAAGTTTTTTCAACACCTTCGAAAGAGTTTCCAATACTTTCTAATTGTTCAAGTCTCTTAATGTAATTTTCAACTGAATCATTTCTTGCACCAGGTCTTGCAGCACTTAAAGTGTCCGCTACAGCGACAAGATTTGCAATTACTGTTTTTGCTTCTTTAGCACCGTGATGTGAAATTATTGCATCAAGTACAGTTTCATTTTCATGATATTTTTTAGCAATATCATAACCAATTTCAACATGAGAACCCTCAACTTCGAAATCTATTGCTTTTCCAATATCGTGTAAAAGCCCGGCTCTTTTTGCAAGTGAAATATTTTCACCAAGTTCTGATGCCATAAGGCCGCATAAATTGGCAACCTCAATTGAGTGTTTTAAAGCATTTTGTCCATAACTTGTACGATAATTTAGTTTACCAATTAAATGTAAAAGTTCTGGATCCATCTTGGCAAGACCAAGTTCATTCATTGTCTTATTACCAAGTTCAGTGATTTTACTATCAATATCTCTTACAGTTTTATCATATACTTCCTCGATTCTTGCGGGATGTATACGACCATCTTTAATAAGGGTTTCAATAGTAATTTTAGCAATCTCTCTACGAAGTGGATCAAAAGATGATATAACAATTGCCTCCGGAGTATCATCAATTATTAAATCAACTCCTGTAATTGATTCAATTGTACGAATGTTTCTTCCTTCACGGCCAATTAAACGACCTTTCATTTCATCATTAGGAAGTTCAATTGTACTAACTGTCTGAAGACCTACAACATCATCAGCATATCTTTCCATTGAACCAACAATTAATTGCTTTGCTTTTTCATTTGCCTCAAGTTGTGCTTTAGCAGTTTCTTCGGAAATATACTGTGCAATTTCCTTACTCATATCAGCCTCAACTCTAGACATAATTTGTTTTCTAGCATTATCTTTACTTAAGCCAGATATTTTTTCTAATTTTTCAATTTCCTCTTTTAAAAGAGTATCCATTTTATCCTCTTTTTCTTGGATAGTTTGATTTCTTAAATTTAGAGAGTTTTCTTTTGCATCTAAAGACGAATCTCTTTTCTGAAGCATTTCTTCTCTCTTATCAAGATTATTTTCTCTACTAATTAAACGATTTTCAGTTTCTTTAAGTTCTGCCTTTTTTTCTTTTATTTCAGCATCCGTTTGTTGTTTTAATTTAAAACTTTCTTCTTTAAGTTCCAAAAGAGCATCTCTTTTTTGTTTGTCTGCTTCTTTTTTAGCTTCATCAATTAGTTTAATAGCTTTATTAGTGCGTTTTTTACTTATAATATAATTAATTACAAATACTATTGCACCACCAATTATTAATCCAATAACTAGAGTTAAAATGGAAGTTGTAGTTAATTCCATTTTAATCCTCACTTTCCTTTTATATAGAATTTTTTTAATTCCTACAATTTAATTATATATTTTTTTTCAAACTTAATCAATAGAAAAATAATATAGGTTTACAAAATTACCTATATTACATATAAAAATATTGAGAAAAAGAATAATATGCTCGCGACTAAAACAAAGAAATGAAATATTGAATGCATATATTTTTTCTTTTTACCTATCCCATAAAATATCGCACCAATAGTATAAATAACTCCTGCACTGAGCATCAAATAAATACCCGCAATATCAATGCTTTGTACTAGTGTTTTAAAAGTAAATATAATCATCCAGCCCATTACTAAATAAAGAAACATTGAAAACTTCTTATACTTATTTAAATTAATTGAATTTAAAGTTATACCAAGTATTGCACATCCCCATATAACTCCAAAAACTGTCCATCCTAAAGCCTTGGGAAGTGATACTAATGCATAAGGTGTATAAGTTCCCGCTATAAGCAAAAAAATTGAATCATGATCTAATATTCTAAAAACTCTTTTAGCATTATTAGGTTTAAAAGAATGATATAATGTAGACATTGTATATAAAATGATAGAGCAACTTCCATAAATAACAGAACTTACTACTGCATAAACATTATGGTGAATTGCACTAAAAACTGTACATAAAACAAGAGCAGCAATTGAAAGAAGACCTCCAACACCATGACTTATCGCAGATAATAGTTCCTCACATAAATTATATTTTGGTATTTCAATCTTATCTTTTAATTTCATATATAAATGATATCATAAACACAACAATATTTAAAGAGCACACATTTTAAAATATGTGTTATAATAGTCTTCATAAAGGAGAAAGAATATGCAAGATAATTTTATGAAATATATAGAATATTTATATGTAACAGGGCAACTTGATGAAATGGATAATGAACAGATTTCAGAAATTGCCAATGAACTTTTTAATGATGATGAGTCATTAGATAATGATGATAATAGTTTAAAAAGATAAAAAAACAATGCCACTTATGCATTGTTTTCATTTGATGTTAAATTAATATTTCCAACTCCACCTTCAATAGTTAAACTAACAAGTCCTTTACCATTTTCATAATTTGAATTTATTTCCTCGCCATTAACTTTAATATTACCTAATCCTTTATTAATTTTAACTTTATAATCATTTAAACTATTAAATAAGTTAATATTAAATTCTCCTACACCAGTAGTAATTTTATTACTGCCTTTGAATAAAGCAGAAATATTTGTTTTACCAGCACCCATAGTTAAATTTAAATTATAGATATTTCCATATTCAATATCAAGACTACCTGCTCCACCTAAAACTTTAGTTTCATCTAAAACAGTAAGTCTTTTAAAATCAATTTTACCTGCTCCTTGTTTTAAATTAAGTTTTTTAGTTACAAGGTTTTCAGCTTCAATTTTACCAGCACCTGTAGTAAATTCTATTTCACTAAATTCTTTATCTCTAGGAAGGTAAATAATTAAATTACTATCTTTTGTTTCAAAAGAAACATTAATTTTTTCTTCTTTAATTTTAATTACACCATTTTTATTTTCTAATTTTACATTTTTATTATTTGTTTCTATTTTAAAGTTTTCATCATCCTTAATAATTAAATTTGTATAAGATAATGTTACACTTAACTTAGAAATATTATCATTTCCATCATAAATAACTTTATTTTCCTTTAAAAGAGCACCAGTACTAAAAAACTTTTTAAATACATTATATTTACCCGTATAAAGTCCATATATAACAAATATTATTAATGCAAGAATAATTAATCTAAATAATCTTTTTATCATTTAACATCTACTCCACCAAAGATGCATACAGAATTTAAATATATAGTAATTTCTTTGTTACTAGATTGTTTTTTTCTTTTTACTTCAACACCACCGAAAAATGGAGTCGAAGATACTTTAACTTTTACATCATCAGGAACATATATATCTATTCCTCCAAAAACTGATAAAGTATTTATAACAATATCTTTTTCAATTTTGGCATCTCTTAAATCAAGTTTTATTCCTCCGAAAAGTGATTTTAAATCTAAATTCTCTACTTTTTCATCCTCGAATTTTAAATCTTGAGAACCAAATACTGCAATATAATTATTGCTTTCTTTATTATTTGCATTTATCTTTTTAATTTCTTTTCCATTAATACTTAATACATCCTTGAATACTAATAAAAGTCCAATTGAAATTAATACAACTGGTAATAATAATTTAACTAAAAGTTCATACTCAATTAAATCTCTTTCCGCTAAAAAAAGCCATACACCAATAATTAAAAATATTAAACTCGAAGTTTTTTCTTTATCATTTATAAGACCAACTAAAGAAGGAATTATTATAAATAAAGTCCACCAACCAGAGAAAAATAAATTAATATTAGTAATTCCAAAAGCATTTAAGCCAAGAATTAAGCCAATAAAAATTAATAAAAATCCAATAATATATTTTGTATAATCTTTCATATCTAACCTACTTTCTATAAAAATTATAACACTTAATAAAGTCTATGTAAAACTATTTTAAATAATAATGTCTAATTGTATTTAAGTTTTCAACATTATTTTCCATCTACATTTTAAAGACTCTTTATAAAATCATAGATATATGGATATATAATTTTATATCCTTCATAATTCAAATGAAGATTATCTGGTAAATATGTTTTTGTATTAACTTTTAAAATATTTGAATATTCTTCATCAAATAAATCTAAATACTTTATATTCCATTTATCAAGAATTTCCTTTGTCATTATAACATATTTATTATAATCATCATAACTCCATTTTAAGCCTCTTTCTGTATAATTTGGAGTATAATAAGTTATAATATATCCAATTTTTGCATCTTTAAAATATTTTTTGGCATTATATATATAGGATTCAAGTCCTCCGGCAAAAGTATTTACATCAAAATCATTTTCACGCTTACTATTTGTTATTTCTCCTAAAGGTGTGTTATATAAAACATCATTAATACCACCTTGCATAATTACATAATCATATCTTTCATTTGCATGAGAAATAATTGTATCTGTAAGCCACTTATTTTTATCATCATAGGTTGATACTCTATAATCACTTATTCCAGCATTTATAACGGTGTTAAAATCATAATTATCCTTTATAAATTCTGCCCAAGAATAACCTTTAGTTAGAAAACCATAAGATATAGAATCACCAAAAAATATAATATTTTTATTCTTAGTAACCGAAGTATAAATAATTTTATAAGAAACTTCTTTATTATCGAGGTTGCAATTTACAGTATCATTATTTTTTTGACAAACTACTTTTTCATTATTCGAAGATACAATGTTATCTAAATAATTATAATTTTCATTTTCTAATATATGTACTTCTTTAGATTTAACATTTATAAAAGTTTCTTTTTCTTTTACATTATTACAACCACATATAACTACACATAACATTATTAAAATAAATTTTTTCATAAATTACCTACCTTAACTTTAATATTGACATATCATCATATAAATTGTTTAAATTATATAATATTAATACACTATCAATATTTTTACTCTTTACAAAATCACTTACACTTTTATTATAATACCTTAAATCAATTACATAAATATTTTTATAATGTGATGTTAAAAAAGGAATAAATGAATTTGCATAACTATTTTTTATAACAAGAATTGAGTTTTCATTTTCTAAATTTTCGATTTCTATTAAAGCATGATTATTATCCAAAAATATTGAATACTTATCTTTTTTATCTAAATAATCATAATTATATAAACTATTAGTTATTTTATTTTCATTAACATAATTTATAGTCAAATTCTCATTTTTTAAAAATAAATATATATCATCGCTTTTATCATAACTTAGCACTTTTGTTTGACTTGTTCCTTTAAAAGAGTTACTTACTTTAACAATATTATAATATCTTTTGTCATTTGGAATAATGTTTTTACTTTCCATATATTTTTTATATGCATAATATGCCCCAAAACTAGTCCAGTGATGATCTGTTTTATAATACATATTTGTTTTTTTATTATGATTTTTTAAAGTATCTATTACATTTATGTTATTTGAATATTTTAAACTACTATATAAATAATTTATATCATTTTCTTCATTTGTGTTAATACTTCTTTTTAGTTTATCACTATTAATATAAATAGAATCAGGTACTATCATAACATCTGTTTGAATATTTTTAGCAAAATCATTTATTGTTTCTATTATTAAACTACTTTTTTTTGTTTCAACTTTTTCTGGCAATAAATAATCATCATTTGCAACATAAACTCCATTTACAAGGGTTTTACCACATAATAATTCAATTTTATTTTTTAGTTTTAAAAGTTCATTTCTAAACGGTGCAATATCAAGTAAATAACTTTCTACATTGTTTAAACTAAATTTTGTTAAATATCTATTTTCAAATTCTGAATAGCTTTCCTTTTTCTTAAATATAAACATAACTGAATAAGTAAAAATTATAATACTTATTATTAAAAATATAATTTTATTTCTTTTTTTCATAAACTACCCCTTAAAAACTATTATATAAAAATGGTTTAAATGAACCAGATATAATAAATGAAACTGTAATTATAAATAAGCAAACATAAATAAGTATTATTACTATATTTAAAAATTTGTTATTAGAAATTTTATTTTTTATACTTTCTGGAAGTTTTAAAATCATAAGTAAACTTAATATGATTAAAAATAAATTATCCCTTAAATAAAAGATTACTTCATTATTATAAAATTTACCATTAAACATATTTAATATAAATAAACTTATATCATTTAAACTATTTTGAGTAAATAATATATAACCAAATAATACAATAATTATTACATACAAATGCTTAAATATTTTAGGAAGCTTTTCTAAAAAATTATTTAAAACAAACTTTTCTAAAACTATTATTATTCCATAATATAATCCCCATAATAAAAAATTAATTGTATTTCCGTGCCATATACCAGTTAAAAGCCATACTATCATAAGATTTCTTATTGTTATGAGTTTATTTTTCTTACTTCCTCCTAAAGGGAAATAAACATACTCTTTAAAAAAATTTGAAAGTGATATATGCCATTTACGCCAAAAGGAAGATATACTATTTGCTAAATATGGATTATCAAAATTTTCCTCTAAATAAATACCACACATTTTACCAAGTCCTAGTGCCATATTTGTATAACCTAAAAAATCAAAATATAAATATAAAGCATAAATAATTAAAACAAACAAACACGATATAAATGTTTTATCAGTTATACTATTAAAAGTGTTATATAAAATACTTAAATTATTTGCAAGTAATACTTTTTGAAATAAACCTGTTAAAAATATATAAAAACCTTTTGCTATATTTTCAAAAGAGATATCTAAATCTCTTAAATTTTTTGTTACTTCATTAAACCTTGTAATTGGGCCCATTAAAACATTGCAAAATAATGTAATATAACATAAATAATCTAAAAAACTTCCATTTGTAATTTTATTATGTTTTCTATCAAGTATGAAACTTATATTATTAAAAGTATAAAAGCTTATCCCTAAAGGAAATATAAAATAGTTTGTATATTTAAAAAAACTTAAAAATAATATATTTATTATTACCAAAACATTATATGATCTTTGATATTTTTTTCCTAACAACTTAATATAAAAATAATTAAATAAAATGGTAAAAATTAATAAACAAAAATTAAATATTCCACTGTAAAGATAAAATATTAAATTAAATATTATAAGAATAATATATCTTTTTGACTTTGGAAACAAAATAAATAACAGATAAAAAATTGGTAAAAAAAAGAAAATAAATAATAAACTACTAAAATTCATTAATTTATATATTCCTTTACTACATTATACATTTCTTGATTATTTTCAGATACTATATATATTAAATAATCACCAACTGATGTTGCAAGTTTATTTTTAATTAAATTAACAGCCTCTGGTGAATATAAACTACTTTGATTTTCTAATATAGAAAACATTTCATCCATATTATTTTTAACTTTTTCTTTATTTTCAGATTTTACTTTAATTAAAGCATAAAAATTACCATCTTGATTTTCACTTGCCTTAATAATATATTCTTCCATTAAAGTTGTATCTTGATTATAAATACCCTCAAGTTCTTTATCACTCATAAGAGCCATATTTTGATATTTTTCATCAAGGGAGGTTGATGCTCCTTTCATATCAAGTGTTGATGCACTTTTGTTACAGCCAGCTAAAATAATTGCAAGCCCTATAACCATTATAATTTTTTTTAATTTCATATTAATTTACCACCTTTCCTAAATCTAAATGTTTTATGTAGTCTATATATTTATTTCTTCCTTCTTCATTTAAATGAAAATTGCAATTAAGTTCATCAGTACATTCAAATAAACTTACATCAGCATATCCTTCATTATCCTTTATTTCATTTGTAAAATCAATAAAATTTATATTATTTTCATAACAAAATCTTGCTAAATAATAATTTAAAATATTAATATTTTTTTGATTTGCTTTATTTAGTGTACCATCATTTATTGGAAATATTGCTGAAAATATAATTTTTGTATCTTTATAATTTAACTTAATATTATCATAAAATTTTTGAAGTTCCCTTACAAATACATCTTTTTGCATATAAAGTCCAGCATTAATTCCAGGACATACAATTAAATATTTTGGTTTATATTTTGTAAGAGCATCATTTAAAACTGTATTTTGTCTATTTTCATAAGTTTCAAAAGTCGAAGAATTCATTTGAGCAATGTTTAAATTATTTCTTGCCCAAGTTTGGTAAGCTGAAATATGTTTTCCTTTTAGATACAAAAATGATGTATTGGAGTCTCCTAAAAAGATAGTATCATTAAAATAATTATATTCATTTTCTTCATAAGTTAAAGTCGTTTTAGTAAATAGTCCTTTTAAAGTAAAATCTTTTATCGAACTTGTTAATGCACTATCATCAAGAACTTCAACAGTTCTTACAACTTTTGCTTTATTTTTAGAACTATCTATGGCCTCATACACAACTTCATACTTGCCTGCTTTGGTTTCATCAATATTATTTGTTACTTTAATTTTACTATTAATATCTTTATCATAGTTATCAGTTATTTCATAACCAGGTTCTTCATATTTACTATCTTTATTAAGGTATATTATATTATCACCATTTAATGTTATTACAGGTTTTTCATTATCAACTACATGAATATTTCTAATAACACTTTTTTTAAAATTTAATAAGTTTGCTGTATAGATAACTTTATAATCTCCTAAAGAGGTATTATCAATATTATTTTTTACATCAACTTTTAACTTTTTACCAAAAAATGTTGCTTTATAGCCATTTTCAAAATAAGAACTATTTACATTTAAATAAATGTCTTTATCTCCGATTAAAATAATATTAAAGAGAAAATTTATACTAAAAAAAGTAACTAAAAATATAGCTATAATTATAAATAAAAATTCATATTTGGTTTTTAATTTTAACTTCTTTTTCTTCATAACTACCCTATAAAATAATACCATTTAATTTAATTAATTTCAATTATTTTGAGTTTAAATATTCATTTAATTTATCTTTTAAATTATTATAATCTTTTATTCCAATACTATATATTCTATCTATTTCTTTTTTATTTACTTTATTAAGACTTATATCAATATTTTCTGAAGGATATATAGCAAATATTTTATTTTCACTACTTAATTTATCAATTATTTCTAATGATTCATTATATTGTTTATATCTATTAAGCATTGCTTTAATAAATTTAGGATATTTTTTATACTTAGTTTTTATCCCTATAATTTCACCTTTATTAAATGGTTTTTTAATAAAGCCTTTTTCTCTTGTTAAAACAACAATAATTCTATCATATTCTAAAGATAAAGCTTTTTTAATTGGGATGCTATCACATATTGCTCCATCTAAATAAAAATTATTATTAATTTCTACAATATTTGTTAAAAATGGCATTGCACTACTTGCTCTTAATACTTCAATTTGATTATAAACATTATTTACTTCAATATATTCAGGAAGACCGGTTTCAACATTTGATACTGTTGCTAAAAGAAGTTTATAATTTTTTTCATATTCTTTTTCATCAAATACTTCAATATTTTTAGTAACATTATAATAAGCAAAATCTTTATTAACAAAATTACCTGTTTCAATTAATGATTTTTTACCCATATATCTTGAATCTTTACAATATTTTTTATTAATATTTAAACATCTTCCTATTTGCCTAGAATAATAATTCGGAGCTATTAAAGCACCTGCAGAAACACCAATTATTGCATCTATATTAATATTATCTTCGATAAATTTATCTATTATTGCGGCAGTATATGTACCCCTAAAAGCACCACCCTCTAAAAGTAAAAGTGTTTTCATGTATCCTCCTTTTCAAAATAATTATATCTATTTTTTTATTAAAAGTACATACTGTGTATCATCACTTGCAACTATTTTACAGTTTGGATTTAATGTATTATAATCATTAAAAAAATCTTTATTTATATCAGTATATGTTAGATGTTCATAAATTAATAAGCCATTTTTCGAAGCAATTTTTTGAATATATTTATAAGAATATTTACTTTGCATTTCTTCGCCTGCATCTAATGCCAATATTTTATTTTTGCTTTCATACCTTTCATTTGGATAATCTATTACTAGGCTACTTCCACTGCACATAATGTTTGATATTTTATTTATAACACTAGCAAATTCTTTTTTGCTTAAATAATAACTAATTCCTAAAAGTGTTATATGACTTTTTAATTTTGGATTAAATCCACTACTTAATAAATCATTCTCAAAATCTTTTCTTAAATCACTTTTAACATAATTAATATTTTTTATATCAATATTATTTTTCTTAAGTAAATTTTCTTTATCTACTAAAACGCTTTCTTTATCAAGTTCAAATATTTTTAACATATTATTGTATTTTAAAGAAGATAAATCATAACCGCTTGCAAGTAGAACATACTGTTTAAGTCCTAATCTAATTTCACTATTTAAGCATCTTTCATTAAATGCACTTCTTGCAAGTATAGTTGGAGCAAGATACCTATTAACAATATGTTTAACAGGATCATTACCTTGATACTTGTTATCGAAGAAATTAATACCCATTTTTAAATTATTATAGATAGTATCATAATCCTTTCCTAATACTGTTTTTGCATTTTTTTCAAAATAGATTTTAATATTACTATTTTCACTATGATATGCTTTTACAAATAAGCACATTTTTGCAGTTAAATTTTCCATATTTTTTTCACCTCTTATACTTAATACCATCTTTTTCAAAACTTTACTAGACTTGAAAAAATCACTATTTTATGGTAATATAAGTATAGAAATTGAGATAAACTTTTGATATTTTTTATAATTTTATTAACTCTTCATATTTTTTATAATAGTATGGAAAATCACTTTTTGAGTATTTTAATGCTCTTTGCGTTCTAATAAATAAAACTATAATCATCATTGCTTTTACTTTTTCATAATCCTCATTTAATAAATCAAATATTTTTATCTTTTAAAACTTTTTTAGTTGATAATCATTTTTATAATTTGAAATAACTTTTTCATAGCCATAAATAATTTTTCATCGCCAAATATAATTTTAAAGTAAATCTCGGCAAATGACAACGATTTACCGAGATTTACTAAAATGAATATTTTCATCCACAATAAAGAAGTAATCTTTAAACTTAACAAAATATTTACCATTTACTGAATATATTCGATTATTAATTCACCACTTAACTTTTTTATTCTTTCTAAATTTTCATTTTTACTTGTTAAAAATTTATTTATTATTTCCGTATCATTATTCATATTTACCTTGTTTATATACGAATTTTAAATTTTGCTACATAAATTTTATTCATCCAAACTATCTTTATTTAACAAGAAGTGATATAATCCCATAGTTATAATGCCATCATTATCAATTCTTGTTTTAATATTATCTTTCACTATTATTATTTTTTTAAATGAATCGCCTATATGTGTTAATGATTGCTTTTCTTGATTAGTTTTATTGTCATCAGTTAATCTATATGCAGATTGAATATAGTATTTTTTCGCGCCTTTATTAACTATAAAATCTACTTCGTAATTTGTTCTTATAGTTTTTTCTTCATCACCTTTGTCAAAACTTTCAACAATTCCAACATCAACATTATATCTTCTTGCCAACAACTCATTATATATTATATTTTCCATAATATGTCCATCATCAATTTGTCTAAAGTTTAGTCTAGCATTTCTAAGTCCAATATCTTCATAGTAGTATTTATATGGAGAATTTATATAGTGATTTCCTTTGATATCATATCTTTGTGCTTTGTTTATTAAAAAGGCGTTCTCAATACATTCAATATAACTATCAATAGTATTTTTGTTAACTAAATCTTCACTTTTATTTTTTGTTTCATTTTGATATTTATTATTTATTATATTTGTTAATCTAGTAGGATTTGTTAAAGAACCAATTTGTGAAGACAATACATCTAATATGTCATTAAGTAATTGTTCATTTTTAATATTTTTTCTTTCTTTTATATCTGCTAAATAAGTTTCTTTATAAAGATTTTTTAAATATTCAGCTTTATCTTCCTCAGTCTTACAAAATAATGTATAAGGTAATCCTCCATATAATACATAATCATTCCAAGCATCGTCTTTATCCCCATCATATGCCTCAAAATACTCTTTAAAAGTTAAGGGATACAAATGAATTACATCTCCTCTTCCTCTAAATTCTGTAATTATATCACTTGATAGCATTTTAGAATTACTACCAGTAACATATACATCTACATTTTCCTTATACAAAAAACCATTTAATACAGGAACAAAATCATCAACTTTTTGTATTTCATCCAAAAGAATATAATATTTTTCACTATCACTTTCTATCCTGTCCAGTAGGTATTCATTAAGTTGAGATGAATCCCAATATTTTTTATTTTCTTCTGCATCTAAAGCAAGATATATAATGTGTTTATCATCAGTTACATTTTCCAATAAATATTTTCTAAAAAGATTATATAACAAATAAGATTTTCCTGATCTTCTTAAACCAGTTATTACTTTAATCATTTTATTATCTTGTTTATCAATCAATCTTTTAAGATAATCTGCTCTTTTTATTTCCATAAATGTTCTCCTCTAATAATATTATATACCTTTACAATTAATATATCAATGTTTCGTTTACTTTTTTTGTGTATTTACACACTTTTGGTAAACAAATGTAACTAATCTAATATCAAGTTATTTAATATTTTCTTGTTGAAACATCACAAATTTTTAAGTTTATACTTCCATATTTTTCTGAATTAAGCTTATTTTTGAATTAAGATCTATTTATTTTTTGGATTATATTAATTTAATTGTTTGCTATGTGCATTAATATCATTGTTAATAATTATATAAATTAATCATTATGTTCCTGTTTACTATTTTTGTGTATTTACACAATTTTGGTAAATGGGTATTCATAATAATTTTATTTTAATATAAAAAAACGCGGCCTGTAAAAAGGCCGCTCAGGGGGTTTTGGTTTGACTATTCCTCACATTATAATTCGTAAGGTTTTAGTCAGGCATAGGTTTTTATTTGTCCTATGCTAATTAAATGATAATATGAATTTTTAAAAAAGTCAATTATTTTTTTTACACTTTACTAATGCTTTACACTTTTTAATCCGTGATGTTTAAATTTTGAGCTAAGTCTTTATAATATTCATTATTTAAATATTCTTTGCTATCAATAAATTGTTTTGCATCTTCATTAGCAAATAGTAAAATATTATAATCATTTTTTAAATTAGCAAGTTTAAATGACATATCTCCATGTTGTTTAACACCAAATAAATCTCCATGGCCACGCATTTCAAAGTCTTTTTGAGATATATAGAAACCATCATTACTTTCCTCCATTACTTTAAGACGTTCATTATCACTATCACTAATTAAATAGCAATAACTTTGTAAATCACTTCTTCCAACTCTTCCTCTTAACTGATGAAGTGTTGCTAGTCCAAATCTTTCTACATTAAATATTACCATCATCGTAGCATTAGAAACATCTATGCCGACTTCAATAACGGTGGTTGCTATTAATATTTTAATTTGATTATTTTTAAAATCATTCATGATACTTTCTTTTTCACTAGTTTTCATTTTACCATGAATTATTTCAATTCTAAATAAATTTTTAAATGCAAGTGATAGTTTTTCCTTTAACAAATTTATACTTGTTAAATTTAATGATTCATCCTCTTCGACTAAAGGTGAAACTACATATATTTGATGGCCTAATTTTATTTGT
Organism: uncultured Bacilli bacterium; assembly: GCA_934097085.1. Taxonomy (GTDB): domain Bacteria; phylum Bacillota_I; class Bacilli_A; order RF39; family UBA660; genus UBA6448. The sequence continues at coordinate 69,839 of CAKONK010000003.1, forward strand.
TCAAGCATAAGTCCAAGTACTTCTTTAATATCACTATTTTTCTTAACCTTTGTAATAATATCTTTTCTACCAGTTGGTTTAGTTTTAATATATGAAATATCTAAATCACCATAAATAGTCATTGCATAAGTTCTAGGAATAGGTGTTGCTGATAAATATAAAATATCAGGGCATTTTGATTTATCTTCCAAAGTAAATCTTTGATGTACTCCAAAACGGTGTTGTTCATCTGTTATAACAAGTCCCAAGTTATTAAATATAATATTTTCATTTAATAATGAATGTGTTCCAATTAATAAATCTATTTCTTTATTTTGTACTCTTTTATAAATTGCTTCTTTTTCTTTTTTAGACATTGAACCAGTTATTAACTCAACAGCTACATTATATTTATCAAGTATTTTTTTAATACTAAAATAGTGTTGAGTAGCAAGTACCTCAGTTGGTGCCATTAAAGTAGATTCAAATCCAGCAATAAAATTAGCATAGATTGCTCCCACAGCTACAACAGTTTTACCACTTCCAACATCTCCTAAAAGGAGTCTATTCATTTTCTTATTTGAACTCATATCTTGAACAATATCTTTATAAGCATTATCTTGATCAGTAGTTAAAGAAAATGGTAATAATTTTTTAAATTCATTTATTTTGTTTATATCAATATTTTTAGGTACTTTATCTTTTCTAATATTTTGATTTTTAAAATAATTCATTTTAAATGAAAAATCAAATAATTCTTCATAAATTAATCTATTTTTAGCATAATGAACCATTTTTAAATCATTTGCAAAATGAATATTATATAATGCATCTTTTTTAGATAATAAATTATATTTTGAAACAAGATTACTTGGTAAAGAATCTTTAATATATATATTATTAAAATTATCCTTTATTATTTTAGAAACTGTATTATTAGTTATTCCTTTTGTTAAATGATAAACAGGTTCTATTTGTCCATTTATTACATTAAACTTTATATCTGAGGCAGTAAATATATTTTTCTTAAAATCATATTTACCAATAATAGTTATATTTTTCCCAACAGTTAAATTTGTTTTTAAATAAGCTCTATTAAATATTACTACATTAAAAATTCTTTCATTGTATCTTGCTCTAAATGATAATCTATTAAAATTTTTTTTAATATATGAAACAATTGGATTAGATTCAATTATTACATTTATTATTAATGTAGAATTATCTATTAATTCATTTGAAAAATTATAAACATTATATCTATATGGATAATAATTTATTAAATCATCATCTGTAAATATTCCTAGTTTATTTAATATTTTTGAAGTTTTTTCACCCACCTGGTGTAAGTTTTTTATGTCCATTTTACCTCCAACCTAATTGTATCAAACTTTATAAAAAAAGCAAATATAAATTTTTTAAAAAAAATATGTAAAATGAGTGTAAAGTTAATTGACTTTTTATCATATATGCTTTAGTATATTAATTACCAAATCACTTAAGAAGGCGATTTGGTGCTAGTATCACACTAGTCAACCCCTTTTTATTCTTTGAGGCCCTAAAGGCCTCGTTTTTTTTATGAAAAAAAGAATACTAATCAGTACTCTTAATTTTATTATAATAATTATATCTTTCTTTAGCATTATTAATTTGTATATTAAGAAGTTTATTTGCTAAAGAATTATCTTTTATTTTTAAAGCATTATATCTTACTTCATTATTTAAAAATTCTTCATACTTATCAAAATTAGGTTCTTTTGAATCCAGATATAGTTTATTATCTTTATATCTCATTAAAAGTGTATAACCACACTCTACTGCAAGTTTTTCTTCGTTAATAGAGTTACACATTCCACCCTTGATACCATGTTCTATACAAGGACAATAACATATTACAATTGAGGGGCCATTATGATTTTCTGCTTCAGTTAATGTTTTAATTGCTTGAACATTATTTGCTCCCAAACAAATTGATCCAACATATACATTAGGGGCGCACATAGCAATTTTGAATAAATCTTTTTTACTAGTTTTCTTACCAAAATCTGCAAATTCAGCAACAGCACCAACTTTAGTTGATTTACTTGCTTGTCCTCCGGTATTTGAATAAACCTCTGTATCAAGAACTAAAATATTAATATTTTCATTTGAATGAAGAATATGATCTATTCCATTATATCCTATATCATAAGCCCAACCATCGCCACCAATAGCCCATACACTTTTTTTAGGTATATATTCTTTTAAATCATATAATTCTTTTGGTAAAGTTAAATCATCCATATTTTTTACAAAATTATTTGTAATTTCATAATTATCAAAATTTAAAAGTAGATTTAAACAAGCATCTTTTTCTTTTTCAGAATAAGAATTAATAGAGTTAGAAATTATATTTTTTATTCTATTTCTTTTTTGTTTATATGATGTATAAATACCATAAGCAAATTCTGCATTATCTTCGAAAAGTGAATTAGCCCAAGGAACTAAATATGGTGTTGATGGAAAACTACCTCCGTAAATACTTGAACATCCTGTAGCATTAGCAATAACTAATTTTTCTCCAACAATTTGAGTTAATAATTTAATATATGGAGTTTCACCACAACCAGCACAAGCACCAGAAAATTCAAATAAAGGTTTTGTTAAAGATACTCCTTTTATAGTGTTTTTTGGATATAATGATGGTTTTTCATATGTATTAAATAATTCATCAGTTGGAATAACATTTGTTTCTAAAGTAAGAGCTTTAGTAGGACAAACTCCTACACATAAACCACATCCAGTACAATCTTTATTACTAATACCTACAAAATAATTATATTCATCATTTCCTAAAAGAGGTTTACCAAGTGATTTATCTTTAGTAATAAATGGTCTTATTACACTATGAGGACAAACTATATTACATGCTCCACATTCAATACATTTTTCTATATTCCACTTTGGAGTAAGCATAGAAACATCTCTTTTTTCATATTTAGATAGTCCACATTTAATTCCACCATTACTAAACATTTTAACTTCACTTGTAGAAAGGTTTTCTCCTTTTCTATTATTTATTAAAGTATAAATATCTTTTTCTTCATTTTCCTCTTTAGCAAAACTATCTATTATTTTTACATCTTTTATTTCATTTAATGATGCATTTATAGCATTAATATTATTATTAACAACATCCTCACCTTTAGTCATAAAGGCTTTTTTAACGGAATTAACAACCATTTCTTTAGCATTTGGTACATTTAATAGATTAAGTATATTTACTTCCATAATCTTGCTTATTTTGCCATTTAAATGATTTTCATAAGCAATCCTTTGTGCATTAATTATTTTTACATTTATATTTTTAGATATAATTTCTTTTTTTATAGAACTACTTAAATAATCATTTAATTCTTTTTCATTTTTAATAGTATTTATTAAAAGGATTCCATTATCTTTTATACCAGAAAGCATATCATATCTTTCAAAATAAACATCCTTTGTTACGACTACTAAAGTAGGACTAGTTACATAAAATGGTGCATTAATACTATTATCTCCCATTCTTAAATGAGATATAGTTACTCCACCACTTTTTTTAGAATCATATTCAAAATAACCTTCGACATATTTTCCTAAACTTTCATGTAATAATGTAAGCATATTTTTTGAGGCACTTACCATTCCATCTGAACCAAAACCATATATTTTAAATTCTTCATAATTATTAGATAATTTATAATCAGTTTTTGGTAAACTTAAATGAGTTAAATCATCATTTATACCAATTGTAAAACTATTTTGAGGTTTACTTTCTAAACTATCATAAACACTTTTAATATCGCTAGGACTAGTATTTTTACTAGATAGTCCATATCTTCCCCCGACAATCTCAATATTTTTATCTTTTAACGAAGATAATACATCTAAATAAAGTGGTTCACCAATACTTCCAGCTTCTTTTGTCCTATCCAATACAGCAATTTTTTGAACGCTTTTAGGAAGTACTTGCTCTAAATATTTTTTACTAAATGGTCTATATAAATGAACCTCAATTAAGCCATAATCATTATTACCATTTTTTATTTCATTATCAATTACAAGTTTAATAGTATCATTTACACTACCCATTGCAATAATTATATATTTAGCATTTTCACTTCCATAGTAATTAAATGGTTTATAACTTGTTCCCATTATTTCATTAATTTTAGTCATATATTCATTAACAATATCTGGCATTTTATCATATAATTCATTTCTGCTTTCAGTAATTTGAAAATATACATCCTCAGTTTGACTTGTTCCATAATTTAAATCTGAAAGTAATGCCCTTTTCTTAAAACTTTCTAAAGCATTTTTATCTACCAAAGGAAGTAATTTTTCTTCGGGTAATTCTTTTATTGTATTAAGTTCATGACTTGTTCTAAAACCATCAAAAAAGTGTATAAAAGGAAGACTTCCCTTTATCGCAGATAAATGTGCTACAGCCGCAAGGTTTTGAGCATCATAAACATTACTACTTGCAAGCATGCAGCATCCTGTCATTCTTGCAGAATATATATCACTATGATCACCAAATATTGAAAGAGCATGTGTTGCAATACTTCTTGCTGCAACATGAATTACTCCAGGAAGACATTCTCCCGCTATTTTATATAGATTTGGAATCATTAATAGTAATCCTTGACTTGCTGTATAAGTAGATGCTAAACTTCCAGATAATAATGCTCCATGAAGTGCACCAGCCGCTCCAAGTTCTGATTCCATTTCTACCACAGTAGGTTTATCATTAAATATATTTTTTTTATCAGTATGCGTTAAGTAATCAATATTTTCAGCCATCGGTGAGGATGGTGTAATTGGATATATTGAACATATCTCACTAAACAAATATGCTACACTACTACATGCTTTATTTCCATCAACTATTTTCATTTTTCTATCACCACTTTAATTATATAAAAAAAACTAGCATTTTACTAGTTTAATTTTTCTAACTTCGTCAATCAATTTACTGTGTAAACATCATTATATGTTCCATTGCCCAATAACTTGGCTTTAGAGGATAGAGAAACGACGGGACGGGCACCAAAATCAGTATTCACAGCATTATTGTTCAAAAAACCATGAGAAATTACATTAAACTCATTAGCAAATCCACTAGAATAGAAATAATAAGGCGAACCGGACCAATAACTTTGGTTTGTATACAAATAATAGGTACTGTTGCTAGAGCCATAATTTCCACCTGCCATTGCTACTTCATCTGCTGTTATTAAGCCTACTGGGTAAGTTAATGCTTTATTTCCTATATTACTTTCCTTTGATGTAAATTTATCACTTTCTTCAGGACAAATTAATTGTGGTTCTTTCTTATTAATTAATCTTCCATATGCTCCATAGTAATAATTTGCTCCTGTTGATGTCCAAGCTGCTGTTTGGGTTGATGATGCACTTCTATCATTACAGAATATTTGATCTTGTGATACTAAAGGATTATCTTTCAATGTTGTTCCTGCATACCACTTATCTATTGTCTGTTTTATTGTACTATTATATACTGTATTTCCATTTACTGTACAACTTGCACTTGTTCCATTACATTCTCCATAACCGTGTTGCTCACCTTCTATATATTGATAACCTACATATTCTGCTTTATTAAGACTACTATTAAAGGCATAAGTTGTTGCATTTATTTGAGTACCTGTTCCAGTCATTACTGTTGCTGTACTACTTGTTGGAGCGTTTGTTCCTGAATATATCATCCTTATTGAACCATCACCATTTATTCTTATTATTCTCCAGTATATATCTTTAGTTCCTTCTTTTCCAAATTTTACCCAATTATTATCTACGGCTCCTCTATAATAGTAAGATGTTCCAAGGTCATCAGCTTTTTTATACATACCTTTATCATTTGCGGTAGTTACATTTTCAAAAGCACTATCAGGAAGTTCTGTAATATTATCCTTTCCACCATAATCTTTTAATAATGTTATATATGCTGGTTCACTTGTACTGCAACTATGATTTGTTACATAAATTTTACCAGTAAAGGCTTTTCCTTCGATTGATGTCTGAGGAATAGTTAAGTTATAATATTTTCCTGTTATTGATATATTTTGAGTAGTTAATGTTCCATTACTTTCTATTGTTGCTCCACTTACTAGAGTTCTTTTTAATCCACTCCAACTTGAATCATAATCAAAGTTCTTTTCATTTGCAAAGTTATTTGTTCCATTTACATTTGATACTTGTAATGTTATTTCTTTATTACCATTTTTTGTAGTCGGACTTTTACCATATACATTTGAGGTACTATCATATTCATAAACAATATCATATGTACAAGTTGTAAGTAAGTTTGCCGCTCCAGTTAAATTTACTGTTAGTGTTGCTGTATTTGAGGCTGCCGCTACTTCATTATTCGAGGCTGTTTGACTCATATTTGCTGCGGGTACTTGTAAATTAAGTTGTGTAGCATTTGAAATAAATGTTGCATTTCCAGGAGAAACTGCATTAATATTTACTGCTACATTATTATTTAAATTTACATCAAATGAACCAAAATAGGCAAATGATGCTGTTATTACAATAAATAATAAAAGAATGCTTGCAAATACTCCCATTATTTTTATATTAATATTTTTTTCCATACAAAAACTCTCCTTTATTTTATCTATAATAATTTAATCATTATTTTGATATATTTTCAAGTGTGCTAATTAAAAAAAACTAGCATTTACTAGTTTAATTTATCTTCGATTTCCATAAGTCGATTATATTTACAAATTCTTTCTCCTCTTGAAACAGAACCTGTTTTAATAAAATCAAGATTTAGTCCTACACCTAAGTCCGCTATAAAGGTATCCATTGTTTCACCACTTCGATGAGAAATAATTGTTTTATACCCATTTTTCTTTGCGGTATAAATAGTATCTAAAAATTCAGTTACACTACCAACTTGATTAGCTTTAAGAAGTATTGCATTTCCTGCACCAAGTTCTATACCTTTTTCTAAATATTTTTTTTGAGATACAAATAAATCATCACCAACAATCATTATTTTACCATTAAAATATTTAGTTAATTTACTAAAACTTTCATAATCATTTTCTTCGAAAGGATCTTCAATACTTATAATTGGATATTTTTTTATTAAATCTACATAATAATCAAATAATTCATCCTTTGATAACTTTTTACCATCGACTAAATAGCTATTTCCATCATATAGTTCTGATGCTGCAACATCAAGGGCAAAAAATACATCAGTTCCTGGAGTATAACCACTTTCTGTAATAGCTTTTACTAAAATCATTAAGGCTTCTTCATTTTTTTTTAAATCTGGTGCAAATCCACCTTCATCACCAACACCTGTTGATAAATGATAACCCTTTAAAATAGATTTTAAAGTATTAAATATTTCACTTGCACATCTAATTCTTTCTTTTTCCTCTTTTTGAACAGGAACAAGCATAAACTCTTGAATATCTAAATTATTATCAGCGTGTTTTCCACCGTTTATAACATTAATCATTGGTACAGGCATATTAAATTTACCAGTACTAACAAACTCAAATAATTCTTTACCTTCGAGTTTTGCTAAACATTTTAAAGCACATAGTGATACCCCTAAAATAGCATTAGCTCCAAGTTTAGATTTATTTTCAGTTCCATCAAGTTCAAGCATCTTTTTATCAACATTTTTAATATTTAAATCCATATTATAAAGTGCTGGGAATATTATTTCATTAACATTTCTTACAGCCTTTAAAACACCTTTACCATGATATCTTTCATCTTTATCACGAAGTTCTAAAGCTTCTTTACTTCCTGTTGAAGCTCCAGATGGAATAGATGATACAGCCTCCACTCCATTTTCTAGGACCATTGTTACCTCTAAAGTGGGATTTGATCTACTATCAAGAATTTCTCTTGCTTTTATTTCTTTTATCTTCATAATTACCTACCAAAATATCTTTGTTATCTCGTTTGCTCTTTTCTTAAGAAGTACTAAATCTGTTATATCAAGAATACTTGAAAGCACTAAAAATGTACCAATTACTTGTGTAACCGTAAGTGCGGAAAATGGATTTGATAATACTAAAATTCCAAATACCATAAGCATTATTCCAATTACAAAAGTAATTAACCAAGATGAATCATCACCTATTTTAAACCATACACCATAAGTTACTTTATTTGCTCCGAATACAATTAAATATAAACCTAAACAAATTGTTAAAAATGATGTAACTGAAAATGGAACTAATATAATAATTGCTCCGATTAAAACAAGTATTATTCCAAAAAGTAAATTAAGTGAATAAAGTTTTGCACCATTTCTTGATATAAACTTATAAATTGTATTAATACCTGATAATGCAAATAAAGCTCCAGTTATAACGCCAATTAACTTATTAGACATTTCTGGCATAAATATAAGTACTGCTCCAATTAAAGCAATAACAACTGAAGTTACTATAGACATCATAATAAATTTATTAAATCTATCACTTATTGTCTCTCTAACTATTCTTCCCATATTTTTTTCACATCCTAACATATATATTATAATAATTTTTTTTACTAATTGCAATTATTTATTTTTAATGATATAATATTCTCTTTAAAAAAGGAGGATAAATATGCAAATAAGAACAATTACTTTAAAAGAATTTCAAGATTTTTCTGAAAACTGGGAACATCAAAATTTTCATCAAAGTATTAGTTATGCTCTTTTAAAAAGTGAAGAGGGCTATGAATATGAAATGATTGGCTATTTTGATGGTGAAAATATAGTTGCTAGTGCTCTTGTACTTGTTCAAATGATTAATAGTTATCTATATGCATATGTTCCCGAAGGCTTTTTAATTGATTATAAAAATGAAAATTTACTTAATAGTTTTACTAAAGACTTAATAAACTTTTATAAAAAAGAGGGTATTGCTTTTATAAGAATAAATCCTACAATACCTATTGCTAAAATAGATAATAAAACAAAAAATCCTATATATAATGATAACTACCATATAATAGAAATATTAAATAGATGTGGTTATATAAAAATAGATACCTCTAAAGTATTTACTTCAATATTACCTACTTATGAAGCAATTGTAAATTTAGATGATTTTAATATAAATAATTTAAGTAAAAATGTTAGAAATAAAATTAGAAAATGTGAAAGAAAAGGTTTAATTATAGAAAAGTCTGATGCACTAAGTATGGATAAATTATATAAATTTATTAAAAATAAAATACATAAAGATATGTTTCATTATAGTGATTATTATAATATTTTTAATAAAGAAAATGCTATTGATTACTTTTTAGTTAAAATAGATAATGAAAGTTTAGCAATAAACAGTCAAAAAGCTTATGAAGAAGAAAAAGAAAAAAATGAACTTTTAAGTAAAAAACTTCTTAAAGTACCAAGTGAAAGAAATATTAATAAAAAGATGAATTCTGATAAAGCACTTCTTTGTTTAAAAGAGGATATTCTTCTTTCAAATAAGTATCTTGCTAATAATGAAAATAATTATATAGCGGGAGCTCTTGTTATAAAATGTAAAGATAAAATATCTATTTTAGTAAGTGGTTATGATAAAAAATATCAATCATTTTCACCAAATTATTTCTTATTTTATAAAATATTAATGCATTATAAAAATAATTATAAATTTGCCTCTTTAGGAGGAGTTTCTGGTAACTTTTCAAAAGAAAGTAAATATTATGGACTAGATAATTTTAAAATGGGATTTAAACCAGATATATATGAATATATTGGAGAATTTGATTTAATATTAAATAAAATAAATTATTATTTCTTAAATAAAAAGAATTTAGTAGAAAAAGAATTTCAAAAAAATAAGTATCTAAAATAACAGATACTTATTTTTGTAATAATAAATAAAGTTTTAAATATATAGAAATATCTTCATTATTATTTAATAAAACATTATATAAATCTATAGTTCTAATTCCCATTTTATATGCAATATCTACCATATTTATTTTATTACTAGCAATTAGTTTTAAACATCTATTAGATATATTAGTTATAAAATCATTTTTTTCTTTCATTAGTTTCTCCATAAATTACTTCATTTATTACTCTTTTATTTTTATTTACAAAATCAAAAGTTAAGTCAATTATACTCTGTTTATTACCAAATGCTAAAATATATATGGTATTATTATGTTCAATAAAAGTTAGTGCTTGCTCACCAAAAGTATTAACTCTTATTATATAATTACTATCTATATTAACCTTTATTGGTTCAATACCTTTTTTATAGTCTAAATTACCCATCTGGAGTTTATTTAATAGTTCTATTGGTATATTTATATCTGTTAAATTAATTACTTCATTAGGCATCTCAAATACGTTTTCTTTAGGAATATTTTTTTTACATTCTTCATAAATATCATACATACTATCAAGTAATTTAGTTATATCTTCATCCGAAGATATATTAGAGTTAATCATTATATCTAACTTTCTTTCAAGTGTTTGTAAAACTGTAAGTAAAGTAATAAAATTAACTTCAGGGTACATAGCATTATCAAAATCTAAATATGGTTTTGCAAGTGATAATATACTTACTACTGCTTCATTATTTAAATAATCTTTATATAAAAGTTCATTACTTTTAAGAAATGCAATTATAGAAATATATTTTTCATTATGAAGAAAATTATCTTTAACTTTATTATCTCTTTTTGGAAGTTCAACTTTAGAAAGTGATGCATCAAAATTATTCTCAACAGGTTTTCTTTTATTAGGTTTATAATTAGATAAAACTATATTTATTTCACTAATAGAAAATTTATGTTTCATCATAAATTTAGTTATAAATGAATAATCAAGTGATCCATTATCAAAATCCTCTTTTAAGTCTGATAATTCATAATATCTTTTATCTAAATTTTCAAAAATAGAACTATCTAAAATTGTTGATATAATAGAATCATATAAAGAAAATTCATAATAATCTTTTTCTGTTAAATTTTTACCCTCTATAATTAAGTTTCTAAAATCACTTCCAAAATATTTATTATTTTCAGGGTAGTCTAAAAGAGGATATAATTTTTTTATATCCATCGAAGAAGTAAACTTTTTTAATATACCTAAAAAATTTAATTCAGATAAAATCTCTTTATAATACTCCATTAAATAACTATTAAATTTGTCCATTGTGTTTGTCATATACTACTCTACCCTAGATAATTTTAACATAATATAATTAAAGTTGCAAATAAAAAAACCACGAAATTACTTCAGTGATTTTTAAAATTTATTATACTTTTATATTTTTTAAATATGTTTAGTACCATTTTTGTAATTTTGGGTTTTCCCTATTTAATACTAATTTTTTTTCTTCCATTTTTGAAGATTCATAGTACACATCACAAATACAGTCAAACTTTAACTCGTTATTACTACGGCTTATTTTAACACCTCTTCTTTGAAACTCATTATATATTTTTCTTAAATTAAAACCAACAAATTTGTTTAAGATTTCTTCCCATATATTATTTTTATATAAAATACTTCTATTTGCATCATATTCTAAAGAATATTCCTTATTAAGAATAGAAAAGAATCTTGTTTCATCATTTTGTAAATTTGTAATTTTTAAAACATTATCAATTCCTTTAAAAGTTGATAAATATTTGATTCTATATACATTCGGAATAGGAATTCCAGCATTTTTATAAAACCATTTTTGTAATTGCTCTATATTATCAAAAAATAATGGACTTTTTGTACATTTACTTGTATGTGCTGGAATATAAACATCGCAATTTCTTTCATCGCTATAATAATACTCACCACCATAATAAGATATTTCATATGGAACAATATATAATAGTTCTATATCATTTTCATTCATACCAAAACCTCTTTCTTTCACTATATTTTAACATAATATAATTAAAGTTGCAAATAAAAAAACCACGAAATTAATCGTGATTTTTAGTTATTCCTTATTTTAAAATTTCAGAAACAACACCGGCACCAACAGTTCTTCCACCTTCACGGATAGAGAATTTAGTACCTTTTTCAAGAGCTACTGGAGCAATTAGTTCAACAGTCATGTCAACTTTATCGCCAGGCATAACCATTTCAACACCAGCAGGTAATTCAATAACACCTGTTACGTCAGTAGTTCTGAAATAGAATTGTGGTCTATAATTTGAGAAGAATGGAGTATGTCTTCCGCCTTCTTCTTTAGATAGAACATAAACACTTGCTGTGAATTTTGTATGAGGTGTAACGCTTCCTGGTTTAGCTAAAACTTGTCCACGTTCAACATCATCTCTAGAAATACCACGAAGTAAAACTCCAGCATTATCTCCAGCTTCAGCAAAGTCTAATGTTTTTCTAAACATTTCAATACCAGTTACAACTGATTTTTGAGTAGGTCTTAAACCAACGATTTCAACTTCGTCATTAAGTTTAAGAATACCTCTTTCAACACGACCAGTAACAACTGTACCACGTCCTGAAATAGTAAATACGTCTTCAATACTCATTAAGAATGGTTTTTCAGTATCTCTTACTGGTGATGGAATATATTCATCAACAGCAGCCATAAGGTCACGGATACTCTTTTCAGCTTCAGGATCTCCTTCAAGAGCTTTAAGAGCTGAACCTCTTATGATAGGACATTCAGTGTCATAATCATATTCTCCTAATAATTCTCTGATTTCCATTTCTACTAAATCAAGTAATTCTGGATCATCAACTTGATCACATTTGTTCATGAAAACAACAATTTTAGGTACTCCAACTTGTCTAGCAAGTAAGATATGCTCTCTTGTTTGAGGCATAGGACCATCTGCAGCTGATACTACTAGAATAGCACCATCCATTTGAGCTGCACCAGTAATCATGTTTTTTACGTAGTCAGCATGTCCTGGACAGTCAACGTGAGCATAGTGACGTTTTGCAGTCTCATACTCAACGTGTGCAGTATTAATAGTAATACCCCTTTCTCTTTCTTCTGGAGCTTTATCGATATCTGCATAATCAACAAATTTTCCAAAGTATTTAGTGATCGCAGCAGTTAATGTAGTTTTACCATGGTCTACGTGTCCAATAGTACCAATATTAACGTGTTCTTTAGAACGATCAAATTTTTCTCTTGCCATATAATATTTTCCTCCTTTTCTACTATTATATTTTATCTAATGCTTGAAAAAATTTCAAGTATTATTCTTAATTAACGCTGTTTTTCTTAATAATATCTTCAGCGATTGATTTTGGAACCTCTTCATAGTGGTCCATAAACATTGTAAATGTTCCTCTACCTTGAGTATTACTTCTTAAAGAAGTAGCATAACCAAACATTTCAGCAAGTGGAACCATTGCAACTATTGAAAGCGCATTTCCTCTTGATTCATTACCCATAGGTTTTCCTCTTCTTGAAGTTAAGTCACCCATAACATTTCCTAAATATTCTTCAGGAACTACTACTTCAACCTTCATTATAGGTTCAAGAAGTACAGGTTTACATTTATTTTTTGCTTCTTTTAAAGCTAGTGATGCAGCAACTTTGAAAGCCATTTCTGATGAGTCAACATCATGGTATGAACCATCAAATAATGTTGCTTTAACATCTACCATTGGATAACCAGCAAGGATACCACCAGCCATAGCCTCTTGTAATCCTTTATCTGTAACTGGAATATATTCTCTTGGAACTACTCCACCAACGATAGCATCAACAAATTCATAACCTTTACCAGGATTTGGTTCAAATCTAACCCAAACATGTCCATATTGTCCACGTCCACCTGATTGTTTAATGTATTTACCTTCACATTCACCCATTTGAGTAAGTGTTTCACGGTAAGCAACTTGTGGTTTACCAACATTACAATCAACGTTAAATTCTCTTCTCATTCTTTCAACAAGAACGTCTAAGTGAAGTTCACCCATTCCTGAAATAACTGTTTGACCAGTTTCATGATCAGTATGATATTTAAATGATGGATCTTCACCAGCAAGTTTAGATAACGCAGTTGCCATCTTATCTTGATCTGCTTTACTCTTAGGTTCAATAGCAAGGTCAATAACTGGTTCTGGAATTTCCATACCTTTTAAAATAACTGGATTTTTTTCATCGCATAGAGTATCTGCAGTAGTAGTATCTTTTAAACCTACAGCTGCGGCAATTTCACCTGCATAAACACAATCAATTTCTTTTCTTGTATTTGCATGCATTTGTAAAATACGACCAACTCTTTCTTTTTCACCTTTTGTTGAATTTAGTACATAACTACCACTTGAAAGTTTACCAGAATAAACTCTAAAGAAGGTTAGTGTTCCAACAAATGGATCTGTCATAACTTTAAATGCTAAAGCAGTAAATGGTTCATTATCATCTGCTTTTCTTAATACATCATTACCATTTTTATCTACACATTCAGCAGCACCAATATCAAGTGGGCTTGGTAAATAATCAATAACTGCATCAAGAGCAAATTTAATACCCATATTAGCTTTTGCACTACCTACAGTAACTGGGAAGAATTTAACTGCTAAAGTTCCTTTTCTTATTGCTCTTTTTACAAGATCAACAGAAACTTCTTCACCCTCTAGGTATTTTTCCATTAACTCATCATCGAATTCAGCAACTGCTTCAATAAGGTCAGTTCTTTTTTCTTCGATGAAATCTTTCATATCTTCAGGAACATCTGTTTCTGTATATTTTTCATCTGCTGAACCATCATACATTAATGCCTTACGATTTAATATATCAATTATACCTTTGAAATTAGATTCTGCACCAATTGGCCATGCAATAGGTTTTGCATTAACACCAAGTCTTTTCTTAATTGTTTCAAGACTATATTCATAATCAGCACCTAATTTATCCATCTTGTTAGCAAAAACAAGACGAGGTACATTAAATTCAGTAGCTTGTCTCCAAACTGTTTCAGTTTGAGGTTCTACACCATTTTGAGCATCAAGTACAGTAACTGCACCATCAAGTACTCTTAAACTTCTTTCAACTTCAATTGTGAAGTCTACGTGACCTGGAGTATCAATAATATTAAGTCTATAACCTTTCCAATGTGCTGTTGTTGCAGCGGAAGTAATTGTTATACCTCTTTCTTTTTCTTGATCCATCCAGTCCATTTGGCTCTCACCATCGTGAGTTTCACCAATTTTATGAATTTTACCAGTATGATATAAAACTCTTTCTGTAAATGTTGTTTTACCAGCATCTATGTGAGCCATTATACCAATATTTCTAGTTTTATCTAATGAAACGTCTCTTGCCATAAATGCCTACCATCTATAGTGAGCAAATGCTTTATTAGCTTCTGCCATCTTATGAGTATCTTCTCTTTTTTTAACGGCTCCACCAACACCTTTTGCAGCGTCCATGATTTCATTAGCTAAATTTACAGCCATGCCCTTTCCGTTTCTAAGTTTTGCATAATTAACAAGCCAACGAAGTGCTAACGCTTGACTTCTATCGTCAGAAATTTCGATTGGAACTTGGTAATTACTTCCACCAACTCTTCTTGATTTAACTTCAAGAGCTGGTCTAATATTTTCTAATGCTTTGTTATATACTTCAATTGGTTCTTCTTTAGTAGTTTTCTTAATTATATCAAATGCATCATATACAATAGTTTGAGCTGTTCCTTTTTTTCCGTCTTTCATAATAGTATTAACAAGTCTTGTTACTACTTTTGAATTATAAACAGAATCTGGAAGAACATCTCTTTTTACTGCTCTTCTTTTACGCATACTTTTTTCTCCTTCTTTCTATTTATTATTTTTTCTTTGTACCGTATTTACTTCTACCTTGTTTACGGTCTTCAACTCCACGAGTATCTAGTGTACCACGAACAATGTGATATCTAACACCGATTAGGTCTTTAACACGACCACCACGAACTAGTACTACGCTGTGTTCTTGTAAGTTATGTCCTTCACCTGGAATATATGCATCGATTTCTTTACCGTTAGATAATCTAACACGAGCATATTTTCTTAAAGCTGAGTTTGGTTTTTTAGGTGTTTTAGTACCTACTCTTGTACAAACTCCTCTTTTTTGTGGACTCTTATCGTTAGTTTGTTTTCTTTCAATAGTATTAAATCCTACGTTTAGAACTGGACTTTTACTTTTTCTAGTTTTTTTACCACGATTTTTCTTAACAAGTTGATTAATTGTTGGCATCTAATTTTTCCTCCTTCCATTAACACACACCCTGGTGTATCAAATTACCTATTAAATTAGGTTCTACTTAAATAGAACCCAACAAAAATGCATAATTAATATATCAAAAAAATATGTGATTTGTCAACAAAAAAGTGACATTTTTTACATATTATCCTATAGAATTATATAATACATATATATAATAAGCCGCTATAAGTAAAAAAATTAATAAACATGCACTTATTATAAGCATAGTATTTAAACCCCATCCTTTATTATTTAACTTCATTTGTTCCTTTCTAAATCTCTATCAAAAGATGTAAAAAACATAGTAAACTCTCTTGCATCAACAATTTTTGTATTTTTTAAATAATATTCTTTATATTTATAAAATAAGCCATAACATACTTTAGCATCTTCTTTATCATTTTCACTAATATTTTTACTATTTAAACATACTAATGGCGTTTTATCAGTTTTAACACGATAATATTCATATATTGTAAAAGAAAACAAACATATAAAAACAATCATTACTATTAATAATATTTTCTTTATTAATTTTACTTTCTTTACTACTTTTTCATTGCTATCATATTCCATAACTATCAACCACCATATTAAGTATATGATATTTTAAGAATTTTTTCAATATAATTAAAAAAAGCCATAAGGCTTTTCAAATTACGCTAGTTCTACTTCAGCGCCAGCTTCAGTTAATTGAGCTTTAATTGCTTCAGCATCAGCAGCAGGAATATTTTCTTTAATATTTCCACCTTTATCAGCTAAACCTTTTGCTTCAACTAATCCTAAACCAGTAAGTTCTTTAATGATCTTAATAACTGCAATTTTGTTTCCACCAGCATTTTTAAGTACAACAGTTTTAGTACTTGGTCCTTCTTCTTTTGCTTCAGCAGGTGCAGCAGCAACAGCTACAGCAGAAGGGTCAACACCAAATTCTTCTTTCATTGCATCAACTAATTCTTTAACTTCAAGAATAGTCATTTCTTTTAATGAACTAATAAATTCATCTCTTGTTAATTTTGCCATTAATTTTCCTCTCCTTCCATTTTTTCGGCATAAAGATTAAGCGCAATACTTAAATCTTTTACATAAGCAATCATTCCACTTGCAAGCATTGTTAATAGTCCTTCTCTTGATGGAATTGATGCGTATTCTTTAATTACATTCTTATCTGCAACTTTACCACTTATAACACCAACACGAATGTCTAGTTTATTGTGATCTTTTGCATATTTAGAAATAATCTTAATTGGTTCTAATAAATCAGTACCAAATAAAATAGCATTAGGTCCTTCAAGGAATTCATCGATATTAATATCAAGACTATCACAAGCAAGTTTTAACATAGTATTTTTATATACTCTAACTTCACTATTAACTTCTTTTAATTGATTACGAAGTTCAGTAAGTTCGCTTACAGTAAGTCCTTGATATGCAAAAATAATAACTGATTCACTATTTTTAATCTTATCAACGATTTCGCTTACAATTTGCTTTTTTTCATTTAGAATTTTTTCGCTTGCCATTTTTCCTCCTTATTTATTTTTAGAAAAAACTTCCCATGGGGAAGCTTTAAAAGATAACTTTCCCCTCGGTAGGAAATTAAGCCTTTTGGGCACCTACTGTCTTTGGCTCTCGTTTTTTCTAATTGCTATTATAATACACTTTTAACTAAAAGTCAAAAGAATTTTTATCTACTTTAATTCCAGGACCCATTGTAGATGAAATACTAATTCCTTGTACAAAAGTTCCTTTTACTGAAGTAGGTTTACTTTTAGATATAGTGGATACAACATATTTTAAATTTTCAAGTAATGCTGTTTCAGTAAATGATGCTTTACCAATAATAGTATGAATATTACCATAACTATCAGTTCTATATTCAATCATACCTTTTTTGATATCATTTATTACTGTATCAACTTTTGGAGTAACTGTTCCAGTTTTAGGATTTGGCATTAAACCTCTTGGTCCTAAAATATTACCAATTTTTCCAACTTCAGGCATCATTTCTGGTGTAGCAACGATAATGTCAAAATCAAACCAGTTTTCAGTTTTAATTTTGTCAATTAAATCTTTGTCACCAACATAGTCAGCACCTAACTCTTTTGCTACTTTAGCTTGTTCACCTTTAGCAAGTACTAAAATCTTTTTAGATTTTCCACTTCCGTTTGGTAATACAAGTGATCCACGAAGCATTTGATCTGCTTTTTTAGGATCTACATTAAGTTTAATAGCAACATCAATTGTACTATCAAACTTAGTAACATTAGTTTCTTTTACAAGTTTAACTGCATCAGTAGCGCTGTAAAGCGTATTCTTTTCAACTTTTTTTGATGCTTCCACATATTTTTTTCCAAACTTTTTCATTTTTTTCCTCCTAACTGTGGTTTATTAGCGGATTATTAAATAATATAAAATTATTCTTGATTATTTTCTTCTTCGTTATTTTTTTCGTTAATAACTTCAACATTTGATGCATCATGTTCACTTTGTGCTTCAGCTTCCATTTCTGCAAGCATTTCATCACGTTTTGCTCTTTCAGCTTCTTCAGCTTTTGCTTCAGCAGCTTGTTCAGCAAGTTCAGCATCATTTACACCTTTAACTGCAATACCCATATTTCTAGCTGTACCTTCAATAATTTTCATTGCGCTTTCAACATCGTATGCATTTAAATCTGGAAGTTTTGTTTCAGCTATTTTTCTTAAATCTTCCTTACTAATAGTAGCAACTATTTCATTAGCTCCCTTACTACTAGCTTTTTGTAATTTAGCAGCCTTCTTTAATAAGAATGCAGCAGGTGGAGTTTTAAGAACGAATGTAAATGAACGATCATCATAAATTGATATTTCACAAGGAACTACATCACCCATTTTATCACGAGTTGCTTCATTAAACTTTGAACAAAAATCTTGTAGATTAACTCCTGCAGGTCCTAAAACAGTTCCAACTGGTGGAGCTGGTGTAGCTTTTCCTGCTTCAAGTTGTAATTTAATTTTCTTTACGACTTCTTTTGCCACGAAAAACACCTCCTATAAATATTATTCGAGTAAGTGGTATGGGCATCCGCTTTCCCCTCCACTTAAGCAATAAATCAATTGCTATCAATGATAATACCATATAATCCACAGTTTTACAAGCAAAATGTGTTACTTTTTTCACAAAAATAGCCTCTTTTCTAAATAGAAAAAAAATATGGAACAAATTTATCAACTCATTCCATATTTACTAATAAATTTCAACTCACTGTATAAACATCATTCCAGGTTCCATCGCCAGATAATTTTACTGAAGAAGATAAACTAATAACAGGGCGGATTCCATACTCAACATTAAGCACCCTATTATAATCCAACTGTCCTGATGATGTAGCAAAAAAATCATAAGGTCTTGAGGACCATCCAACAAAATAAGTTGGTGATCCGGTCCAATAATATTGACTAGTATATAAATAATAAGAACTATTATTTATAGCATCAACTCCTCCAGCCATTGCTACTTCATCCGCTGTTATTAAACCTACTGAATATTTCAACGCTCTATTTCCATTACTAGTATTAACAGTAAATTTATCACTAGTTGTTGTACAATTTAATTTTGGAGTTTTATAAGTTATTAATCTTACATATGGTCCATAATAATAATCCGTACTTGTACTCATACTTCCGCTTATTTCTCCTGGAGTTCCACTTTCACTTGTTGTAGCGCTTCTGTCATTACAGAATATTTGATCTGCTAATAAGCTTTTTGTTGTCGCATCTGTTTCTAATGTTGTTGTTTTATACCAATTATCTATTGCTGTTTTTATTGTACTTGAGGTGCTAGTTCCATGTTGCTGACCTTCTGTAAACATATATCCTACATATGATGGATTATTATAACTACTATTAAAGGGACTTGTTCCTATTTGAGTTCCTATTCCTGTCATCACTGTTGATGTACTACTATTTGGTGCAGTTGTACCAGAATATATTATTCTTATTGAACCATCCCCATTTATTCTGATTATTCGCCAATAAATTTCATTACCACTTCTATCTTTACCAAATTTTACCCAGTTATTATTTACTGCTCCTCTGAAATAATAACTTGTACCTAGATCATCCTCGGCTGCATACATTCCTTCATTGGTTGTGGAAACTATGCTAAAACTTGGTATACCTTTTCCTTTTATATAGTTTATTGCAGCATCTACTGTTGTTGCACCTCCACCATTATTTATAAGGATTGTTTGATAACCTTTCTTTTCTAAATCTATTATATCTGATACGGTTTTATTACCACTACTATCTTTTACCCATATGTAATATGTTCCTTCAGTTGTTATTGTAATATTTAAGTTATAAGATGTTCCACTTATTGATGTCCAACTTAATGGCTCTACTGTATTACTTGTACTTATTCCATAACCAGATAATTCTATATTATCTGTAAGTATTGCAGTTATGGTTGTATCATTAACCGTTAAATTATTTATAACCGGATTTTCTGTATCTATTATTTTATCAAAGTATAATGAACATCTATCACTACCAAGAAAACTAAATCCTATTTGTCCTGTAGAATTATTATAGCTTACTACTTTACCTCCGTTTTCACATATTGTTTTTTTCTCATTTAAAACATAGTAACCTCTAGGTATTACATCTGAACTTACATAATCGCCAGAATCTTCCTTTACCATTATTGCTAAATTGCTTTGTCTTTTCCTTTTAGTTTCTTCATTTTTATTATTATACATAAAATTTAATACTACTACCACTATAACAATAAATACGAACAAACCAATTTTTATTTTTTTCTTCATAACTACCCCAATCCCACATAAATAGGCATCTTGATTTTCGTAAATTATAAACTTATGAGAAATTTCAAGTACCAATTTTCGTTATTAGTACTTGAAAAAATGACAAAAAAATGATTAAATTATATTGAAAGTAGCGTAAATACGGATGGAAATTTTCTTAAATGTTTATAATATAAGAAAATACGAACTAGATAAATGCTAGGTTTGTGAGCATTTTAAATATTTTTTTTAATATGATTATTTAGATAAAAAAATTGCAAAAAAATATTGACACTTTTATAAAAAATAATCAAAAAGTTATTGGTATAATTTGCTTTTTATGGTATCATATAATAGAAGGTAGATGATTATGGGAAAATTTTTTAATGGAAATGTAAAAACTTCGAAATCAACAATGATTAAAATAGCAATTGTTGCGGTGTGCGCTGTACTTATTATAGTAATATTGATTGTACTTAATAAACACAAAAATCCCCAGCGAGCGAATTTAAAACTATATAACAATTTAGATGTGGAGATTAATAGTGAAAAACCAGATACAATGGATTTCTTCTCCGTATTTGATAATTACGATATAAACAAAGTTAAAGTAACTTACCCTGATGACTTTAGCACAAAAGTTGTCGGAACTTATGAGGTTACAATAACCATCGAAGGAAAAGATTATACAACTAAAATTAATGTATATGATGATAAAGCACCTGACCTTGAGGTTAAAGACTTTGAAATAGAAGCAGGTAAAAGATATTATGTTGAGGACTTTGTAGAAAGTTGTTCAGACAATTCTGGTGAAGCATGTACAATTGAGTATTATGCAGATTCAAAAGACCAAGATGGTAATACAATAGATTATTCAAAATACACCGAGGTAGGAAACTATTTAATTAAAATTATTGCTAAAGACGATAATGGTAATGTCACAGAACCAAAAAGCGTTAATTTAAAACTAACTGATGAAAACGGTAATGTTACAGACCCTGATCCGGATCCAATTCCGGGGCCTACACCAGACCCAACAGTGGAATGTAAATATGGTGATTTAAGTTATAATGATAAAATATATACTCATCCAATAGCTGTCATAGTTGGAGATGAACAAAATAATTGTGCACTTAATCGTGACTTATGGGACAATGAAGATGTTCAAAAACCTGTTGTAGAATTATATAAAAGAGATTTAGAAAAACTTAAAACGGATTTTGGTAAAATATATGAAACTAAGTATCCAAATGGTGCCCATACATATATTTACCAAGACTTTAAAGCTGTATTAAATAATGATAATACTGGACTTGTTGGTTATATGGTTTATGTTAAACTTTATGCCACAGAAGCAAATTTAAGTATTGATAAAAGTACTACTGAAAATTTAATCGCAGAGTATTATTTAAAAGCAGATGGAAGTAGAGAATATATTCAAAATCCATACAATATAAACTAGTGAAAACTAGTTTTTTTGTGCCATAAAAAAAGTTCCCAAGGAACTATTTTTGTTTTTTTCTTGAAAAATACATAAGACTTCCGATACCACCAACTAAAACAGCTAAAATAACAACTGTAATAATTGTATCATTGCTATGTTCATTCTCAGTAGAAGTATTATTACCAATTAAAGGTGCAACAATATCTTCATAGTCTTCATTTTCATAAGCTTTTTTAATTGCTTTCTTGATATCTTCATCAAAACCTGATTGATACCCATTCCAAGATGCTTCATTACCAATTACAATATAAGGAACTCCATTAACTTTATCTCCACGTTTTTCAGCTACACTATCCATTGCTTTTTTTAAATTTTGTTCTGCATTCCATTCGGCATCATATACTTCATAAACAACTAAATTAAAATATTTACCATATTCATCAGTAATACTATTTAAGAATGTTTTAGCCTTTTCACAATAAGGACAACCATCTTTAGTAAATACATAAACATTGATTTTTTCTTTAGGTGTTTCTTTAGGTGTTTCTTCAGCAGCTTTTACATTAAGCATTGATAATGATAAAGCACATAATATTCCTATTAATAACTTCTTCATTTTACCTCCTACAAAAATTATACAATAAAGATTATTATTTAACAAGATTTTTATATATTTTTACGAGTC
Source organism: uncultured Bacilli bacterium (assembly GCA_934097085.1). Classification (GTDB taxonomy): domain Bacteria; phylum Bacillota_I; class Bacilli_A; order RF39; family UBA660; genus UBA6448. Next base: position 92,938 of record CAKONK010000003.1, read on the forward strand.
TAATCATGATTTTCTCTTCATCTAATTTAATTTGGTTTGTAGCAATTAATGTAGCAAGACCATTTGAATAAAGCCACATATGTAAAAATAACTCTTTAGCCTCTTCAAAAGAAAAACCATGTTTATTTACTAAATTTATAATTGTAGATTGATTCCATTTTTCATCAAAAACATCTTCGATTTTTTTCCACTTTAAATTATCTGATAAAAATAGACTGCAAAATAAATTTTTATAATCGTTAGCAAATTCAACATAGGCAATACAAAGAGTTAATAATGCCTTTTTACTATCGATTTTACTATTAATAAATTCATCATATTGCCTGTTAATTTCTATTAAGACATCTTTTTTAATCTCATCCATATTACTATAAATTCGATACAAAGGTTTTGTACTAATTCCTAAATACTTTGCTAAACTTCTTGCATTAAGGTTAGTCCACCCATCATCATTTATTAACTTAACTGCTCCCTTTACGATATTTTCTTTGGTTATCAATAATGCTTTTGCCATTTTTTATCACCCCACTTATATGATAACTTATGTTTTCATTATAGCATACATTTTTTTGATTTTAAAGTACTAAAAAAGGAGAAATTTATCCCCTTAATTTAACATTTAAATTGTTTGTTACTTTATCAATAATATTTTCAAAATTATCCATAACTTCTTTTTCAGTTAAAGTTCTTTCATTATCACTATAAGTTAATTTAAATGCAATACTTTTTTCATTACTATCATTATTTGGAATATATAAATCAAATACATCAATATTTTTTAAAAGTCTTCCACCTGCTTTTTTAATTTCCTTTATTAAACTTTCACAAGTAATATCTTTATTACATACAAATGCTACATCTTTAATAATTTCTGGATATTTTGAGGCTTCTTTATATTTAATTGGTTTTATATCTCCCATTAATTTGTTAATAGAAAGTTCACAAACATAAACATTATCTTTACAAATAGTGGGATGAACTTTACCAATAATTCCTATTTGTTTATTATCTAGGGTAATACTTGCACTTATACCTGGATGTAAGTTATTTATTTTGCTAGCCACAAAATTATATCTATTTTTAAGTCCTAGATAATCTAATAAATTTTGAACAATACCTTTTAAAGTATAAAAATCACATTCAATTTCATTATGATTCCATGCGTTATAAATATATTTTCCACTTATAAGCATTGCTACTTTAATATCTTCATTAAAGTCTTTATCATAAGTTTTACTTATTTCATAAAGTAATATATCATCTACTTTTCTTGCTTTATTATAGTCGTAAACATTTAAAAGTGATGGAATAATGGTAGTTCTAACAATGCTTTTATCAATGCTCATTGGATTAGGAAGTACAACATTTTCTTTGCCTTCATAGATAAATAAGTTAGCCATAGATGGAGATACTAAAGTATATGTTTTACATTCATTTAAACCTAAACTGCGTAGTCTTTTTGAAATAATCTTTCTATATTTAACATCGCCAATATATTCACCTTTTTTGTATGTTCCTTTTGGTAAAGTAGATATTAAATTTTCATAACCATAAAGTCTTCCTATTTCTTCGGCAATATCATTAACATATGGGTCAATATCAAGTCTACGATTAGGTATTGTTACTGTAAATATACCATCTTCATATGTATATTCAAACATTAACCTATCTAGTTCTTTAGCCATATCTTCAGTAGAAATTTCAATTCCTAACATTTTATTAACATCATTTGGATTAAATTTAACTATTTTTTTAGTTTTATCTACTTTATCATATGTTACCCTACCTGATAAAATTTTTGCATCAGCATATTTTTCAAGTAAATGACATGCCCTATTTAAGGCATCAATTGTATATTCATAATTTAAGCCTTTACCATATCTAATTGAGGCCTCACTTTTTAAGCTTAATCTTGCGGCAGTATTTCTTATTGATACAGCATCAAAAATAGCACTTTCAATTAAAATAGTTTTTGTATTTTCATCAACATCAGTATTTTCTCCACCCATTACACCAGCAATACATACTGGTTTTTGACCATCAGTTATAACTATATCGCTTTCATTTAATACTCTATCTTTTCCATCTAAAGTTTTAATTTTTTCATCATTTAAAGCATTTCTAACAACAATATTACCACCAAGTTTATCTTTATCAAAAAAATGTAAAGGTTGTCCATATTCAAGCATAACATAATTTGAAATATCAACAACATTATTAATTGGTCTCATACCAGCACTAATTAATCTATCTTGAATAAATTTTGGTGATGGTTTAATAGTTAAATTTGTTACCATCTTTGCAAGATAAAATGGACATTTTTCAGTATCTACTTCTAAAGAAAAATGATTGGTTATGCTATCTTCGATTTCATTATAACTAACATCAGGAAATGTCACCTTTTTGTTTAATATAGAGGCTATTTCATAAGCAAAACCAATATGATAGTAACAATCGTTATTTCTATGTTTATGAACATCTAAATCATATATAGTGTCTGAAAAGCCTAGTAACTCTTGAGGATCACTTCCTATAATGGCATCATCAGGTAAAATATAAATACCCTTAGCATAGTTTTCTTCGGTCTTTTCTTCGAGTCCCAATTCTGATAAAGCACATAACATTCCAAAAGATTCAACACCTCTTATAGTGGATTTTTTAATTTCAAAATTTCCAGGTAAAACTGCCCCGATTAAAGCAACAATAACTTTCTCATTTTCTTTTACATTTGGAGCCCCACATACTATCTGAAGTATTTCACTACCAACATCAACTTTACAAACATGTAAATGATCTGAATCTGGATGCATAGTGCACTCTTTTACTAAACCAACACATAAATTATCAATATGATTAGTAATAACTTTTTCAACATTAATACCTGCTTTAGTAACTTTAACGGCTAACTCTTTTAAATCAATACCCTCTAAATCAATATAATCTTTAACCCAATTTAAACTTATCATATTAATTTTCCTTTCTATCAAATACTTGGACTTCTCTTAAATCTGCTGTATAAAATGTTCTTATATCATTTATATTATATTTAAGCATTGCAAGTCTTTCAGCACCAAAACCAAATGCAAATCCAGTCCATTTACTTGGATCATAACCACAATTTTTTAATACATTTGGATGAACTATACCAGCACCTGCAACGGTAATCCAACCTGTATTTTTACATAAACTACAACCTTTACCATTACAAGCAAAGCAACTTATATCAGTTTCTACTGAAGGCTCAGTAAATTGATAATAACTTGGTCTAAATCTTGTTACGCAATTTTCTCCGAATAACTTTTTAGCAAGTAAATCAAATATTCCTTTAAGGTCTGACAAACTTATTTCTTTATCCACAACTAAACCTTCGATTTGCATAAATTGATGTGAATGAGTTGCATCATCATCATCACGGCGATATGTTTTACCAGGACATATCATTCTAATTGGAGTTTCACCGTTTCCCTTAAGCATTGTTCTTGCTTGTACAGGGGAAGTTTGACTACGAAGAAGCACTTCATCATTAACAATATAAAATGTATCTTGGGCATCTCTTGCAGGATGTCCTTTTGGGATATTTAAAAGTTCAAAATTAAACTTATCTTCCTCGATTTCAGGACCATCTACTACATCAAATCCAAGTGACATAAAAAGCTGTTCAACTTCTTCGATAGTTTTTTCAAGTATATTTGGAGCACCACACTTAATACTTACACCAGAAAGTGTAACATCAATCTTTTCACCCTCTAATTTTTCATTAATTATTTTATTATTAATTTCATCATTTTTCTTTGTAAATAAATCATTAAAATAAGTCTTAATTTCATTTACATACATTCCATATGCTTTTTTATCTTCAGCTTCTCTAATCTTACTTTGAAGTTCTGTAATTACACCACTTTTTCCTAAATATTTTACTTTAACATCATTTAATTCATTTAAACTATTAACTTTTTCTAAATCTTTTACTATTTCCTCTTTAATACTTTCCATTATTTCCTCCTTAAAAATAAAAACTTCCCATATTTATAGGGGCGTTTTATCGCTGTACCACCCTATTTTATGAAAAGTTTATTTCAATCTTTATATTTATAACGTAATTACCCGCTTATACTCCTTATTTGAATTTCGTTTTATAGTTTCTTAATACTTTCACCAATTGCATTAATCTCTTTTAATTTTATAAAACTACTTATAATAATTCATCGTATATTAATAATTTGTTGCTTTTAATTCCATAAATGATTCAGAGTGCTTACATACAGGACATACTTTTAATGCATCTTTTCCATAATAAACATGTCCACAGTTTCTACATATCCAAATAACTTCCTCATTTCTATGGAATACTTTTTCTTCCTCTATATTACCTATTAATTTTAAATATCTTTCCTCGTGATGTTTTTCAATATCGCCAACCATTTCAAATAATTTAGCAATATCTTCGAATCCTTCTTCTCTAGCAATCTGTGCAAAACCTTTATACATTTCTGTCCATTCAAAGTTTTCCCCATTTGCAGCATCTTTTAAGTTTTCCATAGTTGATGGTATTTCTCCACCATTCAATGCTTTAAACCAAAGTTTAGCATGCTCTTTTTCATTATTTGCAGTTTCTTCGAAAATACTTGCAATTTGTTCATAGCCCTCTTTTTTAGCTTTACTAGCATAATATGTATATTTATTTCTTGCTTGACTTTCTCCAGCGAAAGCAGCCATTAAATTACTTTCTGTTTTACTACCTTTTAATTCCATATTTTCACTCCTTTTTCAAGTCTAATCTTATCACATAAATTATGTTGTGTCAAACACTTTATCATAAAAAAACTCATAAATAATTTATGAATTTTTTTGACTTATTAATTTTATTAAAATATTTTCATTTTTCTCTAAAATAACATAATAACCATCATCATAGACTTCCTTAACAAAAACAAATTTGTCTGTTTTTTCATTATCTGAAAGTTCATAGGCTAGATAATAAATATTATTATTTAACTCATACTTATTAGTTAAAATATACCTTTTGTTATTTTCAAGAACCACTATATCATTTAATCTCACTGTATATGTTCTTCCTGACTAACAATTTTTTGATTTTCAATTTCTGCACGTTTTTTTACACCGCTTACTTTAATTAGTTTCATAATGTCCTGAATTATAATTACAAGTGCAGGAATAATTACAACTACTAACCAACCGATTTTACTTCCTACAAATCTTTGAACATTTCCAAGTCCAGGAATTTTTAAAATAACTTTACCAATAAGATTGCTATAAGAAGCTGGACTGTCATCTTTAATTGGATTATTATCACCCTTAGTAACATACTCATAATCACTAGCTTTTTCATCATAATAAACATCCTGTACTCTATGTGTAACTGTATATCCTGGAGAAACAATGCTCGTAGATTCAAAAGTAATTATATCATTTACTTTTACTTCATTTGGTTCTTTTACTGTTTTATTAATAATAACATCATATACATTTATTGTTGGAACCATACTTTGGGAAACAATTGTATATACGGAGAAAAACGGTCTATATTTACTACCTTTTGCTTCATAAAGTTTTAATGAAACAAAATAATACATTAAAAATCCAGCACAAATTATTAATATTGAAAATAATGTCCAAGATATAACTGAACCAATATAGTTTAATATTGATTTAATTCTCATTTTTTTTGTAATCATATTTTTCTCCTTTCTATTTAATTGTTTCTATATAAAGTTTACCTTTAAATGTTTTTCCACTGTCTATATTTTGATTAACTCCAGTTTCTTTCCAATCCATCCTTAATACATATTTAACTGTTGTTTTTCTACGAATTAATACTTCTGTTTCAAGGAATGTTTCTTTCCTTGGTGCCTTTAAATTATTTAAATACGAAATATTACTTCGAGTTATAAAATAATCTAAATTATTAACATCAGTAAAATCATTAAATACATCACGCCAAACAATTTTATAAGCCACTGCAAAGTCCGCATCATTTTTTATTTTCAAAACATAAGTACCATTCCATCCAGGTTCAATGTCCGTAGAAACTATTTCAAGAGGATTGTATATATAAAAGTCACTATCAGTACCTTTAGCGATTTCTAAAATATTTTTCTCATTTTTATATTTATCATCTTCATAATAATTATAATCACTATCTATTTTTGTGCTACCATTATCACAGTTAAAATCACAAATACCATCATTATCAATATCAACATTTATATTTGGAAGGCCATCACCAGTAGTATCACAATTTTTTTGACAAGTAGGACCATTTCCAACAGGATTTGAAAGCGATCCATCATCATTTACACAATTGAAATTACAAGTACCAGTTCCATATACATCTATATTTACATCTGGAATTCCATCGCCATTTGTATCAATATTAAAATCTGCTTTGCCATCTTTGTCAAAATCAATATTTATATCAGGTACTAAATCTCCATTTGTATCAATGTTTATATCTGGATGATTATCATAATTTTTATCACAATTTACATCACATTTACCGTCATAATCAGTATCAATATTTATGTCCCCAACATTTTTTTCACCAACATATATATTATGATCTGGTTTACCATCACTATTTGTATCACAATTTTTTATACATTTACCAGTATCATCAGTTATATTTAAATCAGGTTTACCATCATTATCTAAATCTATATTTATATCTGGAAAGCCATCACCATTTGTATCCTCATTTAAAATAATTTTATTTTCATCTATAGTTACTTCTTTATTTACGGGATTTGTAATTGTAGTTCCACCATCATCAGAAATATTAACATCAGCTTTTCCATCACCATCAACATCAATGTTTATTATTATAAATGTTCCATCAGCTAAAATAACCTTATCATTCAATGTTTTACCATCGCCATCAGCATCAACATTATATTTAATAGTTCCTGTTTCATCTGTACAGTTTCTTATACATTTACCAGTTTCATCTTTTACATTTATTGGATTTTTAATATTACCATTCTCATCAATAACATTAAATGTTTGTTTTCTATTACCTTTATAATCAATGTTTCGAATTGGAATATTGGGATCATCACCAGTTATATTAACATCTGGATTTCCATCACCATCTAAATCAATATTTGTGTCCGCAAGCATATCACCATTAATATCACAGTTTAAATCACAAGTATTTTTTTTATTGTAATCCTTAATAATATTTATATCCGCTACTCCATCACCATCAAGGTCAATGTTATAGTCTGGCCATCCATCATTATCACTATCACAATTTAATTTACACATACCATTTTCATCAAGTTGGTTAATTTCATTAAATAGTCTTGTTTGATTACCAAATAAATCGATATTAAATAAAGGTTTACCATTTTTCCTATAATCAACATTATAAAATGGTTTACAATTTCCATCTTTTGAAACATTTAAATTTGGTACTTTACTACCCCATATTTTTTGATTAACATATTTACAATTATCTGGATTACTTGGATTATAATTTCCATAAATTTTATAAATATAAATAGTTAAATAAGCAGTAATTATAATTAAAATTATTACAAGTAAAAAGATTAAAGATTTTATTATATCTTTTTTAATAGATTGATTTTCTTTTTTTTCATCAGAAAGTAACTTTTTCTGTTCATCAAAATCATTTGTAGCTGCAATAATATCATCACTTATATCTTTCACATTTTACTCCTTATTCTTATCTAAATTATATCACGATTTTTTTAGATAACAAATACTTTTTATAAAAAAAACTGTCACATAGACAGATTTTTTATTGTTACTTCATCAAAGCTTTTTCCTCTGTAATAACCATTATCATCAAAATCATCATTTGACAAATATGTAAATGCTTTAACATAAATATCTGAAGTAATATTTTTATATTCACTTCCACAGGTTAATTTCATCGAAGTGATTAAAGTATTATCAGTTATTTCATTATCTAATAAATGTGAATACCACTGTCCATATTCGTGATGTACACCATCATACAAATATATTTCCAAGTAATTATAAAAGTTTTCAGAATCAGATGGTTTTAAAATAGTTTTATGAATTTTTTCACCATTAAACTCGAAGAAAATTTCCCATCCTAATTTATAATTTAAATTTTCATATTCCTCATTAGTATATTTATTCCATATTTCTTTATAATATGAGCCAGTGACTTTTTCTTCTTCGGTTAGAAAGATATTTAAAACTGTTATATCTTTTTTTAACACCCAATTATAAGATAAAGTATCACTTACTTTCATATCATCATCAGCATAGATTGATAATTTAATAGGATTTGTATCTTCATATTCAGGCTTTTCAGGAATAACTACTTCATTATTATTTGAAACAGTTTTATTAAAGTCTTCTTTTTGATTACAACCACATAATGATATGATTAAGCAAAAAATCATTATATATTTCATATTTTAGTACCTTGAATAGAACCATACACCATAAGCTGGAAGTGCCGGAGGTTGGAAACTATTTGCAACATATTTACTATAACTTGAATAGCCTTCGGGACCGCCTCCTAAATAAAATCCTTTTGTAACGCCATAATGTAAATGCCAGCCTGTAGAACATGTATCCCAGCCACCATTTACTTTTAAAGTACTTCCTCCACCACCAACTGTACCAATTACAGTCTGCTGGGTAACAGTATCTCCAACTTTAACATAAACATCTTTTAAGTGAGCATATGTTAATGTATAAGCAATGCCTTGAACTCTAACATGAATATATACCTGGTTTCCACCACATTTTGCCTTACTAATTACTGCAGCTACAGTACCCGCAGCAGTCGCGTAAACCGCAGTACCTCCAGCATTACCAGCAATATCATTTGCTGGATGGAAATCTGAATATGGTTTACCATTTAAATAAAATGAACGCCAACCAAATCCTGATGAAACATAACCTCTTACTGTTGGTCTTAAAAATTGAGCACTATTTGCGACATTTATACATGAAGATAAAGTTTGATCATCCTTACATCCTAAATCTTCATAATATTTAATAAGTTTTTGTTGAGCAGTAATCTGTTGTGAAATATCAAGAGTAACCTCAACTAATGAAGATAAATCATTTTTTAATGACGCAAGACTATTTTCATAAGTCTTAATTTTTTCATTTAAATCATTTTGCTTTTTTACTAAATTTACTTGTAAATCTTCGTTTTCTTCGATTAAACTTTCCATCTTTTTAAGTTCATTTTGAGTATATGAAATAATTTGACTTATTGCATCTGCTCTCATAACAACATCTGTTGCTGTAGAAGCTCCTCCTACATAATCTAGGAAAGTATTATCACTACTTACAATTTGATAAAATGCAAGCAATTCTTCACTTTTAGCTTTCGTTTTTTCAATCTCTTTAGTAGATGCCTCAATTTGTGCTTTCGCAGACGCTATATCATTTTCAGCTTGTTCTACTTCATTATGTGCATTTGATATACGATTATTTTCTGCATTAATTTCACTTTGAGTTCTATTTTTTTGAGCATCATTTGCATTTTTTTCATTTATTAATGCCTGAAGTTCATTTTTTAAATCTTTAAGAGTATTGGCGGCAGCATTAACATTTGAAAACATAAATAATACTATAAGTATACTAAATACTTTTACTACTTTTTTCATCATATTTTCAAATACTTTCTTACTGAGTTTGCACTACCAAACATACCTACAATTGCACCAATTAAAACAATTACGCCAGATACATAGAATACAAAATTATATGGTTTAATTAAATTAAGTGTCTCGGTAAACATATAACCGTGCATTGTATTAAATAAAATTACATATCCATAAATAGTTATACATACTGGAATTATTGAACCAATTATTCCTAAAAATAAACCTTCGAACAAAAATGGTAATTTAATTGCTGTATTGCTTGCTCCAACAAGACGCATTATTTCAATTTCATTTTTTCGTGAATAAATAGTTAATTTAATTGTATTTGAAATTAAGAAAGCTGTAACTATAATAAGAGCAATAACAATTCCAATTGTAACCTTCTGAATAATATCAAAGGCTGATACTACTTCCTCAACCATAGTTTCACCATATTTAACCGTTTGTATATTTGGAACCTTTTTTATTTCTTCGGCTACCGAGGAAATATTCTTTATATCATCAACATATACAGTACAACTGTCCATCAATGGATTTTCAGTTAGATAATTTAACATTGTTGAAAATGTATCAGAATACTCACTCATTTGAGTTTTCCATTCCTCTTTACTTTTATAAGTAACTTTACTTACACCCTTAATATTTTTTATTTCTAAATATGCATTATTACTATCTTCTTCACTTGCATTTTTATTAATATAAACAACTATATTCATCTCTTTTTCAATTGACCTTGTGGCATTATTTACATTTACTGCAATAATAATTGCCACAGAAACGATAATAAGAGTTATCATATCACAAAGAATACTTGCCATTGAAAGTGAAAAATTACGAGTTATACTTTTAAATGCATCTCTTATACTTCTTCCAAAAATTCTAATCGCTTTCACTCTTATAACTTCCTTTCTTATAATCACCAACAAGCATACCATTGTTAATTACTAATACCCTTTTTTTCATTCTATTAACAATTTCTTTATCGTGGGTTGCCATTATAACTGTTGTTCCTAAATCTTTATTAATATTTGAAATAACATCCATAATTTCTTTACTAGTCATTGGATCCAAATTTCCCGTAGGTTCATCACAAATTAAAAGTTTAGGTTCATTTACAATTGCTCTAGCAATACAAACTCTTTGTTGTTCACCACCGGAAAGTTCTTTTGGAAAGCTTCTTACTTTATCTTTTAAACCAACTCTTTCTAATGCCTTTAAGACTTTTGGCCTTATATCAACACCTTTATCGCCAACACATTCAAGAGCAAATGCAACATTTTCATATGCAGTTAAATTAGGAAGTAATTTAAAGTCTTGAAATACAATACCAACTTTTCTACGAAACTTGTATACCTTTCTATTTTTCAATTTACCAACATTTACTCCACCAACCATTACAGTTCCTTTAGTGGGTTTTTCTTCTCTATATAACATTTTAACAAAAGTGGACTTTCCACTTGCAGTAAGCCCAATTACAAAGACAAACTCACCTTTATCAATTTGAACGCTTACATCAGCACAAGCAGTTATACCATTACTATATGTTTTAGTAACATCCTTAAATTCAATGAATTTCATAAACACCTCCATTATGTTTAAATTATACCACTTTTAAAAAAATAAGTAAATTAAATGAAGCTTATTTACATTTTTTAACAATAACATTTATAACAAAAAAACTAGCAATCGCTAGTTTATAAAACACACATTGCTATTGTAAGAATTACCATAGCGGCAAGACCTATACAAGCAACTATTTTAAATGCCCATTTGAACCAAGTTGAATACTCAACTCTAGCAAGAGCAAGACCACCCATTATTGCTCCACATGTAGGTGTAATTAAATTTACAAGTCCATTAGAAGCAACAAGTATCATAAGATTTGTTTCAACTGAGAATCCTAATTGATGAGTTAAACCACCCATAATTGGAGTTGAAAGTGTTGCAATACCTGATGAAGATGGTACAAGTATTGATAAGAATATATGTAAAATAAAGTTCATTGGTGCGTAGATAACTGCAGGCATATTTTTAAGAGCATTTGCCGCATTATAAATAATATAATTATCTAGGTATGTAACTTGCATTAATACTGAAGCACCCCTTGCAATTGCTATAATTAATATAACACTTAGTATATCAGAGGCACCATCAACAAATGTATCTACAAATTCTTTTTCACTTAATTTACCAATTATTCCTATTACAATAGCCATTACAAAAAATAGTACGGCTGCATCTTCGAAATACCAATAACCAAAACAATTTCCAGTTAAGAAAGCTGTAAAATGTGTTCCAGCATCAGCAACATCAGCAGGTATAATACCAAAATCTACCCATGGAATGAAACCTGCTATCATAATAACAAATGTTAAGCCAAATATAATCAATATAAGTTTTTGTCTTGTAGTAAGTTTTACATCTGGATTAATAAAATCATCTTTTGCATAATGTTTTTCCATTTGTTTTTGTTCTTGCAATGAAAGGAATGTACTTCCTTTTTCGGCTTTCACTTTAGCAGCATAATTTAATACAAATGCTACTGCTATAATATAAGAAACTAACCATAAAATACATCCAAGTAAAATTATAGTTCCTTGATTAACTTTTATACCATCTGGTAAAGCACTAACTGCAGCACCAACTGCAAATGGATTTATTGTTGAACCAAGTACACCTACACCAGCACCAAGTAAGACTGTGGCTGATGCAACTATTGTGTCCATTCCCGCTGCTACCATAGTAAATGATAGTAGTCCATAAAATGCAACTGTTTCTTCTAGCATTCCATAAGTAGTTCCACCAACTGAGAATATAAACATTAGTATTGGTATTAATACTAGTTCTTTACCTTTTAATTTGTTTACTAATACTTTTATTCCTGTTTCAAGAGCACCAGTTTTAGTAACAACATTTAAAAATCCTCCTAAAATAAGAATAAATACACCTACATCAGCAGCATTTTCAAATCCTTTAATCGGAGCCATTAAAAAGTCAGAAAATTTAGCACGAACTACACCACTACCATTGACAATATTTTCACCATCAAATGTAGCAAGTGGAAGTAAATATGAAACTATAGCAATTGCAACAATAATTAACATTATAATTGTAAATGAAGATAATGTAAATTTTTTCTTTTTAGCTTTTTTTGCCATTCTTATTTCCTCCTATAAAATATTCTTGTGCCTTTATCACCATTAATTGCTTCAAGTCCTTCATTTAATGAAGCAATAATAGCAATGCCTTCTGAGTTTTCATTTAGAAATTTCATACAAGCATTTATTTTTGGAAGCATACTTCCTTTTGCAAAATGGCCTTCATCAATGTATTTTTGTAATTCTAATGTATCAGTTGAATCAATTGACTTTTGATTAGGTGTATTAAAATTAATATACACTTTATCTACTGCTGTTAGAATTAACAAAATATCAGCTTTAATATTTGCTGCTAACTTACTACTTGCAAAATCTTTATCAATAACTGCGTCAACACCTTTATATCCTAGTCCATCCTTTACTACAGGAATACCACCACCACCGACAGTAATAACTATATTTCCGTCATCTGCAAGATTACTTACTATTTCTTGCTCTAAGATTCTTTCAGGTTTTGGTGAGGGCACTACTCTCCTATAACCTCTTCCAGAATCTTCAACATATTTATAACCATTTGAAGAAGCAAGTTTATCGGCCTCCTCTTTGGTATAAAACATTCCTACAGGTTTAGTTGGATCTGTGAAAGCCTCATCATTTTCATCCACTTCAACCTGAGTAATGATAGTTGCACATTTCTTTTCAATATTATTTTCTCTCAATTTTTCATTAATAGCATTTTGTAAATGATAACCAATATATCCCTGACTCATTGCTCCGCACTCTGCAAAAGGCATAAAAGGAGCAACATTAAATTTGCTTGCATACTCAAACGCATTAGCAATCATTCCCACCTGAGGACCATTTCCATGTGTCACAATAACATCATTATCTTTAGCAATGCTTACAATTATATCAGCTGCTTTTTTAACAAGAAGTTTTTGTTCGTCTGGTGTTTTACCCAAAGCATTTCCTCCTAAAGCGATAACAATTTTACTCATATTAATTCCTTAATGTAGCATAAATTACGGCTTTAATTGTATGCATTCTATTTTCTGCTTCTTCAAAAACTCTTGAATGTGAACCATTAAATACTTCATCTGTAACTTCCATTTCTGGAACACCAAATTTTTCATTAATTTCTTTACCAATTGTAGTATTTTGATCGTGGAAAGATGGTAAGCAATGAAGAAATATACAATCATCTTTAGCATTATCTATAACTGCTTGATTAACTTGATATTTTCTTAAATAATTAATTCTTTCAGCCCATTTTTCCATAGGCTCTCCCATTGAAACCCAAACATCAGTATATATTGCATCGGCATCTTTAGTACCTTCCATAATATCTTCGGTTCTTTCAATAACGCAGCCATTTTCTCTAGCTATTTCTTCACATTTTTTAGTAAGTTCTTCATCTGGCCATAAATCTTTTGGAGCACAGCAAGTAAAATTAACACCTAATTTTGCACTAGCAACCATAAGTGAATTACCAACATTATTTCTAGCATCTCCACAGAAAACTAATTTTCTTCCTTTTAATGAACCAAATTCTTCCTCAATAGTCATAAAATCCGCTAACATTTGTGTTGGATGAAATTCATTAGTAAGTCCGTTATAAACAGGAACACTTGAATATTTTGCTAATGTGTCAACTATAGTTTGATCAAATCCACGATACTCTATAGCATCATAAATTCTACATAACACTCTAGCAGTATCTTCAATACTTTCTTTTTTACCCATTTGGGAACCAGTTGGTCCTAAATAAGTAACATGCATACCTAAGTCGTAAGCAGCAACTTCAAAAGAACACCTAGTTCTTGTGGAATCTTTTTCAAATATTATAGCAATATTTTGTCCTTCAAGAAATCTATGAGGTTCTCTATGTTCCTTTTTTGTTTTAAAATCTTTTGCTAAGTCTAATAAATATCTTATTTCATCAGTTGAATAATCAAGTAACTTTAGAAAATCTCTTCCTCTTAAATCCATTTAATCCTCTCTTTCAAGTGGCATACTCATACATCTAGGGCCACCTCTTCCCCTAGAAAGTTCCGCACTATTCATTTCAATTACTTTAATTCCTTTTTCTCTTAATACCTCATTAGTAATATTATTTCTATTGTATACAACTACTACTCCCGGAGCAATACATAGTGTATTAGTTCCATCATTCCATTGCTCTCTTTCTGAGGCAATTTTATCTCCTCCGGCACAAGGAATAAGTGTAATATCAATACCTAAATATTCCTCTAAAATATTTTCAAGGCTTCCTTCTTTGTTTATTACTTTTACTTCTTCAGGATTATCCTCATTTTTAGTGATTTCAAAGACCTCCAAAGTATCCATAATTCCAGGGTGATATGTAAATTTATCAACATCTATTTGAGTAAATACTGTATCTAAGTGCATAAATGCTCTACATTCAGGTATCTTAAATGCAAGTATTGTATCAATATTACATTCTTCATCATTAAACATATTTTTAGCAACTAAATCAATTGCTTCAGCACTTGTTCTTTGAGAAATACCAATTGCAAGTGTATGCTCATTTAAATTTAATACATCGCCACCCTCAATACTGAATGGATTTTCTCTATCATAATATTTAGGAACTTTGTCCATATAATCTGGATGATAATTAAAAATGTAATAAGCATAAATTGTTTCTCTACTTCTTGTAACAGAGTACATTTTATTAAGAATTATACCATCACCAACCGAAGCAAATGGATCTCTTGTAAAATATAGGTTAGGCATTGGTTCAGCTAAAAACTTGGTTTCTTCACTTACTTGGTCAACAAGCGAATATTCACTATCTTGTTTATTTCTATGAACTTCAGAAACTTTAATGCCTTCCATAGTTTTTAAAACTAGTTCTTTATTATTGGTATAACTCATTAAATAATCAAATAATAAATCTTTATATTTTGGAGTTCTTACTCCTGCCTCATAAATAAATTGTCTTATAAACGAAGGCTTAATCTGTGGATTTTCATTTAATGTTTCTGCCATTAAATCTTCCAAATAAACAACCTCTACACCATTATCTCTAAGTATTTGACAAAATTCATCGTGTTCTAAAATTGCATCTTTTAAATATGGAATATCATCAAAAAGAAGTCTACCTAAAGTATCTGGTGTTAAATTTAATAGTTCCTTTCCTGGTCTATGAACCAAAACTTTTTTTAATTTTTTAATTTCACTAGTAACGTGCATCTATATCATCTCCTTATTATAATAATTTTATCATTTTAATTATTAAAAGTCTATAATTCTAATTTATATCTTTCAAAAAATTTTTAATAGTTTCATTTTCACTATTAAATGTTCCCTCAACAGTATTATCAGAAAGAATAGTTTTATTGTCCACAAAAATAATTCTCGAAGAAAAATCTTTTACAAAGTTAAGTTCGTGGCTTACAACAATTATTGTCATATTATAATCTTTTAATTTACTTACTAACTCTAATACCTCTTTTTTCATTTGTGGATCTAATGAACTAGTTGGTTCATCTAATAAAAGTATTTTAGGTTTTTCCATAAGAGCTCTTATTATAGCAACTCTTTGTTTTTCACCACCACTTAAATTTTTAGGGTATTCATTTATTTTATTTTCTAAATTTATTTCTTTTAAATAGTTTTTAGCAAGTTTAATTGCTTCCTTTTTTGTTTGCATTTTAAGTTTAACCGGAGCAATAATTAAATTTTCTAATACAGACATGTTTTCAAATAAATTAAATGATTGAAAAACCATACCAACTTTATTATAAAATTTTTTTATATTATTAACATTTTCATTATCTATTAATATTTGACCATTATCTATTTTTTCAAGTCTTGCTATACATCTAAGTAATGTTGATTTACCACATCCACTTTTGCCAATTATAGATATTTGTTCATTATCATTGATTTTTAAATTAATATTTTTTAAAATACATTTTTTATCATAACTTTTTGTTAAGTTTTTAATTTCTATCATTTGAAAGTCTCCTTTCGAAAAAATTTAATAGTTTGGTTAATCCTAAAGTTAATATTAGATAAATTATTGCAACGATTAAAAGAGGAAAAAAATAATCATATGTAGATGAAGCCACTATATCAGAGGCCTTTGTAAGTTCAAGTATGCCAATATAACCCGCTACTGAAGTTTCTTTTAAAAGTGTTATAAATTCATTACCTAATGCTGGTAAAACATTTCTTAATGCCTGAGGCATTATTACATATTTCATTGTTTGAAAATAGTTAAATCCTAGCATTGTTGAGGCTTCTTCCTGTCCTTTTGGAATTGATATTAATCCAGACCTAATTATTTGAGATACATATGCGCCAGAATTTAATCCAAAAGATATAATTCCAACTACTACAATATTAATATTAACACTTTTAAAAATTATATAATATAAAATCATTAATTGAAGTAATGCGGGGGTTCC
Organism: uncultured Bacilli bacterium; assembly: GCA_934097085.1. Lineage (GTDB taxonomy): Bacteria > Bacillota_I > Bacilli_A > RF39 > UBA660 > UBA6448. The sequence continues at coordinate 110,113 of CAKONK010000003.1, forward strand.
TCTTATAATTCCAATATACATTCTTGCAAAAGTACTTAATAAATAAAGTTTACCCGTTTTTTCATTATAGTCTATTACAAGTGATAAAATAAGTCCTATAATAACTCCAATTAAGCAAGCAAAAAATGCCATAATAATTGTGTTACCAAGACCAGTTAAATAATATTTATATCTATCTTGATATATAAATGAATTGTATATATTTTCTCTTATTAATTCCATAAACACCTATTTTGAATACTCTAAAATGTATTCATCAATTTTACCACTACTTTTTAAATTATCAATAACTTCATTAATTTTATTTAAAAGTTCAGTATTTCCTTTTTTAACAGCAATTGCATAATTATCTTCGAATACAAATCCATCTAAAATAATCAAATTTTCATTATTTTCAACAATTTTTTTACCAGGCAATTCATCCATTATTATTAAATCAACTTTACCTGCTTTTAAATCTTCAGCCATTGATAAGTATTTTTTTTGTCTAATAATATCTTTTGTTATGTTATTATCAGTAACATAACTATCTGCAATAGTACCAAGTTGAACAGCAATTTTTTTGTTGTTAATTTCTGAAATACTTTTAATGTTACTATCATTTCTAACAATTACTATTTGTTTTGAACTAATATATGTATTAGAAAAATCAACTTGTTTTTTTCTTTCTTCATTTACACTCATTCCAGCTAAAGCAAAATCAGCTTTTCCTGATTTTATTTCATTAATTATTGCATCAAAATATACATCTTTAATAACAAGTTTTTTACCAAGTGCTGAAGCAATTTCTTTAGCAATTTCTACATCAACTCCAACAATTTCGTTATTCTCATAATATTCATATGGTGCAAATCCTGCCTCGGTTACCATCACAATCTCATTTTCATTTTTTTTGCATCCGCATAAAGCAATTAAACATATACTTAAAAGTATTATTATTTTTTTCATCGATTAATCAATATCCTTTCTTTTTTCTTTCCCCCATTAACTTCATAACAATCATTTATTACAAAAAATGCATTGGGGTCAAGTTCTAATATCCTATTTCGTAATCTATAACAATCTAAATTAGAAACTGCCACCATTAATATTTCACCTTTTTTATGTAAGAATTCTTGCTTGCTTTGTAAAATTGTAACACCACTATCATATTCCTCAGTTATAACCTTTTTAACTTCACTTAGTTTATTTGTATAAATGAAGAAAACCTTGCTTAGAGAAACACCTAGAGTAATTTTATCAATAAAATGATTACTTATTAACAAAATAATTATTGAATATATAAAACTTTCAAAACCAAATACAAACGCACCCATCAAAAGAATTATAAAACTATAGGAAAAATTTGCCACTGAAGTAGATACTTTAGCGTACTTTTTAATAAGTTCCATTATGACATCCCCTCCACCAGTTGTAAAACCACTTTTATATATAAGTGCAGATGATGCTCCATATAAGAAACCAGTAATTACAACACTAATTAGTACTTGACTTGTATTAATATATTTTAAAAGTGATAATGCTATAGGCTCTGTAATTGTTACCATAATTGGGTATAATAATGAACCTAATACCGTAGGTAATGTTTTCTTGTATCCTAAACAAATAAAACTTATGATTAAGAGTACTATTCTTGATATGTACAAAAACACTGTTGGATCAATATTAAATAATTTATTAAATATTATTGCAAGACCATTGGTGCCACCAGTTATAAATTCATTAGGTAGTAAAAATAAATGGTAGCACATTGCAAGCAAAAAGATACCAAAAACAAATGTAACACCAGTAACTAAAGTTTTTATATCTTCCTTACTCATTTTACTACCCTTCTTACTATAATCATTTTACTAAAATTTAGTTTTTTTGTCTATAAAGTGTCATAAATTTAATAAAAAAAAATAAGTTTTAATGAGGTGAAAGCAAATGAATGGTAATTATTATCAAAATCCAACATTTCCAACAAATCAAAGTAATATGCAAAATATGACTGTACCACCTGGAAATGTAAGTTCAATGGAAGATTATAATGAGCAAAGTTATATTGAAAATATTTTAAGGCTTAACAAAGGAAGAAAAGTTAATGCTTATGTCTCTTTTCCAGATAGTACAGAATGGAAAAACAAAATATTTTCTGGATTAATCGAAGAGGCTGGTAAAGACCATCTAATTATTAAAGAGGTTACAACTGGAAAATGGTATCTAATTAGAATTTTATATCTTGATTATGTTGAATTTATGGAACCAATTAATTATTCTCACGCTTATTCTGAAAAAACATTTTAATATAAATCAAAATATTTAATTTCTTCGTTTAAACTTGTTTTCTCTCCATGACCAGGGAAAATAGTTGTATCAAGGGATAGTTTACTTATCTTTTCTAAAGATTTAATTAAATCATTATAATTTGAATTTGGAAAATCATATCTTCCGATACTATGATAAAAAATTAAGTCACCAGAAAATAATAAGTTTTGTCCACTGAAAAATATTGAAATAGAATCGTCAGTATGACCTGGCGTTTTTATTATGTCATAAGAAAATGTCTTTCTTAAAAATGTATTATGTTTAATATTATAGTATTTTTCTAACTTTTCAAGTGCACCAATATGATCAAAATGATGATGAGTAACAATTATTTCTTCGACTTCATATTTTGAGCAAAATGAAACAATTTTTTCTGCATCATCTGCCGGGTCTATAATAATGCATTTTCCATCTTTACTTAAAATATATGTATTTGTATCAAGGGGACCTAATACTAAAATTTCAATTTTCATAATACCTCATTTCTATTTAAATATAATAGATATTTGCTAGTTTGTAAATGATTTTGATAAATTTCTTGTTTTATATTTCATTTTTATCTATAATAATAATAGGAGTTGAAATTAAGTATGAAAAAAAACGGATTTATGGAAGGTGCTATAATAGCCACTATTGCAATAATAATTTCAAAAGTTTTAGGTGTATTATATGTAATTCCTTTTTATAAAATAATTGGTGAACAAGGTGGAGCATTATATGGTTATGCATATAATATTTATAATATTTTTTTAATTATTTCCTCTGCAGGTATACCACTTGCAATAAGTAAAATTACCAGCGAATATGAAACTTTAAAAGAATATGATAAGAAAAATGAAATGTATCGAATAAGCAAGAAAATAGTATATATATTTTCTCTTGTCGCATTTTTGTTATGTTTCTTATTTGCAAAACCTCTTGCTAAAATAATTCTTGGTGACCTAACTGGAGGTAATACCATCGAAGATGTAAGTTTTGTAATTAGATGTATATCATTTGCGCTTTTGGTAGTACCACTTCTTTCAATTTATCGAGGATATCTTCAAGGGCATAAATATATTGAAGCTTCATCAAAATCACAGGTTATTGAACAAGTTGTCAGAATATTTTTTATTCTTGTAGGAAGCTATTTATGTATTAAAGTATTTCATTTGAAAATTACATATGCAGTAGGTATTTCCGTATTTTCTTGCGCAATTGGTGCTATCGTTGCTTATATTTACTTAATTATTAAAACTAAAAAATCTAATGTTGTAAAGGACAGTAAAAAAGCACTTTCTGATGAAGAAAGAAAGGAAGTTATTAAAAAAATTATTGGTTATTGTATACCTTTTATAATAATAAATATTTCTAACTCAATTTATAATACAACCGATATGATTTTAATTATACGAGGACTTACTAATTTAGGATATAGTGCAAAAGATGTTGAAACTATTTCCTCGATATTTACAACTTGGGGAAGTAAGTTAATAACAATTGTTAAGGCATTTGCCACTGGTCTTACTATAAGTCTAATTCCTTCAATAGTTAGTGCTTATGTAAAAAAAGATATGGATAAAGCTAATTACTATTTCAATAATTCATTAAAAGTATTACTCTTTATAATAACTCCGCTCACAATATTTTTAAGTATTTTTGCTAAAGAAATTTGGTATATATTTTATGGTCAAAGTTACTATGGACCAATAATCTTTAAATACATCATTTTAGTGGCAATACTTGATAGTGCTTACATTATTTTCTTTTCTGCTTTACAAGGCTTATATAAAACAAAACTTGTATATATTTGTGCATTAAGCGGAATAACAGTTAACGCTCTTCTTGACCTACCATTAATGTATTTATTTAATAAACTTGGAATATATCCATATTATGGAGCAATTACCGCCACTGTAATAGGTTATATAATATCATTAAGTATTCCAATGTTCTCATTATATAAAAATGATGGATTTAGATATAATGATACAATTAAGTCTCTTCCTAAACTAATTTTTTCAATCTTAATTGCAATTTTTATGTGTATTATTTATAAAAAAATAATGCCAACATTTAATGGTTTCATTGGAAATATGCTATATTTAGGAATAATCGGTTTACTTACACTAACAGTTTACTTCTTAATAAATAAAGATACTATAATAAAATTATTAAAAGAAAAAAGATAATGTGGTATAATGTTATAAGATAGGAAGTGTTAAATTGAAATTAGAAATAATATTACTTATTGTAATTAGTATTGGATTTGGTATATCTTTAGTATACTTTATAGGATATAATAAAATTTCCATCATAAAAGCTAAAATGGATGCTGCAAACGATATTATCAGTAAATCTTTAAAAGATAAAAAAGAAATAATGAATGAAATATATGATAAATATAAAAAGGTATTAAAAAAGAAAGATTATTTAAAAGATTTTGCAAATTTAAAAAATAAAAAAATTAATAATTATAATCTTGATATTGAACTTAATAATTATTTAAAAACTATGACCGATTTAAAAGAGGATAATAAAGAACTTAATACAGATGAAATAAATGAGTTATTTAATAAAATTGATAGTATTAACGAAATATTAATTGCTAATAAAAAATACTATAATAAAAACAATAACTTGCTTATGAAAACTATTAAAGGTTACATAAAAGTTATTGCTAAAATAAATAATATAAAAGTTCAGACTTCATATGAAACAAAGTAGCATTGCTACTTTTTATTTTGACCAATCAATTGGTTTTATGTTATTCTTTATTAAAAAGTCATTAGTCTTTGAAAATGGTTTTGAGCCAAAGAATCCATTATACGCTGAAAATGGACTAGGATGTGGTGACTCTAATATCAAATGTTTAGGATTCGTTATTAAACTTTTTTTGCTGCGAGCAAAATTTCCCCATAAAATAAATACAATTGGTTTCTCACTTAAATTTAATACTTTTATAACATAATCTGTAAAATATTGCCAACCTAACCCTTGATGAGAATTAGCCTTATCTTTTTCAACAGTTAATGTGCTATTTAATAAAAGAACACCCTCCTTAGCCCATCCAGTTAAGTTTCCAGTTTTTTTAGGGGGAATACCTAAATCATCATATAATTCTTTATAAATATTTTGAAGTGAAGGAGGAATTTTTACATTATCTTGAACAGAAAAAGAAAGCCCGTGTGCTTCACCTTCTCCGTGATAAGGATCCTGTCCCACTATAACAACTTTAACATTTTCGAAACTAGTCAATTTAAATGCATTAAAAATATTTTCTTTAAGAGGATAAATAGTTTTTTCATCATATAGTTTCATAATCATATTATAAAAATTATGAAATCCAGGACTATTCCATATAACTTTTAATTTTTCATCCCAACTATTACCTATCACATTATCACCTACATATCTATTGTACTAAAACCCACAAAAAAATAAAAGAATAAATCTTTTATTTATGATAACTTTCGTTATTTAATATTTTAAAACTACGATAAATTTGTTCAAGCAATACAGCTCTAAATAAACCATGAGGCATAGTTATTTTACCAAAACTAATCTTTTGATTCATTAAATTTTTTATATTTTCACTTACACCATTACTACTTCCAATTATAAAAGTAATACTACTAAAATGAGTTAATTTATCATTTATTAAGGTTGAAAGTTTTGTACTAGTTACTTCCTCTCCATTAATATCTAAAAGAATTTTATATGATTTATCATTTTGAATAATTTTTAAAAGTTCTTTTTCTTCATCAATAATATTTTCTGAATCTTTTAACTCTAATATAGATATTTTATGATATTTATTAACTCTTTCAAAATAATCATTAACAGCATTAACTAAATAATTTTCCTTTAATTTACCAAAACAAATAATTTTTATCATATTGTTATTACACTTCCTATATCATTTTTATTAGCACACTGTATTTTTACTTTTGTAGGATCAATATATTCCTCAACAGTTTCAAGAGCAAGTTCTTCGGTATTATTTTTCTCACTTAAATGTAGTAGTACAATATTTTTTGTATTTTCAGTAATTAATTTTGATAAATAAATACCAGTAAATTTATTAGATAAATGTCCAACATCAGATAGCACTCTATCCTGAAGCCATCTAGGGTATGGTCCATGTCTAAGCATTTCTATATCATGATTACTTTCAATATAATATGCTGTTTTTCCTTTAAAAGATTTAAAATATTTTGAATTTATATAACCAGTATCAGTAATATAAACTAGTGATGAAGCATCATCAGTAATTACAAAACTACGAATATCAGCAACATCATGGCTCATAACAAATGATTTAATGTCTAAATCTACAATATTTGGATTATCTTCATATATAATAATATTTTCTATATCCGATATATCGTTTAATTCAAGCAACATTTTATTTGTAATAACAAGCGTTGCCTTTGTGCCTTTGAAGAATGTATGTAAACTTTTTGTGTGATCATCGTGAGTATGCGTTAAGAATACATAATCAATATCTTTATAATCCACTCCGATTTCAGAAAGTTTTTCGTTCAAATATTTTTTTGTTCTTCCTAAATCTATTAAAATTTTATAATGACTTGTTTCAACATAAGTTGAATTTCCTGCTGAAGAACTTGCTAATGTACATACTTTAATCATCTATACACACTTAATGGATTAATTGAATATCCACCTGAATATGGTTGACCATAAAATATTCCTAAATGGCAATGGCATCCATAAGATACACCAGTATTTCCCATTTGACCAATAACCTGTCCACGAGTAACTTGGTCTCCAACTTTAACAGTCATACTATTTGCAATCATATGAGCATAAACTGAATAGTAACCATTACTATGACGAATAACAACATTATAACCTGACGCAGGACCAACCATACCACCAAACTGAGAAGAAACTACTTCACCATCTAAAGCAGCATATATTGGTGAACCACAACCTGTACCTGAAATATCTATTCCATCGTGGAATGCTCCCCATCGCCACTCATAACCACTTGTTATAACTGATGGTTGATTCGTTGGCCATCCCCAAGTAGTACCAGTATCAATATAGGAACCAGAGGTCCATCCACCTGAATATCTATAACCACCTTTAGTGGTAACTTGATCAACTTTTTCTTTTATTTTAACACTACTTACGATTTCAACACCGCCTTGTGTTTGACCATTTTTAACAGTATAATTCTCATCAATTCTAGTTATTCCGGTTACACCAGCAGTGGTAATTTCATTAAAATCTGAACTTTTACTTGAATCATATTCTACCTTTTTTTCATAAGGTATTTCAGTATCCAAAATTTCATTAACATCATAGACAAATGTAAGCATTGGATTGATTAGGGTAATATTAACATTGTCACCAATAGTAAGTAAACTGTCTCTTGAACTATATTTAGGATTTGCAACTAAAAATTCTTTATAGTTAAGTTTATTTGCCTCTGAAATAGAGTCGATTGTATCGCCCTCTTTCACAGTATATTTCTCAATCTTATTATCAGGTCCAAATAATAAATATTGGGTTAATGATGACTCATCCTCGAAGATAGTATCATTTACAGAAATATAGCCTTTTCTTATATTAATAATTTCATCAAAGTACATATTCTTAATAACTTTTCCAGTTGTTTCAATTTCTTTTTGAGAATTATTCATATAATTTGTATATTCTTCTTCAGCAATAAATGCAAGTACAAAACTATGTATAGCACTATCAAAAACATCTCTATCAAGAACATTAATAGTAATTTGTTTATCATCTTTTTTATATGTTGCAATATATCCCTCGATTGTAAATGAGCCTATTTCTGCCATTTTATTATAAATTTGTTCAGGTGTAGATAACACTATATCATAAGATGATGTTTGAATAATTTTAAAGTTTTCCGGAGGATATACCGTACTTACTTTATACTTATTTTTAATTTCTTGTTGTTTAGTATTGATAATATCATATAACTTATCATCGTTTTTTAAATAACCAACACTTTTACCATCAATAAATACCTCATAAATTTGCTCAGCATCTAAAGAGTTCTTTTTATCAAAGAAAAATCCGACTAAGCATAAAAAACTTATAATTAATGTAAAAAGAGCAGTTTTTATTATATCATTTGTTTTCATTACTCACCTTGTTCCTTTAAAACACTTTTAAATAAACCATAATTTAATTCAAATTGTAAATCAATAGTTCCTAAACTACCTTTACGATGTTTAGCAATAATAAGTTCCGCTGGAACGATTGTGTTATTTTGATCTTTAGATTTATCATAATAATCTTTCCTATTTATAAATAGTACCATATCAGCATCTTGTTCCAGTGAACCTGACTCACGAAGATCCGCTAGCATTGGAACATTACTTTCTCTTTTTTCAGCAGTTCTTGATAATTGTGATAATGCTATTACAGGAACATCTAACTCTAATGCCATAGTTTTTAAGGATCTTGAAATATCTGACACTTCAACTTGCCTTGATTCAACTTTTTTTGAACCGCTGTTAATTAACTGAAGATAGTCTATAATTACAAGTCCAAGGCCTTGTTCACTACTTGCTAGTCTTCTACATTTAGCTCTAATTTCAGATATTGTAGTACCAGCATCCGCTTCAATATAAATACTTGTTTGTCCAAGTTGACTCATTGCTTCATTATATCTTTGCCAATCTTTATCATGCATATTTCCAGTTTGTAATTTATATGAATCTATTCTTCCAACTGAGGAAATCATTCTATTTACAAGCATTTCTGCTGGCATTTCCAAGTTAAATATTGCTATGGCTTTTTTAGTTGTTCTTCCAGCATAAGATGCCATATTAAGGGCAAGTGCAGTTTTTCCCATACCTGGTCTAGCCGCTAAAATTATCATTTCACCACCTTGAAATCCAGTTGTAAGTCTATCAAAGTCATAAAATCCTGTTTCTAAACCAGTAATTAATTTTTTATTTTTAGCAAGCTTCTCGAGTTTATCGTGAGCACTTCTTAAAACTTCAGTAATTGGTAAAAGTTCTGAAACACTACGATTTCTTACCGCTAATAAAATTGTTTTTTCAGCATTATCCTGAAGTCTTGAAATATCATCTTCATTATAGGCATTCTCTACAATTTGAGTTGCAGAGGTAATTAATCCTCTTCGAACATTATAATCTTGCAGAATTTGTATATAATAGTCAAGATTAGCACTTGTTACAACGCTATCAATTACATCCATTATATAATTAATATTAACAATTGATGACTTTTTTGTTTTATCAAGTTCAGTACTTATTGTAGTAATATCTATAGGTATCTTTTTATCGTGTAAACTTTTTATAGCACAAAAAAGAGTTTTGTTTCTTTCATCAAAAAACATATCTTCATTAACACTTTCACAAATTTTATCAACTTGATCTTTTGAAATAAATGAAATTCCAAGAACGGACATCTCCGCTTCAGAATTAAATGGTAATGATTGTGCCATAACTCTCCTTTTTTACTTAACTAATTTAATATTTATAATAAATTCTACTTTTTTATGTAATTTAATTTTAACTTTATAAGTTCCTAAACTAGATAATGGTGTATCTATTAATATACATTTTTTATCAATATCATAGCCTAGTTCTTTTATTTTATCACTTATTTGTTTTGAAGAAACTGTACCAAAAACTCTGTCATCTTTTCCAGTTTTAACTTTAAACTCAATAATTTTATCATTTAATTTATTTTTAATTTCAGTTAAATTAGCCACTATTTTTGCTTCTTCATCATTTCGGATTTGAATTTGCTTATCTAATATTTTTTTACTAGTATCAGTGTATGCCACAGCAAGTTTATTTTTTATTAAATAGTTATTTGCGTAGCCATCTGAAACATTAATAACATCATCTTTTTTTCCTTGAGATTTTACATCTTTTAAAAGTATAACTTTCATTTAAAATCCTCCTTAAATAATATAACTTATTATAACATAAAAATTCCATTAAAAAAACCATTTGTTACTATTTAACAAATGGTATTAATGCCATTAAACGAGCATATTTAACTTGTTCAGCAATATGTCTTTGATGTTTCGCACAAGCACCAGTCATTCTACGAGGTAATATTTTACCTTTTTCATTGATATATTTATTAATAATCATTACATCTTTAAAGTCAACTGATTTACCAGCACACATTTGGCATATTCTTTTTTTCTTATGATAAAATTCTGCCATACCTTATTCCTCCTTCTTAAAATGGAAATTCATCACTACTTATATTAGTTTCATCACTAAATTCTTTATAAGGATCCTCAGATATATCGGTAGTTTGCATATTAGTATTAAATGATGGTGCAGAGTAATTATTTGCTGGAGCACTATTATAACTAGGTGCTGGATTAGCATTTTGATTTGCATTTCTATTTGAACTACTTACAAATTCAAAATTATCAATAACTACATCAGTAGTATATCTTTTAGTTCCATCTTGTGCATCATAACTACTATTTCTTATACGACCTTGTGCTATAATCATACTTCCTTTAGTACAATATTTATTTAATGTTTGTGCTGTTCTTCCGAAAGCAACACAATTTATAAATTCAGTTTCTCTTTGACCATCTTTGTTTACAAAATCACTAGGACAAGCTAATGAAAATCTTGAAACTTCCATTGAAGCAGATGTCATTCTTGACTCAGGATCTCTTGTAAATCTACCGCATAATATAACTTTATTCATCTTATTCTCCTTTGTTAATAATTAAATGTCTTAAAACATTTTCATTAATACGAACTTTACGTTCAAATTCTTTAATAGTATCGTGTTTTGCTTCAACAGTCATAACATAGTATGTTCCTGTTAATTCTTTGTTAATTGGATAAGCAAGTTTTCTCTTACCCATTTCTTTAAACTCGATGATACTACCTTTATCGTTAGTTATTAAATCTTTTAAACTATCAGCAACTTTTTTAACTTTGTCATCTTCGATAGTATTTTTAACGATAAACATTATTTCGTACTTATTCATCTTTTTACACCTCCTTATGGTCTACTCGGCTTTTTAATGACATAAAAAGCAAGGAGTAATTTCTTTACTCGCAAGTAGTATAACAAATTTATTTGGGTTTGTCCATATATTTGACAAATAAAATTTTATAAAAAGTGGGGTTGTGTGGGTTTGTGGAAAATTAAAACCCGTAAGTACGGGCTTTAAATGTCATTTGGTGGAGTAGAGGAGAATTGAACTCCTGTCCAATATGCCATATTATACAATATCTACAAGTTTAGTTCTATTTAAATTTCCTATCTATATGGCTAAAACGAACCTCATAAATAGTAATTTTGATTAATATTCATTTACTATACTCAAAAAAATATAATAAATATAGCTTATTAATATGAACCCAGTTTACTTTCAATAAGCGAGAAAGTAAATGAGTACTCCCAAACCTCTAATTAGGCAAATGCAGGAGTGAAACTATAAGAAGTTTCGTCATTTATTTTTTTGTGCATTTATAGTTTGCCAACTACTTGCAATCATATCTATTAACATATGTCGAAACCAATCTACCCCAAGTAAATTAATTTTACCATATATTTTATGCATAGTAAACATATTTATTGTAAAATTTAACTATAAAACACATAAAAATCAGATATTAAATATATACTAATAATATGAAAAATAAGAAAAAATTTATTAAAAATATTATTATTGTTATTGTACCTTTAATTGGAGGATTTTTATCATCTCTACTTGTTAATTTCAAAAACTATAATATAATTAATAAGCCTATGTTTAGTCCTCCGAAGATAGCATTTCCAATTGTATGGAGCATACTATATTTATTATTTGGAATATCATTTTATTTAGCAAACAAAGATTTTGACAATAAAAAAATTACTTCAGCAGCCATTATAAATTTAATCTTAAATTATAGTTGGGTATTCATATTCTTTAAATTGAAAATGTATATTGTTAGTGCCATAGAACTAGTTTTAATAATTTTAACAACAATAAAATTCATTATTGAATTATATAAAGAAAATAAAACTGCAGCATTCTTACAGTTTCCGTATCTTGTTTGGCTTTTAGTAGCGCTATATTTAAATATTGGAGTTATTATACTAAATTAAGATATTAAATCAGCACTACTTGACGCATCCAAAGTTAAATCTTTAAAATCATTTTTTAAAAAAAGTGGATATGCTGCAGCACCAATCATCGCGGCATTATCAGTACAATAAATCATTCTCGGATTATATAGTTTCACATTATACTTATCACATAATTTTTGAAGTTCGTTATGTAAATATTTATTCGCAGATACCCCACCCGCTAAAGCAAGTCTATTAATATTTGTTTTTTTTATTGCCAGCTCTACTTTACGAACAATCTCATCAACAGCGATAGTCTGAAATGAACAGGACAAATCATTTTTATTTATCTCAATATTTTTCATTTTTGCATTATTAATTATGTTTAAAACCTGGCTTTTTAAACCACTATAACTAAAATTATACGTTTCATCATTTACAGGCTTCGTTAAATTATAAGTATTATTTCCAATTGAAGCGGCTTTTTCAATACTTGGCCCACCAGGATAAGGAAAGCCCAAAACTCTTGCAACCTTATCAAAACTTTCGCCTATTGCATCATCAAGAGTTGAACCAAGAAGTTCAAACTCATAATTATTATGCATTATAGAAAGTTCAGTATGTCCACCACTTACAACAAGAGCTAGTAAAGGAAATTCTAAATTATCTTCAATATTATTAGCGTAAATATGGCCTATTAAGTGATTAACTCCTATAAGTGGTTTATTGTATACCGCAGCAACAGTTTTTGCAAATTCTAATCCAACAAGTAAAGAACCAAGTAATCCTGGTTTATATGTTACCGCTATAGCATCCATATCTTCAATTTTTAAAGTAGTTTGAGATAAACAATCCTCTAAAACATATAAAATATTTTCACAATGCATTCTCGAAGCAATTTCGGGTACAACACCACCGAATTTATTATGAACATCAATTTGTGATGAAATACTCATTGCAATGCATTCTTTACCATTTTTTACAATTGCCATACTTGTATCATCACAACTTGACTCAACTGCTAAAATATAGACATCTTTCATGTTATATCCTTTCCATAACATAAGCATCAATATCATTATAATATTTTTTTCTTATGTTAATTTTTTTAAAATTCATATTTTCATATAGTTTAATTGCTATATTATTATTAATTGCCACCTCTAATAAAAATCTATAATTAGAGTATTTATTAATAATATAATCTATTAATTTCGTACCAATTTTTTGATTTCTAAACAAATTATCAACATACAATAAATGAATCTCTACTAAATCATCAATTATTGTTATTAAAATATAACCCACAATTTTATCATCAATTACATAAATATACTGACTATATATACAATTTTTTAAATATTCTTTAAAATTAAAATGATTTTCAATGTTTTTGTCATAATTTAGTAGTAATTCAGTTAAGTCCTCAATATCTTTATTTTTTAACTCTCTAATCATATTCAACACTTATTTTTTTTACATAAATTGGCTTAACTTGTTTAGGATCAATATTTGGAAGCTTTGAAATTAAATTATAAATTTTAGAGTAATCAATAGTAACATCTGTTTTTAAATTTAATAATTCAGTTAAGTTTAACTCACTTTTTCTAATGTATTCATAATTTCCAGTTAACATATGATTTAAATACTTGCCAACAAAAATACCACTATTATCATAAAAACCGACTAAATTTTCATTACTATCTAAAGAATAATCCATAATATCAAGATATGAAACCGTTTTAATTGGGATATTTAATAAATAACTTAAAGTTTTTGCAACAGTTACACCTGTTCTTACCCCAGTAAATGAACCAGGTCCGTTTACGACAATGATATCATTAAATTTAATATTAGAAATGCACTCCATAATAGTCGGTACTAGTAAAGCATTATTATTCAAACTTTTATCAATACACTTATGCAAATAAACATTTCCATCTTTATACAAAACAACATTAATATCATAAAGATGTGTATCTATAAATAAAGTATACATAAACTACCTATAATACAAAGTTACATAACTCTTCGTATTTTTCGCCATAAGGAATTAATTCAAATACTCTAGTATTTTCTGAAATAACTTTAATATTAATTTGTAATCTTTCCTCGGGTAATATATCAGTAATTATATCTGACCATTCAATTAATGTAACTCCACCTTTACTAAAATAATCCTCAATTCCAATATCATTAGAATCTTTATCTAATCTATATACATCCATATGATAAAGTGGCAACTCTCCAGAGTTATACTCTTTTATAATATTAAAAGTTGGACTTGTTATATTATCCTCGATTCCTAATGCATGTGCAAAACCTTTAACAAAAACAGTTTTTCCACTTCCTAGTTCTCCATCTAAACAAATAACCATATTTGGAAATTTTTCAGATTCAATATTCTGTGCTAACTCAACAGTATCATTCTCGTTACGAGAAGTATATTTATAAATATTCATATTTTTCACCTTCCATATCAATTATAAATAAAAATAAGAATATAAACAAGACATAATCTATCTAAAATAAATAATTTAAAGCAAAAAAAAATTATTGGCAACTCCATATCTTAGCATAACACTATTTTCAGCGTATCAGGGCTTAACT
>CAKONK010000004.1 GCA_934097085.1 uncultured Bacilli bacterium
AGTTAAGCCCTGATACGCTGAAAATAGTGTTATGCTAAGATATGGAGTTGCCAATAATTTTTTTTTGCTTTAAATTAAAAAAATAATTAGAATTTGCTCTAATTATTATTTTTTTTGCCTTGATATGTATCTCTTTTAACCATTTCTTTATCAATATCATTTAATAAACAAAACTTTTTAGTAAGCCACAAAGGTGCAATTAAATCTTCTTTTATGGGATCGCCTGTTATTCTTTCTGTAACGATTTTTTCATCTAATAGTTCAAGCTGATTTATAACAATATCAATATATTCCTCTTTTGTTAAGATATGGAATTTTTCTTTGTTATATAATTTTTCAATTTCTGTTCCTTTTAAAATATGTAGCATATGTATTTTTACAGCATCTACTTTTAAATTGTTTAAAAGCTTTATTGTATTTAGCATGTCATCCTTTGTTTCATAGGGGAGTCCATTAATTATATGTGCGACAACAAAAATATTTAATTTATGTAGTTTATTTACCGCTTTTTCAAATGATTTAGTGTCATGTCCACGATTTATTAATTTAAGAGTATTTTCATTACTACTTTGAAGTCCAAGTTCTACGGTTAAAAATGTTTTTTTATTAAGCTTTTCAAAATAATTATAGTACTCATCACTAATAACATCAGGTCTTGTAGCAACAGAAATTCCCACAACATTATCCTCTTTTAACAAACTTTCAACAATATTTTTAAACTTTTCAATGTCCATATATGTGTTACTTCCTGTTTGAAGGTACGCTATATGTTTAGCATTAGGCCATTTTTTATTTAGTATAGTTATTTCCTCATTAAATTGGGTTAAAATATCATTATTTTCATTTGTAATATTTGATTTGCTATTATCTTTACAAAATATACATCCTCCATTTATTTTATTTGGACAGGTTGCATGAGCATCTAGTGGAACCTTAAATACTTTACAACCAAACTTATTTCTTAAGAAGTAATTGAATGTATGATATCTCTTATTATCTAATGTATATTTAAACATTTTTTCATCACCAATATTATTTTATCAAAAAATCTTGTATAAAAAAACAAAATAGGGTATAATATTATTAGTTGCTGGGGTAGCTCAGTTGGTAGAGCAATGCACTCGTAACGCATAGGTCATAAGTTCGATCCTTATCCCCAGCACCATTATTATAGTAATTTCCCTGAACATCAGGGTTTTTTAATGCTCGAATTTAACTTTATATATATTTTATAATCCATTTATGATAAAATAGTTATTATCAGGGAGGTTTTATGGATAAAGTACAAGAACTTTTAATGGATACGAGGAACTTAAATATTTTATCGTACGATGAATATAAAAAATCTGATATAAAGGAAAGACTTGAAAAGATTAAATTATTAAATGAATATTATAAAATTTTATATAGTAGTATAGATAAATTAGATGTTTATTTTGACTTTGATGGTGTTATAAAAGATACTATGAGGCACTGTTCATATTTGCTTTTAAGGTTACACGGTATAGATATAAATTTGCACAGTAAATTTAATGTTGAAGATGAAAAAGTTGTAGAAAATTTTTTTAAAAGTATGGACTGGGATTATTTATTAAATACTTCTAATGAAATAAATGAAGCAGTATCATTTATTAAGTTATTTCAAGAAAGTGTTATTTTTAATCCAGCAATATACTCTGCAGTTAATTCAGTAAGTGAAATGCATAAAAAATGTATTTTTATTGAAAGAAACATTGGTGATATTTCTAAAAAATTTAATCAAGTTCATACACCAAAATTGGCAATAAATAATACTGATGTTTTAGTGGATGATACAGAATACAATTTAGAGAATTGGACTGGAGTACCTATTCACTTTGATAATGGTAAAGATTCAAGTTATTATACAATTTCAGATTTCGGAGAACTATATTACTTAGCAAATTTTAATTCAGAAAGTAATAATATGGAAATAAATATGCAAAGAATTTATACAAAAAAATAAAAGATATGATATAATTAAATGGCAAAAGGAGTGATCTTATGCTAGTTTATGGCAAAAATGTTTTATATGAAATTGATAGAAGTAAAATCAAAAAGGCTTATATTTCAAGAAATGATTATATACCATATTTAAAAGAAAATAATATTAAATATGAATATGTTGATAAAAATAGACTTGATAAATTGGTTGGTGGTGTTCATCAAGGTATAGTACTAGATATTTTTGATTATTCATATTATACTTTTGATGATATCGAAGGCAATTTTATTGTTATGCTTGATCACTTAACTGATCCTCATAATTTTGGTGCTATAATTAGAACTTGTGAGAGCAAAGGTATTAAAACAATTATTATTCCAAAAGACAGAAGTGTTTTAGTAAATGATACTGTTTATAAAACAAGTGAGGGTGCTATTGATAATGTTAAAATTGTAATGGTAACAAATTTAATAAATACAATTAACAAATTAAAAGAAATGAATTATTTTGTATATTGTGCAGATATGGATGGAGAAGATTATCGTAAAGTGTCTTATGCTAATAAAAAAGTTTTAGTTATTGGTAATGAAGGTTTAGGAATTAGTTCTGGAGTTAAGAAAAATAGTGATTTTGTAGTGGGAATACCTATGAAAGGAAAAATTAATAGTTTAAATGCCTCAGTTTCTGCAGGAATATTAATATATAGGATGGATGATTAATGGATTATAACGAAATTGATGAGATGGATCTTATAACTTTGCTTGATGAAAATGATGAAAATGTTAGAAATATCATATATGATAAATATGCATATTTAGTTGATATTTTAATAAAAAAATATCAAAGAGCAATCAGGTATTATAAAATTAATTATGATGAAATAAAATGTGAAGCTTTATATGCTTTCAGTGATGGAATTCATTCTTTTACATCTAATAAATATGCCTCTTTAAAAACTTTTCTTTATGTATGTATTGAGAGAAGATTGTTAAAATATATTCGACATGCAATGAGCGGAAAACAACAAGTAATCAATGAATCACTATCTATTGACTTTTTAATAAGCGATGATAATATTACACCAAAAGGACTTCTATCTGATGATAATAAAACTAATCCTTTACATAATTTAATGGAAAAAGAAAATTCTAATAAAATTTATCTACTTGCTAAAAACAATTTGTCAGAATTTGAATATACGGTGTTTAATTATATGGTAAATAACTTTTCATATAATGAAATAGCAAAAATTATGGATAAATCTCCCAAACAAATTGATAATGCAATAAAAAGAATTAAACTAAAAATGAAAGAATTAATCGAAAAAGAGGGATTAATTTAGCAAAAGTGCTTGCCAAACACCTTTTTTTTTGGTAGTATAGTAATGTCTTATGGCGGAATTGGTGAAGTGGTTAACACGGTAGATTGTGGCTCTATTATGCAAGGGTTCGACTCCCTTATTTCGCCCCATAGATAATATTACTCTCTTTTAGAGAGTTTTTTTCAACTAAAAATATAGTTAACTCAACTACTAGTTTATTGCAAAATAATATATATAAAAGTATAATTTTTTTATAAGAGGTGAAAAAATTATGATTTATTTAGATTATGCTGCAAATACTCCGGTAGATAAAAGAGTTTTAGAAAAATATAATGAAATTACCTTAAAATATTTTGGTAATCCAAATAGTTTGCATGAATTAGGTGTTGAAGCTAAAAAAGAAATTGATAATTCCAGTGAAATTATTGCAAATTATTTTAATACAAAAAAAGAAAATATTATTTATACAAGTGGTTCTAGTGAATCGAATAATTTAGTTATAAAGGGAATAGCAGATAGATATCAAAATAAAGGTAAACATATAATTGTATCTGAAATTGAGCATTCATCAGTTATAGCACCGTGCAATTATCTTTCCTCAAAAGGATTTGATATAACAGTTATTTCATTAGATAAAAATGGTAATGTTGATTTAGAACAATTAAAAAAATCTTTAAGAAAGGATACTATTTTAGTAAGTATTGCTGTAGTTGATTCTGAACTTGGAACAATTCAACCAATAAGTGAAATTGCTAAAATTGTTAAAGAAAATTCTAATGCATATTTTCATACTGATGCAACACAGGCAATAGGAAAAGTTAGTATTGATTATAAATATGTTGATTTTTTAACTTTTGCACCTCATAAATTTTTTGGTATTAATGGTGCTGGCATATTAATTAATTTTAATGATATAAAAATTACTCCCTTAATACATGGTGGAAAATCTACTACAATTTATCGAAGTGGAACGCCGGTTACCGCAAACGCAGTTTGCACGGCAATGGCATTACAACTTGCTACGAAAGATTTAGAGAAAAAGATTAATTATGTAAAAGAATTAAATAGTTATTTAATAAAAAATTTAAAAATGATAAATGGTATATGCATAAATAATCCTAAGTATGCAATACCTAATACAATTAATTTTAGTATTAAAAATGCCAAAATAATTGTAAATAAACTTTATGAAAAAGGTGTATATGTTTCAATGCAATCAGCATGCTCACTTGGAACAAGCCCCTCAAAGTCTGTTTATGCTCTTACTAAAAACAAAGAAAGAGCAAGTAATTCAATTAGGATAAGTATTGCGTATATAACAACTAAAAAGCAAATAAATGAATTTTTGCTTATTTTAAAGGAGGTTATTAATGAAGATAATAATTATTAATGCAATGTGGTGTCCAGGTTGTTTAATATCTAAAAGCATTTGGAATGAAATAAAACTATTATATCCAAATATAGAGTATATTAATTATGATTATGATTTAGATGAAGATAATATTTTAAAATATAATATTGGAGATATTGTTCCAGTTGTTATATTTGAAAAGGATAATATTGAAATAAAAAGAATCATTGGTGAAAAAAGTAAAAAACAAATATTAGATATAATGGAGAAAATTTTATGAAAAAGATATTAAGATACATATTATTATTAATAGTTTTAATTCCCCTTAATATATTTGCAATAAGTAAAGAATATACAGATGTTACTTATAAAATAACTAATTCTAAAATTGAGGAAGGAAAAATCAATTTATATTTTTTTAGAATGGATGGATGTCCTCATTGTGCCGAAGAAGAAATATGGCTTAAAGATATTAAAGAAAAATATAATGATTATTTAAATGTCTATGAGTATGAAGTAAAAAATAATAAAACTAATAGAAAATATTATAATGAGGTAAAAAAAGCTTTAAATGATGATGTAACAAAAAGTGTACCTTATACAGTTATTGGAAAAACTTATTTTGTAGGATTTTCAGAAACTGTAGGTGTACAAATTGAAAATAAGATAAAAGAATTAATTAATGATAATGTAAATAATGAAAATATAAATAATGAAGATGTTAAGATTCCTATATTAGGAAATGTTAATATGAAAAAAGTTTCCATTCCTTTAGTTGCAATAATCTTGGGAGCAGTTGATGGATTTAATCCATGTGCTATGTGGATACTTTTATTACTTATTAATATGTGTATATCTATTAAAGATAAAAAGAAAATGAGAATCGTTGGTTTTACTTTTATATTATCTTCAGGATTAGTATATTTTCTTTCAATGTTAGGCATTGGTTTTATTCTAGATTTTTCTACAGTAATATATATAAGAAACATTATTGCTATTTTAGCAGTTATTTTAGGAATTTATAATTTATATGTATATATTAAAACAAGAAAAGATACTGGTTGCCATGTTATGAAAAAAGAAAAAAGAAAAAGTGTTATAAATAGAATAAATAAGATATTAGAAAAGAAAAGTTTAATATTAATGATACTAGGAACAACTATTTTATCAGTATCAGTAAATTTAGTTGAACTTGCTTGTTCACTTGGATTTCCAACAATATTTTTAGAGATATTAACATTAAATAAAATTATTGGTTTAAATAAAGTACGGTATTTATTAATATATATATTCTTTTATATTATTGATGATTTAATTATATTAATTTTATCTTTAAAAGCATTTGAGACTAAAGGCATATCAACTAAATATAATAAATATGTTAATTTAATCGCGGGTATATTACTTGTACTTATGGGTATACTTTTAATATTTAAACCTGAATGGGTAATGCTTAATTTTTAGGAAGTTTTATACTTCTTTTTTGTTTTTATTTTATTTTAATTAAAATATATATTATAATATATATAGTACTTATTGTACTAAAAAGGAAATATTATGGAATATGATAAAGAGTTTTTAGAAATTATTAAACCAATTATTAATAATAAAGAGTTTATAAAAAGAAAAGATTTTCATCATCATGAAAATGAATCAGTATATGAACATTGTATGAAAGTAGCTTACTTATCTTATTTATATTGTAAAAAACATCGTTTAGATTATAAATCAGCTACTATCGGAGGGTTACTCCATGATTTTTACTATAAAGATTGGCAGTTAAATAGAGTCCATAAATCATTTTTTAAAATGCATGGCTTTGTTCATGCTAGGGAGGCTTTAGAAAATTCAAGAAAAACTTTTCCAAACCTCATGAATAAAAAGATTGAAAATATTATTTTAAGGCATATGTTTCCACTTAATATAGCATTTCCTAAATATAAAGAAAGTTGGGTAGTAACTTTAATGGATAAAAAATGTTCTTTTAAAATATTAAAACATCCAAAAAGTTATTTAAAATACTTGGGTATTAGAAAGAAGGGTTAGTTATGAAAATTAAGATTTATTTTATATTATTTATGCTTTATTCAATATTTGGATGGATTTGTGAAGAAATAGTTACTTATGATCATAAAAAAGGTTTTATTAACAGGGGATTTTTATTAGGACCATATTGTCCAATTTATGGGTATTCTGCAATATTTATGACCATTCTTTTAAATAGGTTTTCAAATTCTTTAGCGATATTTTCTTTAGCACTTATAATATGTTCGACAGTGGAATATTTATCAAGTTATGTTATGGAAAAATTATTTAATGCTAGATGGTGGGATTACTCTAAAAAACCATTTAATATAAATGGTAGAATATGTCTTAAAAATGCACTTTGCTTTGGGGTAATGGGCCTTATTCTTATTAAAGTTGTTGATCCATACTTAAGAACAGTAATATTAAGATTTTCTTCACTTAAAATCAATATTGCTTTTTATGTAATGCTTATTACATTCATACTTGACAACATTCTTTCATACAAATTAATATTTAAAATAAAAAGTGAAAATACTTTTAAGAAAAGAGATAATACAAGAGAAATATCTCAAAAAGGTAAAGAAATATTAAGTAAGTCATTACTTGGTAATAAATTTGTAATTATTTTTCCAGAGAAATTAAAAGAGGGAAAAGAAAAAATTATTAAACAAAAAGAAAAAATTAAAAAGAAACAAGAGAAATTTAAAAATGAGATAAAAAAAGAAAAGAGTAAATTAAAGGAAAAAGTAAAAAATGAAAGAAGTAAGTCAAAAGGGAAAAAATAACTTATTTATTTATATAATGCTTTTCTTTACTTTAGCTTTTATAGGTTGGTGTTTTGAGGTTCTTAATGAAATTAGAAAAGGTCACGGATTTATAAATCGTGGAGTACTTCATGGTCCTTTGCTTCCTATTTATGGCTTTGGTGGACTCATTATTTATATTTTATTAAAAAAATTTTATAAAAAACCAATAATTGTGTTTTCACTATCATTTATAATAAGTGCAGTTATCGAGTATGCAACATCCTTTTATTTAGAATTAACCAAAGGTATGGTATGGTGGGATTACTCAAAAAAGCCATTTAATTTAAATGGTAGAATATGTTTTTTATATACATTAGTATTTGCCTTATTTGCAACAATTCTTTATTATTTTGTTATTCCAAAAATAATAAACTTATTAAAAAAAATTAATTATAAAGTTTTATCAGCAATTAGTATTATACTTCTTTCATTATATTTAGTAGATAATATTTACTCTACGAAAAAGCCAAACATTGTAAGAGGAGCTCATATTGTAAGAAAAAACTAGAAAGTTTAAAATAATTTTCTAGTTTTTATAATATACATTAATATCAACATAATTATTAATTCCATCGACTTTACCATTACTAGCCAGTTGCCACATTACATAATCACCTTTATATGAGGTTTCTTTTGTATAGTGTGCAAGCCATATATCATAATCTATAGGAAGCCAAATATATTCAAGATATGATTTACTTGCATAGTGAACTGGTGTGTAGCCTGCATCTTTAATAGTTTTTAAAAATGCATTTGAGGCACCTCTTAAATCAAATAAATTCATTTGACCAGCATTAAAGTAGTTAAAACTTTCCCAATCAAAGGCAATTGGCATTTCAATCTTGTAACCTTTTATATTTTCAAGTACGAAATTTGCTTCCTGGGTAGCATCTTTTTCATTTTTAGCATAAGAATAGAAATATAAACCTATCTTAATTCCCACTTTAGAGGCTCCCTCAATGTTTTTTTGAAAATAAGGGTCAAGTGATAGCGGTTCATCATAAAAGTATCTGTAACCTAGTCTAATGATGGCAAATTCAACACCAGCATCTTTAACTTTTTGCCAATCTATGTTTCCTTGATATTTTGAAACATCAATGCCGACTAAAGTATTATCATTTTTTCTTTCATTATAAACATCTTTAAAATCTAGATAATTAGTTAAAGTATTTGAATAAGAACCACCAGCACCGCTACTTTTTTCTTTAACAACTAATTTAAAATCTTTACTTGAACTATTACCTGAATAGTCAGTACAAGTAAAAGTTAAATCATAAGTTCCATAGGTATTTATATCAAAATCTCCCGTTATATTTGTTATTGGAGTTCTATCGGCATTATCCATACAGGTTAGTTCTTTAGAAATGTCTTCATTATAACCTGGTGTTCTTGTTATCGTACTTCCTATCCATATAATTGGTTTTTCATTATCTATAACATTATAACTTATTTGATATTCTTTTTTATTGCAAATCATAGTATCATTATGTTTACCTAACTTTAATGTATCAAGCACTTTACTTTGACATTTAAATTTCTTATCAGTTATATTTTTTATATCAACTTTAGCTCCATAGTCAAAAGTATCCTTATTTAGGATAATATTTTTTTTACATGAACATAAAAATAATAAACAAATTATTAACAAAATCTTCTTCATACACTAATTGTATCAATATTTATTTGATAGTACAATATTTTTATGGTAATATATTATTTATGGAACAGATAGGTAGTATAATAAAGGACATCCGTAAGAAAAATAATTTAACGCAAAATGAATTTGCGTCTATTTTGGGTGTTACTTTTCAAGCTGTTTCAAAATGGGAAAATGATAAAAGTATTCCTGATATTACCATTTTAAAAGATATATCAAATAAATTTAATGTTGATTTAAACTATTTAATTAGTGGTAAAAAAGTAAATATAAATAAAAAATCAATTTTCAAAAAAAATATGATAATTATTACAGTTATTATATTTATAATCATAAGTGTTTGTGTATTTTTATTTTTCCATAAACATAATTATGAATTTAAAACTTTAAATGGAGAAACGAAAGATATAAAAGTTACAGGAAGTATAACTTATGATGAAAGTAAATCATCAATATATTTAAATGTTGATTATAATGCTGATGATACTCAAAAATATTCATATATAAAATGCATTTTATATGAAAAACATCAAGATATTTTAAATGTTATTTCTGAAAAAGAATATTTAGAAAATACTCCAGTTTCCTTAAAAGAGTATTTAAAAATGATATCTTTTGTAATTAATGATTATTCTCCATCATGTAAATATTATAAGGATAGTAGTTTATTTTTAGAAATTAGTGCTAAAATTGATGAGGAAAAAAGTGTTACTTATAAAGTTCCAATAAAATTTAAAAATTGTTAAGATGTAAAAAGCATCTTAGACTGTTGACAAAAGGGTATTATTTGAAAATTAATACTTTTGCTTGCTTTAATATATTTTTATATATGGTTTGAAATATTTCTATACTTCTGTATCTTCTTATATAATTTTATCTTTATGTACTATAAAAAGACATTTTATCATCCATTGGCAATCCAAAATACCATCTATAAGCCATATTAATTTCACATTCTTCACCTGTTTTTCTCATTGAATTTATTTCAAATATATAATTTATTATCAACAAATTAAAAAGTACAAGTAGTGCTATACTTGGTTTTCTAAATGAACTATATAAAGATTTTACTTCATCCTCAATAAATTTAAATTTGTTGCCTTATTTAGTTTTCTAATCAAATGTTCTCTAGGTACTATATCATTTATTGTTTTTAATATAATATAATATAATCATTTATAAATTTTTGTCTTGTCATATCACATCCTTAATTTAACCATCTATATTATCTCATTTTTTACATAAAAATAAAAAGACTATTGGCAAAATTTACTTTGTCAAAAGTCTGAATGCTTTAATTAGCACTTTTTTTATTAGTTTTATATATGTATCTACATTTTTTTATTTTAAAGATTCTATAAAGCCATTAATTTCGTCACTATTATTAAAATAAAAAGCATATCCTTTATTATTATAACCAACTAATAATATGTCTTCTCTATTAGCATAATTTAATGAAAAAACTTTTTGATTATGCGTTTCACTTCGATTAGTACTATTAACACTTACATAATATGTAAGTGATTTTGGTGGACAACCCATCCATGAATATGTTATGTCTTTATCAACTGATTTTGCTGTTTTTAATTTGTTAATTATAGTATCAATTGTATTATTTGATACTGAAATATTATTTTGCTCTGTTTCTGGTGGTTCATTTGCAGTTGTAGTTTTCTCGACACATTTACTAATAAATGCTGTTATATTATTTTTTTGAACTGAAGAATGTAATGTATTTGATAATTCATTAAAATCAAAATC
Organism: uncultured Bacilli bacterium; assembly: GCA_934097085.1. Classification (GTDB taxonomy): domain Bacteria; phylum Bacillota_I; class Bacilli_A; order RF39; family UBA660; genus UBA6448. Next base: position 10,888 of record CAKONK010000004.1, read on the forward strand.
AAGATTTGTACTATTATTATTTTTTGTATTATTTACAAAACTTTCTTTCTTGCCAAATATACCTTTATCATAACAAATGAATCCAATTAAACCTAATATTATTATTACACATAATACTATAGTTATAATTAAACCTTTAGTTTTATTTTCCACATTTATCCTCCTTCCATTTTAAGTATATCAAAATTAATAAAAAATTAAATATTATTTATCAAGTTTTTATAAAAATGGATACAAAAATATTCAAATAACATCTTTTTTTTATTAACTTTTTAGTGTATACTATTAATATAATAGGTGAGAAAATGAATAAAGAGGTTAATAACAATTTAAATGAAAATACTACGCAAGAAGATATTGAGTTTTTAACTACAGCAGTTCCCATAATAAAAGACTTAAATGATGAACAAATTGAAATGCTTACTACTTCACTTCCAGTTATTAAGGATTATACTGAAGAAGAAATAGATGAATTAATAAAAAAGATTCCTTCATTAAGTAGGGATGATATTGCTAAAATTAAAGAAGCTTTAAAACCAGTTGAAAAACAATCTAATAAAGAAAAAATTATAGATTTATTAAAGACAAAAAGATCTAAATTATTAATTATTTTAGGTATTTTAATAATTATTTTAACAGTAATAAGTGTTGGAACTAGTTTTGCATTATCCTCACAAAATGAAGAGTATGAAAATTATTTTTTTGAAATAGATAAAAAGGAAAATCCTAATATGGAAATATATAATATTCCTAAAGATAGTCCAAACTTTATAAAAGATTCTAAAGCCTCACAAATTGTAAGTTGTATGCAAAGTAATACTCCAATAGAAAAGTTACCAGAAAGTGTTACTTCAGTTATAAATGAAATAAATGATTACTATAATGAATCAATAAATCGTTTTGCATATAAATATGTTGATATTTATACGGGTTTTACTGTTAGTTATAATGAAAATCAGCATATATTTACTGCTTCGACAATTAAAGCACCAACAGACATATATATTTATGAAAATGCTGAAAATGGATCTATCGATTTAGAGGAAAAACTTTTATATACAAAAAAATATTATAATCCTGGTGCTGGTTATATTAAATTAGGCGAGGAAAATACTTATTATACTGTAAGAGAACTTGTTAAAAATTCTGCATATTATAGTGATAATGTAGCTCATACTATGCTTATGGATAGATTTAATAAAGATGATATGCTTGCTTTTTGGAAAGCTAAGGGTACAAATGCTATATTTACAAGACCAACTATATGGGGTGAAACAAGTGCTCATGATGCCGCAATTTATATGAATGAACTTTATAATTTTTATGAAAAAGGTAGTGATATAGCAAAAGAACTTATGAGTTATTTTACTGATAATGGAGGTCAGTTTTTAACTCCTCCACAGGGATTGACCTCTGCGAATAAAAGTGGCTGTGCTGGCTCTGTAATGCATGATATATCTATAGTTTTTGATGAAAATCCATATATTGTTATTGCTTTATCAAATTTAGGTTGCTTATCTGCAGGTTCTTATTTTGAGGATGTATCTAATCTTACTTATAAACTTCATAAAGCATATTGGGATTATAAAGTATCCTCTTGTATTAATAAATAATTATTAGAAATTAATTAAATTATTAATTAGATTAATGATTTATATATTTGCTTAGAAAAGCCCATATATTTGGGCTTTTTAATTGTTAAAATGTGGTAATTAGTTTACATAATTTGACGATTTGCATATTTTATGGTATAATTATTTTGTTATTCAGGGGGAAAGAATGAATAAAAATGATTATGTCCTCCATAATATATGGAGAATGAATAAAAAGGAAATCAATAATTTTAATATAAAAAAAATAACTAATTTTGGTATTGCACTATGTATGATGTTTACAATAATTTTTGCTCCAAGTGTGCAAAGAGTAAAAGAGGTTAATACTAAAGTATCTTCATTTGATAATTATAATGCTAATATTACTAAAGAAGATAAAGTAGAATACATTTTAAGTAAGTATAATTTGACTAAAAATGAATTTAATACTTTAACTGCAATAGTTTTATCTGAGGCACAAAGTAATTCTTATGAAGATGCCTATGCAGTAATTAATACAATTTATAATAGAACTCATGCTAAAAATTGGGTTAGAAGTTGTAGTAGTTACTTTGGTAAAAGTAATGGACAAAGTTTATACTATCAAGCAATTATGCCTAATCAGTTTGTTGTTTATCAACATGGTACTTTTACTAGATATTTAAATAGAACTGATTTAAATGGTTATAATGCTGTTATTGACTTTTTATACGATGAAAAAATAATGCATAATTATTTATCATTTAGGGCTAATAATATAGTAGTAACTGGTTCTGAAAAATTTAGTACAATGGGTAATAACTATTTTAATACTTTAGAGGAAGGTAATAGAATTTAACTTTCCTTTTTATTTTGAAAAATATTCATATATTTATTATAAAGTTTTTCATTTTTAGAAATATTTAACTTTTTACATCCATTTTTATATATTTTTGCAAGGTTATAGTAGGCATAATAACTTCTCTCAGAAATAGGACAGTTAATTGCTTTATTAAAATAAAACAATGCATCTTTATAATTACCTTCATTAATGCATATTTCTCCCATTTTATTTAATGCCCAACTATTTAATAAATCAGCACTTAATTTATAGTAGTTTTTAGCAAGTTTTAAATCATTATTTTTTTCATAATGCATTCCTAAATTATTATAGGCATATGCATAACCATATTCTGCAGCTTTTTTAAAGTATTTAAGGGCAGTATCTTCATTAATATTTAAATAATATCTTCCTAAAGTATTAAGAGCTGCAATACTTCCTAAATCTACAGCTTTATTTAAAAAATTTAACATTATATCAACATTTTTTTCTTTAACTTTATTAGAAAATATTAAATTACCAATCATCCAAGATGCTTTAGGATGTCCTTTTAAAGCAGCTTTCATATAATATTCATAGCACTTTTCATAGTCTATTTTTCCACTTATTAAACCACTATATTCCAGTGATCCAAGTTGTGCATTAGCATACATATTATCTTTTTGTGCAAGAATTTTTAATGAGTTAATATAACTTATTCCTTCATAAAGATTTATTTTTAAATATTCCTTTAATTCATATTCATTAACATTAATTATAACTTCATCAAATATTGGTTGTTTATTTTCAAGTACTCCATAAAATAATAATTCAATGAGAGCTTCATAATAATTGTTATTATCTAAATAATTATTTATTTTTTCTATAAAATTATTGGAAACATTTTCATCCTTTAGATGTAATATATCTAAACAAACTTTTTTAATCTTATAATTTTCATTTATTATTTTAATATTAAGATCATCACACTTAATTATTTTTTCCTCTAAAATAGAGATTATATTAGAAAATATTGGTATAAATACTTCTTTATTATTAGAATAATTTTCTTTTAAATCTAAATATATTTTTTTATATTCTATTCCTATAGGCCTATATCCAATTAAATAATTATTTACTGTAGTAGTTTTAATATCATTTATATTAAATACCCCACAAAATACTTCTTTTTGAATACCTGAGGCTTCAACTTTAGAATGTTTTTTTATTATATTTATAATATTACCTAAAGATAAATAATTTTTACCATCATTCATTTTAATAAATTTCTTTTTCATATAACACCTATATTTATTATATCGTGGATTTATGTGGATTTCAAAATATTCTTTTTTTTATAAATTTAAAATATAATTTTAATAGGAAGGAAGTAAAGAAATGAAAAAAATATTTAAAAATTACAAATCTACAATAATTATGTTTATTTCTGTTATTGTAGGAACTATTATTGGAGTTATCTTTAAAGAAAAGGCTACTATATTAAAACCTTTTGGGACTTTATTTATTAATTTATTACTTACTATTATAGTACCACTTATATTTTTAACTTTAAGTACCTCTATTGGTAAAATGAAAGAACCAAAAAGACTTGGTAAAATATTAATTACTATTATTGGAATATTTGTTTTAACATCACTTATAAGTGTTTTAATAGGTATTGCTTCGACTAATATAACTTTAGTTAATAAAAAAGATAGTATAAAAATAAAAGAATCATTTGATTATTCAATTACTGATAATGATGAAAAACTTGATATTTTAACAAGAACTGTTAATGCAATTTCCACTGATGATTTTGTAAAAATAATTTCTAAAGATAATATTATTGCTTTAATTGTTATATCTATTTTAACTGGTCTTGCTATTCATTTTGCAAAAGATAAAGGTAGAAAAGCTTTAGAAGTATTAGATAGTTTTAATGATGTGCTTCAAATGCTTATTAAAATTATTATGTATTATGCTCCAATTGGAATAGGGGCTTACTTTGCCTCTTTTGTTGGAGAGTTTGGTGCAGGTGTTGCCACAAGTTATTTAAAGATGCTTATTATTTATACAGTATCATGTGCATTTGTTTATTTCGTTATTTATAGTTTATATGCCTTTATTTCAGGTGGTAAAAAAGGATTAAAACTATATTGGCAAAATATAATGGTACCATCAGCTACAGCTCTTGCTACGTGCTCTTCAGCAGCATCAATTCCGGTTAATACAAAAGCCGCAAAAAATATTGGGGTTTCTGATGATATAGCAGATACTATAATTCCTCTTGGTACATCATTTCATAAAGATGGTTCAATTATAGGTAGTGTATTTAAAATAATGTTCTTAGTATATTTATTTGGTATGGATGTTAGTACTTTTAAAGTTCTTGGAGTAAGTATATTAGCAACAATTTTAATTACAGCAGTACCTATTGGTGGAGGAACTATTTCAGAAATGCTTATTATTAGTTTAATGGGCTTTCCTATAGCAAGTCTTCCAATACTTACAATAATAGCCACAATAATAGATGCTCCAGCAACACTTTTAAATGTAGTCGGAGATAGTGCAAGTAGTATGCTTGTTGCAAGAATTATTGATGGTAAAAACTGGCTTAGTAAAAAACAAAAATTCTAAGATTTATTCTTAGATTTTTTTTAGAAAAATAATAAATATATAAAACTCTTACAAATCAAGGTATTACCTTGTTCGTATTTTCTTAAATCTTATACATTTGAGAAAACATACCCTCGTATTTTCGTACCTTACTACTAAATTATAGCATCAATTTATTTAAAAATCTAGTACCATATTCCGTAAAATAGACATTAAATTTTCCTATATGTATAAGATTTAAGAAAAATGACCCCAGTATTTATAAGGGATAGGAGTATAGTATGAATAGAAGTAAAATAACAAAATCGTTAGCGGTGTTCGCCTCAGTAATATTGATAATCATTATAGGCGTGGCATCATTTGCATATTTTGGAACATTTAGTGTAAATTTAAATAATAATGTAGCAGTAAATATAAATTCATCTAGTCCAGGAAATTCAACATTTATCGCAAATGCAACTCAGTTAAATTTAGTAGTCCCAGCGGCAGATATGAGTTTTACTCAGGCAAATAATACAGTAGCTGCAAAAGAAGATACAGCATATTTAGATGTAACACTTACAGGTTCACCAAATTTACTTACAACATGTACATATGATATAGTTTATGAATATAATTCGGGAAGTAATGTATATGGACAGGGTACAACAACAAAAACAAGTGGAGCAGATAAAGAAATAACAATAGAAGTAAATGGAATGAATGGAAATAATCATTTTGCAGAAGAAACAAATTTTGATTATGCTAATATTCAAAGTTATTATGATAGTACAAATAAATATTATAAGCTAGTTGAAAATGCCACAATAAAAAGTTTGGGAACAGAACAATCAGTAAGATGGAAAATAATAGGAAGGTATTATAATTTAGATGTAAGTCAAGCACAATTAAGTGGAAAAAACTTTACTGGTAAAATATATGCAATAAGTAAAGGATGTTCCTCAGAAGATGGTACAACTGTTAAAAAAGGTTATGAAACAATTGTGGCAAATAATGGTGGCTCAGCAAGTATGACAACTCTTACATCAACAGATTTTGCAACGGTTACTACAGAAAATGACAAAGGAATGTATAAAGCAACAGATGACTTAGGAACATCATATTATTTTAGAGGAGCAGTAGATAATAATTGGGTAAAATATGGTAAAGAAACTGCATGTACTTTTAATGGGTCGAAAGTAGTATATGTAGATTCAAAATTTAATTTTAGAAATGTAAAAGATGAAGAAGAATGTGTATCCACAACTTTATGCAGTGCTATGGGTGCATATGCAGTAGGATTAAGTGATGATATGTGTACTTCTGCAGGGGGAGTACCAATAGGTAAAAAAGGTACATATTCTACCCAGGATATGTATTGGCGAATAATAAGAATCAATGGCGATAATTCAATAAGAATGATATATACAGGAAACGATGCACCAAGTGCTTCAACAAGTGTAATAATGACGGGTTATAAAACTGTGAGTAGTATTAATAGATTTAATACAAATTATGATAGTGCAGAATATGTAGGATATATGTATACGATAGGAGAGCAACATGGAACAGGAAAAGATAGTACAATAAAAACAGCATTGGATGATTGGTATGCAAATCATACAGATTTAAATAAAACTGGAACAAAAATAACAGATCAAATATATTGTAATGATAGAACAGCATCAACTTCAGATGCAGAATATTCAACAACAAATTACACAACACTAACAAGTTGGAATTCAACTGGAACTACTTATTATTATGGAGCATATGGAAGAATAGCTAAAGATAATAATCCAATGTTAACCTGTGCAGTGGATAGTGATAGATTTACAGTTAATAAAACAAATGGTAAAGGAAATAGTGCATTAACATATCCTGTAGGTTTGATAACAATAGATGAGTTGGAAATGGCAGGAAACAATTGGAGTGAAAGCAACACGAGCTATTATTTACATACTGGAGCTAACTATTGGGCGGGCTCCCCTTATGGATTCGATAGTAATGGTGCTTATGAGTTCCGTGTGGCTTATGATGGCATTTTGAGCGACTATTTTGTCGATTACAATTTTGGCGTGCGTGGTGTAGTTTCTCTATCCTCTGATGCTAAGTTACTTGGCAGTGGTACATATGATGATGTGTATGTAGTAAGTTAAGCTAGAAAGAAGGACTACTTCTCTGAGAAAAGAAAACAGCACAATCCTCGATTGTGCGTCGGGCGAAAAATAAAACTTAGTGTGGTTGTAGTGTTGAAAAAGTAAAACATACTAAAGTTGTACGCCCCTTTATGGGGCGTATATTCCACGAAGTGGCAGAAAGGAAAGTATGCAGTCATTTAAATTAATTAATAAAGCAAATGAATTATATGATTATTCATTTACTTATATTTTAAATAAAATGCCAGGTAAGGCTAAGACTTTTAGGATTGCTTTGGAAAGTGAATTATATGAGTTAATACATAATATCTATAGAGCAAATATAAATTATGAAAGTGAAAAAATAAGAAGTAAATATCAAAAAGAAGCCTTAGTGAATTTAAGTACACTTGATTTAATAATAGGTCTTGTGGGAAAGCATAAATACATTAAAATGAAAAGAGTACATGGGTTTTTAGGAATACTTAATGATACTAAAAAAATGATGTATGGTTGGATTAAAGAAAAATGAATGATGCACTTTCTAAAATATACGATGATTTGAATGAACTTGTAATGAGAAAAATTCCTCATGATAAAGAATTATTAAGTACAAGAATTATTAAAGAACATACTAAGATATGCGAATACACTTTTAATATAATAAATTCTAATAAGGATAAAAATTATATGTTAGAATTTAAAGTTAGTGTGAAATATATATTATTTGTTCTTGAATACTTTGTTAGTAAAAAAATTATTAATGAAGAAGTTTATAAAACTTTTGAAAAAGAATACAAAAATTTATATTTTTTAGTAAACCCTTAATTTTCTAATTAAGGTAGACATATTATTTTTGGGATTTATGATAATGTGTCTACCATAGTTAAAAAGCTTTGGGAAGTAAATATTGCTGATAGGGATATGCTACTTTGGGCGGGCTCCCCTAATGAATTCAATAGTAATAATGCTAATGAGTTCAATGTGAATAATGATGGCAATTTGAACAACAATAATGTCAATAACAATAATGGCGTGCGTGGTGTATTTTCCTTACAAAATGAGTATTATTACACAAAGTATTTACTTTATGAATGTAATTACTCTTAGACAAATTATGGATAGGAAACAAGCATATTCCTTGGCATTATGCCTAAAATGAAAGTGATGAAGAGAATAGTGTTTATTATATAATCGCTTCCTAGTAATACTTTTAATAGCTGTCAGCAATATTTATAAAATTAATGAAAGGAAGGGATGTTTGTAACTGAATTTAATATTGATGAGATATTTAGTTATGAGAGTGTTGTGTGGGCTTATCATAATGTATGTAAAAATTGTCGGTCATCAATAAAAAAAACTAAGTTTACTTATTTTGCAAATTCTAATATATTTGATATTTATAATAAATTAAGGGATTTAAGTTATAAATTTTCAAAATATACAATCTTTATAATAAAAGATCCAAAATATAGAGTAATTATGAGCGATACAATATATGATAAAATAGTTAACTATTTAGTGGCATATAAAGTGTTACTTCCTGTTTTATCACCAACATTAATTGAACAAAATGTTGCAACTAGGAAAGGAAAGGGTGCTAGTAAAGCTTACTATTTTTTTGAAAAATATGCAAATAAGTTAAAAGAAAATGGAAGTGTTTATGTTTTAAAAATAGATATAAAAAAATATTTTTATAATATAAATCATTCAGTGTTATTAAAAATGCTGAAAAAATATATAAGTAGTAGTATGTTAAGTAATTTTATTGTAAATATAATTAATCAGACAAATAATGATTATGTAAATAATAATATTAATTATTTAAAAAACAAAATAATACAAGATTTAAATTATAAAAGTATTTCTTTAAAAGAAAAAGAAGAATTAATAAAAAAAATATATGAAATACCATTATATGATAATGGAAAAGGGCTTTCAATTGGAAATGTTTGTTCTCAAATATTAGCGGTATTCTATTTAAATGAATTCGATCATTATATGAAAGAAAAAATTAAATGTAGATGTTATTTAAGATACATGGATGATATAGTAATTTTAAGTAATAGTAAATCATTTTTAAAAGATGTATTTTATTTAGCAAATGATAAATTAAAGGAATATAAACTAACTATTAATCCAAAAAGTAACATATATAAATTAAATAATTCTTTTACCTTTTTAGGAAGAACTTACTATTTAAAAAATAATATACTTTTATATAGATGCAGAAGCACTACATATAAAAGTATAATGAAAAAATTAAATTATTTAAGAAATAATGATTTCAAAAGTTATTATTTGAGTAAAATAAGTTACAAAGGTTATTTAAATAAAAATATATATTCTTTAAAAGAAGAGTTCGATTTTTTAAGTAATAAATATAATAATGTAATAGTTAAAGATTTTATATATGAAGTTGGGTATGTTATTAGAAGTAATGTTAGTGATGATGTTATTAATGAGGTTTTAGATAATATTGGGATAAGTGTTATAAATATTTTTAATATTAAAAGATTTATTAAATATTTTGAATCAAATAATATAAAATATATATATTTAGAAAAAACAAAAATTGTTTTTAAGTATGATTGCTAGGATAAAGCCTAGCTTTTATTATGTAAATGATTTTACATATTTATATGTGTTAATTAATGTCAAATAAATTATAAAAAAAGTGTCAAAAATGTGTAAAATTTTAATTTTTTTTAAGAAATTTATTAAAAAAAGGAGGAAATCAGAAATTTACCGGTAATAAATATAATGAAGGGAGGAAATCAGAAATTTACCGGTAATAAATATAATGAAGGGAGAAAAATACAAAGTTATAAAAAAAATGTGAAAATGTAAACTATTGTAAATTAGAAAGCGAGGTAAAAAATGAACGAATTAGAAAAAATTAATGAAACTATTTTTGAAAGTATTAAACATGTAGATGATGAAGGTAATGAATATTGGTATGTAAGGGAATTACAATATATTCTAGGGTATAATCAGTGGCGAAGTATAAATGATTTAATTAAAAGAGCAAAAGTTGCTTGTAAATAAAGCGATAATAATATTCATGACCATTTTGCGGTACAACGCAAAATGGTTGATATAGGTTCAAAGACACAAAGAGAAGTTCTTGATTATAAACTATCCAGATATGCTTGTTATTTAATTGCTTAAAATGGTGATAGTAGGAAAAAAGTTTAAAAGAACTAAAAAAAGAAAATAACAATTTAATTATAAAAAATAGAAATGGAGGTAACTAAAATGAATGAATTAGAAAATATTAATGAAACACTATTTGAAAGTATTAGACATGTAGATGATGAAGGTAATGAATATTGGTATGCAAGGGAACTACAAAAGGTATTACAATACAACAAATGGGAAAACTTTAAAAAAGTAATTTTAAAGGCAAAATTGTCCTGTAATGCAAGTAGTTGTGAAATTTCAGAACAGTTTCTTGATATCAGGAAACCGATAATAGGTGGTAATGGAAATGTTCAATATGTATGTGATTATAAACTATCTAGATATGCTTGTTATCTTATTGCTCAAAATGGTGATAGTAGAAAGAAAGTTATAGCTCTTGCTCAAACATATTTTGCTATTCAAACTAGGAAACAAGAATTATTAGAGAAAGAATATAATAGTTTAACTGAAGATGAAAAAAGATTCTATCAAAGAGATCTAACTAAAAAAGGAAATTATTCCTTAAATCAAACTGCTAAAAAGGCTGGAGTAAAGAACTTTGATAAATTTCATAATGCTGGGTATAAAGGTTTATATAATGGAGAAACAGCAAACGATATTGCTAAAAGAAAGGGATTACGGTATAGGGAGGATGTTTTAGATAATATGGGAAGTGATGAACTGATAGCTAATTTATTTAGAATATCTCAAACTAATCAAAGACTTAATAATGATAATATTCAAGGTGAAAAAGCAGCTTGCTTAACACATAATAAAATTGGAAAAATTGTTAGAAAAGCTATAAAAGAGGCTGGTGGTACAATGCCTGAGGATTTACCAACACCAGATAAAAGTTTAAAAGAACTAAAAAAAGAAAATAATAATCTAATAATTAAAAATAGAAAGTGAGGTAAAAAATGAACGAATTAGAAAAAATAAATGATACTATATTTGAAAGTATTATACATGTAGATGATGAAGGTAATGAATATTGGTATGCAAGAGAACTGCAATATATTTTAGGGTATAATCAGTGGCGAAGTATAAATGATTTAATTAAAAGAGCTAAAGTTGCTTGTAAAGGAAGTGAAAATAATGTTGATTATCATTTTGCGGTCTACCGCAAAATGATAAATATTGCAAAGGGTGCAACTAGAAATGTGATATAAACTATCCAGATATGCTTGTTATTTAATTGCTTAAAATGGTGATAGTAGGAAAAAAGTTTAAAAGAACTAAAAAAAGAAAATAACAATTTAATTATAAAAAATAGAAATGGAGGTAACTAAAATGAATGAATTAGAAAATATTAATGAAACACTATTTGAAAGTATTAGACATGTAGATGATGAAGGTAATGAATATTGGTATGCAAGGGAACTACAAAAGGTATTACAATACAACAAATGGGAAAACTTTAAAAAAGTAATTTTAAAGGCAAAATTGTCCTGTAATGCAAGTAGTTGTGAAATTTCAGAACAGTTTCTTGATATCAGGAAACCGATAATAGGTGGTAATGGAAATGTTCAATATGTATGTGATTATAAACTATCTAGATATGCTTGTTATCTTATTGCTCAAAATGGTGATAGTAGAAAGAAAGTTATAGCTCTTGCTCAAACATATTTTGCTATTCAAACTAGGAAACAAGAATTATTAGAGAAAGAATATAATAGTTTAACTGAAGATGAAAAAAGAATATATCAAAGAAATCAAGCAAGAAAAGGAAATTATAATTTAAATAAGACAGCTGTTAATAGTGGAGTAAAAGATTTAGCAAGATTTCATAATGCTGGTTATAAAGGCTTATATAATGGTGAAACCGCTGATGATATTTTTAAAAGAAAAAAATTAAGATATAGGGAAGATATTTTAGATAATATGGGAAGTGAAGAACTTGCAGCGAATTTATTTAGAATAACTCAAACTGAATCTAAATTAAAAAAAGATAATGTAAGTGGTGAAGGTAATGCAATTGATACTCATTATGAGGTTGGTAAAGAAGTTCGTAATACAATAGAAAGATTAGGCGGTACTATGCCTGAGGATTTACCAACACCAGATAAAAGTTTAAAAGAAATTGAAAAAGAAAACAATTTAATTATAAAAAATAGAAATGGAGGTAACTAAAATGAATGAATTAGAAAATATTAATGAAACTATATTTGAAAGTATTATACATGTAGATGATGAAGGTAATGAATATTGGTATGCAAGGGAACTTCAACAAATACTCGGTTATAAAGAATGGAGGTATTTTTCTGCAGTCATAGAAAAAGCACAAATTGCTTGTTCTCAAAGCAATAACAATGTTAATTCCCATTTTGGTGTAAACACCAAAATCGTATCTGCTGGTAAAGCTACAAAACCAATAATTGACTATAGATTAAGTAGATATGCCTGCTACTTAATTGTCCAAAATGCAAACCCTAAATATGAAGCCGTATCTTTAGGACAGACATATTTTGCTGTACAAACGAGAAAAATGGAATTAACTGAAGAAGAATATGGCAGATTAACAGAAGATGAAAAAAGACTATATAGGAGAAGGCAAACAAGAGACGGCAATAAAATTTTATATAAAATTGCTAAAGAAAAAGGAGTTAAAAACTTTGATAAGTTTACTAATGCTGGGTATAAAGGATTATATAATGGAGAAACAGCACACGATATTGCAAAACGAAAAGGTTTAAGATATCGAGAAGATATACTAGATAATATGGGTAGTGTTGAATTTGGTGCTAATATATTTAGAATAACTCAAACAGAAGCATTACTTGAAAAACAAGAAGAGCCAAATGAAATAATTGCCACAAATACTCACTACAAAGTGGGAAAAACAGTTAGAAAAGCAATTGAAGATTTAGGCGGTACAATGCCAGAAGATTTACCAACACCAGATAAAAGTTTAAAAGAATTAGAGAAAGAAAATAAAAATTTAATAATTAAAAATTATTAATGAAATGGTATTTAAAGGGATTAAACATATTGATGAGAATGGAAATGAATATTGATATGCAAGAGAATTGCAAAATGTGAAAAGGTGGAATAAATTTTGTAATGCACTAGAAAGTGCACAAATTGCCTGTGGTGTTAGCAATAATAATGTGTCAGACCATTTTTCCCACTTGGGAAAAATGGTCAATATTGGCTCTAATACTTTTAAAAATATAGTTGATTACAAACTGTCGAGATATGCATATCACATAATGTTTTAAACTTAAATGAGAAAAAATAAATAAAGTCACATTAATGTCACTTTACAATGTTATATTATATTTGTATAAATTTATTTTATATAATATAATTTATGTAGGAGGAAAATATGAGTAAAGATAAACCAATACTTAGTTTAAAAAAAGTTAGTAAATTCTATTATAATAAAGGTCTTGTTGCATCAGGTTTTAGTAAAATATCTTTAGATTTTTATTTAGGAGAATTTGTTGTAATAACTGGAGAAAGTGGATGTGGAAAAAGTACTCTTTTAAATGTATTATCAGGTCTTGATACATATGAAGAAGGAGAAATGTATATTAATGGCATGGAAACAAGTCATTATAGTAATGAGGAAGCAGAGCATTATCGTAAAAGTTATATAGGTAATATATTTCAATCATTTAATTTAGTAAGTAGTTATACTGTGTATCAAAACATTGAGTTAGTGCTTTTATTAAATGGTTTTAAGAAAAAAGATATTAAAAATAAAGTTATTGAATTAATTAAGGAAGTGGATTTATACAAATATAGAAATAGTAAAGTTTCTCATTTATCTGGTGGTCAAAAACAAAGAGTGGCTATTGCTAGAGCACTTGCAAAAGATGTACCTATAATAATTGCTGATGAACCAACAGGTAATTTAGATCGTAGATCTGCAGCATCTATAATGAAACTACTTGCAAAAGTAGCAAAAGATAAACTTGTAATTGTTGTAACTCATAATTATGAAGATGTTGAGGATCTTGCTACTCGTAAAATTGAAATGCATGATGGAAAAGTTCGTGAGGATATAACGATAAAACCTTATGAAGAAAGTAAAATTGAGCTTCATGAATATAAAAATATTAGTTTTTTAAATAAAATTAGACTTGGAGTAAGAAATACATTTAATTTACCTATGAAGTTTATTTTACTTTTAATGGTATTCTTATTAATTACTTTTGCTTTCTTAGGAATATATTCTTCATTTAGAAAAGCAGAGTATGAAGAAAATAAAAATGGTTATAATTATTATTTTAGTGATTTATCTGATGAAAGAATTGTAATTAAAAAAAGTGATAATAGTGTAATAACAAATGAAGAATTAGATAAAATAAGTAAACTTGATTATGTAAAATCAGTAGTAAAGGATGATATAATTTTAGATGCAACATATAGTTTAACTGATGATAATACTTTTTGGTTTTATGGTAATGTAAAAAGTATACGTGAACTAAAATCTAATATCGAGGGTCGAAAACCTATTAATGATAATGAAATAATATTAGAAACTAATAAAAATAATTATTATGTTTCAACTTTAAAAGATAAGTTAAAAGAAACAAAACTTAGTTTAAGAAATACAGATAATATATCAAGTTCAAATAAAGATTTAAAAGTAACTGGATTTGTTCTTAAAGATAAGGAATATGATAATGATATTTTTTATGTAAGTGATGAAGTATTAGAAAAAATAAAAATAAATAGTTATGAAAACTATAGTAAGGTTACAATTACCTTAAATAATCAAAGAGTAGATTTACTTTATAGTGTTAGTGATAAAGTACCTAAAGGAAAAGCAATTGTTCCATATGAACTTAATGTAATGTGTAAATATAGTTGGTGTAAAAATAATATATTAAATATTAATGTTAAAAATATTTATTATGAAAATAATGTAGATTTAGAAATTAGTGATATGTATTTGAAATATAATTTTGAAAATTTAACAGGTGTAAAAGATTATGAAAATAATAACTCTGTAATATATATTTCAAAAGAGGATTATTTATCTTTATTTGATATGGGAACTTATCAATCATCAATTTATTTGAAAGATGTAAAGGATATTCCCGAGGCTAAATGTTATCTTGAAATGAATGGATTTAAACCATTATTTATTAAAGATGCCAAAATAAATTATTCAAATGGTGTTTTGGAAGTTATTAAAATATTTAAATTAATAGTTATGACTATTATATTTATTGTACTTTTCTTTATAGCATATTTTGTTATTAGATTAATTGAAAAATCAAGAAATGTTTATTATGCAACATTAAGAATTCTCGGAGCAACTAAAAAAGTATTAAAGAATTTAATTAATATTGAATTATTTTTAATATATCATATTGCTTTTGCTATAATACTAGGGTTATGTATTTTAGTTAAGAATAATATTATTGTTAATAATAATTTATATGATATGGTTAAATATCTTGGTATAAAAGACTATATTTTTGTATATGTTATATGTTTTGTAATGAGCATTCTTATATCATTTAGATATTCAAGAAAACTATTTAATTCATCAGCAATGAAAACTTATAGGGAGGAGGCAGAGTAATGATAAAATTAGAAAAAGTTAATAAATACTTTAATAAAAATAAAAAGAATGAAATTCATGTTATTGATAATACCTCTGTTAGTTTTGATTCTACTGGACTTGTATGTCTTTTGGGACCAAGTGGATGTGGAAAAACAACCCTTCTTAATGTTATTGGTGGACTTGATAAAGTAAAAAGTGGAAAGATTTATGTAAATGGTAAGAAAATTACTAAGAAAAGTACATACTATGTAGATAAAGAAAGAAATTTAAATATTGGATATATTTTTCAAAATTATAATTTATTAGAAAACTTAACTGTATTTGATAATGTTGCTATAGCTCTTAAAATGGTTGGTGTAAAAAATAAAAAGGAAATTGAAAAAAGAGTTAATTTTGTATTAGAAACACTAAAGATTTATAGATATAGAAATAGACCAGCTGGAATGCTTTCTGGAGGAGAAAAACAAAGAGTAGCTATAGCAAGGGCAATTGTAAAAAATCCTAATATTTTATTATGTGATGAACCTACAGGAAACCTTGATAGTCAAAATACACTTGAAATAATGAATATTATTAAATCAATATCTAAAAATAGATTAGTAATTTTAGTAACACATGAAAATGATATAGCAAAATTTTATGCAGATAGAATAATTGAGGTTTCTGATGGTAAAATCGTAAAAGATTATGAGAATAGTTATGAAGGATCACTTGATTATAAAATTGATAATAAAATCTATTTAAAAGATTTTAAAACTAAAGAGGAAAATGGTAATATAACATTATATTTTGATAATAAGATTAAATCTAATATAACAATAATTGCTAAAAATAATAATATTTATATTAAAACAAATGGTAGTGAGAAAATTGAGGTTGTTGATGAAAACTCTAATATTGAACTAATAAACGATCATTATAAACAAATAGATAAATCAATTTATGAAAAATATGAATTTGATTTTAAAAATATTGAAACTACTAAACATAAGTATAGTTCTATATTTAATGTATTTAAAGTAATATTTTTAGGTTTTAAAAAGATACTTGATTATTCCTTTATTAAAAAATTATTATTACTAGGCTTTTTAGCCTCTGGAGCCTTTATTATGTATGCTGTAAGTAATACTTTAGGAATATTTAATGTAAAAGATAGTTACTTTATTGAAAAAAATAAAAATTATCTTGAAGTAAAAATGCAAAAAATAAATATAGATAATTTTGAAAAATATGAAACATTAAATGGAATAGATTATATTTTACCTGGCAGTGGAAATGCAAATTTTAAAATTACATTTGATAATTACTATCAAACTAAAAATGCTAGTTCAAATATTTCTGGCACATTGGTTAATAAAAATTATATAAATGATTCTGATATAATTTATGGTAAAAAAACAGACAATGATTTTGATATAGTTGTGGATAAATCAACACTTAATAATTTATTTACAGGTGAAGAAAAAATAGGTATTCAAACTGGTTATTCAGTTCAAGATTTAATTGGATATAAAGTTAATTGTGGTGATTTAATATTTACTATCACAGGTATTACTGATATTGGAGATTATAGTATTTTTACAAATAAAAAATACATGATTGATATATTATATAATAGTTTAGGTACTGATGAAACTATGGTTTATGATGCTGAAACAAGTGATAAATATTTAAATTATAAATTAATTGATAATTTGAGTATAAAAAAAGGTAGACTTCCAGAAAATGATTATGAAGTTGTTATTAACATTAATAAAGAATTAGATAATCCACTTAATAGCAAATTAGAAAATAAAATTAATAATAAACAATTAACTGTAGTAGGTTATTATGATGGAAAAAATATGCTTGTTAATGAAAATATGATTAAATATGAATTAATAAGTAAATCTAAAAACTTAACTATAATGCCAAGTGATAGTGAAATTGCTATTGAAAGCTTAAATAATGAAAATTTAAATGTTGTAAAATCTTATGATACTGCTAAAGAAAAATATTTAGATTCAAGGGAAACTGTTGTAAAATCTGGTCTTATTGCATCTGGAGTTATTTTATTTATTTCTTTTGTGGAAATTTATTTAATGATACGTTCTTCATATCTTTCAAGGATAAAGGAAATTGGTATATATAGAGCAATAGGTACTAAAAAAAGTGATATTTATAAAATGTTTTATGGAGAAATTATTGCTATTACAACTGTAGCATCACTTCCTGGTATTTTATTTACAACTTATGCTTTAAAAACACTTCAGACAATAAGTTATTTTGAAAAAAATTATTTGGTAAATCCATTTACAATTATATTAAGTATTGTAATTGTATATCTATTTAACATAATCGTAGGACTTTTACCAATTATGAAAATTGTTTCAAAAACTCCAGCTTCAATATTAGCAAGGAAAGATGTAGATTAACTATATCTTTTTTTGTGGACTAAAAACTTTATATAATAATTTATTTACAAAAAAGGTAAAAATCATATCATAAAATGTAAAGTAGTGACAAATAAGTTTGTTAATATTTAACTAGTGTTATATAATTATACTAGGTGATAAAAAATATGAGAAATGTAGGAACAGTAGTAAGGGGAATAAGAACTCCTGTAATTAAAGAAAATTCTAATTTAGAGGACATTGTTGTAGATAGTCTTTTGAAAGCTAGTGAAAGTGATAATTTTACTTTTCACGATAAAGATATTGTTGCAGTAACTGAAGCAGTAGTAGGTATTGCAATGGGAAACTATGTAACAGTTGATGAAATTGCTAAAGATATTAAAAATAAATTTGGTACTAACCATATAGGTGTGGTTTTTCCAATTCTTTCAAGAAATAGATTTGCAGTACTTTTATCTGCAATAGCAAGAGCAATGGATAAAATAACTTTACAAATATCTTATCCATCAGATGAAGTAGGTAATGATATTTTAGATAAGAAAAGGTTAAAAGAAAGTGGAATAAATCCATATACTGATGTTATTGATGAAAAAACATATTATGAAAAATTTGGTGATTTTAAACATATTTTTACTGGTGTTAATATGGTTGATTTCTATAAAGATTTAGTAAAAAAAGAAAATTGTGAAATAGAAATTATATTAGCAAATGATCCTAAAAAGATTTTAAATTATGAAAAAGATGTTCTTGTTTGTGATATTCATACAAGATTTGAAACAAAAGCTACTTTAAAAGCAAATTCAGATGGTATTATTTTAGGCCTTGATGATATTTTAACTAGTCCAGTTGATGGAAGTGGATGTAATGAAAAATATGGTTTACTTGGCTCTAATCGTTCTACTGAAGAAAGAGTTAAATTATTTCCTAGTAATGCTCAAGGTTTAGTAGATAATATTCAAAGAAAATTATATGAAAAAACTGGTAAAACTATTGAAGTAATGATTTATGGCGATGGTGCGTTTAAAGATCCAATTGGTGGAATATGGGAACTTGCTGATCCAGTAGTATCTCCATATTATACTAAAGGCCTTGAGGGAAGCCCAAATGAAATAAAACTTAAATATATATCTGATAATAAATTCAGTAATTTAAGTGGGGAAGAGTTAAATGAGGCTATTAAAAATGAAATTAGAACTAAAGATTCTAACCTTAAAGGAACAATTGCCTCACAAGGAACAACACCTCGTAGATATGTTGATTTAATAGGTTCACTATGTGATTTAACCTCAGGTTCAGGTGATAAAGGAACTCCAGTTGTATATATTTCAGGCTATTTTGATAATTATAGTGTAGACAATTAAAAAAAATTATGGTAATATGTTAATGGCTTAGCCCGTTGGTGAAGTGGTTTAACACACTGCGTTCTCAGCGCAGCATTCAGGGGTTCGAACCCCCTACGGGTTACCATTGTTAATATAAAATCTCTCTTGTAGAGGTTTTTTATTTTGCCTAAAATACTTTTCAACACATAAAAAAACTCAAAAATTGAGTTTGTTATTTAAATAGTTCACTATGACTTCCTGTGGCTACAAGCAAAAGAATTAATTTATCATCTTTGTATCTATAAACTAATAACCAGTTGGGTTCGATGTGACATTCTCCACATTCTAAATATTTATATGACAATGTAATGACTATGTCAACATCTAATAAAATTATTATAAATAAAAAAGATGCTATTTTCTAGCATCAAATTTCTTTCTAAGTTCTGTATTTAAAATTTTCTTTCTCATTCTTAAATGATGAGGAGTAATTTCAACAAGTTCATCTTGATTAATAAAGTCAAGTGCTGCCTCTAAAGTGAATATTCTAGGTCTTTTTAGAACTACAGTTTTATCTGCATAAGCACTTCTTGTGTTTGTAAGTTCTTTTCCTTTAACAACGTTTACAGCAAGGTCAACATCTTTATTACATTCACCAACAATCATACCTTCATAAACTTCTTCATTTGGTTCAACAAACATTGTACCACGGTCCTCAAGGCCACCAAGAGAATAAGCAGTTGCTTTTCCTTCTTCACTAGCAACAAGAACACCAAGTTTTCTTTCACCAATATTTATATTTTCAACGGGTTTAAATTCAGTAAATGTATGGTTCATTATACCATAACCTTTAGTTAGTGTCATAAAGTTTGTAGGAAAACCAATAAGTCCACGAGATGGAATTTCGTAATTAATTCTAATTAAGTTTCCCAAATGTGTCATATTTCCCATTATGGCGCCTCTTTGAGATAGTTCTTCGAAAACACCACCCATATATTCATCAGTTATTTCTATTTGTAAGTCTTCATAAGGTTCACATTTTACACCATTAATTTCTTTAATAATAACTTTTGGTTTAGAAACCTCAAGTTCGAAACCTTCACGGCGCATATTTTCAATTAAGATAGATAAGTGAAGTTCTCCACGACCTAATACCATAAAGTTTTCACTATCAATTTGTTCAACTTTTAAACTTACATCTCTTTGTGTTTCTTTGAATAATCTTTCACCAATTTTTCTTGATGTTAAGATTTTACCATCTTTTCCAGAAAATGGAGAAGTATTAACTCCAAAAGTCATTTGAAGTGTTGGTTCATCAATATGAAGTATTGGTAGGGCATTATGATTACCAACCTCAGTTAAAGTTTCACCAACTGAAATGTCCTCGAGTCCCGCAACAGCAACTATATCTCCGACTGTGGCACTTTCAATTTCTATTCTTTTTAATCCAACATAACCAAAAAGTTTTTGAACTCTAAAACTTTTTTCAGTACCATCAAGTCTTATACAGTTAACCATTTGACCAACCTTAATTTTACCATTAAATACTTTACCAACACCAATTCTTCCTACATAATCATTGTAGTCAAGTAGGGCAGGTTGAAATTGAAGGGGAGCATTTTCATCTCCAGTAGGTTCTGGAATTTCAGAAACTATTAAATCCATAAGTGGTTTGAAACCTTTTTCTTGATCAGAAGGGTTATTTGAAAGAGAACTTGTTCCATTAGCGGCACTTGTATAAACTGTTTTAAATTCAATTTGTTCATCTGTAGCACCAAGTTCAATAAATAATTCAAGTACTTCATCAACTACAGAGGTAACTCTTTGAGTTGGTTTATCAACTTTATTAATAACAACGATTGGTTTACAACCAGCCTCTAAAGCCTTTTTTAAAACAAATCTTGTCTGAGGCATTGGACCTTCATATGCATCGACTACTAAAAGGACTCCATCAACCATTTTCATAATTCTTTCAACTTCGCCACCAAAGTCAGCGTGACCTGGAGTATCAAGAATATTAATCTTATAACCATCATAGTCAACTGAAGTAGTCTTAGCAAGTATTGTTATACCTCTTTCTTTCTCAATATCATTTGTATCCATACTTAAATTACTAATATCCTCATTTTCTCTAAATGTATGAGTATACTTGATAATTTCATCTACTAATGTAGTTTTACCATGGTCTACGTGAGCAATAATTGCAACATTTCTTTTTTTCATAAATAAATCACACCTTTTTTTCTTTTGGTATTATAGCACTAATTATTTGAAATAATCAATAGAAAGTAATGATTTTCTATTTATAAATGCTAATTTTTGTGCTAAAATGAATGTGTTAAGAGTATTTTGTAGTATAAGAGGTTTTTATGAAAGATGTCACTAAGGAAATGATTAAAATTTTTAGATTAAAGAAACTAGGTTGTGACTTTATGGGCTATGAGTTTGTCAATCCAAATGAACTTAGTTTTCATCATTTAATAGTGGCTAGAAAAGATTCTCAAACTTTAGGCATTGGTGATGGTTATTTATTTTGGAATGGTGCAATACTTAGACAAAAAACTTCTCACGATTACCTTCATTTAATTGAAAGAATTGATCGTGATAGATTTAATTATATTACTTGTCAAATGATTGATGAAAATACTGCAAATATGATTATGTATGAAAATTTAAAAAAGATTAATGATTGTTTAGAGGGCTTTGAAAAAGAACACTGTGGACATTATAATAAAAAACATCCTAAAGATCCTCTTATAAAGGAAGCTTATACACGTAGACTTATAAAAAAATAAACGATAACTTGAAAATGGTTATTTTTTTTTATATAATGTTATTAGAAGGTAGGTATATATGAAAAAAAGTTATATTATAGGTATTGTAGTGGCTGTTATAGTGATAATTGGTGTATCACTTGGTAGTGGCTATAATAAAATGGTTAAAGAAAATGAAAATGTTGAAAGTGCAGCAGCACAAATTGATGTTCAACTTAAAAGAAGAACTGATTTAATTCCAAATTTAGTAAATACTGTTAAAGGTTATATGACTCATGAACAAAAAGTTATTGATAGTATTACAACTGCTCGTGAAAATTTAGTAAATGCAAGTACTGTTGAGGATAAAGCTAGTGCTAGTGAAGAACTTACTAAAGCATTAAATAACTTATATGTAATTGTGGAAAATTATCCTGATTTAAAATCAAATACAAATTTTATAAATCTACAAGATGAACTTGCAGGAACTGAAAATCGTATTGCTGTTGCAAGAAAAGATTATAATGATGCTGTTAAAGAATATAATAATCTTGTTAAAACATTCCCTAATAATTTAACTGCTTCTTTATTTAATTTCAAAGAAAAATCTTATTTTGAGGTTAGTAACTCCGATAAAGAGGTTCCAAATGTATCTTTTGAATAGAATTAAGTTTTTAATTCTATTTCTTTTATTAGGTATTTTAAATGTAAATGCAATAGTTAGTCCAACAAAAGAGTTTTATGTTAATGATTATGCAAATATTTTATCTTCGGAAACAGAAAGATATATTGTTGATAAAAGTAGTCAACTTGCAAATGTTGATGGTACGCAAATAGTTGTAGTTACCGTAAATAATTTAGATGGTGATACAATCGAAAATTATGCAAATACCTTATTTAGAAATTTTGGTATAGGAGATAAGACTAAAAATAATGGATTACTTCTTTTACTTGCTCTTGAGGAAAGACAATTTAGAGTAGAAGTTGGTTATGGACTCGAAGGAATTTTACCTGATGGTAAAACCGGTAGATTTCAAGATACTTATATTATCCCTTATTTAAAAAATAATAAATGGGATGAAGGTATTAAAAATGGTTATGATGCATTTTATAAAGAGATTGTTGTTCAAAACAATTTGAATTTAAATTATAATGAACCATATGCAAATGGCTATAGTGATTCTACATTTATTATAGGAATAGGTATGTTTCTTGGATTTATATTAGGCTTAATAATTCGATATATGGGATTTAGTAAAATAGCTATTTTTACAATTATTTATTTTTTCGCAAATATTTTTATATCTCAAACTGGAATTAAAGTAATATCTGATTTATTTTCAATTTATAATTTAATGGGTTATTTCTTTGGCTTATCTATTAATATTTTATCAGGAATAGATTCTGGTTCTAGCTATTATGGAGGTGGTTCATCTTTTGGAGGATCATCAGGTGGTTCATCCGGAGGATTTTCTGGAGGAGGAGGTTCTTCAGGTGGCGGAGGCTCAACACGAGGATTTTAATAAAAAACACTTGCATTTTATAAAAAAATATAGTATATTATAAATGAACACGAAAGAGTGTTTTTTTATTGGAGGAATTATGACAAAAGAAAATGAAAAAACAAAAAACGTTAAAAAAGTAAATACTACTAAGAAAAAAAATGTAAAAGTACCTAAGGAAAGTTATTTAAAAGGCGTTAAAAAGGAAATGAAACTTGTTAAATGGCCATCTTTTAAAGAGGTAATTAAGTATACTATTGCCACAGTTATTATGTGCTTAGTTGTATGTGGATTTTTCTTATTACTAAATTTACTTTTATCTTTAGTGAAAGGATGGATTAACTAATGGAAGAACAAAAAAAAGAATGGTATGTGGTAAATACCTATTCTGGACATGAACTTGCAGTAAAACAAAAACTTGAAATGCGTACTGAAAGTATGGGTATGCAAGATTATATTTTTAGAGTAATAATACCAGAAACTACTGAAGTTGAAGTAAAAGATGGTGTTAAAAAAGAAAAAGTTAAAAAAATGTTCCCAGGTTATATTTTAGTGGAAATGATAATGACTGATGAAGCGTGGTATATTGTTCGTAATACACCAGGTGTAACAGGATTTATCGGTTCAAGCGGAAAAGGTGCAAAACCAACACCACTTCCACCTCAAGAAATTGATAGAGTTCTTGCTACTATGGGAATGAGTAGAGTAAATATTGATAATGAAATGAAAGTTGGCGACAATGTTAACATTATTGATGGACCATTCAATGGTATGAGTGGTAAGATTGATAGTATTGATGCTGAAAATAATCGTCTTACAATTATTATTGATTTATTTGGCCAAGAAACTTCAGTTGATGTTGAAAATTATCAAGTTAGTAAATATTAAAATTAATCTTTATAGGTTAATTTTTTTTTTACATTAATTTTTAAATATAGTATAATATTAATGTAGAAAGGTACTTTTATGAAGAAAAATTTAATAATTGGAATAATTTGTTATATAATTACTGGATTATTAACAATACTTTTTTTAGCAACATCGGTTAGTGTAAAATTAATTATGCCTGAACTTGAAAAAGTAATAGTTTTATGTGTTGCATCAATATTTACTTACTTTGGCGGAAGATTTTTAACTAAATACCATAATTCAAAGAAATATATGAAAGTAAGTATTTGGGTAATGTTTATTCTTTATTTATTATTACTAATTAATTTTATGATTTTAGGAAATAATTTTGGTAGAAATTTTGAATTTATTTTCACAGCCTCAAAAGAAACGATTAAATCTTATTTTGACAATAATTTAAATGTTATTCCATTTAATACAATTAGAAATTATTTAGATAATTCAGGAATTTATTTTGATATTAAGTTAGTTTGTATAAATTTATTAGGTAATTTAATATGTTTTATGCCTTTTTCATTTTTCTTAAAGTATTTATTTAAAAGAGAAAACAAATTTATTAACTTTTTATTAACAATTATATTAATAGTTATTTTTTTTGAACTTATTCAATTATTAACCCTTTCTGGATCATTTGATGTTGATGATATTATATTAAATACCTCTGGAGCAATACTTTTTTACCTTTTCATTAGTTTAAAAGGCATTGATAAACTACTTAGAAATATATTCTTTTTAGAAAAAAATAAAATTAATGGGAAAGATTTTGTTATACCTATATTAGCTTTATTTACTTTTATTCTAATAATAAGTTCTATTATATTTATATTTATTAAAAAAAGTAATGTTAGTAATCAAAAATGGAATGAAATTTATAATCCTTTGATAGAATTTAGTTATGATAAGACTTGTGGTGAAAATAATATGTTTTATGAAGATGAGCTTTTTGAATACCATTTTAATTGTTATGATAAAGAAAAATTTTATTTAATTGTTAATAAAGAAGATAAACTTTTAATAAAGGATTTTTTAGACAACTCTAAATATGTTTATAATATAGAAAAGCTAACTTGGAAGTTAAAACAAAATAATATTGAATATTATACTAAACATAAAAATCCTAATTATATTTTACATTTACCAAAGTTTGAGACAGATTTTGGTTATAAAGGTGTAAAAAATGATTATGTAAATTTAGTTGTTAAAGGAGTAAATAATTCGATATATGATTTAGATTTAAATTTTATACCTTTAAAAGAGGGAAAAACCACTATTGATTTTATGGTTACAAATGAGGGTAAAGTTTATACATATACATTTGATATTACTATAGATAAAGATTTAAATTTAAAATATGAAATAGAATTAGAAAATTAACTATGAACATTAACTTTAATTTGTTTTAATAATTAAAATTGTGAAAAAAATTTACTAAATAGGTAAATTTTTTTATTGACATTAATATATAATATGGTATAATTAATTTACCAATTACGTTAATTAAAAAAATGAGGGTAAATGGTATTAACGTATAAAAATAATAAACTTCGTAAGTTATGTGAGGACTCACAATCTAATAAAGAGTTGTTAAAGAAATATGGTAGTGATGTTGCAATTAAGTTACCAAAAAGAATTATACAATTGAAGTCATTTGCTTGTTTAGCAGATGTTCCTGTTGTTCCTCCTTTTAGAAGGCATAAATTAAGTGGTAATTTAAAAAATTTGTATGCAATTAATATTAATGATCAATACAGATTAATTTTTAGACAAGTAGAGAATAATATAATAGTAGAAAATTTAAAAGATATAAAAGAAATAGAGATAATGGAGGTGTCTAAACATTATGAGTAATTTAAAAAATTATGATGAATATATTATAGCTCCTGGTGAAACAATAGAAGAGTTATTAGAATGTAATTCTATGACACAACTTGATTTAGCAGATAAAACTGGAATAAATAAAAAAACAATTAATGAAATAATAAAAGGAAAAGCTCCAATTTCAACAGTAACAGCTTTAAAATTAGAGTATGTATTTAATATTCCGGCAAGTTTTTGGAATAATTTAGAAAGTAATTATAGAGTTGCTTTAGAAAGAAAAAGAGACTTAGAATCTATTAAAAATGATGAACAGTATTTAGAAAATATTCCATATAGTGAAATGGCTAAACGTAATTGGTATTTTATTGAAAAAACAAGAGATCCTTATGAAAAGGTTGTTAATTTAAGAAAATTCTTTTCTGTTGCATCTTTGTCATTTAATACAGAATTAAAAAGAAAAATGGCATTTAGAAAGTCAAATAATGAAAAATTTTCTTTTGAATCATTATATTGCTGGATTAGATATGGGGTTATAAAATCTAATAAAAATGATTATTCAAAATTTGATGTTGACAATCTAAAGGAAATCGTTAATAATTTGCGAATGTTAACAAATAATACTTTTTTATCACAAATAAATAAAATAGAACAATTATTAAAAAACTGTGGTGTTGCGATAGTTTATGAACCACATTTACCTCATACTTATGTCAATGGTGTTGCATATAAAATTAGTAGTGATAAGGCTATGATAATGTTAAGCGATAAAGGTAAAAGAGATGATATTTTATGGTTTACATTTTTTCACGAAATTGGTCATTTGATAAAACATAGTAAAAAGGGAATTTTTATTGATGAAGATGGAATTGTACGAAACAATCTAGAAAAAGAGGCTGATGAGTTTTCTAAAAATGTTTTAATTAATAAAGATAATTATATTAACTTCTTGAAAAATGGAAATTTTACAAAGAATAAGATAAAAACATTTGCAAAAGAAAATAATATTACTCCAGGAATTTTAGTTGGAAGACTTCAAAAAGAGTCATTAATAAGTTGGAATGAATATAATGATTTAATAGATAGAATTTAAAATATGAAATAAAAAATTAATCTTCGCGGATTAATTTTTTTTCTATTTTGGAAATAATAAAATATAATAAATAAGAAAATATTAAGAGTATAAATACACCAGATATTACTAAATCTAAATCAAATATTTGAGAACCATACATAATTAAATAACCAATACCTTTTTGACAAGAAAGAAATTCTCCAGTTATAACACCTATTAATGTTAAAGATATATTTAATTTTAATGATGAAATAATTGTTATGTATGATGAAGGAATAATTAATTTAGTAAGAGTTTGAAATTTATTTGCATTAAATGTTTTAAATAATTTGATTTTTATTTTATCAGTATTTAGAAAACCATTATACATTGAAAGAGTAGTTACAATTAAATTTATTAAAAGTGCCATAATTATAATACTTTTCATATTTGCTCCGAATATAATTAAGATTATCGGACCTAAAGCAACTTTAGGAAGAGCATTTAAAATTACTAAAAATGGTTCAAATATTTTAGAAAAAATAGGGTATTCATAAAAGATAATTGCAATTAATATACCAATTATTCCTCCGAGTAGAAATGAAAGTAAAACTTCATATAGTGTTGTAAATATATGTGAAAGTAAATTACCTTCGATACATAGTTTTTTAATAGTTAAATATATTTTTGATGGACTTGAATATATAAATGAGTTAATTATACCTTTTCTAGTTAAAAATTCCCATATAAATAATAAAAAAAATACAATTAAAATTCTAGTTAGTTTTATTAAAAAATTTTTTCTTTTCATAGTTTTTAAATATAAAGTTTGATTACTATATTTCATCTAAATCCCTCCATATTTTATCGTAATAATCACTAAATTCTTTACATTTACGATTATTTATTGGGGTGGATTTATTTTCCATTTCAATGTCATAAATTTTTTTGACTATACTAGGTCTTTTCGAAAGAACTATTATTTTATCACTTAAACTTATGGCTTCGGCAATGTCGTGAGTAATCATAATAACAGTTTTCTTTTCTTTTTTAATTATATTATAAACATCTTCAGAAACACTTAATCTTGATTGGTAGTCTAGAGCGGAAAAAGGTTCATCTAAAAGTAGTATATCCGGTTTAATAGCAAGTGTCCTGATTAAAGCAACTCTTTGTTTCATACCACCAGAAAGTTCTTTCGGATATTTATAGATAAAGTCCCTTAAACCATAAGTTTCTAAAAGTTTTTTTGTATAATCAATATTTTCTTTTGTTTTGATTTTCTTTAAAGATAAACCTAGTGTTGCATTGTCAAGAATATTTAAATAAGGAAGAAGAGCATCTTCCTGAAGCATATAACCAATTACAGGATTTTCTTTATAAAATTTTATTGTGCCATTTGTTTTTTCGAGTAAGCCAGAAATAATATTAAGTAGAGTTGACTTTCCACATCCTGATGAACCAACAATTGCAATAAAGTCTTGATTATTTACATCAAAAGAAATATTTTTTATAGCATTAATTTCTCCATTTAAAGTGTTAAATGTTTTAGATATATTATTAATTTCTAATAATTTTTGCATTTTATCACCTATGATATTTTATGCACTAATAAATTTATAATCTATTTAATTAGTTTAGAATTCAACTGATAGTTGAGTAAATTCAATGATTAGTTTATTGTTTTTATTAATATCTTAAAGTATGATGAATATGAAAGGAGTAGAAATGAAAAAAATAATTTATTTAATAATTGGTATTTTAGTAGGAGGATTGCTTTCATATTTTATTTTTAATAAAGTTGAAACTTTAGAAAAACTTCCTAAACCTGAAGTAACTGAAGGTGAAAGGGGAATGCTTGGCATTGATAAAAATATTAATGAAAAAACTATTGATAAGTATCTAAGAAGAAGTGATTCAGTTTATCGTGATATGAGAATGCTATCAGATCCTGGTAATTATGAAGCTATTGGTGGTGATTCAATGCTTTCTGGAACAATAAAAGGTTTTGAAGTAATTCCTTATCCATATTTAACTAAAGTAAAAGGACTTCCTGAGGCTGTCGGAAAAACATATGATGGAAAAACTTTATTTACAGAAAATGAAGATGGAACTTATTCACCAAATTATAAAGAATCTATGGAATTTTTAGAAATGTATTTTCCTAAAGATAAAAATATTTTCTTAATGTGTGGTGGAGGCGGTTATGCTGGCATGACAAAGAAGCTTTTAGTATCACTTGGATGGGATGAAAATAAGATTTATGATATAGGTGGATATTGGTTCTATGATGGTGATAATAATGTTCAAATTAAAAAAGAAGAAAATGGCAAAACTATTTATGAATTTTGGAAAGTAACTTATCATGAAATAAATTTCGATAACTTTACGGAGATTAAATAGTGAAAAAAATATTGATAATAATATTTTTTTTACTGGTATTATGTGGTTGCCAAAAAGAAGAGAAAATAGAAAAGTTTTATTTGAATGATGATTATTACGGTTTATCAGGATTAAAAGAAGTTAAGTCAGATGAATTAAAAGATGATGATAGTTTTTTACTCTTTACATATAACTATTATTGCTCATTAGCGATACCATGTGATGAGATATTTAAAAGTTTTTCAGAAAATAATAATGTGGAAATATTATCTATGTCAATTGATGAATTTAAAAAAACTTCATATTATAAAACAGTAAAATATGCTCCTTCAGTATTAATAATTAAGAATGGTAAAATTGTGACTTTCCTTGATGCAGAAAAAAATAGTGATATTGAAAAATATCAGGATGTTGAAAAATTTACTGAATGGATAAGTAAATATATTTATTTAGCAAAAGATTAGAATTAACTTTCTAATTTTTTTTGACAATACTTATTGAAAATAAAAATAATTGTTGTTATAATTGATATGATAGATGATAGTATCAAAGGAGGATAAAAATGGGAAATATTAGTGCATTTATTAAAAAAACTATAGCAAATAAAAATACAGTTACTATTTTGCTAGTACTTGCGGGGGTTGTAGTTTTGTGGTTCTTTTATAATATGAGGGTTAAAGAAGCAACAACGCCTATTAAGGTACCTTATGCAAAAGAAGAACTTCATGCTACTGATGAAATAACAGAGGATAAAATAGGAATGGTTGAAGTTAATAGTAAACTATTAAAAACTGCAGATATAATTCAAAATCAAGGTTCATTAATAGGATATTATGTTACAACTGGAACCTCTATTCCAAAGGGTGGACTATTTTATAAAGCTCAAGTAGTAACTAAAGCAGAACTTCCTAATTCAGTTTTTGATGATATTCCTGATAAACATACAATTTATAGTATGTCAGTTAATAATCATACAACATTTGGAAATTCAATATATCCTGGTGATAAAATTGACCTTTATTTAAAGGCTACAGATGATTCAGGAAAAATCATGTTTGGTAAGTTTATTGAAAGTATTTCTGTTTTAGGTGTTCGTGATAGTAGTGGTAAAGATGTTTTTGGTTCAACTGAAACAAGAACACCTGCTGAACTTTTATTTGCGGTACCAAATGATATGTATGAACTTTTAATGAAAGCTGGTTATGTATCTGGAATTACTCTTGTACCAGTTCCTAGAAATAAACATTATACTGATTTAAATGCTGATACAGTTACAATAGAATACTTAAAGAATTTCATTTTAGCAAAGACTGCTACATTACCAACAGAATAAAAAGGAGTGATATTTTGTGAAAGATACAATATTTTCACAGTTAGATTTTGGCCCTATTACAGAGTTTTTAAATGATGATAATATTACCGATATTTCATATTCAAATGGAGGAAATGTTTGGTTAAAAACTCTAGATAAGGGTATATACATGGTCAATAGACCGGAAATAAATAATGCTTTAATGGAAAAACTTGCTTTCCAATGTTCAAATGTTATGGGAACAACATTTAATATGGCACACCCATTTTTGGATGCTGAAAGTACAGAACTTCGTCTTAACTTCGTTCATGAAAGTATTGCCACTAATGGAATAGCATGTGTTATAAGAAAAACACCGGCAAAAATAAGATTAAATAAAAATAAATTATTAAGTGAAAAATATATTACAGAAAATGTTCATAATTTTTTAATATCATGTGTAAAAGCGCATTGTAATATACTAATTTCTGGAGAAACTGGTTCAGGTAAAACCGAACTTGCTAAATATCTTGCTTCGAATACTGAAGAAAATGAAAAAATTATTACAATTGAGGATACACTTGAACTTCACCTTGATAGAATATTTCCTCATAGAGATATTGTTGCAATGAAAACTAATAATATTGCATCATATTCTGATGTATTGGTTACTTGTATGAGACAGAACCCCAAATGGATATTACTTTCCGAAGTTCGTTCTGCAGAAGCAGTTACCGCTGTTCGTAACTCAATATCATCAGGACATAACATTATATCAACAATTCACTCAGATAGTGCAAGCCACATTCCAATGCGTATGTATTCACTACTTGAAAGTAACCAAGATATTGAACAATTTTTGAAATCTATTCATAGATATGTACAAATTGGTATTCATGTTAAGGGTTACATGAGTGCAGAACTTCAAAGATTTCAGCGTGAAATAGTTGAGGTTGTTGAATTTTATGTTGACGAAAATAATGAAGCAAAGTCTAATAAGATTTTTTCTAAAAGCTTAGATGGAACAATTAGTTATAATATGCCAACTAAATATTTAAAAGATTATTTTGGAGCACAAGGAAAAATTTTGGATGAATCTTTATTTAGTGAGGTAAATAATAGTGTTCCAAAAGAAACAAATAATATAAATCAAAATGTTGAATTAGATTCATTATAGAAAGGAGTTTTTATGATAGAATTTATTATATTACTATTTTTAGGAATTTTTATAATACTATATCGTAAAAATCCTGGAGAAAATGTATATAAATTTTTTATTACGACAGCATCTAATGCATATGAAAAATATGCACCTTATTCTTTTAAAACAGTTAGAGCTAAAGCAAAAGAATTGGGACAAGAATTTACAACTAGGCAGTATATTTCTCAAATAGTTATTTTTGCGGGATTTGCGGGTGTTGTTGCATATCTTTACTTTTATAATATTTTACTATCAATTTTATATGCAACATTAGCTATTTCAGTAATTCCATATTTAGCATATTTAAGATGTCAAAGAATTTATTCAGAGTTTATTTTTGAACAAATTGAAACATATACTACAAATGTTATAATGGAATTTAATACTACGCAAAGTTTTGTTAAATCCCTTGAGGGTGTTAGAGATTCTGGTATTATTGAGGATCCTGTCCTTACTGATTTAAGAAAGATGATTGATATGTCATATCAAAATGGAACAATTGATGAATCGATTGATTATTTTAATAAAAAATATCCATATTATATGGTCAAAAACATGCATCAATTATTCTTTCAAATTACAAAAGAGGGTGCTAGAGATGCAGGCCAAAGTTTGGAAAATATGGCAATGGATATCGATGCTCTTGTTGAGGGCGTTTATAGAGATCAAATGGATAGAAAACAATTCCATTCTAAATTTATTAGATTTGGACTTGCACTATTTTTCTTAATTTTGGCAGTTCAGTATATGTATGGTTCTGAAAGATATATAGAACTTTTGGATTTATGGTACATACAAATAATCTTACATGCAATTATAATAGTTAACTCTTTATTCTTATTAAAGGGAGAAAAATATTACAATGAAGATGTGGGGGTAGAATAGTATGTATTATGAAATAGTTATTTTAGGAGTTATTATTTACGGAATAATGTTTGCTACTGGACAAATTAGTTTTAGTAAATTAATTAGTGATAACGAAGCCATTTTTAGAAAATTAAAGGAAAGTGATTGGGACTTCTATGTTAAAGCAAGGTATGGAAATGCCGTAAACCCTGATATTTTATTTAATCAAAGAGTAAGAAATGGTTTAATTACTTTAATACTTGCATTTTTATGGTCAATTACAGGTGGATTTTCCACAATAAAAATAGTTTTAGCCTGTGCTGCAGGGTATGGTGTATTCAAGTTAACATATATTAATTTACAGTCTTATTATAGAAAACATATTTCTCAAATTGATTCACTTTTACCACATTATTTAAAAAGTATTGAAATATTAATTCAACACTATACAGTTCCTGTGGCGATAGGTAAATCAATTACTGATGCACCAGAAATATTTAAACCAGGATTACAAGATTTAATTAATGCTATTAATTCAGGTGATGATTCAATTCAACCATATATGGAGTTTGCTAAAACATATCCAGTAAGAGATAGTATGAGAATGATGAGACTTTTATATAGATTAAGTTTAGGAAGACAAGAAAGAAAACAAGAACAATTACTAACTTTTTCTAAGTCAATTTCATCACTTCAACAAAAGGCAAGAGAGACAAGATATAAAAATAGACTTGATAAAATGGAAAGTATGACAATGAAGATGCTTATAACCACGGGTGTTGGTGTTATGATTGTTTTAGTACTAGCCGTTTTACAAATGATTAATTTATAATGTAAATTATATTGATAAAAATAAAAAATATTGTTATAATAAAAATATAAAGTAAAGGAGGTAAGCAAATGAAGGAAGCTACAGGTGAATTAAGTACAACAGTTATTACTGTAGTTGCTATTGCAGCTGTTTTAACATTATTTACTGTTTTCCTATATCCATCTTTAAAAGGTGCTATTTTAGCAAGAGTACATTGTTCTCAAGCTGTTGCGTGTGAAGGTACTGGTAAAGATAGAAAATGTAAATTTTATGAGGATGATGGGACTACTTTAAACAATACGCCAATAATTTGTCCTGAACAGGATGACGAAGCCAATAATAAACAAAAAAAATAAAGATAAAACTTATTAAAAAGGAGTAAGAAAGTATGAAAAATGCTACTGGGGAGCTATCAAATCTAATAGTTGTTGTAATTTGTGTGGCTATTCTAGTAGCCTTTTTTTACTTTACTATTTGGCCAATGATTAAAAATAATTATATTATGCAAACAAGTTGTGAAAAGGCTAAATGTTCAACTGAGCCTGATAGTGATGGTTTGGTGAAGTGTTATTTAGATGGTAAAGAGTTTATGTGTAATTATAAGGGGTAGAAGATGAAAGAAGGAATAGGTGGAATACAATTATTTTTAATTGTTGTTATATTGGTTTTAACTTTTGCGGGAATTATGTCACTTACGATTAATCAATCCAATGCATTTGCAATCAAAGATCAACTTGTATCAATTCTAGAAACTGCTGGAGGACTTGATCTATCTTCAGAATGTGTAAGTGGAAATTGTAATACAAGTATAAAGGATCAGGAAACTTTACAAAAAATTATTGATTCTTTGGATAGCAACTCATATAGACAAACTGGAGATTGTGAAAAAATAGCGGAAAATTTAAGTAGTAAAGCTGTTGTAGCTGGTTATACCCGAACTGGAGAAAAAACTTTAAGTGGTAAAAAAGATT
The DNA here is from genome assembly GCA_934097085.1 of uncultured Bacilli bacterium. GTDB lineage: Bacteria > Bacillota_I > Bacilli_A > RF39 > UBA660 > UBA6448. Next base: position 45,966 of record CAKONK010000004.1, read on the forward strand.
CGTTTTGTATTGCCAAAATACCAGCTCAAAAAACTAATAGTGAAGATACTTTAAAGGGATATTATTATCAAATTTATGTTTTTTATCAACTTGATATTCCAATTATGAATGCTTTATTTAATTTTAGAGCAATAGGAGAAACAAAATTATTATATAAATAGGAGAAAAGAATGAATGTAATTATTTCAAATAAAAATGAAAGTATTTTAATGAGTTTGGGAATTGATGTAATTAAAACATTAAATGGTGTTTTTACTGTGGATGATTTAGCTGCAACATTTAAAAACTTTTATTATAATAGAATGATACTTGATATTACAGCAATTGAGGATTATGAAAACATTAATACCATGCAAAATCTATCTGTTGCTTTTGATATGTCTAAAGTAATTATTTTGTTGGATGATTCAAATGTTGTATCTTCACCTATGTATTTATCAAGTTTAGTATCTATGGGCATTTACAATTTTACTAAAAATGCTGATGCAATTCCGTTTTTAATTGATAATCCAAATTCATATAAGGATGTTGCAAATTATCAAGATTTAAATATGCGTATGGAGGAACCTAAGCTTAATGATAATGCAAAAACAAATAATGTTGGATTTATAGGTCAAAGAATTATTGGAATTAAAAATGTTACAGAACATGCTGGAGCAACAACTCTTACATATTTATTAAAAAAACACTTAGAAAAGAATTATAAAGTTAAAGCATGTGAACTTGATAAAGGTGATTTAATATATTTTAATGATAATAATCTAGATATTAATGTTAATAGTTTTGAATTAAATAAGTATTTAAGTAATTTAAATAATAATGAAACTGAAGTTATATTAATAGATATGAATAATGCTGATGTTGAAAGTTATTTTACGGATGTTTTATATTTAATTGAACCTGGGCTTATTCAACTTAATAAATTAATAAAGTTAGATAGGCAAGCATTTAGTAAATTAAAAGGGAAAAAGATTATTTTAAATAGAAGTGTACTTTCACAAAGCGATGTAACTGATTTTGAAAAAGAAAGTGGAAGTAAAGTATTTTATAATATGCCAAATGTTGATGACAAAATTGATGATAATATTGTAATAAAAAAACTTCTTAAGGAGCTAGGGTTTACAAGAATTGATGATCATGAATCAAAAGGATTTAGTATATTTAGATAAATAATGTAAAGTGTAAACTTAATTATTGACATAATTAGGTAAAAAAGGTAAAATAAAGGTATGTAAAGGAGAGTTGTATATGTCAGGTATTGATAATGTTGGAAATGGTGCTTTTTGTTCTACTACTGCTGAGGTATGGCAATTCATTGGAAGAATCGTTTTAATTTTAAAGATAGTTATTCCTATTATGCTTATTGTTTTAGGAATTATTGGACTAGGAAAGGCTGTTCTTGCTGATGATGATAAAGAGATTAAAACACAAGTTAATAAATTAATAACTAAATTTATTGCTGCAGTTGTTATATTCTTCTTACCAAACCTTGTTACAGCATGCTTCAAACTTGTTAATGGATTTAGTGAAGTTGAAGCTGACTACATGATTTGTGTTAATTGTATAAGTAGTCCAAGTAGTTGTCAAGTTAGTAAATAGCCATTATATACAAAATAATGGTTTTTATTTGTAATTTTTCCTGATATATGGTATAGTATTGTTACCAAAGGGGTGAAATTATGAACATTGGGACAGAAAATGGATTTTGTGCAAGTACTATAACTATTTGGCAAGGACTTGGTTATGTACTGTTAATATTTAAAATAATACTTCCTATAGTGCTTATTGTGTTAGGCATAATAACATTAGGAAAGTCTGTTATTTCTGATGATGATAAGGAAGTTAAAAAAGGTATCAAGGGACTTATAACAAAATTTATAATTGCAGTTGTAATATTTTTCTTACCAAGTATTATGAATGGTATTTATCCACTTATAACTGGGTTTGATATGGTAGAAAAAGATTATGATGTTTGTATGGAATGTTTTACACATCCAAAAGGAAGTTATTGCTTAAAAAAAGTTGATACTTATAATGAGAATAATAGTAAATAAAACTATTATTTTTTTTATTTAAAATATATCGAACAAGTGTACTTGATTTATCTTTTTAAATATGTTATATTAATTATGCAAAAAATTTAATTTTTGTGGTAGAATAATAAAAGCAAGAAGGGATAATATGGATAAAATTATAGTAAAGGGAGCAAGAGAAAATAATTTAAAAAATGTAAATATTGAACTTCCTAAAAATAAATTAATTGTAATGACTGGTGTATCAGGAAGTGGTAAAAGTAGTTTAGCATTCGATACTATTTTTGCTGAAGGACAAAGAAGATATGTTGAAAGCTTATCTGCTTATGCAAGACAGTTTATTGGTGGTACAGAAAAACCTGATGTTGATTCAATTGAAGGTTTATCTCCATCAATTAGTATTGATCAAAAATCCACGAATAAAAATCCTCGTTCAACAGTGGGAACTATTACAGAGATATATGATTATTTAAGACTTTTATTTGCTAGAATAGGTGTACCTTATTGTCCAACTCATAAAATTCCTATTAAGAGTCAATCTATTGAAGAAATGACTAATAAAATTATGGAATATGATGGCAAAAAAATAAGTATTTTATCTCCAATAATTCATGGCGAAAAAGGATTGCACGAAGAAGAAATTGAAGATGCAAAAAAAAGTGGCTACACAAAACTTAGAGTGAATGGAAGTTTTGTTAATGTTGATGATGATTTTACTTTAGAAAAAAATAAAAAAGATAATATTGATATAGTAATTGATAAGTTAACTGTTGCTAGTGATGAAAGAAGTAGAATTTTCGAAGATATCGAAGCATCTTGTAAAATGGCTAATGGTAAAGTAGTATTCTTAATTGATGATGAAGAAATAATAATGAGTGAAAAATATGCTTGTAATAAATGTAATTATTCAATTCCTGAACTTGAACCAAGACTTTTTTCATTTAATTCACCTTATGGTGCTTGTGAAGAATGTAAAGGCATAGGTACTAAACTTAAAATAAGTGAAGATCTTATTATGCCTGATAAAGATAAAACTTTAAATCATGGAGCACTTCTTCCTATAAATAATGATAATAACTTATATTTTAGTGCTTTAAAACAAGTATGTAAAAAATATGATATAGATATGGACACTCCAGTTAAAAATATTTCAAGAAAAAAACTTGATATTATATTTTATGGCACAAAAGAAAAAATGGATTTTAAGTATGAATCAAAAACAGGAAATGTAAGGTATGTAACTGACTATTATGAAGGTGTAGTTAATTTACTTCAGCGAAGGTATATTGAAACATCTGCATCTTGGGTAAGGGATTGGCTTTCAAATTATATGGTTGAAAGTACTTGTGAAAAATGTAAGGGTACAAGACTAAAAAAAGAAGTTTTAAATGTATTTATAAATAAAAAGAATATTTATGATTTAACTGATATGAATTTAACAAAGTTAAAGAATTTTTTAGAGAGTTTAAAACTTAATGAAGAAGAAAAAAATATTAGTTTACTTGTTTTAAAGGAAATTATTAATAGACTTACATTTTTAGAAAATGTTGGGCTTAATTATTTAACATTAAATCGTAGTGCAGAAACATTATCAGGTGGTGAAGCCCAAAGAATTAGGTTGGCTACTCAAATAGGAAGTAAACTTTCAGGAGTCCTTTATGTTCTTGATGAACCTTCAATTGGTCTTCATCAAAGAGATAATCAAAGACTTATAGATAGTCTTAAAGAAATGCGTGATTTAGGAAATACTTTGATTGTTGTTGAACATGATGAAGATACAATGCGACAATGCGACTTTTTAGTGGATATTGGTCCCGGTGCTGGCGAAAATGGCGGTAATGTTGTTGCTTTTGGTACACCAGAGGAAGTCATGCAAAATAAAAATAGTTTAACTGGTAAATATTTAAGTGGAGAACTTAAAATTGAAGTACCTAAAACTCGTAGAAAAGGTAATGGTAAATTCTTGACTATTAAGGGAGCTAAAGAAAATAACTTAAGAGATATTGATGTAGATTTTCCTTTAGGTAAATTTGTTTGTGTAACTGGTGTTTCTGGAAGTGGTAAAAGTACTTTAGTAAATGAAATACTTTATAAGACACTTCAAAATTATGTATATAAATCAAAAGTTATTCCGGGTAAATGTGATAAAGTCGAGGGCCTTTCTAATATTGATAAGGTTGTAATGATTACACAAGATGCTATTGGTAGAACACCACGAAGTAATCCCGCAACTTATGTAGGTGTTTTCGATGATATTAGAGATTTATTTACAAATACTAAAGAGGCTAAAATTAAGGGCTATGATAAAGGTAAATTTTCTTTCAATGTAAAAGGTGGAAGATGTGAGGCTTGTCAAGGTGATGGTGTTAAGAAAATTGAAATGCATTTTTTACCTGATGTTTATGTAACTTGTGATGTATGTCATGGTAAAAGATATAACAAAGAAACTTTAAGTGTTACATATAAAGGGAAAAATATTGCTGATGTACTTGATATGCGAGTAAGCGAGGCTCTAGAGTTTTTTGAAAATGTTCCTAAAATATATAATAAATTAAAAGTTTTAAATGATGTAGGCCTTTCATATATTAAACTTGGGCAAAGTGCTGTAGAACTTTCTGGAGGTGAAGCTGGTAGAGTTAAACTATCTAAAGAACTACAAAAGAAAGCAACAAGTAAAAGTGTATTTATCTTAGATGAACCAACTACTGGTCTACATAGTGATGATATTAAAAAATTACTCGAAATTTTAAATAGTATTGTTGATAATGGTGATACTGTTATTGTGATTGAACATAATTTGGATGTAATTAAAGTTGCTGACTATATTATTGATCTAGGACCTGAAGGAGGAGATGGAGGCGGTAAAATTGTTTGTACTGGTACTCCTGAAGAAATAATAAAAAATAAGAACTCTTATACAGGTTTATATCTAAAAAAATATTTAAAATAGTTATGGATATAGAAAAAATATATAATGAGGAACTAATAAAAAAAAGATTTTTGGTACAAGTATGCGATTCACTTGCACATAATCCAAATAAACTTGCCAAAGAATAACATATTTACAAACAACTTTGAATAAATTTAAAAACAAGACAATGAAATATTAGAACTAATTACAAGAGTCTAATATTTTTTTATTTAAAATTGCCTTTTTATATAATTTATTTTATAATTTAATTGGTGATGAAAAATGCTTATATCTAATTGGAAAGATTATAAAATTATAAAAGCTAGTAATGGAGAAAAATTAGAAAAATGGAATAATATAAAATTATTAAGACCAGATCCTATTGTTATGTGGAATTTAGGAAAAATTAGTGAAAATGAGTGTGATGCTGTATATTATAGGTCTAACACTGGTGGTGGTTACTGGAAAAATATTAATAATATTCCTTCATATTGGCAAATTAAATATAAAGATTTAATTTTTAATATTAAACAAATGGGATTTAAACATACTGGACTTTTTCCAGAACAAGCTGTTAACTGGGAAAGAATGATTAAAAAAATTAAAGAAAGTAATCGCGATGATATCAAAGTTTTAAATTTATTTGCTTATACTGGTGGAGCTACTGTAGCTTGTTTATCTGCTGGCGCAAGTGTTGTACATGTTGATTCATCAAAGGGAATTAATGATTGGGCAAAAGAAAATGTAAAATCATCTGGATTTGAAAATAGATCAGTTCGCTTTTTAGTTGATGATGTTAAGAAATTTGTACAAAGGGAAATTCGAAGGGGCAATAAATATGATGCGATTATTATGGATCCACCAAGTTACGGAAGAGGTAGTAATAATGAGGTGTGGTCTATAGAAAAAGACTTGGACGGTCTATTGACGGATTGTAAAAAAATTCTTGCTCATGATTTTTTATTTGTTTGTGTCAATACTTATACAGCAAATTTATCTCTTTTAACACTAGAAAATATTTTAAAAGTTCATTTTAATAACAAAATAAATGTCGATGAAATAGCTTTGCCCATAGAAAATACTAATTTATATTTACCTTGTGGAATAACAGGTTGGATAGATAATGACTAAATTAAGTGTATTATATGAAGATAATCATATTATTGTAGTTTTTAAGCCTGCAGGTTTTTTATCTCAAGGAGATAAAACTGGTGATGAGGACATGCTAACAATAATAAAAAAATATTTAAAAGAAAAGTATAATAAACCAGGTAATGTTTATTTAGGACTTGTTCATAGACTTGATAGACCAGTAAGTGGTATAATGGTTTTTGCCAAAACATCGAAAGCAGCCTCAAGATTATCCGATGAAATAAGAAATAACAAAATGCACAAGAAATACATGGCAATTGTACATGGGTATTTAGATGAAAAAGAGGGAACATTAAGAAATAAAATAGAAAAAATTGATAATAAAAAAGTTGTAGTTGATTCACCAAATGGCAAAGAGGCAATTTTAAATTATAAAGTAATCAAAGAAAAAAATAATCTTTCTTTAGTAGACATTGATTTAGTTACAGGAAGATATCATCAAATTAGAATACAGTTTGCTAATATTAAACACCCTTTATATGGTGACTTTCTTTATAACAAAAAAGATAGCAATCCACTTGCATTAGTATCATACAGTTTATCATTTATTCATCCTGTAACTAAAGAAAATATGACTTTTACATTAGATTCGATAGAAAAATACATAAATTTATAGTTTTTTTGTAGACTTGTGGTTTCTTTTGAGACATAAGTCTTTTTTTGCGGTATAATTATATTTGGTATGAAAGAAATTGATAATGAATTAGTTGGAAAGTTTATTGAGACTTTAAGAAAAGAAAAGGGATTGACTCAGCAGGATTTAGCCGACAAACTATCAGTTACAAGCCAAGCAGTATCAAAGTGGGAGATGGGAAAAAATTTACCTGATATTGCGACTCAAAGAATGATATGTAATGCGTTTAAAATAACACTCGAAGAACTTCATGCTGGTGAAAGAGATTTAAAAAAGAGAAATAAATCCAAACAAATGAAAAAAGAAAATAAAATTTTTTCTATTATTTTAATTTGTATAATTCCAGTAATGGTTTTCTTTGTGGTATATTTTATAATAAATTTTAGAGCCTTAAAAATTTATTATTCCAATAGTAAAATAACTAACGAAGAAAATAGTGTTAGAGCTAATCTTTTAATATTAAAGCTTCCTAGAAAATTAATAATTTTTATAAATAATATTGAGCCATCAAATTATGAAGTTAAGGATTCTGACTTGTTAGAATTAAATCTATATTCTGGTAAGAAAAAGCTTTTAACGACTAGCATGGTTAAAAATGACATTTTTGAAGTTAACACATTAACTTTTGAACCAGATAAAGTAAAATTAGTTTTGACGGTTGATAGTGCAGATGGTACTGCTAAAAATTTTGAAAGAAAATTCAAATTAGTTAAATATACTAATAAAAATAGAAATGATGACGATTATACGGATAAAGCATTAAACTATTTGTCTAGTGACGTTATTGCTAAAAAGCTTGAAAAAGATGGCTATACATTAACAGATACAAAAGTTTATGAAAAAACTGAGGAAGATAATGGAGTAACAATAAGAGTTAAATATGATTTGGCACATGAAAAAATTGAAATATTACATGTTCATAACAGTTTTACGGAAAAAGTATCGGTTGATTATCAACTAAAAATGTTTCAAACAGTAGTTTTTAATAATAATGACATTGATAATATATCCGAAAAATATGTTTATGATTTAAAAACTAAAAAAAATACTTGTGAAATTGGACAGTGTACAACACTTAAAAATACCCGTAAACTTGTAGAAAAATACCTAATACAACTTCAGGTTGAATAGAACTCAACTTACAATATCTTGCATTTTTCGACCTTTTGGGTTTATGATAATCTCGAAAGGAGGTAAAGTTGAAGATAAGATTTGTAATTGCTGCATTTCTTGTAATCTTATTTGTTCCATTTAGTGTTGTCAAAGCACAAAACATGAGCGAAGACATTAATTATATTACAACTCAAAGTGGTGTAAGAATAACTACCGAAGACTATAATAAATTAATTGTTATTTATAGCGATGCTTATATTCAAACAATGACAAATGAAGATTATGAAAACTTCAAAGCAAAAAATATTAATATTAACAACTTAGTAAAAACTGAAAAATATTACAAAACAACTTATAATAATTTAACTCACGAAGTTACAAATACTGAAGTATCTGAAAATGAATTTAATAATTATAATCCAGATGTTGAAACATTAGGATCCAGTCATTTTGTTGAAACTCAGTATAAAAGACTTAATGTATCTTTATCAGCTAATGGTAATGGATATGGCGATATATTTGTTGGATTATTATGGAAGATGATACCAAGTACTAGATCATTTGATGTTATTGCTGCAAGATATGTTGGTATGAGCGATGTTGATGGTACTCAATCTGGAAAACAAATCTGGGGAACTAATGGAAACTATACATATGTATTATATGGATGGAATGGGACAAATATTAATAGACAAGATAATGGTTTTGGAATATCAATGAATATAACTAATGATAGTACAATTAATTATCTTGAAAATTATATTGAATCCGCTGTTAAGTTTAGTGGAAGTTTCCAATGGATTGGCGCTAGTTATCAACATGCTACAAGAACAACAACACTTGCTCAATCAAAGAGTTATACTTTAGCAGAGAATGGTAAAAATGGTGTAATATTATTTACAGGTAACATTGGTGAAAGATATGATAATATGCCTGGAGTTTATGCAGAATTATAGTCTAGTGGCTTCAATAAAAGTAATGTTGTGGGTATGCCCTTAAATATATATTATTTACTTAGTAATTCATTAATTACAGTTAGAGAAAAAAATTATTTAGATAATTAATCAATAAAATATCATTTTATAAAAAACAATTAACAATTATATAAATAATAATGATATTATGTGTAAATAAATCCCAATTGAACACGAATGTTGATTATAAAAATTATTATTACGAAGATGTTAAAAGTAAAAAAATATATTTAATTAAGTTCCCAAAGACACTAATTAACTATTTTATATAATTTTGAATTATTTAAAATAGTACTCTTAAGCAATGTAAATTGCTATATACTACTTAATAACTTGAAAAAAACATGTTATTGATAATGGATAGAAAATATTTTTAATAAGTTTCTCACACAACCATTATTATAATGTGTTTTTTTTTTAATGCTATTAGCATCAATTTTTTCTATTATTTAGTTAAAAAAATATAAAATTATCAATAATTATAAAAAAATGTAAAAATTAATTGACATATTAAAAAATATTTACTATAATTAAAAATGTATTGAGAAGCCCAATTAGCTCAGTCGGTAGAGCGCATGGCTGTTAACCATTAGGTCGTAGGTTCGAGTCCTACATTGGGCGCCATTTAAAAAATTAAGTCGCTAATTGTGGCTTTTTTTTATGTCTGAATAATGATATAATCTTTAATGAAGGGTGATAAACTATGAATGAAAAAATTAGTATGCTTGAACGATATGGAGAAAACTTAACAGCAAAAACATATATAACAGATCCTGCGATAGCAAGAGAAAACGAAATAAAAGATTGTATGCTTATTCTTATGACACCAGAAAAAAGTGCTCTTTTAGTTGGTAAAGCTGGTATAGGTAAAACTGCTATAGTTGAGGGTATTGCTTATAGAATTCAAAAAGGGATGGTTCCAAATGCCTTAATGGGATGGACAATCATTAAAATTAATATTACAAGCTTAATTGGTGAAACTCAAAGTGAAGGACAAACAGAAAATAGAATTGATTTACTTGTACAGGAACTTGCAAGAAGTCCAAAAACAATTCTTTTTATTGATGAAACTCACTTACTTGTAAATAGACAAGGCGGATTAGACTTTGCTAATATGCTTAAATCTGGCCTTGATAGAGGAACAATTAAAATGATTGGTGCCACCACAACTGAAGAATATGAAACATATATCTTAAGAGATAGAGCATTTTTAAGAAGGTTCCAAAAAGTTGATGTCCTTGAGGCATCACAAGATGATTGTGTTAAGATTTTAATGGGAACATATCCTAAACTTGAAAAACAAATAGGGGTAAAACTTACTTATACTCCATTTATAATTGAAAAAATAATGCGTTTTATTGTAGAAATGACAGATGAATACAAAAGAATTTATGAAATAAGTAATAGATATCCTGATATTTGTTTAACAATAATTGCTAATGCTTTTACTTATGCTCTTTTTGATAATAGTCCAGTTGTAACTATTAAACATTTTTATAAAGCAATATGTAATGCAAAAAGTATTTATCCTGATGCACTTGCAAAAGAAAAACAAAGATTTATTACAGTTTTTGCTGATATGATTAGAAATGAAAATGTTGATATCAATGATACAAAGTAGGTGCTTATGAATATTGTGGTTAATAATTTTAATATAATAGAAATACTTTTAGTTACATATTTAATAAGTTTTATACTTGTATTTTTAACTAAAAAAATTGCAGTTCATGTGGGGGCACTTGATATGCCAAACGAAAGAAAGGTTCATAAAAAACCAATGCCAAGACTTGGTGGTCTTGCTATTTATGCATCTTTTCTATTTGGTTATATGGTTTATGGTACTGTAACTACTCAAATGTTATCAATTCTTATTGGTTCATTTATACTTGTAATGCTTGGAGTATTTGATGATATAAAACCAATTAGAGCAAAGGTTAAACTACTTGTACAAATTATAGTCGCGGGAATTGTAGTATTTTATGGTGGCCTTTATTTTAGAGAAATATCATTTTTAGGTTTAAAACTCATATTTCCAACTTGGCTTAATGAGTTTATTGCAATATTTTTTATAGTCGGAGCAATTAACGCTATTAATCTTATTGATGGTTTAGATGGTCTTTGTGCAGGAATTAGTTCAATATATTTTGTTACTATTTCTGTAATAGCTTTAATTTTAAATAAAATGGGTGGTCTTGATATAATATTATGCATTATTATGCTTGGAGCAACACTAGGATTCTTAACTCATAATTTTCCTCCGGCAAAAACTTTTATGGGAGACTGTGGATCAACATTTTTAGGTTATATGATTGCGGTTATTTCTCTTTTAGGTTTTAAAGGAGCAACATTTACATCACTTGTTATACCAGTTGTTATTTTAGCAGTTCCAATATTTGATACGTTATTTGCAATACTTCGAAGAGTTATTCATCATAAAAGTATTGATGAACCAGATATGAATCATTTACATCATCAACTTTTAAAAATGAAGTTTTCTCCAAGAGTAACAATTTTAATTATTTATGGTATCGATATTTTGTTTTCAGCAGTATCAGTATTCTATGTTTTAGGAGATAACCAAGTATCAATGATTGTTTACTTAATTATGATGACATTACTTTTATATATTGTTGTTAACACAGACATTCTATATGATAAGAAAGATAAGACTAAGAAATTAAAAAAATAATTCTTAGTTTTTTTGTTTTTTTAGTATTTTTGATACCATATATTTGAAAGAAGGTTATTATGATTACATATATTTTCAGTGCATTTGATAAAGATATTCATTTTAATGAAGTGGCAAATTATTTTAAAAATGATATGGGTGGCTATAAAAATATAGTATTTGTACCCACTAATTTTGAAAACATGGAAAAAGTTAATGGCTATGCAAATATTGATGTATCTTGGTTTAAAGAAATTGGGATTAATTTAACTGGAATAACTGTTTTAAATAAAAAAATGTCCAAAGAAGAAATGTTTAGAAGTATAGAAAATACTGATATAATTTTTTTAATGGGTGGAGATACTTTAAAACAAAATGATTTTTTAATGAAAAATGATTTAAAGCCTATTATTAAAAAGTTTAAAAAATTTGTTATAGGAATAAGTGCTGGAGCAATTAATTTATCAAATATTTCATTATGTTCTAAAGATGAAGAAGATGAAGTTGAAAAGACAGTTACTTATGAAGGCATTGGAAGAATAAATTATACAATTGAACCTCATTTTGATATAGAAAATAAAATTCTTTTACAAAATGAACTTTATCCTTTATCAAAAGATATTACTATATATGGTCTTCCTAATAATACTGGTGTTAGAATAATTGATAATAATTTTGAAATACTATATGGTGATTTTTATAAAATATCAAATAATGAAGTAGAGAAAATATAGGGGATGGTTGTTTTAAGTAAAAAAATAGTTTATAATATTTATAGAACGGATAAAGGAGATTAAATAAATGAATTTTTTAAAAAATATTTTTGCAAATATAAAAAAGTACAGATTTTTATTATCTCAATTAGTTATAAGAGATTTTAAAGTAAAATATAAAAGAAGTGTATTGGGTGTTTTGTGGAGTGTTTTATATCCACTTTTGATGATGATGGTAATGGCTATTGTCTTTTCAAACATGTTTAAATTTAGTATGGAAGGAGTAAATTACTTAGTATATTTAATGACTGGTTTAGTTGTTTTTAATTACTTTAGTGAAGCAACAAATAATGCTATGGGTTCTATTTTTGGAAATTCATCTTTGATAAATAAAGTTTATATTCCAAAATATATTTTTCCAGTAGCAAAATGTTTATTTGTTGGAATTAATTTCTTGTTTTCTCTTATTCCATTATTGCTAATTATAATTTTTTCTGGAAATCCAGCAGAGGGAACAAAATGCGTAATTAATATTTACTATTTGTTACTTCCATTTATTTATGGTTGTATGTTTATGTTTACCCTAGGAGTTGGTTATGTTTTAGCAACCGTATCAGTATTTTTAAGAGATATGGTATACATATGGGGAATTTTATTAACAATACTAAATTATTTTACACCATTATTTTATCAAATTTCAATTTTACCAGAATCATTACAATCTATATTTAAATTGAATCCACTTTATATTTATATTAATGCTTCAAGAGAAATAATTTTAAATGGCACAATGCCAACACCACTTTATTTATTAGCTTGCTTTGGTTCAGCATCAATAATGTTAATAATAGGCTTATTTGTATTTAGAAAAAAACAAAATAAGTTTGTGTATTATTTGTAGGAGGATTTTACATGATAGATTTAAAAAATATAGGAATGCGTTTTAACTTAGGTGTTGAAAAGGACAATTCTCTTAAAATGGTATTTATTAGAATGTTTGATAAAAGTAAAAGAATAAAGAAAAGTGATTTTTGGGCATTAAAAGATGTAACATTTCATGTAGAAAAAGGTGATGTTGTAGGACTTATAGGTTCAAACGGAGCTGGAAAATCAACACTTTTAAAAGTTGTAAGTGGTGTTATGAAACCTACGGAAGGAACTGTTACAGTAAACGGTGCAATATCTCCAATGATTGAACTAGGTGCCGGATTTGATGGCGAATTAACAGCAAGAGAAAATATATTTTTAAATGGAGCAATTTTAGGTTATAGCAAAGAATTCTTATTAAGTAAATTTGATGAAATAGTTGAATTTTCTGAATTAAGAGAATTTTTAGATGTTCCTGTTAAAAACTTTTCTTCTGGAATGGTAGCAAAACTTGCATTTTCAATTTCCACTATAGTAGATCCGGAGATATTAATAGTTGATGAAATATTATCTGTTGGCGATATAAAATTTCAAGAAAAAAGTAAAAATAAAATGATGTCTATGATAAACGGTGGTACAACAGTGTTATATGTTTCTCATTCACTTAGTTCAATTAGAGAATTATGTAATAAAGTTATATGGCTTGAACATGGTAAAATAGTTATGATGGGAGATACAAAAAAAGTGTGTGATGCTTATTATAAAAAACAATTAAAAAGTGATAAATAATTATTGGAGGAGGAAAATTATGATTATAACAAGAACACCATTTAGAGTTAGCTTATGTGGAGGTGGAAGTGACATTAGGTCATTTTATGAAAAGCATGGAGGATGTGTTTTAAGTACAACAATTAATAAATACATGTACATTACATCCCATCCGTCATTTGATAAAAAAACAACTGTTTTAAAATATTCAAAGACGGAAATAGTCCATAATATTGATGAAATTGAACACAATATTTTTAGGGAATGTTTAAAAAAGGAAGGCATTGAGGGTTTAGAAATTACCTCAATTGCGGATGTGCCACAAGGAACAGGTCTTGGCTCATCAAGTTCATTTACTATAGGACTTATAGAAAATTTAAAATGCTATAAAAGAGAGTACATTTCAAAGTCAGAAGTCGCAGCAGCAGCGTGTGATATGGAGAATAATATTGTTCATACAACAAATGGAAAACAAGATCAATATGCAGCAGCATTTGGTGGACTAAATTTTTATAAATTTAATAAAGATGGTTCTGTAGATGTTGAACCAGTATTAATGAATCATGAAGCATTTAAACAATTAGAAAAGAATCTAATAATGTTATATGTTGGTGGAGAACATAAGGCTTCTTCAATACTAGAGGAACAATCAAAGAATATTGTTACAGCAAAAGACAAAGAAGAAGGTCAAAAGAAGATAATGGAAATGACTTATGATTTAAAATATGAGTTAGAACATAATAACATTGATGCTGTTGGAAAAATATTAGATGAAAACTGGAAAATAAAAAGAACGCTTGCAAGCGGAATAAGTAACCCACAATTTGATGAATGGTATGAAAGAGCTATCAAAGCTGGAGCAACTGGTGGAAAACTTTTAGGCGCTGGTGGTAGTGGTTTCTTCTTATTCTATGTTCCAGAGGAAAAACAAGAAAAATTTAGAAAGGAAATGTCAGATTTGCCTGAGATGGAATTTAAATTTGACCATCAAGGTACAACTGTTATATTTGTAAGTTAGGAGGATTTTTATGAGAATATTAGTAACAGGTGGAGCTGGGTTTATAGGAACTCACTTAGTAAGAAAATTATTAGAAATGGGAAATGAAGTTGTTTGTGTTGATAACTTTACTTTAGGAAAACAGGAAAACGTTGATTGTTTCCTATCTAATCCTAGTTATAAATTTTATAAATTAAATATTGAGGAAACAGAAAATTTCTGTAGTGCTTTAGCTGACGAAAAATTTGATATGGTTTATCATTTAGCCGCTAATTCCGATATTCAAAAAGGAGGAAAAAATCCAAGCGTAGATTATAATGATACTTTTATGACTACATATTCAGTACTTGAATATATGAGAAGAAATGGTATTAAAAAATTATTTTTTGCTTCAACTTCAGCAATTTATGGAGAAAAAACTGAACTTCTTACAGAGAATGCAGGAGATTTACATCCAATTTCATATTACGGTGGTGCAAAATATGCTAGTGAAGGATTTATTTCATCATATAGTTATATGAATGATTTTTCAACAGTTATATTTAGATTTCCAAATGTAATTGGACCTAATTTAACACATGGAGTAATATTTGATTTTGTTAAGAAATTACATAATAATCCAAATGAATTAGAAATTTTGGGAGATGGAACTCAAACTAAACCATATTTATATGTACTTGATTTAGTAGATGCAATCGTAGCATTTACTCAAGAAAAAGAAATGCAAAGAGGTATTGAAATATATAATGCTGGTGTAGAAAGCACTACAAGTGTAACAAGAATTGCAGATATTGTTTGTGAAGAATTAGGTTATGAAAATGTAGATTATAAATATACTGGAGGGAATGTTGGTTGGAAAGGCGATGTTCCAAAATTCCAATATGATCTAACTAAGATTCATAATGCCGGATGGACAGCACATCATACTTCAGATGAATCTGTAAGAGAAACTGCAAAGTACATTAAGGAACATTTATAATGAAACAAAGGAACTGTTTATTAGATATTTTTAAACTATTACTTTCCTTTTTTGTTGTATTCATACATACAGGACTATTAAGTTATGTTAGTTATGGAATTTTTATTAAGGATATAGTTTTTAGAATAGCTGTTCCTTTTTTCTTTGTGTGCTCAGGTTATTATTTTTCTAAAAATGAGAATAAGTCAAAAAAATATTTTAAGAAGTTAATAATTCCTTATGTTATTTTATCACCAATATATACGTTAGTTAGTAAATTTCTTTTTAATTATAATTTTTCATTTATAAAAAGTGAGTTTGTAAGATTTATATTTGGTTGTCCACAAAATATTATGTGGTATAGTGGCACTTTATTTTTAACTTTGGTAATATTAAAAAAAATTAAATTAAAAAAGGTATTAATTTCCAGTATATTAATAAGTTTAACATTATATGTTATAGGATTATCTTTTACAACATACAATTGGATTTTAATTTTATATTATCCAAAATTAAGTTCATTTTTTTCAAAAATATTTTTAAGTAATAGAAACATTTTATTTGTAGGATTTTTATTTACTTCGATTGGTTATTATATGGGTAAATATTTAAAAAATACTAAAAATACACAAAAGCAAATTGTTGCACTAATTATTTCATTTATTTTTTTAGTATTAGAAGTTTGTATAGTAAAATCACATATAGATTTGGTTATAGAACATGATTTTTATTTTTCTCATATAGTCTTAATACCCACTTTATTTTTAATTATAAGTAATATTTCAATTGAATTTAAGTATGATACTAGAATATTTAGAGACTTATCATCATTTGTTTATTATTTTCATTTTTTAATTATATATTTATTTATATATTTGAATGATTACAAAAATATTAAATCAGAGTTTTTTCAAGGCGTGCATTATCTAAAATTTAGTTTTGCAGTCTTGTTATTTACTTTAGCAATTGGTATACTATTGTTAGGGGTAAGAAAAAGGAGATTAAAATGCAAGCAGTAATTCAGGCGGGTGGTAAAGGTACAAGAGTATCTTCCATAACAGGTGATACGATACCCAAACCTATGTTAGAGGTTTCTGGATATCCTATTTTGTATCATCAAATAATGAATTTGAAAAAATCCAATATAAAAGATATTACAATTATTATTGGTCATCTTGGAGAAGTGATAAAAAATTATTTTAAAGATGGAAAAGAGTTTGGCGTAAATATTACTTATATTGAGGAAAATCCTTTAGTTCCTCTTGGAACTGCTGGTTCACTATATTATCTAAAAGATAAAATTAAAGACGATTTTGTTTTTCTATTATGTGATGTATTTATTGATATTGATTTTCAAAAAATGTATGATTTTCATAGAGAAAATAGTGCGGATGTTACACTTCTTACTCATCCTAATGGACATCCATATGATAGTGATTTAGTTGTTGAAAAAGATAATGTTGTAACTTCATTTGATCATAAAACAAATGATAGAACAAAGTATTATTATAAAAATTTAGTAAATGCTGGTATTATGATTTTTTCACCTAGAGTATTTGATTATATTAAAGAATTAAAAAAATATAGTTATGAAAAAGATATTGTAGATCCTTTGATAAAAGAAGGAAGAGTACTCTCTTATAAATCTAGCGAATATGCAAAAGATATGGGAACTGTAGAAAGATATGCTAAAGTTCAAGAAGATTATAATAGCGGAATATGTTCTGAAAAAAATCTTTCAAAAAAACAAAAAGCAATATTTTTAGATAGAGATGGTACAATAAATGAATATGTAGGTTTTCTAAGAGATACCAAAGATTTCAAATTACTTCCTGGAGTTAGCGAAGCAATAAAGAAAATAAATGATTCTGGTTATTTAGCAATTGTTATTACAAATCAACCAGTTGTTGCAAGAGGAGAAGTAAGTTTTGAAAAACTTGATATGATACATAACAAAATGGAAACTCTTCTTGGAATGGGTGGTGCATACTTAGATGATATTTATTATTGCCCACATCATCCAGACAAAGGTTTTGAAGGTGAAATACCAGAGTTAAAAATTAAATGTGATTGTAGAAAGCCTAATATTGGTTTAGTAAAAAAAGCAGCATTAGAACATAACATAGATTTAAATAATTCAATTATGATTGGTGATACAACATTGGATATTAAAATGGCCGAAAATGCTGGTATGGAAAGTATTTTAGTAGAAACTGGCCAGGCAGGTCTTGATGGTAAATATAAAGTTAATCCAACTTATGTTGCTGAAGATTTAATGCAGGCAGTTGATATAATTTTAAAATCAAAGAAAAGAGGTAGATGAAATGGTAGATTTTAAAAAAGCAATTAATGAGTATTATGAAAGGGAAATAAACATTATTAAAAATCTTAACTTAGATGAATTAAATGAATCTATGAATGCGATTCTTGATACATATAATAATGGTGGAACAATTTATGTATGCGGAAATGGTGGAAGTGCATCAACAGCATCACACATGCAAAATGATTTTAATAAAGGTATCAGTGAGTATACTGAAAAAAAATTTAATTTTTATTGTTTAAATGACAATGTATCAACAATGATGGCTGTTGCAAATGATATTGGTTATGAAGAAGTATTTAGATTCCCTTTAAGAGGTAAAATAACATCAAATGATTTATTTGTTGGAATTAGTGGATCTGGAAATTCAAAAAATGTTGTTAATGCAGCAGAGTATGCAAAAGAATGTGGCGCAAAAGTTGTTGGAATTACTGGTTATAAAGGTGGTAAATTAAAAGAACTTGCTGATTATAAAATGCATGTTGATGAATGTGATATGCAAATTGATGAAGATATTCATATGACCTTTGATCATATGATGATGAAGATTTTCTATAATTATTTAACAAAAAATGAAATTACAGGAAATAATATAGCTGATACACATTAAAAAATAAATTTAAAGCACAATATTAGTGCTTTTTCTTTTGGTTTATGGTAAAATTATTTTATGTGAATAATTATTAGGAGTGAGGGTTTTATGAAAAAAGAAAAAAAAGAATTAGCAATAGTTTTTGGAATAACAAAAGATTTAGATTTTGCTTTGGCAAATGTTTTGATTGGAATAAAAAAGCATTTTAGTTATAAGAATAAATTTGATATTATAGTTTATCATGACGGTCTTACTGAAGAAATAAAAAGTATGTTAAGTAATATTTATCCATGTGATTTTAAGCTGTTTAAAAGTAAAGTTTCTGAAAGTAAATTATCAACAGAAAATTTAAAATTATACTCTAATCTTTGTTTGGCAAGATTTGAGTGTTTTGATTTACTTAATATTTATAAAAAAATTGTTTGGCACGATGTTGATATATTAATTCAGAATGATTTTAAAGATTTATTAAATTATGGAAATAAATCTGGACTTGCAATGACATATAGTGATATTGGATTTTTAACTGAATCAAATTTTAACGAACCAATTTCAAATTATAATATGTTTTTGCCACTTTTAAATTCAGGCATAATTGTATTTTCAGATACATTAAAAGATTATTCATTAATGACCAAATGGTGTTATAAAAAACTTGAAGAACTTGGAGATAAAGTTAGATATTTAGATCAGGGAATATTAAATTTACTTGTACAAGAATTTGATATAAGTATTGAGACAATAGACATAAATAAGTATTGTTGTCATCCAATGAGAAAAAATTATAAAGAAGCAGCAATAATTCATGCATATGGTTATGATAAGTTTTGGAATGCAAATTATTTATATGAAAAATTTCCCGAATGGAATGAGAACCTTTTGGAATGGGCAAAAATAAAAAAAGATTATTATTTAATTAATAATGAAATGAAAAAGCCAGATATTTCTGTAGTTATGTCAATTTTTAAAAGAGTTATATTTTTAGATGAGGCTATTGAAAGTATTTTAAATCAAACTTTTACTAATTTTGAATTTATAATTGTGATTGAGCATTCTGATGAACAAGAAAAAATAAATAAGTACATAACAAGTAAATATAATGATAAAAGGATTAAGTTAATTAATAATAAGACAAAATTGGGTTTTGCTGAATCACTAAATGTTGGTATAAAATTAGCTAAAGGTAAATATATTGCAAGAATGGATGATGATGATATTTCATTACCTTTACGTTTTGAAAAACAATTTAATTATTTAGAGATACATAAGGATATTGGAGTTTTAGGAACTTCAGTTAAAGTGTTTATGAATGAAAATTATGAATCTTATCCAGAAACTGATTCAGAAATTATAAAAACTAATACTCTAATTAATAATCAAATGTATCATCCAACTGTAATGATTAGAAAAGATATTATCGAACAAAATGCACTATATTATGATAAAAAGTATAAAACTGAAGATGCTGAATTATGGTCAAGAGCTGTAAAAGTAACAAAAATGGCTAACATGAAAAACATATTATTTAAATATCGTGCAAGTAATGAAAATGAGACCGTTATTGCAAAGCAGGCTGTATTTAATTCTGATATAGAAATTATAAAAAAGCAGTTAAAAGAGAATTTAAATTTAGACTTATGTTTTGAAGATGTAATGTACTTAAATGGTAGAATAAATAATTATACTTATTTGTATAATAGAAAACAAATAATGAAAAGAAAAAATAAATTGATAAGGGTTATTTTAAAAAGAAATAAACAACTAAAATATTATAATCAAAAGTATTTATCTAACTTGTTTGATGTAAATAATACTTTATTTATTAAAAAACTTGCAAAATCAATTGTTAGACCAATTTATTCAAGACTTATGTATAGAGTAAATAATATGATAGATGAAAAATTATGGAATTTTAAAAATGAAAACATGTAAATTTTCTATAATCATTCCAATTTATAATGTTGAAAATTATTTAGAAAAATGTCTTGACAGTGTAGTTAGTCAAACCTATAAAAATTATGAATGTATTTTAGTTGTGGATAAGTCATCGGATAAAAGTGAAGAAATAGCGGATAAATATATAAAAAAATATAATTGGAAAAAAGTGTATGAAGAAAATACAGGACTTGCTAAAGCTAGAAATTTAGGCGTTGATAAGTCTAATGGAGATTATATTATATTTCTTGATGGAGATGATTATTTTGACAAAGATTTATTGGAAAAACTTAATAGTATAATTAAAAATGAAGATCTAATAAGATATCAAGCAAGAGATATAATTAATGATACCTATGTTGATTACCCTGAAAAAAACTATGACTTAATGTCTGGTAATGATGCTTTTGAAAAAATTATTAATTTTCATTATGTTGAAAATGCGTGGCTTTATGCTTATAATTCTAAATTTTATAAAAAGAATCATTTTAAATTTATGGAAAATTGCATAGCCGAAGATTACGGCTTAATACCTATAGTTATTTCTAAATCAAAATCCATAAAAGTAATTTCCTATATTGGTTATAATTATGTTCAAAGGCAAAATAGTTTAATGAATAATAATAATTATTTAAAAAAAATCAAAAAGATGGATGATATGTTAAAACAATATAATTTTGAAATAAAAAATATTAGTGAAGATAGTAATCTATTGTTTAAAGCCTTTTTAAATAACTCTTTAATTTATTATTCTACTACTTTGAAATATAAAGATTTTAAAAAATATAAAAAAATTCTTAAAGAAAAAGATTGTTTTAGTCATTTAAAAGGAAAGTCATTAAAACATAAAATAAGAAATTTTATGATAAAAAGCAATGCATATTTTTATTATAATTATATAATGAGGTTAAAATGAGTAAAGTAAGTTTAATAGTTCCAGTTTATAATACATCAAAATATTTGGAAAAGTGTATTAACTCTTTAATAAATCAAACTTTAAGTGATATTGAAATTATTATTATCAATGATGGTTCTACGGATAATTCAGAAAAAATCATAAAAAAGTTTAACGATAAAAGAATTAAATATATTGCAAAACAAAATGAAGGAATAGGTAAAACAAGAAATTTAGGTATAGAAAAAGCCACTGGAGAATATTTAGCATTTGTTGATTCAGATGATTATTTATCTATAGATTTTTGTGAAAAAATGTATAAAAAAGCAACTTCAGATAATTGTGATATTGTAATTTGTAACTTTTTTGAGGTAAGACATAATCTAATTGGAATTAAGTTTAATGATTTTAAAGATACCAATTTAAAAAAATATCCTGAATTAATAAATAATATTAATTTAGGGCCGTGTAATAAAATTTATAAAAAAGAGTTATTTGATAATAAAGATAATAGATTTGTTGAAAACTTAAAATATGAGGATGCCCCTTTTGTTGTTAAAATGCTAATTAGCGCTAAAAAAATAGGTAAGATAGATGATTATTTAACTTATTATGTAATTCATGAAAATAGCGAAACAACAATTAGAGATAAAAGAATATTTGATATAATTCCTATTACTGATATTCTTATTAAAGATTTGAAAAGAATTAATCATCCAAATGATTCTTTAGTAAGTGTTGCAGTTATGATACTTACGGATTATACAATTCAACAAAGATATGTGAAAAATATTAAAGATAGGCATAAATTTATAAATGAGGCATTTAATTATTTGCATAACCTAGATACTCATTGGAAGAAGTGTTCATATTTAAATAAATTTAGTGGTATAAAAAAAATAATAAAAACAAATAAATTATTAACAATGCTATATTGTGATTTATATTTTTTAGTTTTTAAAAAGTAGAATTATATTGATTCTATTTTTTTTAATGTAAATTTTTGGTACAATATATTTAGCAAAGGAATTATGATTATGAATAACAAGAAAAAATTATACTTATTTTTATTACTTTTACCAATAATAGATGTATTAACATCTATTACTGAAAAATTGAATTTAAATATACCTAGTTTAGGAATAATTATTAAATCAGTTTTTTTAGGAATAATGATTTTATATTTGATTATTTCAAGTACATCAAAATATAAAAAAATGAGTCTTTATTATCTAATGGCAATATTTTTGTATATGGTATTATTTTTTATAACTAAAATAAATTATTTAAATTTATCTTTATTTGTCATTGAACTTAAATATATGATTAAAATCTTATTTTATCCAATAAGTTTAATAACAATGATTTGTTATTTTGATGATAAAAAATTATCTAAAGAAGAATTATCTAGCGTACTATTAAAAAGTTTTTTAATATATTTATTATTTATTATAATTCCTTTTTTAACTAAAACAGGATTTAATTCTTATTTAGATGGTTCATATGGATCAAGTGGTTGGTTTTATGCCGCTAATGAAATGGCTATTATATTAATTACTTTATTTCCATTTAGTTATATGTTATTAAAGAAAAGTATTGTATTTGTTATAATTCCAATTATTAGTGCACTTTTAATTTCTACTTTAGGTACAAAGGTGTCAATGATCGGTCTTTATGTTATTTCTCTTATGATTTTTATTTTTTCGTTATTTTATAGAAAAGATAATAAGGTTGATAAGAAATTAATTATATCTTGCTTTTTAATTTTAATTAGTGTTGCTATAGTTTTTAATAACTCTAAAATACTTAAAAATTTAGATAATTCCATAAAGGTACAAGAAAAACAAAATGAGATTGATAGGGAGTTACTACAAATTCCTGATGGTGACAAAACTAAGGATTCTTTTGTATATATTTTAATGAACAAATATGGTAAAGCAATATTAAGTGATAGGGATATATATTTTAATTACACCTATAAGATTTATAATGATAATTTTGACATTAATACACTTCTTTTTGGTATAGGATATTCAAATAATAAAAAAATTAATAATATTGCAATTACTAAACTTATTGAAATAGATTTTTTTGATATATTATTTCATTCTGGATTAATTATGAGTTTAATTGTATTTTTGCCATTTTTATATTTTATTGTGAAGTTATTTAAATCTAAAAAATTCAATATTAATATAGTATTTTATACATTAATGATAGCACTTATATTTAGTATATCTTGTTTAAGTGGTCATACTTTTGGAGCTCCAGCAGTATCTATTTATTTATCACTTTATATGATATTTGCCTTTGGAGAAATAGGTTTGATATCACTTAAAAAAACAAAATTATCTAATAAAGTTACTATTTACGCACTTCATTTGGGTTATGGTGGAGTAGAAAAAAATATATGTGAAAAGGCTAATATATTATCAAATATTTATGATGTAGAAATAATATCTTTATATAAACTTTATGATAAACCAGCATTTATAGTAAATCCAAAAGTTAAAATTAAGTATTTAACTAATGTAAAACCAAATAGAAATGAATTTAAAAATGCTGTAAAAAGCAAAAATATTAAATCTATTTTAAAAGAGGGATTTTATGCAGTTAAAGTATTATATTTAAAAAATAGTTTGATAACTAAATCAATGATAGAGTGTAATAGTAAAATCATTATTTCTACAAGAGCCTATTTTAGTTTAAAATTAATAAAAAATAATGAGTATAATAATATTAAAATAGCTGAGGAACATATTTATCATAATAATAACTCAAAATATATAAAGAAACTTGGGCTTATTCTTAAATATGTCGACTATTTAATGCCAAGTAGTGATTATTTAACAGATTATTATAAATCAATTTATAGTAAATATGATTATAAAATAAAGACTAATAAAATGCCAATAGAGAGAGCAAATAAATTATGTGATTTAAAAAAGAAAAATATTATTTCTGTTGGTAGACTTTCTAAAGAAAAAGGTTTTGCTGATTTAATTGAAATATTTAGTAATATTGAAAGTGAAGATTGGACTCTTACAATAGTTGGTGATGGAGATGAAAAAGAAAAACTTGAGGCATTAATTAAAGATAATAATTTAGAGGGTAAAGTTATTCTTACAGGCTTTTTAAATAAAGAAGAATTATATAAATTATATGAAAATTCATCTTTATATGTAATGACCTCTTTCGAAGAATCTTTTGGACTTGTTTTAGTCGAGGCATCATCATTTGGACTTCCATTGATTGCATTTGATAGTGCTATTGGAGCAAAAGAAATTATCCAAGAAAATGGTATATTAGTTTCAAATAGAGATAAATCTGTAATGATTAAAAAAATAAAAAAACTTATGGATGATATAAGTGAAAGAAAATTATACCAAAAAAAATCATTAGAAATTTATAAATCATATGATTATACTACTTTAAAAGAAAATAGCATTTATTTTTATCAAGATATAACAAATAATAATATTTATTCAACACTTTATAAGAAAAACAAAAAATCTTTGTATGAATTAATTGAAAATAATTTAAGAATCTCTAAAAAAACATTTATAGTAACTGCAAATCCAGAAACATATATGTTATCTAAAAAAGATGAAGAAATGAAAAGTATTATTTATAATAAAGAAAATTTGATAGTACCTGATGGAATAAGCATAGTTAAGACTGCAAGTTATTTTGGAATTGATTTAAAAGAAAGAATTACTGGCGTTGATTTATGTTCTTATTTATTAAAACTTGCTGATGAAAATAAATATTCATTATATTTATTTGGAAGTACTAGTGATGTAATTGAAAAATTAGTAAATGTTATAAAAGGAAAATATTCAAACATAAATATTTTGGGCTATTCAAATGGATATGAAAAAGATAAAGATGCTATTATGAAAAAAATAGTTAAATTAAATCCAGATATTTGTTTAGTGGCTTTAGGAATCCCTTATCAAGAAAAGCTTATTAACAAATATTTAGATATTGCTAAAAAAGGTATTTATATTGGTGTCGGAGGATCTTTTGATGTACTAAGTGGGACTAAAAAAAGAGCACCTAAAATATTTATAAAATTAAATCTTGAATGGTTATATAGATTAATATGTGAACCTAAAAGATTAAAAAGATTTATAAATTCTAATGTTAAATTTATTTTTGAAGTTAGGAAAAAATAATTTATGAAACAAATTAAAGTAATAAGTATATTTGGAACAAGACCGGAGGCTATTAAGATGGCTCCTCTTGTTAAAGAATTAGAAAAAAGAAAAGAAATTGAAAGCATTGTTGTAGTAACAGCACAACATAGGCAAATGCTTGATAGTGTTTTAGAAACATTTAATATTAAACCTGATTATGATTTAAATATTATGAAACAAGGCCAAACTTTAGGAAATATTACCACTAGAGCATTAACAGGACTTGAGGAAGTTATTAAAAAAGAAAAACCGGATATTGTGCTTGTTCATGGTGATACAACAACAACTTTTGCAGGTGCTTTAGCGGCATTTTATAATGGCACTTCAATAGGACATGTTGAAGCAGGACTTAGAACTTATGATAAATATTCTCCATATCCTGAAGAAATGAATAGACAAATGGTAGACTGTATGACAGATATGTATTTTGCACCAACTTTAATGAGTAAAAAAAACCTTTTAAAAGAGGGTAAAGATGAAAGTAAAATATATGTTACAGGAAATACTGCAATTGATGCAATGGCTACAACAGTGGATGAAAATTATACTCATCCAGAACTTGAATGGATTAAACCTAATGAAAAAATGATTCTACTTACAGCTCATCGTAGAGAAAATTTAGGAAAGCCTATGAGAAATATTTTTAATGCTGTAAAAAAAATAACCGATGAATTTAATGATGTAAAAGTAATATATCCAATACATTTAAATCCAAAGGTGCGAGAAATAGCAAATGAAGTATTTAAAGGTGATGATAAAGTTCATTTGATTGAACCTCTTGAGGTATTTGATTTTCATAATTTTCAAAATAAATGTTATATAATTTTAACAGATAGTGGTGGTATTCAAGAAGAGGCTCCATCACTTGGAAAACCAGTTTTAGTTTTAAGGGATACAACAGAGCGTCCCGAAGGAATTAAAGCAGGTACTTTAAAACTTGTTGGAACAGATGAAGAAACAATATATAATGAAACTAAAAAATTATTAACAGATAAAAAGGAATATGAAAAAATGAGTAAAGCATCAAATCCTTATGGAGATGGACATGCATCAGAAAAAATAGTTGATGCAATTATAGAAAAGTTTAAAAATTAGTATCAAATTATGGGTACTTTTTTAATAATTAAAATCCAATTTTGTGGTGGAAAAAAGGACAACGAACATTATAGTAGTGCAAAATAAAATGTGCTTTACAAAAAGAATTCTATCCATTTATTTTTTAATAATAAATTGGTATAATAGAAATATATGGAGAATAGATGAAAAATAGAAAAATTGTGATACCACTTTTTATAATATTATTAATTTCATTTGTAGCAATGATATTCTTTTATGTTTATAAAAAACATAATGATAAAATTAAACTACAGGAAGAACAAAAGTTAAATGAAAAATTAATTAAAGAAAAAGTCGCATTAATAAATGAAAAATATAGAATATTTGTTGATGGAGAAAAGATTCAAAGTGATGATGAAATAGCAACTTTTTTTAATTCATATTTAGATACACATACAAAAATTAATGATATAAAAATAAAAGATATAACTTTTAATGATATTAATAATCCAGAAAAAGCTTTAAAAAGTTTGAATGATGAAAAAATAAATATTAATAATATCTCTTATCAAAAATTTAAAAAATTTAATAATTTAACTGAAGAAGAAAATAATGAACTTGAAAAAATATATAAAGATAGCAATATAGAAAGTTTAATAAATGATGATAATCTTTTAAAAGAAACCTTGACTTCTAAAATAGATAAAAATATTGAGTTTATAACTTTTTTAAATAATAACTCAAATAAGTATTATGTAAATGGTTTTGATATTATTTATAAAGATGAAAATTTTGCAAATGAATTTAAAAAATATAGTACAAAGTATAATTTATTAAATGAAAAAAATATTGGAAAAAGAATACCAATACTTATGTATCATGCTGTTGATGAGAAAACTTGGGGTAGTGCTGATTTATTTGTTAAAACATCTGAATTTGAAAAACAAATGAAATATTTACATGACAATGGTTATACAACTTTATTTTTAAGTGAAATTGAAACAGCTAAAAATTATGATAAACCAATTATTATTACATTTGATGATGGCTATGATAATGTATATAATAATGCATTTCCAATTATGAAAAAATATAATATAAAAAGTGATTTATATTTAATTACAAGATTTAATCCAAGACCTTTATATGTTGATACAAATATGATAAAAGAAATGGATGCTTCAGGAATTGTAGAAATGGGTTCCCATACTTTAGTACATGTCAATCTTGCTCAAAATACATATGAGGTTCAAGAAAATGAACTTAGAGAAAGCCAAAAAGACTTAGAAACATTATTAGAAAAGAAAATTAATACAATTGCATATCCTTATGGCGGTTATAATGCAAATACAATTAAAATAACTAAAGAATATTATGACTATGCGGTTACTGTAGAAGGTGGTTTTAATTACTCCAATAAATTAGATAGACTAAGACTTAAAAGATTTAAAATACCAAGAAGTATGGATATTAATACTTTTATAAATGTTATCGAGGGAAAGTAGATATGTATATTTTCAGTTCAAAAATGCACTGAAAAGTAATAAATGCACTGAAGTATAATGAATAATTAAAAACTAATAAATTTGTGAGATACTTAATGTAGTAGGAGGAATAAAATGAAAACAATATTAGTAACCGGAGGAGCAGGTTATATTGGCTCTCATACGGTAGTGGATTTACTTGAAAATAACTATAATGTAGTTATAATAGATAATTTTTCTAATTCAAAACCAAAAGTATTAGAAAATATTAAAAAGATTACTAACAAAGATTTTAAATTCTACGAAGGAGATGTTCAAGATAAAAAGCTTCTTGAAAAAATATTTAATGAAAATAAAATAGAGGGGGTTATTCATTTTGCAGCATTAAAAGCAGTAGGTGAATCTGTTGAAAAACCACTTGAATATTATCATAATAACTTATTTTCCACAATTACACTTCTTGAGGTAATGAAAAAATATAATTCTAAAAACTTTATTTTTTCATCAAGTGCGACAGTTTATGGTGTACCAAAATCATTACCTTTAAAAGAGGATGCTCCACTTTCAGTATCAAATCCATATGGTGCAACAAAACTTATGATTGAGGATATTTTAAAAGATTTATATGCATCAGATAATTCTTGGAATATAGTAATTTTAAGATATTTTAATCCAGTAGGATGTCATAGTTCACATTTAATTGGAGAAGATCCAAATGGTATTCCAAATAATTTAATGCCATATATCGTTAAAGTTGCTACAGGAAAACTAGAACAATTAAGTATTTTTGGAAATGATTATGATACAGTAGATGGAACTGGAGTAAGAGATTATATTCATGTAGTAGATTTAGCAAATGGACATGTAAAAGCATTAGATAGATTATTTAATGGATATGGTTTAACAATTTGTAATTTAGGAACTGGTAAAGGAGTAAGCGTTCTTGAAATGGTTAAAACATTTGAAAAAGTTAATAATGTAAAAGTAAATTATAAAATCACTGCAAGAAGAAAAGGTGATGTTGCATCATGTTATGCATCTTGTGACTATGCCAAAGAGATTTTAAATTGGAGTGCAAAAAAAGATTTAACTGACATGTGTCGTGATTCATACCTTTTCGAGGCAAATAATCAAGATTAAAACTTTTTACTCTTGTAAAACGTAAAATTAAATGCTAAAATAAATTTGTAAATCAGTGATGAAAGATTAGTAGTAAGCAATTTATTTTAAAGAGAGTTGGCATTAGGTGCAAGCCAATAAATAAAGACTTATGAATCTACTTTCTAGAAAGTCTAATAAACTTCGGGTAATTTCCGTTAAAGAATAATTAAGTTATATAAAGGATGGCACCGCAGCATTGCTCCTTAAAAAGAGTTTATGTGTGTGCTTTTTTTAATGAAAGGATGGTAAAAATGATTGATATTAATTTAATTAGGGAAAATGCTGACTTAGTAAAGGAAAATATTAAAAAGAAATTTCAAGATGAAAAACTACCTTTAGTGGATGAAATTAAAGAGATGGATGAAAGATATAGAAATGCTAAGTTTAAAGCAGATGAACTAAGATGTGAAAAAAATAAGGTTAGTGCTAAAATTGGTGAATATGTAAGAAATAAAGAATTTGATAAAGTTGAGGAAACTAAAAAAAGAGTAAATGAAATAAATACTGAAATTGCAAATTTAACTGTTGAGGAAGAAAGACTTCAGAGTTTTGTTCATGATAAAATGCTTTTGATTCCTAACATTATTGATCCTAGTGTACCAATTGGTAAAGATGATAGTCAAAATGTTGAAGTTCAAAGATTCGGTGAACCAAATGTTCCAACATTTGAAATTCCATATCATGCTGATATTATGGAAAGATTAAATGGACTTGATAAAGAAAGTGCCGGAAGAACTTCAGGAGAGGGTTTCTATTATCTTACTGGTGATATAGCAAGAATTCATAGTGCAATGCTTTCTTATGCTAGAGATTTTATGATTGATAAAGGATTTACATATTGCATTCCACCATTTATGATTCATGCATCAGTTGTCGAAGGCGTTATGTCTTTTCCAGAAATGGAAGCAATGATGTATAAAATTGAGGGTGAAGATTTATATTTAATTGGTACAAGTGAACACTCAATGATAGGAAGATTTTTAGGACAAATTGTTGATGAAAAATCACTTCCTATAGCACTTACTTCATATTCTCCATGTTTTAGAAAAGAAGGTGGAGCTCATGGTCTTGAGGAAAAAGGTGTATATAGAGTTCATCAATTTGAAAAACAAGAAATGATTGTTTTATGTAAACCTGAAGAAGCCTTCACTTGGTATGAAAAAATGTGGAAAGCTACAGTAGAACTTTTTAGAAGTTTGGATATTCCTGTTAGACAACTTGAATGTTGCAGTGGAGATCTTGCTGATCTTAAAGTTAAATCTTGTGATATAGAGGCTTGGAGTCCTAGACAACAAAAATACTTTGAGGTAGGTTCTTGTTCTAATTTATCTGATGCTCAAGCACGTAGACTTCAGATAAGAACTAAAGGAGAAAATGGTACATACTTCGTACACACTTTAAATAATACTGTACTTGCTTCACCAAGAGCATTAATTGCCTTTGTAGAAAATAATTATAATGAAGATGGAAGTATTTCTATACCTGAGGTTTTAAGACCTTATATGGGTGGAAAAACTAAAATAGAGCCTACAAAATAGGCTTTTTTTAAATGCATAAAATGTCGAATTTTGTCAGAAAAAAACTAGTTTTGACAAGTTTTGTCGAAGTGCTTGCAATTAGCTTTTAAATAGTGTAAATTACTTCTTGAAAGCGGGTTTTGGTGGATCTATTTCATATTAATGCGTCCCAACAAAACTTTTATATTATAAATAATTAAAACCAAAAAACAAAACAAAATAAAAAATAATAAATCATAACTCATACATACTTTACATTTCCATCAAAATCCCTTTCAAAAAAATTAATAATTTGTTATAATAACAAGGAAGTTGGGAGTGTTAATATGTTAAAACCAGATTATAAAGTTGCAAAAGATAGAACAAAAGTTGAAATAAAGTATCAAAATGTTGATGAAAAAATTAAAAATATTTATAAAGATAAAAAATATTTTTTAAGAACTTATGGTTGTCAAATGAATGTTCACGATTCAGAGGCTATTGCATCATATCTAGAAAAATTAGGATTTACTAAAACTGATGTTTTAGAACAGTCTGATATAGTTGTTTTAAATACTTGTGCTATAAGAGAAAATGCTCATGATAAAGTATTTGGTTATTTAGGTAGATGTAAACATTTAAAAAAGGAAAAGAAAGATTTAATAATTGTTTTAATGGGCTGTATGGCTGGCCAAGAAGATGTAGTCGAAGAAATCGAAAAAAATCACAAATATGTTGATATAGTAGTGGGTCCTAACAATCTATTTGATTTACCACATTTACTTTTAGAAAAATTAGATAAACAAAATATATTAGTTCATTCAAATAGTGATGTTGTACCAGAAGGTTTTGATTATAAAAGAGATTCAAAAGTATCGGCTTGGGTAAATGTTATGTTTGGTTGTGATAAATTTTGTACATACTGCATTGTTCCATTTACAAGAGGAAGAGAAAGAAGTAGAAAAATGGAGGCTATAGTCGAGGAATGTAAATGTTTAGTGGACTCTGGCTATAAAGAAATAACTTTATTAGGTCAAAATGTTAATGCCTATGGTAATGATTTAAATTTAGGCTATGATTTTGCAGATCTTCTTGAAAATGTTGCTAAATTAGGTATACCAAGACTTCGATTTGTTACATCACATCCTTGGAACTTTACCGATAAAATGATTGATGTCATTGCTGAATATGAAAATGTGATGCCTTATATTCATCTTCCTATTCAATCAGGAAGTGATAAGATACTTAAGAAAATGAATCGTAAATATACAAAAGAGGAATACATCACATTATTTAACAAAATGAAAGAAAGAATACCTAATGTATGTATAACCACTGATATAATCGTAGGTTTTCCTGGTGAAACAAATGAAGATTTTGAAGAAACACTTGACATAGTTAATAAACTTAAATATGATGGTGCTTATACATTTATTTATTCTGAAAGAAAAGGCACTGCTTCATCATTTATGAAAGATGATGTTTCTATAAAAGAAAAAGAAGATAGACTTCATAGACTAAATGAAATTGTTAATAAGTATTCAAAAGAAAGTAATGAAAAAATGCTTGATAAAGTACTGCCAGTACTTTTAATTGGTGAAAGTGAAAAAGATAAAACTAAATGTTATGGTTATACAGATACAATGAAACTTGTAAATGTCGATTGCGATAAAAAAGAAATTGGCAATATTGTAAATGTAAAAATAACTGATGCTAAAAGTTTTAGTTTAGATGGTAAGATTGTAAAGTAGGGATGTTCCTTACTTTTTTTGTTTGGTTTTCTTTTTGCGATCGGTCGTTTAAGACATAAAAAAACTTATGAATTTAATCATAAGTAATTTTTAATTGGTATCCCCGATTGGATTCGAACCAACGACCGACCGCTTAGAAGGCGGTTGCTCTATCCAGCTGAGCTACGGAGACAGCACAATTAAATTATATATCAAAGCGCTTATAATAGCAAGTAAAAATTAATCATTTTCGTATAAAAGTTAGTCATTTTTTGTAATTTCTTCGATTTCCGAGGCATAAAATATGCATTTTTCATATTTTGTTTCATATTTTATAGAAAAAATATTAGGAATTTTATCTAAAAAATATTTTGAAAGAGCTAAAAGTTCAACATTATAGTTAGTCATATACATATTAAACTCTTCTTCATTAAATTCCTTAATTACCTTTTTAATAATATCTTTTTCTGAAGTTAAATATTCATCAGAAGTCTTAATTTTTAATTTGAAATCTTTGGTATATGTTGTATTAAAGGCAAAACTAATATCATACCCTAAAAGTTTGGTTTTATATGCAATTATTGGCATTAAATCATCTCCCTAATTAGTATGCTTATTTAATTAATATTTATACTTACATCTTTACCCAAAGTATCTCTAATTGAAAGTGCTAGGGTATATTTTACTTTCTCGGTAATACTTTCATCACTTAAGTTTAAAAGCATTTTATTGTCAAATGACATATTAACACTATTTTCCATTATTTCATAATTTTTAAGCTCAAAAGAAGCATTTAAAAAACTGATCAAATTACTTTCGTAGATAGGGGAAGTTTTAAGCTCATTTACAATTATTTCAACAGCATTTGCATCATCATTTGTAATTTTTGTAATAGGAATGTAGTATGTTATATTCTCTGTTTTACTGGTATAATATATGATAGTTTTGGTAATATTTTTAAAGCTTTTAATGTCATAAACTTTATTAATACCATAGCTTTTATCTAGTGAAACGGGTAGTTTAACTTTTGAATTAGGAAGTTCATTTAGTTTCTCATTTTCTACATAGATTAAAATTTTATCAACACTTTCAAGTTCACATAGTGAGTATATGAGGCTTTCAATCATTTTTCCTTCATCATTTTCTTTAACGAGCAAAAATTCTTTAGAAAAGTTTAGCTTTAAAACTTTATCATTTAATGAATAATCTAAAAGTTTTGTATTTTCAGGAATTAATGCCTCAAAGTTTGAAGGAATATAATTTTCATTTTTTGAATTTTTTGTTAAAATATCTATAATATATTCAATATCGCTGTTTTCTTTTTTTATAATATTTGTTCTAGCAACATAACCATTTTGATCTTTAATATAAATTGGTATTGTAAGTTCGTTAACACTTATAATTTCTTCGGGAAATGAATTTTCCTTTTGAGGAAATAAACACAATAAAAGGACTATTAAAAGTGAAAAGGTTGAAATACATATTCTTCTTATGGCGTTTCTTTTTAACATTTACATCACCTAATAAAATATATTAAAAACCTTTTTATTTATTCAAAAAACCCCGAGGGGTTTAATTAATCAAGAGAAATTGCATTAAGTCTAAGTAGCTCTAAAATGGCATTACATCGGCCTTTTACTCCCAACTTTTGCATTGTATTTGATATATGATTTCTTACTGTTTTTTGACTTATTCCGAGTATATCTGCAATTTCTTTAGTCGTTTTATTTTTTGCTAAAAGATCAAATATTTCTTGTTCTCTTCTTGTTAGTATCCTTTTCATAGGCCATCCTTTCTTAATATTCTCATAATAATATATGAAAAAACAAAAAAAAGGCAAGTAAATATGCCTATTTATTTTGGAATTTTACAGTAATGTACATTTGCGTTTCATAAATTGATTGGACTGCTTTAATTATATTATTTGCTTTTTCAGTATTTGCATCATTGTCATCAACAGTTATGTTTATTTTATCGCCCTCGATTTTTACACAGGAATTCAAATTAAATTTTTCTTTTATTAAATTTTCTATTTGACTTGTTTTACCTTTCTTATAATTTAAATCTTTTAAAGTATTATATGCTTCATTTTTCTTTTCTTTAGAGGATGATTTATCAATTAATATTTTTTGAGCATCTTCCATTTCTTTTAAAATTTTTTCTTCTTCGGATAATTTTAAAGCAATAATTACATCAGAATCGGTAACTTTAATTGCATTGTCGAGTTTGGTTTCTGTATTTTCAAATACAGGTAGTGTACCCTCAGGAAGTGAAATATAGTAAATACCTAATATCAATATTAAAGCGAAAAGAGTAATGAACCATAAATTTTGTTTATTTATCAAAATCTGCCTCCCTTAATACTAAATTATATTTTTTCCTTAAGAAAATATTCACTAAGATAATAAAA
This sequence comes from uncultured Bacilli bacterium, assembly GCA_934097085.1. Lineage (GTDB taxonomy): Bacteria > Bacillota_I > Bacilli_A > RF39 > UBA660 > UBA6448. Next base: position 81,035 of record CAKONK010000004.1, read on the forward strand.
TTTTTAATAATCGCAAATTGTAAACCACTTTACACAGAAATATGTGTCAAACATATGTAAATAAAATATTAAAAAAGTGTCAAAATTGTGTAAAATTTTATTTTTTTTTAAGAAATTTAACAAAAAAAGGAGGAAATCAGAAATTTTCCGGTAATAAATATAGTGAAAGGAGAAAAAAGAATGAAGAATAAAATTATTGTAGAGTGTCAAAAAGATGTAAAGGACTGCGGACCATGTTCTTTGTCTTCGATAATTAAATTTTATGGTGGATATGTTCCTCTTGAAAAAATTCGAATTGATACATTTACTACACTTCAGGGCGTAAGTGCATATCATCTACTTAAAGCTGCAGAAAAGTACGGATTTGATGGTTTTGTCAAAAAGAGTGAAAATAAAAATTTAAATAATGTTATTCTACCTTGTATAGTACATGTTGTTTACAAAAATGGGTTAACACATTTTATGTGCCTTTATGAAATAAAGGGTAACACTTATACTTTAATGGATCCAAGCAAGGGAAAAATTAAAATGAATAAACCTAATTTTGATGAAATTTTTTCAGGAGTATTTATTGAACTTTATCCTAAAAATAAGATTATTTTATTAAAGAAAAATGCGAATATATACTCACTATTCTTAAATATTATTAAAAGTAATAAAAAACTTTGCTTAAAAACTTTATTATGTAGTATTTTACTTACATTTTTTACAATTAGTTCAGGTTTTTATTTTAAAGTCATCAATGAGGCACTTATAAATGATTATTATGAAAATAATCTTAAAGTTATTATTTTCATATTTTTAATGTTAATATTGTTTAAAATATTATTTGAATATTTTAAAAATTATTATGAAAATCATATTAATAAAAATATAGATGTAACCGTATATGATAATTTTATATCTCATATATTTAAACTTCCTTTCAATATTATATCTTCACGAACTACAGGAGAAATAATGACGAGAATAAATGAGTTATCAAGCGTAAAAGATTTATTTTCAGAAATATTTATATCTTGTTTTTTAGATTTATTTATAACGATGGGTGCGTTTTGTATTTTATGCTTTATAAATGCTAAACTTACATTTGTACTATGTTTATCGATGATTATTTATATAATATATAGTTTGATTATAAATCCTTATTTATATCAAAGAATTAGAAAAAATATTGAATATCAAACGGAATTTAATAGTGATTTAATAGAAAGTATTAATATGATGTCAACAATAAAAAATCTTGATAAGGTAGAGCATTCATTAAATCATATAGAGGAAAAAATATCTGAACTTATATATGATAATTATGATTTAACTAATAATTTTAATTTTTTGTCTAATATAAGAAATTCGTTTGTTGAAGTTTCAACATTTGTTGTCAATATCATTGGAGTATATTTAATTATTAATAACAAGTTAACAATCATTGATTTAATTACATTCAATACTATAATGAGTTATTTTTATGAACCAATAAAAAGAATTGTGAATCTTTTTCCAAAATTTAATTTTTTTCGAGCAGCATTTGGAAAACTAGTTGATTTTTTAAATATTGAGAAAGAACAAGTTGGTAACATCGAACCATTTTATAATGATGACATAATTATTAAAAATATATGTTTTTCATATAACAATTATAAACTTATTTTAGATAACTATTCTTTAGTTATAAAAAAAGGAGAAAAAGTAATGATTAGGGGTAAAAGTGGACTAGGAAAATCTACTCTATGCAAATTGTTAAATCGTTCATTAAAACTTGATAGTGGTGCAATCTATATTGGTAGTAAAAATATTGAGGATTATAGTTTAAAAACAATAAGAAATAATATTGTATATGTTGGTCAAAAAGAATTTTTATATACTGATACAATTAAAAATAATATTTTGTTTTATAATGACAATTTAAAGCAGTTTGATAAAGTATGTAAAATGTGCTTAATCGATAATATAGTTCAAAATAGATTATTTAGATATGATTTTGGAGTATGTAATGATTCATCGAATATTTCTGGTGGCGAAAAACAACGAATTATTTTAGCAAGGGCTCTTATGAATGATTTTGAAATATTAATTTTAGATGAGGCTTTAAGTGAGACTGATTATGATACTGAAAAAATCATAATTCAAAACATAATTAATAATTATCCGAACAAAACTATTATTTATGTATCACATAAAAAACAAGATAGTTTATTTGAAAGGACTATTATTGTGGGAGTTAATAATGAATTATTATAAATTAAAAAATATTAAATATAAAAATCCTATTATCATTATTATAATACCATTTTTAATATTAATTTTATTAGTTTTACTTATTATAATGAGTGGGTATAATCATTTAACATTATATGGAAGCTTTACTGGTAATAGTTTCATCGTTCCTGTAAAACTTGAAAACTCTGATAAAATAAATGAAAATACCTTATTAAAAGTCGATGATGAAATTTGTGATTATAAAATTAAGAGCATATCTGAAATATATAACGATAATTATATTAATTACCAAGATTATGAATTATTGATTAATAAAAAATTTAAAAAAAATGAGGTTAAGAAGATAGTAATTTATTATAAAAAAGAAAGAATGATTAAGAAAATTCTTGATTTAATTCTTTAGAAAGGAGAAAGCAATGCAAAATTTAAACGCAAATGAATCAATAAAATATGTTGGTGGAGCAAAGCTTACAATTGGTTTTGTTAGTGCTATAGCATTTATTACATCATTTATTTTCGGCGTAATTGATGGATATTTTAATCCAAAGGCTTGCAATAAGAGATAAAATGGTGTTAAATAAGAATGAAAGCATTTTATATGTTGGTGGCGCAGGTGTTTCTGCAGCATTAATATCTGCCATTGGAAGGTTTGCAATAGCAATTTATGGTTGGGGTCAAAACTTTGGTTCAACCCTAAGAAGATATTTTAGCCATACAAGTTGTTAAAATTCTTGTCAAAGAATGTGGTAGGTGTTATAATATGTGTAGCTATTGAAGGGAGGGATATGATGACAAAGGTAGTAGTTCAAAATGGTAATGTTGATCTTGCTTTAAAAAAGTTTAAGGCAAAATTTGCTCGTAGTGGCGTCCCTTCAGAACTTAAGAAGAGAAAATGCTATGAAAAACCAGGCGTTAAAAGAAGAAATGAAAAGAAAGAAAACATTAAAAATTCACGCCGTAGAAACCATAACTAAGGAGGCTATGTATGGAAAATCAAATTGATAACGATTTAAAATTAGCTTTAAAAAGTGGTGACAAATTTACTTTATCAGTATTAAGAATGTTAAAAAGTGAGATTATAAATGAAAGCCGTAAAGGTTCACTTCATACTCTTACTGATGATGAAGTCCTTAAAGTAATCAAAAAAGGTGTAAAAACTAGAAAAGATTCAATCGAGGAATATAAAAAATATGGCAAACTTGATACTGTAAATGAACTTGCTAAAGAGGTAGATATATTAAATAAATACTTACCACAAGAAATGAGTGAGGAGGAAATAATAAGGGTTGTTGACGAAGTTTTCGAAGAACTTAAACCAAGTTCAATGAAAGATATGGGCAACCTTATGAAAGTTATTTCTTCGAAGATAACAAATGCTGATATGTCACTTGTTAGTAAAATTGTTAAGGATAAATTATTAGGTTAATTTATCCTTTTTATTTACAAATAAAATATCAAGTGATACAATATAATTACTATGGAGGAACTATGATAGAAATTAAAAATGTAAGTAAATCATATAATGGAAAAACAAAAGCACTAAATAATGTTTCATTTAAAGTACCTAATGGAAAAATCTTTGCTTTTATAGGTCATAATGGAGCAGGCAAAACAACGCTTATTAAAATGATAATGGGTATTTTAGACTTTGATGAGGGAGATATTTTAGTCGAAGGTAAAAGTATAAAAGATAGTCCTATTGAATGTAAAAAAGTAATGGCATATTTACCAGATAATCCAGATCTTTATGAAAATATGAAAGCCATAGATTATATAAATTTTGTTTGTGATATGTATGATGTAAGTAGTGAAATTAGAGAAAAAAATATTTTGAAATATTCTCGCCTTTTAGAAATGGACAAAAATTTGAATGATGAAATATCTTCGTTTTCTCATGGAATGAAACAAAAAATTGCTTTGATATCAGCACTTTGTCATGAACCTAAAATTTTGGTAATGGATGAACCTTTTGTTGGTCTTGATCCAAAAGCTGTTTTTGATATGAAAAAGATAATGAAAGATATGGTAAATGAGGGAAAGATAGTTTTTTATTCAACCCATATTCTTGATGTAGCGGAAAAACTTTGTGATGAAGTTGCAATTATTAAAAAAGGTAAACTTATAAAATGTGGAACTATGAAAGAAATTAAGGGCGATGAATCACTCGAAGAAGTATTCTTAGAACTAGGTGAATGATGAAAAAAATATATTCTTTAATTAAGGCATCATTAAGTGAGGGAATGAGTTTATTTAAATTAAAACAAATTGATAAACAAAGTAATATAAGGAAAAAATTATTTCCAGTTTTTCTATTTTTAATTGTTATGTATGGTATAGGAACATATGCTTATTTAATTGCTAAACCTCTTTCTAAAATAGGACTTACTCATATAATGCTTTCAATGATGATTATGTTTGTTTCACTTTATACAATAATCGAAGGTTTTTATAAAGCACAAGGTATGCTTTTTGATTGTAAAGATAATGATATGTTACTTTCAATGCCATTGAATAAAAAAACAATTTTCTTTGTAAGAATGTTTAAATTTTATTTATTTCAACTTATGTATGATAGTTTATTTATTTTACCAGCATTCATAATTTATGCTTATTTTGAAAACCCAGGAATAAACTTCTATTTAATGTCTTTGGTAATGCTTATTTTACTGCCTATTCTTCCCTTGATAGTCGCATCTTTTATAGGCTATATCATAAAACTTATTTCTGTAAATTTTAAAAATTCTAAAAGAGTGCAGACAATTATTTCAATGTTGCTTCTTATAATGGTATTTTATTTTTCATTTAATATGGAAAGTTTAGTAAATAATATAGTTAATAAAGCAGATATGATTAATGATATAATTACTAAGATATATTATCCAATAAATTTATATTTATCATTGATTAATAAATTTGATGTTTTAAAACTTTTAAAATTAATTCTAATAAACATTGTCCCTTTTATTATTTTTATTTATTTAGGTTCAATATACTACTTTAAAATTATTTTTAAATCTAAGAAAAGTGATATTAAAAAAGGTAGTAAGACATTAACTTTTAAAAGAAAAAATGTAATATTGTCACTTACAAAAAAAGAAATGAAAACTTATTTTGGTATTCCAGTTTACATAGTAAATACTTTATTTGGAATGGTATTAATGATTATATTAACCATATTACTTTGTACAAATGTAGATAAATTTATTTTACTTTTACAATCTAGTTCAGATATAACAATTACTCCAACAATTATTAATAAATATGCTCCAATATTTTTTATGGAAATGATTTTATTTACGGGTTTTATGACACAAATTACTTGTTCATCAATTTCCCTTGAGGGTAAAACATTTAATATTTTAAAAAGTTATCCAATAAATGAAAAAAATATTTTTATATCAAAAGTTTTATTTAGTTTATTTTTAACTATTCCAATTATTATTTTATGTAGTTTAATATTTTTAATAAACTATAAAGTTAAATCAATCTATATAATTTATATATTACTATTTGCTTTTTTAACACCACTATTTTCTGCACTATTAGGTCTATTTATTAATTTAAAGTATCCTAAACTTAAATGGAATAATGAAACTGAAGTTGTTAAACAAAGTACAAGTACTATGATTTGTACATTTACTGGTATGGGTCTTTTCTTTATAAGTTTATTTATAACTATAAAATTTATAAATAATATAAATGTTGTTATGTTAATTCAAATTATTATTTTAATTATTACTAATATAATATTATGGTTATTATTGTTAGCAGTAGGTGTAAAAGAATTTCGTAAGTTAAATTATTAATGTAAACAAAATGTGAATATAGAAAAATATATTTACATTTTTTTAATATTTGATAAAATTAAAATAGAAAAGAGGTTTGTGATATGAAAGAGGAAACAAATAAAAGTAAGATAATATTTATAACTGCTATAGTATGTATAGTATTATGTATACCAATTGGTATAATTTTAGGAAGAACATTACTTGGTAAAAATGAAAGTAATAAAACAAATAATAATGTTGTTAATAATACAAATCAAAATATATCAAATAATACTGAGGATGAGATTGAAATTAATGGAGTTTCATATATTCGTTCTGAAGTGGTTTACGATATTAGTGTAATTGATAAAAAATTAAATGGTTTTTCTTTAGAGGATTTAAATAATGTAGATGTTTATGGTGATGAAGACTGGAATAATGATAGTGAAAATTTAAATAGATATGATTTATTATTGGGAATGTCAATTTCAAATGAAAACTATGTAAAAAATTTAGTAAAATTTGTTTTGTTAAAAATGAATGTTGCAAAAGGGGAATTAAATAAAAAATATATGAATTTTAAAGTTTCAACAACTGAATTTAGTAATATATTAAATAGATTTAGTAAAAAAAATATAACTGAAAATGATTTAATCGGTCTTACTATTGAAAATGGTAATTCTATAAAATGTGATGCTAAAGAATGTAATATATATAATCCATTTTCTGTTCCAACTACATTACTGCATTCAGGCAATATAATATTGTCAAAAAAATTAGAAGATTTAACTTTGAAATTAGGATATGTATACTTTTTAGGAGAGGATAATTTTTGTAAATATTATAGTGATTTTAGTCAAACAAAACTTTTAAAAGAAATAAATACAAATATTGATTTAACTGGATCATATAAATATTGTCAAGATAATTATAATTCAAATGAATATACTCCAGTAACATTCAATTTTGAATCAAATAATTTAGGGGGATATAGATTACTTAGTATTAAATAATATAAGCTACCAAAATGGTAGTTTTTTTAATAATGAATGAAGATAGACATTTAAATAATTTTGGTGTTATAAGAGATGTAAATACTTTAAAATGGTTAGATGTTGCACCAATTTTTGATAATGGTCAAAGTCTTAATATAAAATATTATGATAGTGATGAATTACATATTTCTGGTGAAGGAAGATTCTTTTATGAAGTTAAAACATTTGATGAAATAATTAAAGTTGTTGAAGATATCAAAAGAATTGATATTAATAAACTTGAGGGTATTGTAGAGTGGTTTGATAATCTACTTCATAAGTATCAAAATATCACTTTAATTTCTGATGGTAGAATTAATTTATTATGTATCTTACTAAATAGACAAATTAATAAATTAAAACTAATTATTAATGTAAACAAAATGTGAATATAGAAAAATATATTTACATTTTTTTAATATTTGATAAAATTAAAATAGGAAAGAGGTTTGTGATATGAAAGAGGAAACAAATAAAAGTAAGATAATATTTATAACTGCTATAGTATGTATAGCATTATGTATACCGATTGGTATAATTTTAGGAAGGACATTACTTGGTAAAAATGAAAGTAATAAAACAAATAATAATGTTGTTAATAAACAAAATAATTTAACAAATAAAATAGATAATGTAATAGATAATACCTCGAATATAATAAATAACACTATACATAATACGCAAAATATAGATAGTGATGCTTTATATGAAGTGGAAAATTTTGATGAAAAAACAAAACAAATTTATAATTTATTTAATAGGTATATTTATAGTAGTGGTGCTTCAGGTCTTGATAATAGTGCCATTGATGTAATGACTTATGAAAAAAAAGTAATTACGTATGATGACATAAAAGAACATGATAAGATTAATATCATTAAAGGAGGAATAGGCAAAGAAGACCGAATTGATACAGGAACAAATAGTGATGGTTATGAAACTTTTGAAATAAGTGCTAATGTAATTACAAATTTATCTTATGAATTTTTTGGAAAATATATTTCATTACCTAAATATTTTTTCTTATTTCCAGCGAGTTGTAAATTATCAAATAATAAATATATTTGTTCATCTGGTCCTACAGGCGCTTTAGCAAGTCCTTGTTGGAAATACGTACCTATTAGTTATGAAGAAACAGAAGAATTATTAAAAATTACCGGTATAGCGGCTTATTGGGATATTACTAAATTTTATACAAATATTGATAAGGTAGATATAACTAATGGTTATTGTGAAAATATTTCTTATGAAAAAGAAAATAATTGTTTAAGAAACTATGCAAATGATTTTCAAAAAATGACTTTAACTTTAAAATTAAATGGTGATGATCATTATGTTTTTGATAAAATTGAACTTAATTAAAAATATAAAAAATATATTTACATTTTTTTAATATTTGATAAAATTAAAATAGAAAAGAGGTTTGTGATATGAAAGAGGAAACAAATAAAAGTAAGATAATATTTATAACTGCTATAATATGTATAGCATTATGTATACCAATAGGTATAATTTTAGGAAGAACATTACTTGGTAAAAATGATAAAACAAATAATAATGTTGTTAATAAACAAAATATTATTGATAAAAATTCTGATGAATATAAAGAAGCTGAAAAAGTATTAAATTCTTTTGAAAAGGAATTTAAAATATCTTATAAAAATTTATATAATGGTAACTATAATATAAAAAATATTTCTGATGAAGATAAATTAAAATCAGTAATTAAACTTATGGAAAATGATAGTTTAATTAAAAGTTCATGTAAAAAAGATAGAGATGTAATAACTTATGATAAACTTAATGAATATTTAAATAGTTTTAATTCAAAAGTATTAAATATAGAGTCAAATGAAAAATATAATGAAGATATAATTAAGAGTTTAACTAAAAAATATGGTAGTGAAGTTTATTCATTAGATTATTATTACAATATTGAATTTAAAAATAATGGACTTGATATATCTGGACCTTGCACAGAAACTGATAAAATAAAAGCTAGTGATAGGATAATAAAGGTAGAAAAAGAAAATAATAATTATATAGTTTATGCAAAAATATTTTTTAATAATGCTAATTTTATATACAAAGATTATGCTGGAAAAGATGTAATTTATCAAGCTACTATAGAAAATAATTTTATTGTTGATGATAATCTAGATAAATTTGATACTTATAAATATACTTTTAAAATAGATAATGGAAATTATTCATTTGTATCTTTAGAAAAAATTTAATAGTGCTTAAAAACACTATTTTTTTTATTATTTTTTTTGTATAATAATAGTATGAAAGAATATAAAAGAAAAAGCGTATTTATAATTTATTTTTTATCATTTTTGTATATGGAATTTGTCTATAGATTTTTATTATACAAGAAAGTTTTTGTGTTATCTAATATTAATATGATTATTTTTATACTAGGATATAGTATTTTAATGTATGTTTTAACAAGAATTTTTAGTGAAAAACTTAATAAATTTATATTTTATTTTACATTTGTGTTCTGGTCTTTATGGTTTTCTGCCCAATATGTTGTAAAGGGTTTTTTTGACTTTTATATTTCTTTTTCTGTACTTCAGATTGCTGATCAAGTTACTTCATTTTTAGGCAAGGCAGTTATTGAAACATTAAAAAGACTTCCTGGAATAATTCTTTTATGCATACCTTTAATTTTAGTAATTATTTTTAAAAGAAAAATTTATTTTAAAAGAACTAATGGTTATAAAATTGGTATGGCTTTAATAATGTTAGTTTTTTCAGGCATTGGGTACATTTATTCACTTAATATTGGTAAGGAAAAATCATTTAGTCCTTATGAACTATTTTATCATGTAAATAATCCTGCACTTAATATTGAAAAAGAGGGTATTATTAATACATTTTTTATTGATAGTTATCGTTTTATATTTGGCTTTGAAGAAAAAATATATGATAATAATGAAGAAAAATATGTTGAAACAACATATGAACCTAATATATTAGATATTGATTTTGATTCATTACTTAATGATTATGCTGGTAATAATAAGGTTACAACACTTACAAATTATATTAAAGATAAATATACTTATCAAAATGAATATACTGGAAAATTTAAGGGTAAAAATTTAATTTTATTTATGGGAGAAAGTTTTAATGAAATAGCTGTAAGAAAGGATATTACTCCAACTTTATATAAATTAGCAAATAATGGATTTGTATTTTCTAATTATTATACTCCAACAATATATTCGACTATAGGTGGAGAATTTCAAGAATTAACTGGATTATATGCAAATTTTTCTTCATTAAAAGCATTTAGAAATGGTACTAATTCATTTCCATATGGAATAGGTAATTTATTTAAAAATGAAGGTTATAATGTTTATGCATATCATAATAATTCTTATGCTTTTCAAGATAGAAACGTTTATTTAAAAACTTTGGGTTTTGATAATTTTTTAGCATGTTATAATGGACTTGAAAAAAGAATTAATTGTCGTACTTGGCCTCAAAGTGATGTAGAAATGATTGATTCAACCACTAATGATTATATTAATAGTGATAAACCTTTTATGGTATTTTATGCGACTGTATCTGGTCATGCAGGTTATAGTTTTTCAGAAAATGCGATGGCTAGAAAACATAAAGAAGAAATTGAAAAATTTAATTTAGGTTATAGTGAAGGACCACTTTCATATTTGGCTGCGAATATGGAACTTAATGATGCTTTAGAAAGTTTAATAAATAAATTAAAAGATGCTGGTAAACTAGAGGATACAGTAATTGCTTTAGTCGGAGATCACTACCCATATGAACTTTCAATTGATGAAATAAACGAAATTTCTAGTTATAAAAAGGATGCTAAAATTGAGGTAAATCATAGTAAATTTATTTTATATAATAGTGCTATGGAAAATGTTAATATATCAAAAGTAGGTAGTTCAATTGATGTACTTCCTACAATATATAATTTATTTAATTTAAAATATGATTCAAGACTTATTATTGGTACAGATTTATTAAGCACAAGTGATGGTCTTGCAATGTTTGATAATCGTTCTTGGGTTACTGATAAAGGAACATACTTTACCGCTACTGGGGAGTTTATTAAAAAAGGTGATGTAAGTGATGACTATGTTAATAAACAAATGCAAATAGTTAATAATAAAATTAATTTAAGTAGTTATTTTATGGATACAAACTATTATAACATTGTAAGTAATTATGTTAAATGACTTGTAAAAATACTATAAATTTGATAAGATTAATTAAGAATAGAGAGGATTATCTATGAGTGAAAAAGATAAATTAAAATCACAAGTTTATTTAATAATTTTCATATTTATATTTTTAATGGTTGTGGTAACTGGTGTTTATGCATATTACATAACAAAAGACTTTAAATATGGTTCTTTTGATGTTGAAGTTAAAACAAAAGGTGTTGATACTTTAAAAATTAAAAGTGGAAATGATATAAATATTAATGCAAATGATCATAACTTTATTAAGGATGTTGGACAGTCAATTACTGGAGAAACTTCAATAGATGTAAACCTTGATACTACTAAAGAAAAAATAAAATATTGTTATGATGTTTATTATGAAGCACCTGAATATGAAGTATTTAAATATAGTAATTATCCAAATAGTGAACTTACTTTAAATGTATATTCTAAAATAAATGATGAAGAAGAAAAACTTCTTATTGAAAATATGGATATAACAACAGTAACAGGAAAAGTAAATATTCCAATAAATTTAAATATTGATAATTATGAACATAGTATAGATACAGTAAAAAGAGTAAATAAAAATATTAAGTATATAGCAAAAGTTACTTATAATTATTTTAAAGATATTGATCAAGGGATTAATGATGGTGCAAATTATAAAGCTAAATTTAATATTGATAATGTAAGAGAGTGCAAGTAACACTTTCTTTTTCTCTATGTGGACTTTTTATAAGAAATTTTGTATAATTTTATTGGTGATAGAAATGAAAGCATTATTATTAACATTATTAACAGGAATATTTTTCTTACTTGGTATTTTTATAAATAAATTATTTAAATCAAATAAATTAGTTGAGGCTTTTTCTATTGGAATGTCTTTTGTAGTTCTTTTTAATATTATCTTTTTTGATATTATTCCAGAAATAAAAGAATTTTTTGATTTTAAATATTTTTTGATAGTAATTCTTGGCTTTTCACTTCTTAAAATTCTTGACTTTTTTGTACCAGACCATAATCATCATCATAAAGAAAAACTTGATAATATAAAAGAACATAATAATCATCAAACTCATTTAGGCGTTATAACAATTCTTGCTTTACTATTACATAATATAATTGAAAATATGGTTTTATATAATATAACTTTAGGAAGTTTTAAGACTGGTTTAGTTTTATGTTTAGGAATAGGATTACATAATATTCCCTTAGGATTTCAAATTGAAAGTGGTTTAAAAGGTAAAAATAAATTTAAAGTTTTTATTCTTACAATGTCTGGATTTATTGGTGGTTTAATATGTTATTTCTTTAAAAGTATTCCACTTTATATAACAAATTATTTATTATCATTTACTTTAGGAATGCTTATTTATTTATGCTTTTTTGAACTTCTTAAGGAGTTATTTGTTAATAGAAAAAATAAAGGTACTTATTTTGGCATAGGACTTGGAATAATACTTGTTATTATTTTACACATTTTATAAAGGAGAATTATGAAGAAGGTTGTAATATTCGGGGGAGCAGGAAGTATTGGCTTATCATTAATAAAATATTTACTTTCCGAAGGTAAATATGAGATTACTGTTGTAGATTTAAAAAATAAAGAAACAATTAAGAGATTAAAAAGATATAAAAAAAGAGTTAATATTATTTATTCTGATTGTTTTGATCGTGGCCTTATTGATTTTTTAATTAAAACACATGACTTTGTTATTAATTTAGCATCATGTGTGTCACCTCTTGCAAATTATAAAGAGGACCTTGCTAATAAAATTGAGTATGGTGTAACAGAAAATATTATTAAAGCAATTACTTATTATAATCCTAATTGCACTTTAATTTATGGTAGTAGTACAAGTATTTTTGAAAATTTAGATACATATTATAACAAAGCTAAAATTAAAACTGAAAAGCTTGTTACAAGTAAATGCAAAAATTATGTTATTGTAAGATTTCCCTTGGTACTTTGTGATTTAACATGTGAACCATTTATTTATACAGTTAAAAAGGAAGAAATAGTTTCTTGTATTACTAAAGAAGATGGTGCATATGCAGTATGTAAAATTTTAGATAATTTAGATAAAGTTAATAAAAAAGAAATTAATTTAGGTAATATTGAATGTAAATATGAGGATATACTTAATAATATTTTAAAATATCATGGGCTTTCATTTAACTATATTTTATCAAGAATATTTTTAAGTAAAGATATGTCTTTTCCAACACTTAATGATTCAAAAAAATATGAAAAGATTTTAGAATATTCAAGTGATTCATTAGATAGTTATTTTATGAGACAAAAACGAAGAAGTAGACATAGAAAAATTAATATTTTACTAGGTAAATTCATACTTTTAATTAGGAAAGGAAGGTAGTATGGTAGGACTTGCATTAGCTGGTGGTGGAGTTAAAGGTAGTTATCAAATTGGCGCTTATATGGCCTTTAAAAAGTGTCATATTAAATTTGATGGTGTATGTGGAACCTCAATTGGTTCATTTAATGCTGCAATGATTGCTGCAGGAAGAGAAGAAGAACTTCTTGATTTTTGGCTTAATGCAGATATTGGTAAAATACTTGGTTATGAAAAAAAATATGTTGATTTAATTAATAGTGATAATAAAGATGAACTTGAACTTTTAAAATCAAGTTTTGATAATTTTGTAAATATTATAAAAAATAAAGGCATAAGTATCGAAGGACTTCAGTCTACTTTAAAAGATTTTAATTTAGAACCTGATATTAGAAATAGTAAAATGGATTTTGGTCTTATTACTTATAGACTTAAGGATTTTAAACCTTTAGAACTTTTCAAAGAGGATATGAAAAAAGGTTCTATAAATAACTATATTATTTCAAGTTGTTATTTACCAGTATTTAAAATGGAAAAACTCGAAGATAATAGTTATTATTTTGATGGTGGTATTTATGATAATTGCCCAGCGAATATGATGCTTAAAAAAGGTTATGATAAAGTATATCGTGTTGAACTTAAAGGCATGGGTTTTAAGAAAAAACTTATTGATAAAGATAAAGTTATAACAATAGTTCCTACGAGAAAACTATCATCAACCTTAACTGTTAATAAAAAATCTATTACAGAAAATATTCAAATAGGTTATTTTGATACAATAAAAGTTCTTAAAAATTATCCTGGAGAAAGATATATATTTAAAAAAAGTCCTAATTGGTATTATGATTTTGTACTTAAAAATGTTTCTGATAAAGACATATTAAAATATAAAACATTATTTAATGTTAAAGATAATAAGTCGCTAGTTATTAAACTTATAGAGTATGCTATGGAAAAAGATGAAGTAACTTACTTTAATATATATAGTTTAAATAAAATGATTAAAAAATATAAAAATAGTAATCAAAAATATGGTATTTATAGAGTAATTAAAGATTTTAAATCTTTTTAAAGATGAACTTACAAAGTTTGTCTTTTTTATTTTTGATGTATAAAAATATATTTTTTATAAACTTATAATTTATTTAAAAATACCTATACTAAATATAGGTGTTTTTAAATGGATTATAATAAAATATATATAAATAGTTCAAATATAATAGATAATTTAGAAAGTATGTATTATAAAACTAATAATATAAAATTAAAAAATAAAATATTATATGAAATTAATAAATATAAAAAACTTAATGAAATATGTTTAATTAAAAATCCAAATATTAAAGAAAATATAATTCATAAATTATCTAATGATTTCTTATTTATTATAAAATTAAATTTTATAAATGATGAAAATATTGTAAAAAATATTATAGATTTATTTGATGATAATATAAAAAAATTTTCTAGTAGAAAGTATTTATTTTATAAAAATTTACTTGAAAAAAGTAAAATTAATTTTAAATATATTAAATAAAACTGTTTTTGTTCATTGAGAAAAAACGGTAAAAGTGGCAAAAATTCTCAATGGTTATTCATAGTATTCATTAATAAAATTTTTAATATTGGTTAAAATAAGAGTGGTAAAGTTAAAATGAAATTATAATTTTATATATAAAATATTTTTAATTCATAATTATTTTATTAAAAAATATTGTCGAAAAAAGTAAAATTAATTTTAAATATATTGTTTAGAAATATTTTTTGTGATATCATTTATAATAGGTGAGGGTATGAAGAAAGACACTAATGTGATAATTGTAGTTTTTTTAGTAGTTATTTCTTTTGCGTGTCTTTCAATAGGAACTACTTATGCATACCTATCAACAGTTTCGGTTGGAGGAACACAAAATATTACCACGGGTAATTTAACCGCTAATTTAACTATAAATGGTATGGAAAACGTCGAAATAGCACCTATGAGTGATGAAGATGGAGTAAACCAAACTACTTATGCTAAAGTTGTCATAGATAAAAATAATCAATATACTGTATTTTATTCTTTAAGCTTATCTTATTCTTTAGATAGTTTGCCTAATGGAGTTGCTAGTGATGATTTATTGCCACTTGATTTTATTAAAGTGGCTGTTTTTGCTAGTGATACAGATTCTATTGCAAGTGCTGTTCAAGTAACCGATCCAGTTAAAATTACAGATCTTCCTATGCAAAGTGTAGATACAACCAATCATTATAATGATGAGTATATGCTCACATTTAATACTTTTAAAGTGCAATCAGATAAAAAATATTATTTTATTAAAGCATGGCTTGTTCAGGAAACACCATCTGATTTAGATGGAAAATATATTTATTTAGATGCAAATGTTAATCAAGAACCACTTGTTAGTAAATCTTTATATAATTTCACTAATATAAGTGTAATTAATGGAAGCACTACTTTAAGTAGTGGCTATACTATAAAATTACAAAAGGGTGCCATTACAGGAACAGCCTCACTTTCTAATGTTCCTACAGGTACTTATCTTTTAGAAGTTGTTTATAATGGAAACACATATAGTACCACTGTAAAAATAAAGGAAGTTGATGAGACAAGTACTACGGAGGGAGTATCTTCTTTAAGTGGGAATACTTGTAGTGCAAATGAACCTTTACAAAACTGTGCTTATACATATTACACAACTGTGGATAAATTAATTAGAAAAAATGATATAACTACATATAGTAATGTAAGTCCTACAACATCCTATAATGTACCTAATTCTTATGTTATAGTAGGTAAAGACTCTTTAGGAGTATCAGAAATAAGTGGTTTAAAATTAACACTTAATTCTAGTGATTATTCTATTACATTAAGTAAATAGTAAAGTGATTTATTCACTTTTTTATTTGCTTATTAATTATATATTACATATACTACTATAGTAAAATTACTTTATATGTGTTGAATAATTAAGTGATTTGTCACTTTTTCCGACTTTCTCCGATTTTCTCCAATTTGTAGTTTTTTGTTAAAAAAATTTAACGTAGGTATGAAAACTATATTCTAATTGTTATATTATTGACTACTAATGTAAGTTTTTTTGAATATACTATTATATTACAAAATATATTACAAAAGGGTGCTATAGATATATTAATTAGAAATAATTACATCTCTTAAACTTTTGAAATATGGTATGTAATGCATTATTGTAGTAATGAATTTATAAAAAGTAAAGGTGTTAAAAAACTAGAAAATTTAAATGGAATATATAGTGAAAATTTGAATATTTATAAAATAATTCCATTAGATGTTATTATATTCTTTATAACCATACATTTCATTTATAAAAAATATTGCTGAAATCTTTTTCTTTTTTATAATGTTTGCAATTTTGTTAATTTGTTTATAAATTGTGGCATTGTTATTGAATAAAAAAGTATTTATAGTAAAAGTATTATTTTTAAAAAAAATAAAAAAGTTGGCATTTTATGTTTTTGTTGAATTAAATATATGAGAATATGGTTATTCTATGATATAATAAGTCACATAGAATTATTTTTGAAAAATATAAAAGTATGAAATGCAAAAATTTAAAACTTATTGAGGATAGTAACTATATTTTTCAAAAATAATTATTATAAAAAATATTATATGAAGAAGGAGTAACATGAATGATTATTACAATTTATTGAGAAATAAAGATATAATAGCGATATTAGATGGAGATTGCGTAATTGAGGAATTAAATGGAATTAAAATAGCAATGCCTTATTTAAGTGGACCTATAATTTGCGAAATTTCTCAGAAGTTTGGGTATTATCAAGGATATTTTTGGGGTACTAACTCAAAACAAAATCTTAGTAGATGGCAATATATGGATAATATTTTGAAATATGTTGTTGCTGAAAATAAAGTAAATCAATTTTTGTCATATTTGATGCAAAGAGATAGGTTCACTGATATTTCTAAAAATGTTTGTAATATAAATGATTTTGAGTCTATGTACAAATATACAATAAAAAAAATATTAGATAAAATTAATTCAATATTATATTTTGGAGGTCATAAATTAGTTGTGATTAATAATCAGTTTATAATTAAGGACTATAAAGAAAAAATAACTATAGATGTTCCTAATATTAATATTGTTGATAGAGAATATATTAAAGATTTATCTAGGCGTGCAATGAAAGATATTGATGAAGGTAATCTTGACAGCGCCATTACGAAATCGAGAACTATTTTAGAAGAAATCTTTTGTTATGTTATTGAAATTAAAAATGAAATACCATCAGATAGTGGTGATATTGGTAAATTATTTAAACAAGTAAAAGATTTATATTGCATGCATACTGATAAGAATGCAAATAAGTATGTTAATAAATTATTGTCAGGTCTTGAAAATATTGTTCAATCAATTGCAGAAATGAGAAATAATGTGAGCGATTCACATGGTGTTGGCAATAAAAGAGTTGATATTATGGAACATCATGCTAGATTGGCTGTAAATTCATCTACAACAATGGCAGAATTTATCCTTTCTATATCACAAAATTCTTAATAAAAGTGAAAAAGATAAAAAATGATATGTTTATTTAATACTAAATCTTAATATATTAAATAAAAACAAAAAAGCATAATGACATACTAGCAAAAATATGTAGTTATTTAGTAGCAATGTGTTTGAGCCCTGTAAAATAAATGTATTAAATTTCTATAATGAATTAATTAGATTTATAAAAGAGGGTTAATGCCTATAAATGAAATATTCTTTACTAGAAAAGAGTAAATAAGTATAATTTTATCTTTTCTTTTACACTTTTTATTTTCTAGATTATGAATTATAGCAAAAACTTTTACAAATTTACAAAAAGGACTTGATTTATGATTATGATTTGTGATAAATTTATAATAGAAAGGAGATAGGAAAACAAGATGGAAAAGAAAAATACTTTATTGTTAACTGTTATTGCAGTAGCTACATTATTAGTAGCAGTAGTAGGAGCTACATTCGCATACTTCGGTTCATTTAGTGTAAATAACCAATCAAGAGCTAATGTTAATGTTAAAACTGATGAAGCTATAGGTTCATCTTTAATATCTACAGGAGCTGATATTAGTATACATGTTACAGGTCAACAAATGACTTATGATCCAACTAAAACTGAAACAGATAAAACTGATGTAAGTGGAGCAACTGACAATGGTACTTTAACTGTTACTCTTGATGCTAACAGTGCAGCAACAATAACTACTTGTACTTATGATATAGTTTTCCAATATGATTCAGGTGCTACTGTTTATGGTCCTGGTGGTAAAGGACCTACTAAGTATGGTGCAGATAATGCTAGTTCTTTAGATGGAAAAGAATTTACTTATCAATATGCAGTTGTTGCACCTACTGGACCTGCTACACCTGCTGCTGATGAAAAGATAACTATGGTAAAAGCTGAAAATACAGAACATTCTTTTTCTGATTTCAGTGGAGCAACAAGTCTAGAAAATGTTGTTAAAGTTGGAAGTGGTAAAATTTCTACTTCTCAAGGTGCTACTACAGATACTAAATATGTACAACAAGTAAAATTTACTGTTAAATTCTATAATTTCCCTTCAATTGCACAAGATGTAGTTGCTGATGGAAACTATAAAGGTGCATTCTTCATTACTAATGAAGCATGTAGTTCAGAACCTAGAAGTTAGTAACAAGTTAACAATTTAATAATATAAAATACGGCCTTAGTGGTCGTTTTTTTGTGGCTAGTATGATAAAATACTATTGAGGTAGTTATGAGTAAAGTAAAAGAGTTTATTAAGAATAATAAATTATTAATATTTTGTATATTATTCTTAAATTTTATATTAATGAATTTAAAATATACAAAAGGATTACAAACTGTAGATTTATATTATTTAATACCTCAAGGTAAGTATATATTAAATAATGGTATATATCATATAGATCCATTTTCTATTCACCGTGGACTTCATGTAGTGGTGCAAAATTATTTATCTTCAGTATTATTGTTTTTAATATATAAAGTGTTTTCTTGGAATGGATTTGTAATATACACCTGTTTATGTAATACTTTTATTTGTTATTTAATATATAAGATATGTTTATTAATAAGTTCAAATAACAAAGGATTATCGATTATAATAATGATAATTAATGATATTTTATTATATTATTTTTTAACACCTAGACCGCAACTTTTAAGTTATATAAATTTATTGTTAGTTATATATTTATTAGAGTTATATGTTCATAAAAATAATAAAAAGTATTTATATTTTATACCTTTAATATCTATATTACAGGTAAATTTACATGCATCTTTATGGATAATGATATTTTTATTTATGCTTCCTTATATAGTAGATGGTTTTAATATTAAATGGTGTAGCAAATATAATGTAAAACCAATTATTATAATATTTTTAATATCTTTAATATGCGGACTTATTAATCCTTATGGAATAGAAAATATTACTTTTATATTTGGTTCATTTCATAATAAATATATGACAAGTTTAATACCAGAACTTTATAGAACGGGTTTTAATACAATATGGGGAATTAGATTTTTAGCAATTTTAATTATTACTAGTTTGGTATATATTATATTTGTTAATAAAAAATTTAATGTTAGATATCTATGTTTATATTTAGGTACTATGATATTAGGTTTATCTAGTATAAAAGGGTTTAGTAATTTCTTATTGTGTGGTATATTTCCTTTTGCTTATTATTTTAAAAATAAGAGGATTGATTTAAATTATTATAAAGATTCAATAAATAAGCTATGCAATGTATTCATAATTATTATATTATCTATTTCAACATTATTGGTTATTTTAAAACACGATGAAGTACAAAGGTATTATGCCGAAAGTTCTTACTCTTTTTTACTTGAACATTATGATAAAAAAGATATTAGACTATATTCTATTATGGAAGATGGTGGCTATGGTATGTTTTTAGGAGTTAAATCATATTTAGATTGTAGAGCGGAGTATTTTATCAAATATAATAATAAGAAATATGATATTTTAAAGGAGTACTCTTTATTACAATCTGGTAAAATAGATATTAACGAATTTCTAGATAAATATGAATTTACACATTTATTGCTTCCAAGTGGAGATATAATGTTTAAACCCTCTGAAATAGAAGGGTATAAATTAATTTATATTGATAAAAAATATGGATTTAAATTATATGTAAGAAGTGATTTAATTAAGGAAGATACTCCAGAAATAAAAGAATTATATGTTGAAATATGATGTATGGTAGTTAAATAAATATTATTAAGCATCTTAAAATCTTACGGATAAAAACCTTAAAAATGTACGGATGAAAATTTTAAAATCTTACGGTTGAAAGTCTTAAAAATGTACGGTTGAAATTGAAAATCAATTAAGAATATGCTATAATACTTATGAGGAGTGAAGAAAAATGACATTAAAAAAAGAAGGTTATAAAGAAAGATTAATTGATAAAAAAATTGAAGAATGTTTAAAAATATTTGGTGCAGTATCAATAGTTGGTCCAAAATATTGTGGAAAAACTTGGACTAGTTTGGCTCATAGTAAATCAGTTAAATATATAAATACGAATGATAAAAAACTCTATACTCTTGCTCAAATGGATGTTAATCAAATTTTGGATGGGGAGTACCCAATTCTTATAGATGAGTGGCAGTTAATTCCAAGTATTTGGGATTGTGTTCGTAGAAAATGTGATGAAGATAAAATAAAAGGTAAATTTATTTTAACTGGGTCAGCCACAGTAAAAGAAAATACGATTGACCATTCTGGAGCAGGAAGAATATGTAAATTAGATATGGGTACAATGTCGCTTTTTGAAAGTGGTGAGTCTGATGGCTTTGTATCTTTGAATGATTTATTTAAAAAAATAGAATTTAAAGGACATTTAACAAAAGAACTATCTTTAGAAGATATAGCAAATTTAATAATAAGAGGCGGATGGCCAGATAATATTGAAAATACTCCTAAAGAATCACAATTAATTGTTAAAAGTTATATTAAAGATATTTTAGATAAAGATATTAATGAAATAGATGGCGTAAAAAGAGATAGAAATAAAATGGAAATGCTATTAAAATCTCTTGCTAGAAATGAATCTACTTTAGCCTCAAATGAAACACTAATAAAAGATGTTATAGAAAATGAATATGACTCTATTAATAAAGAAACGGTTGGTGAATATTTAAATGTTTTAGATAAACTACATTTAATTCAAAATCAACAAGCGTTTAACCCAAATGTAAGGTCAAGAGAAAATGTTGGAAAAACAGCTAAAAGACATTTTACTGATCCATCAATAGTATGTGGGTTACTAAATCTTAATTACGATAAAATGATTAGTGATTTAAATATGTTTGGTTTTCTTTTTGAGTCATTAGTTGAAAGAGATTTAAGAATATATTCAAATTATAATAATGGTGAATTAAGGCATTTTAGAAATAATGTTAGTGGTTTAGAGATTGATTCAATTGTAATAAATGAAGAAGGAGATTATGGCGCAATCGAAATAAAACTTGGAAGTAATCAAATTGAGGAAGCTAAAACAAATTTATTAAAGTTTTATGAAAAGGTAGATAAAAAACCAAAATTTATGTGCATTATCTGTGGCTTATGGAATAATGTTATGAAAGATCCTGAAACTGGAATATATATTATTCCGATAAATGCTTTAAAGCCATAATTATTTTATGATTACTGATAAGCTAAAAAAATCGTGCTAAAATAATTTTGAAATGGAAAAGAATATGAATATAAATTATGATAATATTGTTAAAGATATAGTTAAAAATATAAAAGGAACTCCAACTGTACTTTTACATAGTTGTTGTGCACCATATTCTTCAGAGGTACTTGCTAGTATTTTTCAGTAATTGTTTTATATTATAATACTAATATTGAACCATTTTTTGAATATGAAAAAAGAAAAGAAGAACAAAAAAGATTTATAGAAGCTTTTCCAATTAAAAATAAAATATCATTTTTAGATTGTGATTATGAAAATGAAAAATTTAAATGTATTGCTAAATATTGCTAAAGGTTTAGAGGATGCTCCTGAAGGTGGAGAAAGATGTCATAAGTGTTATAACTTAAGACTTGAAAAAACTGCTATATTAGCAAAAAAGAAAGATTTTAATTATTTTTGTACAACTTTAACAGTTAGTCCATTTAAAAACTCTCGTATATTAAATGAAATAGGAAGTAATTTAGAAAAAATATATGATGTAAAATATTTATATTCTGATTTTAAAAAAAGATGGTTACAAAAAATCAATTGAATATTCTAAAAAATATAATTTATATAAACAAATATGGATTTAAATTATATGTAAGAAGTGATTTAATTAAGTAAAATACTCCAAAAATAAAAGAATTATATGTTAAAATATGATATATGGTAATAAACTATAAAATATTTTATATATGGTTGAGCGTACAAAATTGACAATTAATTTGTAAAAATACTTATATTTTTGTATAATATTATTGTAGGTGATATAAATTGAATATAATAGTGAGTGCTGGAGGTACTGGGGGACATATTAATCCTGCAATAGCTCTTATAAATGAGTTTAAAAAACAAGAGAAAGATTTAAATGTATTATATATTGGTACCCATAATAGAATGGAAAAAGACATAGTTCCTAAATTAGGAATTAAGTATATGCCTCTTGAAATATATGGATTCAGTAAAACTCAAATAATTCGTGATTTTAAAGATTTATTTTTAATAAGAAAAGCTATAAATAAATGTAATAAAACAATTGATGAGTTTAAACCTGATGTTGTAATTGGTGCTGGAGGATATGTAACAATGCCAGTTATCTATAGTGCAAAGAAAAAGAAAATACCTACGGTAATATTAGAACAAAATAGTATACCAGGTAAAACAAATAAAGCATTATCAAAAAACTGTGATTTAGTTTGCACTTCTTATGAAAATAGTAATAAATATTTTTCTAAAGCTAAAAAATGTGTTTGTACTGGAAATCCAGTTGATTTAAAATTTGATGGAATAAAAAAAGAATCTTTAGGATTTCATAAAAATAAAAAATTACTTTTAATAGTGTCAGGTTCTTTAGGAAGTGAAACCTTAAATAACTTTTTTATATCGCTACTTTCTAAAATAAATGAAGAAGATAATTATGAAGTTTTATATATAACTGGTAAAAGTTATTATGATGAATTCATAAATAATAAAACTTTTTCAAAAAATATCAAAATATTACCATTTCTTGATAACATGTCCTCTTTATTTGGAGATGTTGATTTAATTATAAGTAGAGCAGGTGCCTCAACTTTAGCGGAGATAATGAATGCTAATTTACCTTCGATAATAATTCCATCTCCTTATGTTGCTGGTAATCATCAGTATTATAATGCACTTGATTTGGTTCAAAGAGGACTTGCAAAAATGTACGAAGAAAAAGATTTGAATGTACAAACTATTTATAATGATATAAATAATCTACTTACAAATGATAGCAAAGAATATAAAACTCTTAAAAAAAATCTTTCTAATTTAAATAAAGTCAAATCATCAGAAATAATATATAATGAAATAAGGAAAATAATAAAATGAATGAATATGGAAATGTTTATGAAAATATTGATTTAAAAAAATATACGACATTTGGTATTGGTGGAAATGCAAAATATTTAATTGAGGTAACAAATGAAAATAATTTTGTTAGTCTTATTAAATATTTAAAAAAACAAAATATCAAATATTTTATACTTGGAAATGGTTCTAATGTCATTTTAGATGATAATTTTTTTGATGGTGTTATAATAAAACTTGATAAATTAAGTAAAATAGAGGTTAATGATAATATAATAACAGCTTCATGTGGAGTAAAACTTGGTTTTCTAAATAATATTGCTTTGCAAAATGGACTTGTATCACTATATTTTGCTTCACTAATTCCAGGTCAAGTTGGTGCTTCGGTAATGGGAAATGCTGGATGCTATAATCATGATTTAATGGAATATGTTAAAAGTGTAAAAGTATTAGATGAAAATGAAAATATTCGGATTATTCCTAAGTCAGAGATTAAATATGGATATAGATATACATCTTTAACTGGAAATATAATACTATCTGTAACATTTGAACTTGAAAAGGGTGATCCAATCAAAATTTTAAAGTTAATTAAAGAAAATAATGATAAAAGACTTGCAAGTCAACCACTAGAGGAAAAGAATGTTGGAAGTATATTTAAAAATCCCAATGGTTTTGCGGCAGGTAAATTAATTGATGATTTAGGTTTAAAGGGCTATCATATAGGTGGAGCGTATGTAAGTGAAAAACATGCAAATTTTATTGTTAATAAAAATAATGCTACAACTGCTGATGTTTTAAATCTTATAAATTTTATTAAATTAAAAGTTTATGAAAATTATAAAATCAATTTAGAGGTCGAACCAAAGATAATTTTATGGAGTAATCTATGAAAAAAACTAAAAAAAAGGTAAGAATTTCTGGACTTATATTTATCATATTAACAATATATTTAATTGGAATGTTAGTGTATTATTTTATTACTTTGCCTATTAAAAGTATTAATATCAAGGGAAATAATCTTTTGACTGATAGTCAAATAATAAGTGATAGTGGGCTTAGCTATAATGATTCAATGTTGAAAATTAGTACAAATAAAATAAAGAAAAATTTATTACAAAATCTCCTTATAGAGGATGTGACAATATCAAGAAATTTAAAGGGAACTATAAATATTAATATTAAAGAATGCAGAATACTTTTTTATAATATTCTCAATAAAAAGTTAGTGCTTTCTAATGGAAAGGAAATGGATGATACAGAAGTTTATGTAGGGTATCCTGTACTAGTTAATTATGTTCCTAGTAATATTTATAAAACGCTAATTAAATCTCTTGCCAAAGTAAATGAAAGTAATTATAAAATGATATCTGAAATAGAATATTCAGTTGAAAAATATAATGACAAAATAGTGGATGAAGAAAGATTTTTATTAAGAATGACAGATGGCAATACGATTTATGTTAATCTTGTTAATATAGAAAAATTAAATAAGTATCAAGAAATATACTCTGCTTTAGAGGATAAAGGTACATTATATTTAGATAGTTCTAGTAAAAATTATGTATTTAAAAAATATGGTGAAGAAACAAGTGAAAATTAATATGATAATAAAAGGATAAACTTTAAAGTAGTTTGTCCTTTTTTATAATAAAATTCTTATAAATAATTGCAAATAAAAAGAAAAATTGGTATTATATAAATGATTATTGGAGGAAATTATGAGAATATTTTTAATTGCTGGAAAAGCAGGAAGTGGAAAAAATGTAGTTGCAAAATTAATAAAGGAATATTATATTTATAAAGTTGAGGAATGTGCTATAACAAGTTATAGTAAGTATATTAAAAATTTTGCATTAGAACTAACTGATTGGGATGGTACTGATGTAAATAAACCAAGAGATTTCATGCAACATTTAGGAGATGTAATGAGGGAAGTCGATTCGGATTTTCTTGTTTCAAATATGATTAAAGATATAACTATTTATGAAAAATATGTAGAAAATTTAGTTATAAGTGATGTTAGAATGCCAAATGAAATAGATAAAATAAAAGAGTCATTTGATAGTGTATACTCAATTTATGTTGTTAATCAATTTGGTTCAAGTAAATTAACTATAGAGCAACAATCACATATTACAGAAAACGCTTTAGAGGAATATAATGATTTTGACTATACAATCGCTAATGATGAGCTTGATAAATTAAGAGAAAAAATATTTGCAATATTAGATAAGGTGAGATAATGAAAAATATTAATTTAAGAGATTTATATATAGATTTTTTTGTATCAAAAGGACATAAAGAAATTCCCTCAGCACCTGTAGTGCCAGAAAATGATCCGAGTGTTTTATTTAATACAGCCGGAATGCAACCACTTATTCCATATTTAATGGGTAAGGAGCATCCATATGGAACAAGACTTTGTGATGCTCAAAAATGTATTCGTACTAATGATTTAGATGCTATTGGTGATACATATCATCATACATTTTTTGAAATGCTTGGTAACTGGTCACTTGGAGATTATTTTAAAAAAGAAGCCATTTCTTGGAGTTTTGAATTTTTAACACAAGTTTTAAATATTCCAGTAGAGCGCCTTGCTGTAACTGTTTTTGCGGGAAATGATACAATTCCATTTGATAAAGAAAGCCATGATTTATGGCTTAGTTTAGGCATTCCCGAAGAAAGAATTACAAGAACAGTTGATGATAATTTTTGGATAGCTGGTGAAACTGGACCTTGTGGACCAGATAGTGAAATGTTTTATTTTAGAAGTAATGATGAAATTCCAGAAAAGTTTGATCCCGAGGATGAAAGATGGGTTGAAATATGGAATGATGTATTTATGCAGTTTAATAAAAATAGTGATGGAACAGTTGATAATCTTCCTAAAAAAAATGTTGATACTGGGATGGGACTTGAAAGAGTAACTGCTGTACTCGAAGGAGTAAATGATAATTATCTTTCTTCGGTATGGAAAGATGTTATTGATTTAATTTGTGAAATATCTGGAAAAACATATGAAGAAAATTCAAAATCAATAAGAATTATTGCCGATCATATTCGTACATCAGTTTTCATTGCTGCAGACAATGCTGGAGTAAAGCCATCAAATGTGGGTCAAGGGTATATTTTAAGAAGATTAATTCGTAGGACTATTCGTCATGCTAAAAAATTAGGTATTGATATAAATAGTGATTGGGAAAGAAAAATTGCTTCATTAATAATATCTAAATACGCAAAATATTATAAAGAACTTACTGAAAATGAGAATGTAGTTTATGAAGTTTTAAAAACAGAGAAAGAAAAATTTAATAGAACTCTAGAAAAAGGATTGAGAGAATTTAATAAAGTTATTGCTAAAAATGATAAAATTGATGGTATTACAGCATTTCATTTATATGATACATATGGATTTCCAATTGAACTTACCATGGAACTTGCTAGTGAAAATAATGTGCTTGTAGATGAAAATGGGTTTAATGAAAAATTTAAAGAACATCAAAATTTATCAAGAACTGCTTCAGCAGGACAATTCAAGGGTGGCCTTGCAGGTGACTCTGAAACTGAAACAAAATATCACACAGCAACACATTTACTTAATGCAGCATTAAAAATAACAGTAAACGAAGATGTTCATCAAAAGGGAAGTAATATTACTGATGAAAGAATGCGTTTTGATTTTAGTTGTGATCATAAACTTTCTGCTGAAGAAATTAAAAATACTGAGGATTTAGTAAATAAATGGATCAAGGATAGTTTACCAGTAACAGTAGAAGAAATGCCTAAAGAAAAAGCCGTTGAAATTGGTGCAGAGCATATGTTTATTGAAAAATATCCGGATATAGTAACTGTTTATTTCATTGGAGATGTTTCCAAAGAAATTTGCATGGGACCTCATGTTAAGAATACAAGTGAGTTAGGAAAATTTAAAATTGTTAAAGAGGAATCTTCCTCAGCGGGAGTTCGTAGAATTAAAGCAGTACTTGAAAGCGAGGAGTAATTATGTTTGACAATAAAAAAATATTTATTCTAGGTATGGCCAAAAGTGGCTATAATGTTGCTAAACTTTTATGTAAAAATAATGAAATAATTGTAACTGATAAAAATGATCAAGATGAAGAAAAAGTTAAAGAACTTGAAAGTTTAGGAGTAAAATTTATAAAAAGTGATAATCCTTTAGAACTTTTTGATGATTCATTTGATATGGTTATTAAAAACCCAGGAGTTATGCCTACTCATCCACTTTTGGTTTTAGCACAAAGCAAAAATATACCAATTTATAATGAAATGGAAGTAGCTTATCATTTTCTTCCTAAAAATATTACTATTATTGGTGTAACTGGTTCAAATGGTAAAACTACGACTACGACAATGATTTATGAATTATTAAAACTTATGAAAAGGCCTGTAGTTCTCGGAGGTAATATTGGTTATCCTTTAAGTGAAGTAATTCCTCTTATTCATGAAGGTGATATACTACTTTTAGAAATATCAGATCATCAATTATTAAATTTTAAAGATTTTAAAACAAATATAAGCGTTTTAACTAACCTTTGTCAGACACATTTGGATTTTCATGGAAATTATGAAAACTACAAAAAAGTTAAACACAATATATTTAATCATCATACTAAAGAAGATATTGCTATTATTAATGCCCATAATGAAGATAGTATGATTTTGACTAATGATATAAATAGTACAAAAGAGTATTTTAATGGTAAAGATGCCTTTGTAAAAGATAATGCTATTTATATTGAAAATGAAAAAATTATCGAAACAAAAGATATTTTAGTAAAGGGTATGCATAATTATGAAAATATTATGGCTACTTTGTTAGTTATTAAAGAGTTTGGAATAGATAAAGAAATAGTAAAAGAATTTTTTAAAACTTTTAAAGGAGTAGAACATCGTATAGAATTTGTTTGTGAAAAGAATGGTGTTAAATATTATAATGATTCTAAAGCTACAAATCCAACAAGTACTGTGGTTGCTCTTAATGCTTTTGATGAGGATACTTACCTTATTTTAGGAGGTATGCAAAGAAACCAAGATTTTCATGAACTTGATGGTGCAATAAAAAATGTTAAAAAGATATTTGCAATCGGAGAAACTACTGATGAAGTTTATGATTATGCGCAAAGCATGAATATTTTATGCGAAAAATGCTATACTTTAAATGTAGCAATGGAAAAAATTAAAAATGATAATATTTCTTCGGGAGTAGTTCTTTTATCTCCGGCTAGTGCAAGTTGGGATCAATATGATAAATTTGAAACTCGTGGAGATGAATTTGCTGGTCTTGCAAAAAGTTTATAAAAATTATATAATTTATTTATAAGAATAAAGGGTGATTAATGTGAAAAATGAAATTGGAACTGATCCAACAATGGTTGATGTTATTGAAACTTTAGATGTACCCGAAGTAAAAAAGGTTGAAACCAAAAGGTCAGAACCTAAAAAAGAAAGTAATGATAAAGAGCCTCAGAAAAAAGGAGGATTAATTAAAAATTTACTATTTATTATTTTAGTTCTCGCTCTTATGGGCGGAGTCGCATTCGGAGTTTATTATTATTTAAAACTTGCTAGAGAAAAGAATAATAATGTAAATGTTACGCCAGCATTTAATATAAATAAAATGGAAATAATCGAGGGTGAATCAATACCAGAAAGCTTAAATGAATATGGTGATTTTTCTAAGATTGATGTATCTGGTTGTAAATTGGATACTTCTGAAGTTAAGGCAAATGTACCTGGTAATTACACTTATTATGTAATTTGTAATGGTTCAAAATATTCTGAAAGCTTTGTGGTAAAAAATAAAGACGGTAGTGAGGTTATTGATAATCCAACCGTTACAAAAAGACTTAATGTGACAACATATTTCAATTACACTATAAAAGGTGAACAGCTTAATATAGAAAGACTTATTTCTTCGGATGACAATTTAACATTTACTTTTGCAGATAAAGAAAAATATAAAGAAGACATGTATAATATAGGAATTCAAAAAGTTGAAATTAAAGCTACAGATGCGGAAAATAATGAAAATACATATTATGCCTATATTTATGTTATAAACGAAGAGCCTAAAATGAAATTTAAATGTGTTAGTCCAAATACATCTTTAATAGATGAAATAATATTTAATAAAAGTAAAGAGAATATGAATAATTCTGTAAGAATGTATGAATATACTTTTGATGATACTGAATATTCAAACATGATTGAAACAGTTATTGATGGTAATATTAAAATTAATGACAATGAGGGGTATGCAATATTAGATTATACAAACAAAAAAATTACCATCTTAAAGGATTTAACTAAGGAAACTTTAGATAATGAGTTTAATGGAACTTTCCCATCATCATATAGTGATGTTAGTAATTATTATCGAAATAGTCTAAAGTATACTTGTTCATTTAATTAGTATAAGAAATTTTATCTTATACTTTTTATTTGCTTTAAAATATGATATGATGTTTTCATGATAGAGGAAGTTAAAAAAAGATTTAAAAATAATTAGTGATATTGTAAAAGATGTTTTAAGTGGAGGAATTGTAACATATTCAGAAATAGTTTTAACTGGAAAAGTACATCCTATAGGCATTTTTTATGAAGATATATGTAAGGATGTAGAAAAGGTAAAAGCTTATGCTGAAAAATATAATTTACCTTTAATTCATATTGGTATGAGAGAAAAAAGTTTATATATTTAAATAAATATAAAAAACTAACATATAATTTAGTATGAAAAAAATATTGCTAGTTATATTTAGTTTTTTTATTATGATTAAAAGTGCTAATGCATCTTATATAGTCTACGATATGGATAGTGAAAGAATGCTTTATGGAAGTAATGTAAATGATAAGTTTTTGGTGGCATCAACCTCGAAAATTATGACTGCTATAGTCGCAATAGAGAATGGTAATATAGATAGTGAGGTAGTTGTTACAAAGGATATTTTGTCTGCGGTTGGCAGTAGTATTTATCTCGAAGTTGGTGAAAAAATTAGTTTAAAGAATTTACTTTATGGAATGATGCTTCGAAGCGGTAATGATGCCGCTACGATGATTGCTGTACATATTTCTGGGTCAATGGAAAAATTTACTGAAAAAATGAATGAGTATGCAAAAAATATTGGGATGAATGATACTTTATTTTATAATTCTCATGGCCTTGAAAATAATGAAGGACTAGGAAATACTTCAACTGCATATGATATGGCTATTCTTACTAGCTATGCAATGAGAAATCCTAAATTTAGAAAAATTGTTGGTACAAAAAGTTATAGTTGTAAATCAAATAAAAAAAGTTATTCATGGCAAAATAAAAACAAACTTTTAAGTTATGATTACATAACAGGAGGAAAAACAGGTTATACTAAAAAGGCTAAAAGAACGCTTGTAACAACTGGAGTTATAAATAATACAAATATAGTTGTAGTGACTTTGAAAGAATCTAATGATTGGGAAATGCATAAAAATAATTACTCTTTTGTTAAAAAAAATTATCAAAATGTAAAAATATTAAATAAAAATAAATTTACTTTGGATACTAAAAATCTATTTATTGAGGATACCTTATATATTAAAAATAATCTTAATTTACTTTTAAAATCCGAAGAGAAAGATAATATTAGAATTAAATATTATTTGAATAATAATGATAATTATGTTGATAATGATATAGTCGGTTATGCTAAAGTTTATTTAAAAGATAAAGAAATAGGTAGTGATAACATTTATATTAAAAAAGGTAAAAGAAAAAATAAAATAAAAAGTTTTTTAAAAAAACTATTTAAAAAAGATGTAGATTAGGTTATAATTAGTTTATGGAAAAGAATAAAAGTGGAATATTATTAGTTATTATTGTTATTTTAATTGGTGTTTTACTTGCTTGTTCAATTCTTGCAAATAGAGATAAGATAAGTGACAAGACATTTAATTATAAAAAAGGTGATGTTATTACCATAGAAGATAAGGAAATAACAGTTTTAAATGTATCTGAAATTAAATGTGGAAGAAAAGAAAAATGTGATACAGAAGTTGAAACAAGTATTAAAATTAAATACCACGATGTTTCAACATATTATACATTACAATCTTTTCATAAACCAAGTGATACTATTAAAGAAACTAATTTAAAAGTATATTTAAATTATGTTGATGATAAAATATCTTTTGAAATTAAATAGGCTAATGTCTATTTTTTTTTATATATCATAAACTTTATTATGATTTCAATATTATGGACATTTTTAATTGTTATAGGAATTTTATATAGCTTTTTAACTGGAAATATAAATGTTATTAATGAAAGTATATTAACTAATGCTGACAAGGCATTAAAGTTGATATTAAGTTTATTTCCAACGATTGTTTTATGGTCTGGAATAATGAAAATTGCCGAAAATGCTGGACTGCTTACGAAGTTTGCTAAGTTTTTAAGGCCAATTTTGTCTAAACTTTTTCCATCAGTTCCAAAAGATAACCCCTCACTTGGATATATTGCATCGAATATCGCTGCGAATATGTTAGGCCTTGGTAGTGCCGCAACACCTTTTGGACTTAAGGCAATGAGTGAGCTTCAGAAAATAAATGATAAAAAAGATACTGCTTCAACACCAATGATAACTTTTTTAGTTTTAAATACCGCAGGAGTCACCATAATTCCAACAACAATAATTGCAATAAGACTTGCTTATAATAGTTTAAATCCCACGGAAATAATTGCTCCAGCATTAATATCAACATCTTGCTCTTGTTTATCAGCGGTTATAATTGATTATTTTATAAGGAGGAAGCAAAGATGAAACTCTTTTCTATTATAATTATTCCTTTATTTATTTTGTTTGTAGTTTTCTATGGCTATATCAAGAAACTTGATGTATATTCCTCTTTTTTAGAGGGCGCCAAAGAGGGAATGAAAATAGTTTATAATATTTTTCCTGCGGTACTTGCAATGGTTTTTGCAGTTAATATTTTTTTAGATAGTAATATACTTCCATTTTTATTAAAACCAGTGACGACTCTTTTTAATTTACCTCCGGAAATACTTCCAATGGCATTTTTAAGACCAATATCTGGAACAGCCTCTATGAGCATAATGACTAAAATATTTGAAATATATGGACCAGATACATATCCAGGAAGACTTGCAAGCGTACTTCAGGGTTGCACTGATACCACAATTTATGTGATTGCGCTTTATTATAGTAGTGTAAAAATAAGTAAAAGTAGATATACTGTAGTAGTAGGACTTTTAGCGGATTTAGTCGGGCTTATTATGGCATTTATTTTAACTAGGATTTTCTTTTGATCTATGATATAATTTTTGTGGTGAAAAGTGTATGGAAAAAATTCAAAAAGTTATAGCAAATAGGGGATATACATCAAGAAGAAAAGCTGAAGAGTTAATTATGCAAGGAAAAGTGTATGTTGATGGTAAAAAAGCCTCTATTGGAGATAGAATAGATGAAAATGCTAATATTTCTATTGATGGAAAAGAAATAGTTGGTACAAATAATAAAGTATATTTTCTTTTAAATAAACCAAGAGGAGTAGTTTCTACAGTAAGTGATGAAAAAGGTAGAAAAACTGTTGTTGATTTTATTGATACTGATGAAAGAATTTATCCAGTTGGAAGACTTGATTATGATACAACAGGGCTTTTAATACTTACAAATGATGGTGATCTTGCAAATAAGTTAACTCATCCTAAAAATAAAATAATTAAAACATATTTAGCAAAATGTGCTGGAATTATTACAAAAGAGCAAATTGATAAATTAAAAAAGGGTATTTATATTGATGATAGAAAAGTAGATATTATTGATTTTAAAGTTAAAAAAATAGATAAAGAAAAAAATGCAACATTTATTTTAATATCAATTATTGAAGGTAGAAACCATATTGTAAAAAGATTATTTGAAAGTATTGGCCTTTTAGTGGACAAACTCACAAGAACTCACTATGATTTTTTAGATTTAGGTAATTTAAAATCTGGTGAATATAGAACATTATCAATTAAAGAGGTAAAAAAACTTTATCGAAATTAAAAAATAACCCTATGGGTTATTTTTTTAGTTACATTCTTCGCAGTGACATCCTTCATCATCACAATGACAATCATGACAGTGACATTCTTCACAAGAACATTTATTTTCTCCTTCAGTAATTTTGATTGCATTTACAGGACAAGAAGAAATAGCATTTTGTAAGTTTTCACTTTCAAGATTTTCTTGTGAAATAGCCTCAGAAAGTCCATCTTCATTAAAGTCAAAATGCTCACTATCAATAGCTACGCAAGCACCACAACCAATACATTTTTCATCATCAACAATTATTTTTTTCATTTATTCCTCCTTTTTCATTATAACATGTATTTTGAAAAAATATGTAAAAAATTTGACAAATATCAAAAATATGATAAAATATATCCTCGTCAAAAGGGGAAAGACTATGAAAGTATATAGAATTGCAAATAGATTAGAAATAGATAAATTTTTAGAAAATAAATCATTTAGTAATGTTGGAAGTACATTTAATGAGACTTGTAAAAATAATTCTCATCATTATCAGAAAAATACTTTTTATATGCATTTTTTTGATAGTAAAGATGATATATTTTATTTTAATAGTCCTTTGAAAAGATTTTTATGTACATATAATATTCCTGATGAAGTAACTAAGGGATATTTAGGACTTGGAAAATATATTTCTAAATATGATTCAAGTAAAGAAGATTATGTTTTAGAATATGCTATTCCAAGTAAATTAATTAAATTAGAATATTTAGAAAGCATTGAAGTTTTACCAGTAAGTTATACATTTAAAGAATTTTTACAAAGTGGAGAATATAATAGTCAGATGATTTATAGTAAAGAAGACACAAATTTATTAAAAATGTAATAATTTAACTTTAATAAGTTAAAAAATTATGGTATCATTAAATAGTAGAGGTGTTTTAGTATGGATGAATATGGACAAAAAATTCCGAGTAGAGCTTCGAGAAATCAAGAACTATACAAAGAAATTAGTAAAACAGAACTTGATAATTACGAAGTTAGAAGTAATGAGGCCGTAATTGGAGATAACAAAGGTAATATTGATGTAGAAAAAATAAAAAGTATCTTAGATACTCATTATAAAGATGCTCCCAAAAGAAGAAGTATTGCTATTGAAAATGAAGAAATTGTTAAGACTAAAGCCGAAGAAACTAAAGAATATGATATTAATGTAATTTTAGATAAAGCAAGAGAAGTAAAAGATGATGACTACGAAAAAGAAAGAAATAAAAAACTTCGTAATACAGGTTTTGATATATTAAGCAGTTTAGACTTTAATGAAGAAAAAGAGGAAAATAGTCATAAAGTAAGCGATAAAACTGCTGAAGAACTAGCAAATTTAATTAACACAATTTCAATAAATGAAAAAGCTATTAAAAAAGCAAGTGAAGAAAGTGATCCACTTTCATTACTCGAAGATTTAAAGGGTAGTGATAATACTGAAGTTATCGAAGGCATTCATGATGATATTGAAAAAACAAAAGAAACAGTTTTCGAAGAAGTTAATAGTAATGAAGTAAAAGAAAATACAACATCATTGGATAAATCATTTTTTACACAGTCAACAAAATTTAAGAAAGAGGATTTTGATGACTTTGCAGATATCGAAGATAGTAAATCATCAGTATTTGTAAAAATAATTATAGTTTTATTAATACTTGCTTTTGTAGCCGGAATAGTTATTTTAGTAAAATCATTTTTATAACATATAATTTAATATGAAATTAAAAGAAAGACTTAAAAGAAAATATTATATTTTGATAACCTTTTTAATAAGTCTTTTTTTGTTTATTATAATTTTTAGTTTATATAGTAAAAAACTAAATCCTAAATTAAATGATTATATTGATTTTTTAGTTAAGGATGAAATATATAAGAAAGTTATTAAAAGTAATAATTTTATAACCAATGAAGAAATTAATAATATTTTATATATTGATAAAAATAATAGTAATGAAATAGTTTATTTAGATTATGATATAGATAAAACATATAAATTATTAAATAAATATATTGATAGTTTAAAAAAAGATAATTCTAAAAGTAAGATTTTAACAGTACCTTTTTTTATAGCAAGTGATAATATTATTATTTCTTCGTTAGGTCCAAAAATAAAATTTAAATATGAAATAATAGATAATGTAAAAGGTAAAATTAAAACTAAAGTTACTGATTTTGGAGTTAATAATGCTCTTGTAGAAATGTATTTTGAACTTGAAATAGGGTATTTAGTTGTTATTCCTATGAATAAAAAAGAAAGTGTTTTAAAAACAGAAATCTTAATCTCTTCGAAAGTTATTAATGGAAAAGTACCAACTTTTTATGGAAAAAATATCTTTAAAGAAAGTGGTGTAAGTACTTCCAATTGAAAAAAAACTATGCTATACTTAATAATAGGTGAGAGTATGAAAAATGGTGTGTTTATTAGCGAAGCATTTACTAGTGTAATTAATGATTATTTAAAGGGTAAGTCACATCCTGAGGGTGTAACATATAATACTTTTTTAGTTGTTGTAATAAGACTTCTTACACTAATTTATGATGAACTAGATATATTAAATCCTTTTTATTTAAATAATGAGCAAGCTTTAAATGATAACTTAGAAAAGTATGGATATTCATATAATAATATTTGTACATTTAAAAGAGCCTTTAACCATTTTTATGAAAAAGAAAATTCTGAAGACTTTATTAATATACAAAAAATGCTAATAGATATGTTTGCTCTTAAGAAAAAAAGTATGGATTTAAAAGAAAGTGAAATTGAAAATTTTAAAAACTTACTTTATACAGAAAAGTCACCTAATCCATTAATAACCTCTTATAACTTTTTAATGGCAAAAGATGTTAATGAAATAGAAAATTATTTTGAAAAAATAGTTAAAGAAAATGTTTATAAAAAGAAAGAAAGAGAAAAGAAAAAATTAAATATTGATGCATATGAAATTTTAAAATATTCTTTAGAGGATATTAATAAAATGGATGCTGACCAGCTTGATGAAGTAAACAAAAAGGTATATAATTATTTTGATATTAATGAAAATGCAATTAATAAGGATTATTTACTTGATAGGGCAGTATTTGATTTTAATAATCCAAAACCATCACTTTCAACGGGAAATGGTTATGTAGATATTTTATTAATACTTTCTATAGTGGTAACACTAGGACTAGTAATATTTTTACTAACAATATTTGTTTTTTAGGGGGATAAATGAAAATAACAATTAATGATAAAACATACGAAGTAATAAAAAATGAAAAAGATGGAGTAGATGAAGAAGTTTTAAAAGAGGCAATTACTGAATATTTTGAAAACTTTGATTATATAGTGGGTGATTGGGCTTATGGAAAACTTCGCTTAAAAGGTTTTAACGATAAATCAAATAAAAATTTTAAACCAATTAATGATATAAAAAATGTTGATAATTATATTGAAAAATATTGTGCATATGGTTGTAGATATTTTATTTTAAAAGTTATTGAAAAAAATTAATGA
The DNA here is from genome assembly GCA_934097085.1 of uncultured Bacilli bacterium. Lineage (GTDB taxonomy): Bacteria > Bacillota_I > Bacilli_A > RF39 > UBA660 > UBA6448. Next base: position 118,809 of record CAKONK010000004.1, read on the forward strand.
TTTTGTTATAATTTAATTATCATATGAAGGGATTGATATAGATGAGTAAGATTAGGGTAAATTTAACAAGTGGAAATGTTTTTGAAAAACCATTAGTAACTTGTTTTCAAGGGACAAGTGCAAACTATGTTGTTTTTGACAATGAAATGAATGGTTCAATGGGCCTTCCAATTATTTGTATAAGTAAATTAAATGGAGATAGATTAGAGAAGATTTTTGATCAAAGTGAATGGGCTAGTGTAAAGGAAAATTTAAAATCAATTATAAGTGGGTCAACACTTATGTATTTAGCAGTACCAGAAAATTTAAATGCACAAGATGATTTCTTTACACAACTTACTTTACCGGTGGCATCATTTGATGTATTAAAGAGGAGTTATAATCCTCCGAAACCTGAACCAGAGGTAATGCCTGCACCACAGCCTGAAGTAGCTCCAGCACCTGCTCCAACTCCAGAGGTTATGGAAACGCCAGCTCCTCCAGTAATGGATGGACCAATATCATTTGGTGGTATGAATACTGTAAATACTGCTCCAGTTATGTCTAATATGGGTGCTCCAGTAATGAATAGTAATCCTGCTACAAACCCAGCACCACAAATGATGGGAATGAATGATATGTTAGGTCAAACTAATCATATGGCAATGCAAAATGGAATGGCTCCGATGAATAATTCAATGCCAAATGTTAATAATCAAATGCCAAATCCATCACCCGTTTCAAATATAAATTATGCAGATTTAAAAGAAACTTTTATGAAATCTTGTGAAAATATGTTTGATGCTTTAGTAAAAAGATTTGAAAATAAATAACTTTCATAAAATTGAAAGTTTTTTTATATATTATAATATGAAAGATTTAATAGAGTATTATTATAATTTAGTAATTGATAAACTTTTTATCGAGGATGATAAGTATCATTTTATTTTAAATAACCATGATTTTTATTTTGTATATTTTTCTAGAACTAAAGAGGATCTCGAAGATATTTTATTTGTTTCAAATGAATTGAAACAAAAGGGTATAATTGTTCATAATATTAAGTTAAATATTAATAATAGTTATTTAACAAAGGTTGATGGAATTGATTATGTTTTACTCGAAGTATTTAATAAAGATGAAATAATAGATATATTTAGTATAAATAATTATAATAAGAAGCTTTCATTAAATGGTATAAAAAGTAATCTTTATCGTAATAATTGGGCTTATTTATGGAGTGTAAAAGTAGATTATATAGAAAGCCAATTAAATGAGATTCAGTATGATAAAATAATTGATAATTCAATAGATTATTATATTGGTCTTTCAGAAAATGCTATATACTATGTTAATAATGTAAATTCAAAATATAGTATGTCATCTTTAGATAAAATAGTTTTATCAAGAAAAAGAATTATTAGTCCAAATTATAGTTTAAATTATTTTAATCCACTTTCATTTATATTTGATTTAGAGGTTCGCGATATAACGGAGTATATAAAATCAACTTTTTTTGATAATGGTGATGCTTATCTTGATTTAGAGTCTTATTTAAAAAGTACTAAACTTACAATATATTCATATAATATGCTTTTTGCAAGACTTCTTTTTCCATCATACTATTTTGATATTTATGAAAAGGTTGTTAATAAAGATACATCATCAGAAAATCTGCTTAAAATTATTGACAAAGCAAATGACTATGAAAATTTTCTAAAAAAAGCATATGTTTTAATATCAACATATGCTCCCTTAGAAAATATTGAGTGGCTTAAAAATTAACATTTATGATACCTTTAATATCAGGTATTTCTTCCTTAAAAAAGGTAAGTAAATTCTCATTAATTGTGTTATCCTGATATAAACAATTTGCACAAGCACCATAAAGTTTAATATAGATATAACCATCTTCATATTTAACAAATTCAATATCGCCACCATCCATATTTAAATAGGGACGAACTTTTTCAATAACATTTAAAATCTTTTCTTCCATATAAATCACTATATTATTATAGCATTTTTTTGGAAAATATGGTAGAATTTTGTTTGTGAGGAATAGTTTATGGCAGAATATAGAACGGGTAGTATCGTTAAATGCCAAGTAACTGGAATAGAGAAGTATGGAGCTTTTGTAAATATTGATGGTATTTACAGTGGTCTTATTCATATTTCGGAAATATCAAATGGTTTTGTAAAAGATATTAATGACTTTTTACAAATTGGTGAAATTATTTATACACAAATACTAGATGTAGATGAGGAAAATAATAGGCTTAAATTATCTATAAAAAATATAAATTATAAATCAAATACAAAAAGTAAAGTTAAGGAATCTAGACTTGGATTTTTACCTTTAAAAAATCATTTAAATACTTGGATTAGTGAAAAACTATCCGAAATAAATGAGAATAATCAAAAGTAGGTTATTCTTTTTTAATTTATAACATAAAAAAAACTTCCATAAGGAAGTAATTTTTAAATGGTGCCCGAGGCCGGACTTGAACCGGCACGGGTTTTAATGCCCGCAGGATTTTAAGTCCTGTGCGTCTACCTATTCCGCCACTCGGGCAGGCACTGTCTTAATTAATAAGACTTCTTAATTA
>CAKONK010000005.1 GCA_934097085.1 uncultured Bacilli bacterium
TTTTCTTATATCTGTATAATATAGGAAAATACGAACAAGGTAAATACTAAGATAAATATATGTCTTTATATTTTTTTATTTTATAAAAGAAAAGAACCTATTTTATAATAGATTCTAATGCAAGAGTAATCATATCATTAAGTGAAGTTTGTCTTTCCTCTGGAGTAAGAACAACATTTGAAAATTTTGAATCAACTGCGGTTGCAATAACACTCGCCTCTATACCCATTGAATTTGCTATGTGGCAAAGAGCAAATCCTTCCATTTCCTCTCCTAAAGGATGAATATCCTGTGGCATTCTATTAAGAAGTCTGTCCATTCCAACATATGGTCCAAATACATCTGCAGTAACCATAGTACCAATATGAATTTTCATATCTAATTCTTTAGAGGTACTTATTATAGTTTCATTTAAATCTAAAGAGGGCTTTACAGTATGTTCTTTATAATCATTAAATGAATAAGCAAAATTACTTTCACTATAAATATTATCTGCCAAAATTAATTCTGGTATTTTAACTGATTCATCAACTACACCACATGTACCTATTCTAATAATTTTTTTAACATTAAAATAATGAATAAGTTCAAAAGCATAGATACTCATCGAAGGCATTCCCATACCGCTTGCCATAATAGTAACTCTTACTCCTTTGTATAAACCAGTATATCCGAACATATTTCTTACACTAGTAACAAGTCTAGCTTCAGTTAAAAAATTTTCAGCAATGTATTTAGCTCTTAACGGATCGCCTGGCATCAATACAATTGGCGCAATATCTTCTTTCTCGCATTTAATATGAATTGGATTTTCTCCTACAAACATTTTTATCATCTCCTATAATAAAAGTATAGCAAATAAACTTAAGAAAAACAATTTTATTTACAATCATTTTACAAAAATAGCGAAGCACACTACTCCACTGTTTTTGTAATAATATTAATTTTATTATTTAACTTTTCATTTTCTTCTTTTAAAGAATTATTTTTCTCTAAAAGGTCATTATATTTATCTATAATTTCACTATATTTTTCATTAAGTTCATTATAATTGTTTTGATAGTAATTTCTTTCTTCGATGATATTATTTTGATTTTCAGTATTTTCATATTCCTTTTCAATATTACTTTTTAAAATATTAATATTTTTTTCATTTGCATAAATTTTAACTGAACTACTATCTCTAAAATTATAATTATATATTCTATTATGTTTTAAGTTTTCTACTAAATCATCAAATATATTTTTAGCATTTACTCCATATTGATGTAAAATAATTCTATAAACGTAAGCATTTTCTTCAGTATGTGATGTAACAAAATCTGGGTATGTTTCGACTTCAATTTTAATATTATCTAAAGTATTATCAATTACAAATTCATAATGAGTATTTGTATCAATTAAAAGATTATCTTGCATCTTTACATTAAACTCACTTTTTGTAGTTTTAAACTTTGGAGAAATACTATTTACATAATTAATTTTAGATACCTCAATTGAAAATAATCCAGAGCCTATTCCAAATATGGAAAGTGATGTAATTAAAGTAATAAGCATTCTTTTAAAAGGAACTTTCTTGCTAAATAATAAATCAAATAAGAATTCTATAGTCAAAATATTTAAGACAATAAATGATAATGAAATAAGAATTAATCCAATGTATGTAAGTCCATTAAAGGCAAAATATAATATTATAATAAGACCTATAAAAAATATAATTAAAGTAACTAGAAATGGAAATGTAAAGCAAGCTATAAAAAATTTAACAAAAACAATTAAAATATTAGAAAGTAAATTAATAAATGAATAATTTTTATTTTCATTTTGTTCTTTTTCTTTTATAGGTTTACTTTCCTTTACCTCTTTTGCAAATTTTAAATCATTATCTTCTTTTAAACCCATTTTGTCTAAAAAACCTATTTTAAATATATATATCATTACTATAATAAATAAAGCAACATAAGCAAAGTCAAATATAAATTCAAAGAAGTTTGCTACAAAAATTGTAAAATTATTTTGACTAACACTTGTTATTAAATTAGTTACTTTTTCACTTAATAAGTTAACCGGTAACTTTAATATTAATAATGCTAAAAAAGTAAACATCATAACTAAAAAACATTTTGTATTATCAAGTAGCGAATTATTAACAATAAAGTTATAAGTATTTTTTACAAAGCTAAAGAAACTATCAATTACATTTTTATCTTTATTTTCCGTATTATTAATATCTACCTCATCATTTGTAAGACTATCTAGAGTAACATTAAATATTTTACATATAGCAAGGAGTTTGTCCATTTCTGGGTATGTTTGTCCACTTTCCCATTTTGATACAGATTGCCTTGATACATCAAGTGATGCTGCTAAGTCTTCTTGACTCATCTTATTTTCTTTTCTAAGTTTTACTAACTTTTCACTAAAATTCATAATCTTTCCTTCTTTCTAAAATGATTTTATCATGTAACTCAGTTGCGGAAAACCAATTTTAGGTTGTTTTTTGTAACTTTTAAGTTGCATTATCTATAATATGCTTCCTCTTTTACATGTCCATCTTTATCAAAATAACTTACATACTCTTTTTCTAAACTTAAATATTCATTATATTCATTTATAGCTCTAGGATCACTTCCAACAATGCATGAAATAATACTATAATCATCATTTATTAAAATAAAAAAGTCTTTATTATATATTATTTTTAAAGCATGTGATAAATCTAAAATTCCTAATGTTTTTTCATAATATATTTTATTTATATTTGTTATGTCTTCCTTGCTAATATATTCTTTTTCTATTTCTTTGGTTTCCATTCTTGGGTCTAAATATCTAGCTGTGGCTTCAAAACTTGAGGTAGTATAAAGTGATGTATCATCTTTTTTAGTAATTATATAGTTTGCATAATCGTATCCACCCATATTAGCGTACATATCAGGGGTTTCATTTAATGGCCTTAAATTTTCATAACTAATAAGGTCCCTAGGCATCATTTCATAACCACCAATTCTTTCAATTTGATTTTTATAATTACCCATAAGTACTAAAGAAATACTTTCTTCTTTACTTTCATTTAACGAAGAAATGTTAATTATTTTTTCAAAAGCAGTTTTTCCTACATCAAATATATTTCTCATATAATCAATGTTTTTTGCGCTTATAGATTCAATTGAGTTACATAAAAGTACATTACCGTTTCTTACAAAAGGAATCATTGCACATACATTACCATTACTATCTTTTATAACTAAAACTCTTCCGTTAACATTTTCAGCACAGTACCTAACAAAAGAGTCTGCTTCACCGCCTATTTTAAAACAACAATTAGTTTTTGAACCCATAACAAATAAATTAGGATCATCACAAGTAAGCGTTTCATAATAATAACCATTTTGAGTTCCACTTACATATGGAATAGTTTTTTGATAGTTATGGCGCACCCTTCTATATTCCTCGCTTACATTTTGAATAATACTATTATCACTTAAAAATGATTGAAACTTTTTATTATCTACACATTCATTAATAATACTTCCCTCAAGTGGTGCTAAATCTGGATCAAGGGGTCTTAATATACCATTTTTAAGTAAATCTTTATAAAAATCTATTTTATTATAAATATGTTGCGTTTTAAATCTTTTTTCATATTCACTAAAACCAGCATATATAACATCAATATTTTCTGATATTTCATAATCGTTATTAAGAATACTTTTTAATAATCCATTTGGACTAAAAAAGAAATTAATAAATTGTTCATCATAAATAATTTTACCAGAATTTAAATGAATTTTTTGTAAATCCATTAAATATAAACTACTAAATACTTTTCTAAATTTATTTTCATCTTTATTTAACATATTAATTAACTTTTCAGAGTTTTGATAACCTAAGACTGCAATTAAATTAATAGCAAAACGCATTTGTCTATCATAAGTATAATGTTTAAAATCCTCGAAAGAATTTTGAACTACAGTAATTAAGTTTTTAACTTGTTTAGGTTTAATATCAAGTAGTACCTCTAAAGAGTTATTATCAAAATTATTTAATTTATCTTTATATTTTCCTTCGACTAAAATTCTTTTATAAGAACTGTAATTATATCCTATGATATCACATAGATTTATATCACCACTTAATAAATAACCAATAATTTCATTTATTTTAGAATCTATATTTTCCAAATTAGAATTTTCCTTAAGAATATTAGATTTTAAATGATCATTTAAAGTAGATATAACTTTATCATTAAGTTTACCTGTTTGAATGTAATCTTTTTTCATTTGTAAAAATGCATTAATAAATTTTATATCTTTAATATCTTTATAATCTATATCTATATTTTTAATTAATCCTTTATTAAAAAGTATTTCATATTCATTAAATATTACATTATAATCAAATCTTTTATCATCAAAACTACTTCCATTAATATCATTTATATTTGATATATCAAAAAATAAAGGTAAAGTTTTAGAAGTAGTAATAAGCATTTTTTTATAATATTCATCGTAATCATACATATAAATATACATAAAAAGTTTACTTGCATTATCAAAAGAAATAGAACATAAATTTAATAATTCTTCCTCAGTAAAGTCACGAAATCCATCTTCATTTAAAAACATCGTATTATTTATTTTAATATTTGGATGAGCATTAATAAACTGTTCTTTTGTCATTTTTACCTCCGATTAATTTATATTTTTAAAATACTCCGAATACTTCACCAGTTATACCATCTATCCTAGCGGAATATTGAACGCTATTACACTCCATGAAAAATCCATAACTCATTCTGCCTTGATAAGCCTCATCATAATCTACTTGAGGTGCAACACGGCAATTACTTGTATCTACATTAGAAAAATAATTAAGTCCAATTTGAATAGCTTCTTCTCTAGTTATTTTTGGTTTTGGAATATCTTCGACTTTTGTATCAACAATACTTCCAGTTACAGAATCAATATATACATAATATTTCTTTAAGTCAGTATTTGCATGATATTTATAAAGTCTACAATATGAGCCTCTTATATCATCAATAAGTTCTGCACCTGAATTATTTATATATGAAGTATCAATACTTCTAACCTGATTTTCACCAATTTCATACACTCTGTTTATTGCTATCATTTCTGGGTAATTAAAAGTATCATTAAATGCCCTATTACTATTATAAGTACACCAAGCACCACTTTTATCTTGTGCATTTGTAGGTCTTCCTACGCTTGGTTTTACATTATTGTGTGAACTTACACTATTATTTGGTTTATTATTTTTTTCTTCCTCTTTTATAGTATTTATTTTATCATCAATTTCCTTAACTGAAGAAGAAGCAATATCTTCGATATTAAGTTTAGGATTTTCATTTATAATACTTTCTAAATATGCAGCTTTACCATGACTAATATTATATTTACTAGCAATTTCTTTTGCACTTTCAGTAACCTGTGGTACTAATAAATCATAAGTTACACTTTTTGTTTCAAATGATTTATTTAAAATATCTTTAACTTCAGTTTCATCCATATTTTCAATTGTAACAATGATTGTAGCATCCTCTAAAAGGTGTTTATTATTTAAATTAATAGATAAAAGTTCAATTTCTTCCTCAAAAGTTTTTTCTTTAAAATCTTCATTTATAACTTCTTTAGCATCATCATTTAAAGCAATTACATTTATAACTTTTTTATCTTTATTAAGTTCTATTTTAATACTAGGGTTTATATCTAAAGTTATAGTATACATAATTACATCATCAAACTTTTCTATTGGCTTTTTAACTTTCTCATTTTTATTTAGCAATAAAAATGTTATAATACCAATAATTATAACTACCAAAACACTTACCACGATTATTATTTTCTTTTTCATAAAATTTTCACCTATTTATAGTATATATTTTTTTATAAATATTGTATATCATTTAACATACACTTTACATTTTGATTTACACTATACAATTTTCAGTCATTTTACTATACAATTTTCAGAAAATAAAAATAGGACACTAAGTCCTACTCTACTGTAGTATTGCATGAACCATTATGATCTTTAAAATAATCCTCAATATGCGCAAGCATTACATTAGCATCATCATATTTTAAAAGATCAATGTGATTAGCAATAAATGAATCTCCACCGGCATTTATAACCTGAAGATTTTTATTATATTCAATTTCATAAACATACTGTTCATTATCTAACATGCATTCAATTCTTGATTTACCAACAATTTCTCTATCAGTATTTCCTACCCTAAATAAAATAAAAAGTAAAAATAGAAAAAGAGTAAATACTGCAATTCCAATACCAAATATTTTTAATAGTTTAATGATAATACCCGCTAAACGTTCTGTGTTGCTAACCTTTTGTACTAAAACATTATTAATATCATTTGAGGTAAGTTCATCTAGACTTATATTAAATATTTTTGATAAAGTTTTTGCTTGTATAATATCAGGTGATGTTTCTCCAAGTTCCCACTTTGATATTGTTTGCCTTGTTACACCAACTCTTTCTGCTAAATCTTCTTGTGAAAAATTATTTTTCTTTCTTAAATTTGCAATCTTTTCTCCTAAATCCATAATATTCTCCTTTCACAAAAAATTCTATCATTTTATATATTTTAACTCTACCAATATTTGATGGAACTTACGCAATTTTTATTAACATTTAATATTCTATTTTTTTACTGTATACTTATTCCAAATATTTTGAGGAATTAAATCATCTTTTAAACCAAACCATTTTAGTCTTTCAATATAATTTCTTTCTAGTTCATTAAATACTGTTTCATATGTAAGTCTAGAATTATCGCTTGTAGAATATGGAATTCCATCGATATCACAACCAGTTTTAGAAAAGCTTACTGAATCAGTCATAAGTTCATTATTGAACTTAATTTTTTTGCTTTTTTTAATATTAAAATTATATAAATCATCAATCTGTACAATATATTTACTTAAATTAGATAAATCACTATAATCTTTTATAGTTATATTGTGTCCACCAAAACTATAATATTCTTCCTCAAAATTATATTGATTTAAAATATTTAATCTTTCTGATTCTAAATTTTCTATTATGCTTCTAAAATAATTACCAAAACTTATAATATTCTTATAATTATCGTAAAATTGTGAACTATCAATATTTAAACCATAATTTTCTATTAAATCATATACTTTAAAATCTATATTTCTATTTACTAAATTAAATATATAAACATATCTATCCTCATCATCAGTATTTCTTTCGACAAATTCAACATCTTCTTTAACAGTATTTTCAACTAACTTTATTAATTCTTTTTCAGATAGATGTTCTACATCCTTCCTTGAATTACAACCAGTAAAAGTAATTAAAAACATTACTGCTAAAACCGCCCTAACAATCTTCTTTGCTATGCTATCCATTTTTACCTCCTTCATTTCTACAATAATGATAAAACTCTAAAATATTTATTTCACACTTTGAAATATAATGCCAAATTAGAAAATTCTCTTGTAGTTAACTTAGTTTATATTTTAAAAAAATGATACATTTTGTTTTAAATTTTTATCTTTTGAACCATAAATCCTTTTAACGCCAACTTCATGATAATTTCCTAAAAGTTCATATAAAGATGATGGAGAACATTTATACCCATTAATAATATTTTCTTTCTCTTCGTCCGATAAAGCATACAATCCTGTAAATAAATGTTTATTTTTATTTTGATCTTCCACCTCTGTAGGATTTTGAACATCAAATAATATATGTTTAAACGGATAATTATCAGATTCCTTATCAATCATTAAAAAAGCATGAGGTTCAATATTTTCTGGATTAATTTCAGTTTCCAAATTTGATAGCATTAAAGAGGGACTCCTTGTAATTATTTTATTTTCGTATAAATATTTTAAAATAATATACATCGCTAAAGATTTTTCACTACATAAAGCAATATTTTTGCCTTTTAAGCTTGATATTTTTGTACCAATAATCATGCCTTCATCATCAATAACCAAATTATCACTATAAACATTTTCTCTTTTTATTTCACTACTTTCTCTCGTATAAAAATAATCATTTACTTGGCTATTAAATCTACTTAATAAATTAATAAAATTACCCTCAACTATTATACCTTGTGCTATCTTAATCATTTCACTAATAAAATCTTTATCAATAATTAAAGTTCCTATACCTAACAAAGTATTTTCAAAAATGCACCCTTCAGTTATATTTCCGCTTACCACTGTAGTATTACCATTATTTCTTCGTTCAATTTTTCTTACTAAGTTATCCATCATTTATCTCCTTATACTATAACTTCTTTGCCATTTTCACAGTGATGATAAAATTCTAATAAATTTATTCCATATCTTGGTTTAGAATATTTAAAAATAAATAAATTTGTATCATCATAATTATTATTTAATTCATCATTTATAAACTTTTCTTTAATGTCTTTTAAAGCACTATTTTCTGAACTATATTTTCTAATTCCACGGTATTTTTCCCAAGAATGTTCAAACCAATAATAGTCATTATCAATTTTATATATTAAAAATGTATGTGTTGGACAAATATTATCTGAATAATATACTATAAAATATGTATTAAATTTAATGTTTTCCTTATCAAATAAATATCTTTCTAATTCTACTTGATCCCAACAAACTCCTACTTTATTATTTAAAGTTTCTCCTGGGGACTGTAATTTATATAAACTTTCAAAGTCTTTATCAATTACATAATGTATATTTCCCTTTATATCTAAATAACCATATTTAATATCATTCATAATATTCATTATATCATTTTCCATATATCGTATATTTCCTTTCTAAATATTTAATATTTTTATTTTCTATCTAATATGCAAAAGCATTCAATATGATATGTATAAGAAAACATATCTAAAATATAAAACTTTTTTATTTCATAATTAGTTAAATCTACTAAATTATTTGCTAAACTTTGTGTATCACAAGAAACATAAATAATCCGTTGAGGACAAATATTATTAATAACCTCAATTGTTTTTTTATCAAGTCCCGATCTTGCAGGATCTACAATAATAGTATCAATTTTATCATTAATAAAGCCTATTTTATCCTCGACTTTACCTAAAATGAAATTAATATTATCACATTTATTAATCTTTGCATTTATTAAAGCATTTTTAACAGCATTAGGAATAACCTCAATTGCATAAACTTTATCTACTACTTTACTTGCTACAATAGATAATGTTCCAACACCTGAATATAAATCTAGTACAGTTTTTCCTACAATATTTTCTTTTATTAAATTAAATAATTCTAAATTTATATAATTATTAACTTGAAAAAATGAATTATAACTTACTGTAAAAAATAAATTATCAATCTTCTCCATAAAATTATCTTGTCCATAAATACATTTATCATTTAAAACTATTCCAAGGGTTTTATAATCTTCGGGATTTACAATAACTGGTTTTTCTTTAGAATCTATTATAATAAGAACTTCATCATTATAATTTGCTCTTATAGTAACATTTGCATTTTTTAACCTCATATTTTTAACAAATTCAAATGCTTTATTAATTGATTTCTTAGTTATTTTACACTCCTTTATTTCAATAAGATTATGAGTTCTTTTTTCATAAAATCCAAGTTTTCCACCAACTATTTTAAGTTCTATTTTATTACGATAATATAAATCGTTTTCATTTTTTATTACATTTATATCTGGAATATCATATTTAAATAAAATATTTTGAACTCTTTCTTTTTTATATTCTAAAGTATTTTCATAATTTAAATGACATAAACTGCATCCACCACATATACCAAAATATTTACAAAATGGTTCTACTCTTTTAGAACTTTTATAAATAATTGTATTAATAGTTCCTTCCATAAAACTTTTTTTATCTTTTGTAATTGTTACATCAACAGTTTCACCAGGAAGAGCTTCTTTTACAAAAATAATTTTACCATTGATATTTCCAATCCCATTACCAAAATGATCCATTCTATCAATATGTACTTGCATTTTAACCACCAAAATAATTATATCATGGTAGAACTATAAAAAAAAGAACTTCAATTGTCCCTAAAATAAAAAATCAGGATGCTGTCGTAACAACTTCCCATAAAAAAATGATTTAACATTTTTTCAACGCATTTTCAATATAACATAATTAACTATATGTTGTCAATGCCATTTAATAATAAAAATTAATTAATTTATCAAAATATTCATATACTGATTTTAGTAGTTCATTATCTTTATAATATTCTTTATTCATTGGGATTCTTTTGTAAAAGAATTTTTTTAGTTTCCTTTTTACATCATTAACTTAAATTTAATATTTTTACTTTCAAGTAATTTAATCATTTCATCAATTGTAGTTTTTGGTTTTAGCATAATAACCTCCCTGTGAGGATGTATTATAAATGCAAGCCTTAAAATAAATTGTCGAACTATGTCATATATATCATATTTTTTAATAATTTAACCATAATATAGATATGATAAATAAAATAAAGGAAATGTTTTCAGAAAATGATGATTTAGTTATAAGAAAAGTTAAAATCAATCCCTTTCATAGTATCTATGTTATTTTTTTTGATACTTTAGTTAATCAAGATAAAATTAATGAATATATTTTAAAAAGAATTACGAGCATTGATAAACTTCGAAACTTTGAAAATGAAGTACCTGGCAGTAATGTTAATAAAATAAAATTTAATAAAATAGAATACTTTTTATATAATGGTTTTACTATTGTAATTAATCAAAATAAAATATATGCTATTGAAACTCGTGCATCTCTTGACAGGAGCATTTCGGTTAATGAAATAGAGCCTTCGTTAAAAGGTCCAAGAAATGCCTTTATTGAAAATTATCAAACTAATTTAGGCCTTATAAAAAGGCGCATTAAAACAAGTAATTTAAAATGTAAAAATCTTGATATCGGAAGAATTTCTAAAACTAAAATTGGTATATTATATATCGAAGGCATAACTAAAACTAAACTTGTTGATATGGCTTATCAAAAACTCGAAAAAGTGGATATTGACCTTATTAACGATAGTGAAAATTTAAAAAAATATTTATCTGAAAATCCTCATTTCCCTACGATAATTGCTACCGAAAGGCCTGATAGATGTGCAAGAGCATTAGCCGAAGGTAAAATAGTCTTGCTTGCAAATGATAGTCCAACCGCTTTAATCTTACCAGCATTTTTTATTGATTTTATAAATCCATTTTCTGATGATTATACAAAAGATTTTAATATTAATGTAACTAAATTATTAAGACTATCATCTTATATTCTATCAATGGTTACTCCTGCATTTTATATTGCTATTGTTGGTTTTAACCAAGAATCTATACCTTCGAGTCTTATGATAAATTTTTCTATTCAAAGAAATGGCATCCCCTTCCCTGCTATAATAGAGTGTTTTTTAATGCTTGGTATTTGTGAAATTTTAAGAGAAAGTGATTTGAGATTTCCTACAAAATATGGTTCGGCGATTTCAATACTTGGTGCCCTTGTTTTAGGAGAATCTGCAGTAAGTGCGGGTCTTATTACTCCGATAATGATAATTGTAACCTCTTTTACTTATATATCAAGTTTAATTTTTCCTGAAATTGAGGTAACAAATTCGTTAAGATATTATAGATTTATTTGTCTTATTTGTGCATCATTTTTAGGACTATATGGTCTTTTAATAGGATTTTTATTCTTTTTAACAGATCTTATTAGTGCAAAATCAATAGGTTACCCTTACATGTTTCCCCTACTTCCTTTTGATAAGACTTATACTAAAGAAACATTATTTAAAATGCATAATAACAAAAGAAGTGAACTTTTATCAAGTAACGTTACAAAGGAGAAATCATGAAAAAACTATTATTAATTATAATAATTATTTTTCTTACTGGTTGTTATAACTATACTGAAATAAATGATCTAGCCTTTATATCCTCAATAGGTATTGATTATGATAAAGCTGATGATAAATTTATTGTTACTTATGAAATATTAAATGATAACTCCACAGGTGAAGGCAAAATTAATAAATCTTACACTATATCAGCCGAAGGCAAAAATATTACTGATGCTTTTAATAATGCTTCATTAAAAGTAAATAATAAACCTTATTTTTATCATTTAAAAATAATTGCTATTGATGAAACAGTGGCTAAAAAATATACTAAAGAAATTGTAGATTATATTCTTAGAAATCCAGATGTTAAAAATGAATTTTTCTTTATTTTAATTAAAAATGCTAGAGCTAAAGATATTTTAGATAAATCTGATGAAGTAGATCCAGATATTGGAAATAAAATATTTAAAATGATTAAATCAAATGAAGAACAAAATAATATTTCAATTGATCAAAACTTCGAAGCCACAACAAAATTCTTTACAAGTAAATTATCAAATGCTCTTATAAATACCTTTACAATTAATGATAAAAAGGAAATTATTGAACTAGGATTATCTGCATTTAAGGAGTATGAATATGTAAAAACTTTAACAAATGAAGAAAGTGCTTTGTTTAACTTAATTATCAAAGGAAAAGCAAGTTTAACTTTAAATAAGAAAGTTGATAATAAAATAATTGCTATAAATATATACTCTGGTAAAGGTAAAATAGAAATTAAAAATAATACAGTTATTTATAATATTGATGCTTTGGGAGAAATAAGAGTAAATACAACAGATATTAATTTAAAAGATGAAAAAACATACCAATACCTTAATGATGATTTTAAAAAAATATTAAATGAAAAATTATTAAAATTTATCGAAGGACTTAAAAATGATAATTTAGACATTCTCGAAGTAAATAATCTATACTATGAAAAGACTAGAAAAGAAATAAATGTATTTAAAAACTTTGATTATTACCTTAATACAAATATTAAAATAGATAAGAAAGGACTAATATTTAATTTTGAAAACTAATAAATATAAATTATGTGAAATATATCTTTTATCAAGATCACTTTCTTTAGGACTACTTTTTTCCTATTCTTTCTTTTTGGTGGGAACAAATGCCTTAATTTCATTTATTTTTGGTATTTTACTCGGAATATGTTTTGTCTTCATTTATTCAAAAATTAAACTTAATAAAAAAACTAAAATATTTGAAATACTTTTATATATGTTTTTTATTTTGCTTTCATCAATTATAATAACTACCTTCATATCATCATTTTTTCTTAATAAAACACCTAAAATATTTATTATTTTACCAAGTATACTACTTTGCTATTATATTTCCACTAAAGATAAAGATGTAATGAAATATTTAGCATTAGCACTAACTTTTTTTAGTATAATTACTATTACACTTAATTTTTTTGCCTTATTACCTCATATGGAAATTAAAAATATTTTACCACTTTTTACTTTTAAAAATAAAAATATGATAAAAAGTATTTTATTTTATGCTATTATATCTACTTGTCCACTACTTCTTTTAAATGATGAAGACTACAGTACTAAAGATTATATAACTTCTTATATTATAACTAATATAATTACTTTAATAATATGTTTTGCAATAGTAAGTATTTTAGGAAGAAGTTTAATTAACATGTATAGTTATCCAGAATATATGGTACTTAAAAAAATACAAATATCATCATTTATTGAAAATGTAGAAAACTTTGCCTCATTAATATGGCTTTTTGATTTATATTATTTACTAACTTGTACTATAAAAAAAATTAATAGTATTTTAACACGTAAAATTGGTATAATAGTAGTACTAATTATAATATTTATAAACTCATTTTTTATTAATAATAATTATGAATATTTACTTTTTATTTATAAAAGAATTACTTATATTTTATATATATGTGTTTTACCTATTTTATTTTTAGCTAATAAAAAAAAGAGTTAATTATATCCATCTAGATATATAAATAACTCTTGTATTACTAGCTTTATATCTATTAAATAAGCTTATTATATAATCAATTACAAATTTTAATATATCTTTGCAATCATTTTTTACTTTTAATTCTTGTAAACCTTTTTTTAGTTCTTTTCTAAATATATAATCATCAATATATTTTGATACAGCTTCATCAAGCTTACCTATTTCAATTATATTTTCATTAATATTTATATCAACTTTAAAAATATATTCTTTGTACATTTTAATAATAGACTTAGTAACCTCATCACCTTCGATTGGTTTAAACTCAATAATTTTATAAAAATTTGGACAATAAGTTAATACTTTTTTATTATCGTTCATACTTTCTATCACTACCTTAATTAAATAATATACTATTTTATAAAGTTTGTAAAGTTTTTTACTTAAAAAAATTGAAAAAAGACTAGAATTTCTAGTCTTTATTTTCAAACTAATTTAAAGCGTCTTTTAATTTGCTACCAGCTTTAAATGAAGCAACTGTTTTTGCAGGAATTTTAAGAGGTTCTTTAGTAAGTGGGTTGATTCCTTCTCTAGCTGCTCTTTTTTTAGCAGAGAATGTACCAAAACCAACTAAAGCAACTTTTCCATCTTCTTTAAGACCAGAAACAATTCCTTCAAGACAAGCATCTAATGCACGAGTTGCATCAGCTTTTGTTAAGCCAGCTTTATTAGCGATAAATTCTACTAATTCAGTTTTAGACATGTTTAATACCTCCTATATTATTTATAAGGCATAACTACCTTACAAATTAACGATATCAAACTTCTTAGGAAAAATCAATAAAAAAAGTGCATATTTTACAAAATGTTTGCACTTTTTTGCTAAATTACAATGGCAATTAGGTTATTAGCACCTTTATTGACTATTTTTGTAACTGTATTTGCAAGTTTAAATCTGGCCGTTTCTGGCATCATAGCAAGTTTGGCTTCAATACCCTCTTTGACAATTTGTTCTAGACTTCGACCAAAGATTTCACTTTTCCAAATACTATTTTTATCAGTTTCATAGTCTTTCATAATATAGTCAATAAGTTCTTTGGATTGCATTTCAGATCCTATAATAGGTTCAAAAGTAGACTCTACATCAACTCTTATTAAATGTACAGAACTTGCTTGAGCTTTTAATTTAACACCAAATCTACTTCCCTGTTTAATAATCTCTGGTGTTGAAAGTTTCATATCTTTAATAGTTGGATGCATTATTCCATAACCAGTATTCTTAGCCATTTTAATAGCGCTTTTAATATTTTTAAGTTCACTTTCATTTTCATTATAAGATATAAACATATTAAGTAAACTAGATTTAGTTATTTCTTTATTACCTATACTTTCCTTTAAAACTTTTTCATATAGTTCTTCACTACTTTCTAAAGTTATAGTAACATTTCCTGTCGATGTATCAAAATTTGATATATAACTTTTAGAAATATATTCACTTTCTAAAAATATGTTATTTATGGCATCTACATCTTTTAATTTATTTACTTTATAAATAGCCTCTTTAATTTTTTCTAAGTAATGCATTTTAATTTCATTTTCCATAGGAAGAATATCAATCCATTTAGGAATATTTACATTGATATCCACTACTGGGAATTCATAAAGGGCTGTTCTAAGCATATTATTAAGTTCATCTTTTGAAACAGTATCAACACTTGAACATATTATCGGAACACTATATTCCTCTTCCATTTTCTTAGCAAGCTCTTTAGTTTCAAATTTATCTGGTGTTTTAGAGTTTAAAATTACAATAAATGGTTTACCAATTTCTTTAAGTTCATGAATAACTTTTTCTTCAGCTGCAACATAATTTTCTCTAGCAATATCAGTAATGCTTCCATCAGTAGTAACAACAATTCCAATAGTGGCATGATCTTTTATAACTTTTTCAGTACCTAGTTCAGCTGCCTCAGTTAAAGGAATATAATCGTCAAACCATGGACTTTTTACCATTCTAGGGTTTCCATCACTATCTAAAAAACCTGTAGCATCGTTTATTACATAACCTACACAGTCAACAAGTTTTATATTAGTTTCAAACTCATCAACTTTAATTTTTGCTCCAGAGGAAGGAACAAACTTTGGCTCAGTAGTCATAACTTGTTTTCCTTGAGCCGATTGTGGTACCTCATCTAAGCATTTTTTCTTTTCATATTCATCAGTAATATTTGGAACAACTAACCCTTCAATAAATCTTTTAATAAAAGTTGATTTACCAGTTCTAACTGCTCCAACTACACCTAGATATATTTCTCCTCCTGCTCTTTTACTTAATGAGGCAATTACATTTTCATTTTCCATTTTTCACCTTTTCTATTAAAGATTATGATAAATAAAAAAAGTTATTACAAAAAAATCAATATATTTTATATATGTATAATAACTACTCGAACGTGCAGGAATAGTGTTACATTTCCAACAGTCCAGAGGGTTTTGGGTGTAATTTTGCATCTTTGATTTCAATGGAGAGGAGGAATGTGTGTGAAAAAAAACGCACGAAAAACTACTAATCTGGATCATATTATTTTACTTGGTTGTATCAAATCAAGATAAAATAAGAAGCGTCATCCATAGTATAATAGAATTCATCATTTGCTTATTACAACTTTTGAATTCTAATATATAGGATAACGCTATTCGAAAAAAAATTGGGTAACGTGATATCTTGCACGTTCACCTATTTATAATATATCATTTATTAATATATTTATGCAAGCAATTTGAATAATATTTTTATCCAATATGATATGGATCTGTAGAGGTACCTGTTCCTCCAACTATTTTTAATATACTAGCATCAATGTAAAATGTAGGACGAACCGCTAATAGGTTGCTATTAGCAGGGCTTCCTTGAAAATATATATTCCCAGTTGAACTCAATATAGCAACAATTTTGAAATTTAAATCATCATAAGGCGAAAGTAACCATTCTGCATAGGTTACAAAATTATTTTGAGATGTAAATAACCAATCATTATTTTTACACTCACTATATGATGAGTCATCCCATTTATATAAGGATTGATTTCTACATGCAGTTTTATTCACTGTAGAGCCACCTATAGTTGCATAACCATAATCGCTTGGGTACATTAAACTAACCTTTGCATATATATTTGATGGATTACTACCATAATATGTACTTGTATTTCTTTCCTGTGAGTAAACACTCTCTGCAGTAAGTGTTTTAGAATTATTATCATTAGGTCTTCCTAAATGCCATTTTGCATTTGCTATTGCACTCGAAAGTTTACTATTTACATTTGAAGTACTTAATAAAGCAGTCAAGTATGTTCCATTTAATTCTGTTTTGAGTGATGCTGTACTCCAATTGTTTGTTCCCGATGAATTCCAATATTTGCCACTTGTTCCACCATAATTATTCGTATCTATTATTTTAAGTAGTTTTTTAGTACCACTACTAGAGGTTCCATCTGATGAGGTATCTTCATCAAATAAACCTATTATTCTAAATAATAGAGAACTACTTGAACAACTTCCACTTTTTTTATTATCTAAACATATATAATTATTGGGATTTGCTCCTTCATATCTTAAACCATTTTCATTATAAACATCTGGTGTTGATGTTGAAAGTAATGTAGTTATTGCTGTACCTAAAGATATGGTAAACTCTTTTTTAGCAACATTTCCAGAGCTATCTTTTACCCATAAATAATAGGTCCCTTCAGTAGTAATGTTAATACTTAAGTTATAAGATGTTCCATTTATCGAAGTCCAACTTGTTGGTTCAACACTATTACTTGTACTTATTCCATAACCTGCAAGTTCTAAATTATCAGTTAACGTTGCAGTTACTGTAGTTCCATTTATATTTAAATTTGTTATAACAGGATTTTGTGTATCTATTATTTTATCAAAATATAAAGAGCATCTATCCGAACCTAAAAATGAAAATCCTATTTGTCCTGTAGAATTATTATAACTAACTACTTTTCCTCCATTTTCGCATATTGTTTTTTCTTCATTTAAAACATAATTACCTTTTGGAATTTCATTAGAACTTACATATTCTCCGGAATCTTCTTTAATCATTATTGCTAAATTACTTTTTCTATTAGTTTTAATAGTTTTATTTTTATAAGTAATATTTAATATTACTACCCCTATAATAATAAATACGAACAAGCCAATTTTTATTTTTATATTCATAACTACTCCATCCCGCATAAATACTAGGAATATGTTTCTTAAATTATGTAGATTTGAGAAAAACATAGTTCTATTTTTCGTTAAAAGGTACTTGAAAAAAGAATAAAAAAATGGTTTAATTATATTGAAAGTAACGTAAATACGAGGATATTTTTTCTTATATCTACATAATATAGGAAAAAACGAACAAGATAAATACTGGGATTAAGACCAATCTTAGTATTTTTTCTTTAATAAAAAAAATTAACATATTTTTATGCTAATTTTATATTTTCATAACTAACTCATGTCTTATTTTGACATATTTTGTCGAATTTGTTGCAATTGATTTTTTTATATGTATAATAACTACTCGAACGTGCAGGAACTGGCGTTGCCACCAAGTTTCAGGGGGTTTGAAATAAATCAAAAATTCTGGAAGGAGGATGATGCTTATGTCTAAAGATAAGATTATTAAATTCGAGTTTTTATGCATACTATTTCTGATTTGTTATTACAACATAGATAAAATAGAAAACGCCGTTCAAGTTTTTGTAAAGTTATATGAGCTCATTAAAGAGTTTATTATAGCAATGCTAACTTAAATAGCGTTTTCAAATCTTAAAAACATTTGGCAACGCAAACTTCCTTCACGTTCACCTATTTATAATATAACATTTATTCATATATTTATGCAAGATGTTTTACTTTTTAATTTATAAAATTAATAATATAATTTTAAAATCTAACTTGTCTATTGTAATGAATAGTTCTTTGTAATTTTGAATTTATCTCATTATTTGTTTCATATCTTTCATCAAATTTATCTATTAAAGTTTGATTATCTTTGAATAAAAGTCTTAATAATAATGACTTTCTTTCTTCTTCGGGAACATTAATATCTGTCATATAATTAAATAATTTTGGATCTATTTTTTTATATTTAACTGCAGTATCTACGAGTTTAAGATATAAAACCATATTTAAAAGAATTTCTTCATATTTAGTTTGACCATTTGACATTCTAAACTCTACTGTATTTTTTCTAAATGAAAAGACATTTGAAAAATTTATTGCCACTAAACGGTCCTCTTGGCAACAATTAAGTTCATACATAAAATCAAATAAATCCTTAGTATCACTTAATTTATGTAAGTAAATTGCATTTTCTAAATAAACTGAAATTGGGCTTGCATAACTAGCATAATATTTTCTCAAAGGAGTTTCTTTTTCATTTGCCATCATATAAAAAATATTTTCATTATTAGCAAATAGTTCTAATAATGTTTTTACTTCTTTCACACTGTTAAAGGCATCAAAACCAATATGAATATGATTAGAGCATTCATCATTAATTTTAAAATCATACTCATTTAAAAAGTTACATAAATATAAAAGTTCTCTTAAAGACCTTTTATTGTAATAAAGAATATTTGAATTAATTTCTACTCCATTAGTTACTGTTGTTTCCTCTTTAAAAATCCAATTTACTAAAAATCTTTCTAAATTTAAAAACATTTTATAATTTTCATGACATGTTTCTAATTCTAATCCAATAGAATAATTCTTTGCTAAATTCAAATTATAAATAAGAGGATTAAGTTCATTTAATTCTTTTTGTTTACTAAATAAAGTATTACTATAAATAACCCTATTAAATGCAACATTATTTAAAAAAGTTTGTATTTTTTCTCTTAAAGCTAGATCAACTGTATCAGCGTAAATTTTTGACATATACGCATTTAAAGTTTCCTTTGAAAAAAGATTTTGATACTCTTTAAGAACCTCAAATTTAACCGATGGTATTTCTATTTTATCTATACACTCTAGTTTATTTGTATCAGATATTAAACCAAACTCTTTATAAAAGTTTTCTATAGATAATGAACAAATTAATATTGGTACATAATAACCTTTATTAATATATTCTATTTTTTCTTTATCAGAAAGTGAAAGTAAAAAAGAAAGTCCATCTTCATGTGTTAAATTTTTTATATTTTTTTTAATCAATTCTTTATCTTTTAAAGACATATATATTTTAGATTTTAATTTTTTATCTAAAACTAAATCAATTAATTTTAATTTATTTATATCTTCATTCAATGATAATATTGCATCATATAAATATTTATCTTTACTATAATCACAAACTTTATTATACTCTATTTTTAAAAGGTACTCTACTTTAATATTTTCTTCATTAATTATTTTTGCTATAAAAAACTTATAATAAAAATCATCATAATAATTAAATACATAATCTATATTATTAAAACTAACTAAAATCTTTTCTCTTATTAATCTTTGAAAATTAGTTACTATGAACTTTTTATGTTTAATTAAATATTCATCTAAATCTTTATGTAAAAACAAATGATGAACAAATTCATTATAATGCATTATATAACCACCACTTGTTAAAGTATTATAAAGCATTCAACAAAAAAAGTCCATAGGACCTTATTTCTTTTTTCTAAAAAATGTTCTAATAACATAATATAAAAATGCACAATATATTGCTATATAAAGCCATATAAGTATGGTTTCTATTATACCTGAGGTGTTTGATACTATTATATGATAAATAGAATTATGAAAATATTTATTAACAAGTGCTGAAAACTCAGGTACGCCAAGCATTCTTTCTATTATATCTAATAGTCTTAAAAATATATCTAGTATACAAATTATATATACAACATTACTAAATTTTCTGAAAAATACTATCGTTAGTATTATTAATAAAATAATAATTATTAAATCTATATCCATCTTCTACCACCTACTTTATAATATTACCACAAAAACATAATAAAAAAAAGTCTAATTTTTCTTTCTTAGACTTCTTACAAGTTCAGTGGCTTTTTCTTTACCATTTAAAAGTGGTGAAATACTTTGCCCTAAATATAATTTATAAATAATTTCAGAAATATTTTCTGAACAATCAACTTCTTCGAACCAAGGTTCTTTTTTTATATCATCATCTAAATAAGTAAGATTTGTTGAGTATACTTTTGTAATAATTCCTTTATTATGATATTCTTCGAATTTTTCTTTACCTTCGGTAAATAGTGAAAATGTTGCCGCAAGAGAAATATTTTCAGCACCTTTTTCTTTCATCATTTTTGCACAGTCTAATATAGAACCACCTGATGCTATCATATCATCTACTATAAGAAGATTTTTTCCCTTAACATCTTTTCCTAAATATTCGTGAGCAACTACAGGATTTTTGCCGTTTATGATCTTGCTTAAATCTCTTCGTTTATAACAGATACCAACATCAGTACCAAGCATATCAGCATAGAATCTTGCTCTATCCATTGCTCCAACATCCGGAGATATTACTAAATAATTATCTGGATTATTTAACATATTTTGATCCTCTTTTAACATTGATTCAATTATATTTGTGGTTACATAGAAACTATCAAATGATGAACAAGGTATAGCATTTTGAATATTTGGATCATGGGCATCAAAGGTAATTATTTCTTTAACACCTAATCTTTCAAGTTCCTGAAGAGCCATAGCACAATCTAGCGATTCTCTTCCTTTTCTTCGATGTTGCCTTGACTCGTATAAAATGGGCATAATAACATTAAGCCTATTTGCATGTCCCATACAAGCACAAATAAATCTTTTTAAATCTTGAAAATGTTCATCTGGGCTCATATAGGAAGTTTTATGAAACATTTCATAATCAATACTGTGATTTCCTATATCACATAAAATATAAACGTCATCATTTCTAATTGACTCATTAATAAGAGCCTTTGCTTCGCCATTATTAAATCTAGGATTTGCTGTTTTTACAATAAATGTTTTATCCGTATTAAAGGCTTTTTTTAAATAAATATCTACCTTTTCGCCTAAACTTTCCGCTCCTTTCATAACAATTAATTTTAAATCTTTTTCCATAAATTTCCTCCCATAAAAAATAAATTAGAAAAACTAATTTATTTACATTTACCATCACCTGGTTTATCACCAGCAACATATTCTTGGCCAATCATAGAGCAGCTTGTCTTAGTGATTGAATCTTTTAAATAACCACCAAAATAGTTAACTAAAGCAATTGCAAGTACGCTTACAAGAGCAATAATTAAAATATATTCTACTAAAGCTTGTCCTTTTTTATTCATACATTAACCTCACTATCATTTTATCTTAACTTATTCATTTTGTCAAATGTCATCTTCATCTTCATTATTTGTAAATATTACTTTTTTAGAATTTTCAATATTTTTCTTAAGACCTTTTTCACGAATCTTTCTAAGTTCACGAAGTTTTTCTTCCATCTCAAGTTCATCAAGTTTTTTTAGTGCTGAGGAAGTCATCGCATTTCTAATTACATTTTCACTTGCCCAAGAAAATATCTCACATATTTCAAGTTCATAACAAACATAATAAACTATTAAATTATTTATAAAGCTTTTAATATCAGTTTCGATTAAAAAATCAACATTCTCTTTTGCACTTTCATCGTAAACCACTGGAAACACCTGCATTGAGGTAAACTCACTTTTGGAGAAGTTATAATAATGATTATAATAAATAACTATTTTACTATAACTCTTCTCATTTACAGCCTTTGTTAGATATTTATTTAATCTATTAAGCTCTTTATAAAAATCATCTTTAGCAATTTTCATAACTGTTTTATCATCTTGATAAACAATTTTTCGGCCAATTATAATTTTATAATCATCTTTAGTTTCTTTAATTTTTTGAGAAACAACCTGATTATATGAAGAACAAAATCCATAATCTGAGGCAATATAAATATTAAGTGTTGGTTTTGTCATATCAGGTTCTATTGAATTTTTATCAAGAACTATATTATCATTATACATAATCGAAGAAATTATTTTAGTAAGAACTGTACTTGTCATACCAAATTCTTCGACTTTACTTTTCGCAGAATTTATTCTAACTAAGGAAAATAAATTCATAACTTGTACTATAGGTTTTATATTTTTCATATTTCACCTACATTATTGTATTAATTCTAGTTTTATAAAACTCATCTAAATATTTTAGATAATCCGCTATAGATTCCCCATCTTTAATCTTTCTGGCTTCATCTTTAATATCTTTACTATCAATTAACATTTGTGTAATATCATTAATCATTTTCTTACTATCAATTGATATAAGCCCATTCCCAGAAACTTGAAATATCCTTTTTTCATCACTACTCACACTTGCGGCGTAAGCACATTTAATAGCTTTGTAATTAATAAGTTTTAATACAACGAATTCTTCGCCAGTTTCATCGCAAAGCGTTTTTCCTACTAAATCCATTTTAATCCTCCTTTAATATAGAAAGAGTATCTATATTTCTATTAAGTAAATTTACATTTTTGTCTTTAACCGAAGCATCATTAATTAAATCAATTATATAATCATTTAAATAAAGTGATGCACCTGTTATTTTAGTATCTTCATAATAAAATCTACTATTTGCATAATCATAATACATAATATAATTACTATTTACATAAACAAAGCTAAATCTTGAAAGATTTATTTCATTTCCATTATATTTTAAGATGCAAGGTTCAAATACAACATAAGTATCTTCGTTATCATATAAAAAGAAATTATTTTTTAGAGCTTCTTTTTTATTATACTTTATTGTAAATAATGATTTATTATCTTCGATAACTGTATATTTTGGTAAACTATAACTTTCATTATTTTTATTATAAAAATAAATTATCATTTTTTTAGGTAAAATTATTTTAGAAAGTGCTTCAGAATAAATTATAGAATCTTCATCTATCTCACTTCCATTATTTTTTATGTCAATTATATTATCATTTTCATATGTAATAAGTGCTTCATAAGTATTTTTTTTAAGTAAATCATATTGATAAACTTTTTCATGAACACTTTTAAGTTCTACCTTATTAGAGTTATTTATAATCTTCACAATAATAATTGTACTTATGATTACAAGTATAAGTCCTAAAACTATTGATACGACAATATAATTTTTCTTAAAAAAATTAATTATTTTCTTTTTCATTTTTTACCTTCCTAATATCTTTTATAAATTTTAAATGTGTAAACATATAAAAGAATAATCCAAATAAATTTATTGCTACTTGTAAAAAGAAATAAATGTAATTTTCGGTATTCGCAAGTTTTATTTCATTAATTAAATTAGCAAGGTAAATTGTTGAAACATTGACACCATTTATAAGTAGATTTATAAAAAGTGCTTTCCATTTTAATACTAAAATAAAGCTTATTAGTATTAAAGCCTCGCTAACTACCACAAAGGCAACGCTAAAATCTAATTTAAAAATAAGAAAATATGTAAGAAATAAGTAATTAATAATAATTAAACTTAAAGCAAATATCTCGTTATTTTTTAGATTTAAAAACATTCCATATAAATTATAATTATTTTTACCTTGTTTTTTTAAAATGAAATAAAGAGCAAAAATAAGAACAAGGAAAAGGGAAAAAACAATTACAAAAAATAAATATTTTTGAATAAATTCTACCATTATTTCCTCCCTTGAATCATTAAATTAAAGACATTATTACTATTCATAAAACTTGCTTTAACACCATCATAATGTATTTCCTGTCCATTATACATAATATCAATTTTACCATTTACTTCGCCAATTATTGGTGTATAATCAAGCATAACAAGTAAATTATATTTCTCATCAGTTATTCTTATATATTCACAATCCTTGTAAGTTGTAAGACCTGTTTCAAGTTCAAATACATTTACAAGTATTCCCTTATTTTCCATATGCACCTATATATAAAAATGATAATTCATCAATGAAATCATATTTACCATTTAAAATATTTTCTACATCATTTAAAATATCTTCGATATCTACTTTTACACCTGGCATATTAGTAAATGATTCTGATGCAAAAAGTGGTTGTGAGAAATAATTTCTAAGTTTTCTTGTTCGATAGAAAATATTTTTATCTTCCTCACTCATTTCATCAACACCAAGTATTGCTATAACCTCTTCGAGTTCATCATATCTTGTGTAATATGCTAATGCTTTCTTTAAAAGATTATAATGTCTTTCTCCTAAAACATCAATATCTACAAGTTTTGAAGTAGATTTAAACACATTAATTGCGGGATATAAACCTTTTTCACTCATCTTACGATCAAGAGTAATTTGTCCATCCATATATGAGGAAATATTTTGAACGGCTTCATCATTTAAATCATCAGCTGGAACATAAATTGTTTGAAATGATGTAATTGCTCCGTCTTTAGTAGAGTTTGCTCTTTCCTCAATCTTACTAATTAGTTCATTCATATTAGCCATATAACCATTTTCTACAAGTATTTCTTTAAGTTCCATTGATATTTCACTTCGAGCTTGTATAAAACGGTATACATTATCAATAAATACAAGAGCATCTTTTTTCTTTTCATCACGAAGATACTCCGCAATAGTAAGACCAGATTCAATTGATTTACTTCTTGAAACTGGGTTTGAACCCATTTGACCAAATACTAAAGCAATTTTATCAAGTAGACCATTCTTATCCATTTCTTCGATAAGTTCTTTACCTTCCCTAGAACGCTCTCCTGCACCAATAAATATTGCATTAGCACTTGTTGAATTATAAATATTGTGAATAAGCTCACGGATTAGAACGGTTTTACCTACTCCGGCACCACCGATTAAACCAATTTTAAATCCTCTTTGGATTGGAGCAAAGAAATCTATAATCTTAATACCAGTCCAAAGTGGTTTAGCCTCAATATCAAGATCCTGAAGGCTTATTGTATCATTTCTTGTAATTTTCCTTTTCTCACTTGTAAATGGTTTACCATCAACAACATTACCATAAGAGTCAAATACACGACCTATTGCTCTATCAGAGTATTCTATTTCAATACCTTTAGCTTTTTTATAAAGTTTTTCACCTTTTTTAAGTCCCCAGTTAGATTCAAGAGTAATACAAGTTGCCTCGACTGAGTTTAATGATACTACCTCAAAATTAAATTTACCATCTTTAGTAGTAAGTATATCTCCGATTTCAAGATCATCAGTAGATAAAATAACTTTAATGGAAACATCTAATATACTAAGTACTTTACCAACTATCATTATTTTACCTCCTTAATATCATCAAATAGAGTTGTCATTTCCTCTTTTGTAAGAGGACTATATTTATATTGATTTAGTTTAGATAAAATCTTTTGACCTTCGACCATACGATTTTTCATATTTTCTCCTAAATCATCAAGATTAACTAGTTCATAAATATCTCTAATTTCCAAATATGAAAGTAAATCTTGTTTAATTTTAATACCAACTTTTTTCATTTCTCTTGATTGAACAGCTCCACCAAGTCTTGATACTGAAAGTCCGTAATCAATTGCGGGGCGTTCACCTTTATTAAATTTCTTAAGTGATAAAACAAGTTGTCCATCACAAATTGAAATAATATTTGTTGAGATATAATCTGTAATATCTCCACTTCGAGTTTCAACTACTGGAATCATTGTAATTGAACCTCCTCCTATATGCTGACAGCCATTTTCAAGTAGTCTTGCGTGTGTATAGAATATATCTGATGGGTACGCATCTCTTCCTGGTACCTTTTTAGCGGCTAAACTCATATGTCTATAAATATCTGCATGTTTCTTTAAATCATCAAATATTACAAGAACATCTAAACCTTGTCTCATAAAATATTTTGCAACACTTGTTGCAGCATATGGTGTAACATAACTTTTCGCAGGTAAATCATCAAAGAAAGATGCCATTATAATTGTATAACTCATAGCCCCCATCTTTGTAAGTTCATAATAAATTTGTTTAACTTCCTTTTTTGTCTTGCCAATCGCTACATAAATACAAAGCATTCTCGTGCTTTTTTGATTTGCAATCATATCAAGACAAATTTGAGTTTTACCAGTTTTCTTATCACCAATTATAAGTTGTCTTTGACCTTTACCGATTGGATAGAATAAATCAATACCAGCAATACCTGTTAAAAATTCCCTTTTAACTTCACTTCTTTCAACTAAAGGAATATTACCTGTTTCTACATCAAACTCTAGTAAATTATCAAACTTTTTACCACTTATTAAATCATTTCCAAAGACATCCACTACTTTTCCTAAACTATCCATTGAAAAAGATACTTTAAAGTTTTTATTTAGTGTATAAACTTTGTCCCCAATTAAAACAGTATCGTTTTGTTCTACTAAAGAAATGTTTACCGTATTTTCGTAGATTGCTGATACATAGCCTTTTGCTTTATTTAATATGCTTACACTTTCAAAAAATGCAACATCCTTAAGGCCCGCTACCTCAATCATACTTCCGGTAATATTAATAACTTTACCAATAGAAAAGACATTATTTTCTTCATTAATATCTTTCATAACATCTTTTGCTATTTCATCCCACATAACACTCACAAGTCACACATCCCTTTCATTTATGCTATAATCATAAATTCTATCCTGATATTTAATTATAATTCCTTTATAGATATCATCGCTATAAGAAGTTTTTACATATGGATTAATATGATTATAATTCTTACTTTTATCACCAGTTATAACTTCGATAACTGGATTTGTTTTTTCTATATTTAATTCAAAATCTAATAAAAACTTATTTAACTTAAACTTATGAGTTTTAACATAATCATAAAAAACTTTATATTCCTCATCTGAAAGCATTTTAGAAATTTCTTTAATTTGATTATCTTTATCAAGCATTTTAAGTTTATATATTAGATTTGGACTAAACCTATCATAAATACTTTGATAATATTTATAATTTTCATCAACCTCATTATTTTTAACAAAATCAGATATTATTTTATCTTCATCAACTTTAAAAATTTGATCAACTTTATTAGCTATTTTTAAAGCATTTTCATTTTCATAATCAGCGTTATTATAAATATCAAGCAAAGTTTTATCGATAGCAAAACTTTTTTCTACCTTCTTTTTATCCTCTTCGTTTTCTTCATTATTTATAATTTCATTTGAATATTCTTTATTTTTCTCTTCGATTTTCTTATCAAGAGCTTGCATAGTCTTAAAATAATATTTTTGACTATCTTTATTTAAGCTCTCAATAAGTTTTTTCAAAGAAAAGAACATTATAACTGAAAGTAATCCAGTTAATATTAAAAGTAATACTATTTCCATTAGCTAACAAACGGATTTAGATATAAAAGAATGTAAATAAAGGTAAATAAGAATAATAAAAATACCGCTAAAACGACTAGAATGGTCATTATTGAATGAATAACATCATTCTTAGTCTCTGGATTTCTACCAATAGACTCCGCTATTTTACCTCCCATAATACCTAAGCCAATTGATAAACCTAAAAATGTAAGACCTAAGATTATACCAACTGCTAACATTGTTGCATAAAGTACGCTTTCCATATTATCACTCCTTCTTATAAAATATATTTATATGTGGCAATTACGCCCATATTTGCATTATTAAATGTAGCATCTTCGATTACTATTTTAGCAACATTTCCTGTCCCAGAATAACTAAATGAACCTGTGTAGCCACCATTTTGTGCAAGATCTAAATTTAAATTACTATCAGTTGCCACTAAAACATCATCTATATAAAGATTTGCTTTTGCATAATCAATACTACCATCTACTTTCAATATATATGATACACTATTTGTACTAACTTTATCAAGTGTAATTTGTCCATTTACAGATTTTGTTTTAACTTTTATCTCATCAAATTTTTGACTTATTACATTATCATTATCTTTAAAATCATAATAGAACTCTAAAGTATATTCTTGTCCTGGTAGTAATCCCTTTATTTCATATGTCGTCGATGAAGGATCTACAGTAAATCTTCCAACTTCAGACTCTCCAAGTTTAACAACTATATATACACTGGTAAACTCAGTAAGTGGATCATATACCATATACGACACTGTTATACTAGTACTATCTGATTTACTATCAAGGACAGTTGTTTTATGCGTAACATATTTATTATTCGTTATTGTTTGATGAATATTATTGATAAATGTATAATTATTATCATCTGGATATACATTTTCTGACCCATTTCCATCATTATCAGGTTTTTGTTCTTCATATTTTTTATCAAAATATTCATTTGTTGAGCCACTTATCTTAGCAAGGTCAAACTCTTTATCATCATAAATTAATTTTTCCTCATTAGTTTTAAATGTAAAGTTACCTAATTTTAAGTTTAAAATTCCAAACGATTTATAACTTATTAAGTTATTATATACATAAGAATTTCCAACCTTATCTAAATCCACAATTAAATAATTTTCCGCATTTAATAAATCATCTTCACTCTTAATTACTTTACCAGTAAGTAAATACTTTCTATCTGATATTTTAAATATCTTATTTGATAATGAAGAAAATATTGATTCATTTGTATATTTTTGAGTTTCACCATTATCTTTTACTTCATAAAATGTTCCAAGAAGTTTCATCTCACTTGTTGAACTATTAAAGATGACTACCTTATTTCCAAGAGAAATCTTCTTTTTATCTTGAATCAAATAATATCCTCCTAAAAAGTCTTTTTTAATATAGCTTTTATCTTTAATAGTTATTAATTCACCAGCTTTATTATAAAGATAACTTACTGAATCAACTTCATATTTAACATTATAGTCTTTTACTTTAAATATTATAAATACACATAAAGCAGCAAGAACTAAGAAGGTAAAAATTGATAGTCCTAAAATTAAAAGTTTATTTTTTGAATTTAATTTTCTCATTTTCTACCCTCTTTTCTTATCCTCTGTTCTTGTTGTAGCATTATTTTCAGCACCAAGAATATAACATTCTTTCTTCTCATTATTCCATTTATTTGAAATCGCATTTGCTAAACATTTTTCCTCAGTATCTAAATCTTTAGTTATAGCTCCACCTAGATAGAATTTATATACAATGTTATAACCAGCACTTCTTAATATAAGTTCATCAGTATATGCATAAGCATTAGAATTTTGACCTTTAGTACCATTATGTTTTAGCATAATTTGGTAATAACTATCTCCGACTACAGAACTTTCTGTTGAACCTGTAATGTAGATAATCTTATCATCTTCTTCAGTACTTAATTCATCAAACATCTTTGTACCTGAAATGTAAATATTACCAACAGAACTTTCAATTGAGTTAATTGCATAAGTTATACCAACTACATATGCCTCTTGTTCGATGTAATCTTCATCAGGTTCCTGTGGTACATTATCTTTCATAATATTTGCTGCATATCCAAATCTTAAAGTAGTTTGTCCATAAATATTTTGATCTTCACCTACGTAGTTATCTGCAATATATTGAACAAGTCCAGTATTAATACGATAATTATTTAAGGTAAACATTAAATATCTATCAAAATGATGTTCAAGTGCAGTAGTTCCATCATTATTTATATATGTATCATACTCAATAATAAAGTAATATTGTTTATTTTCTTCGAGATTTGTATATTTCGTTTTATTATTTGAACTAAATATATTTTTAACTTCTTCAGATCCGCCTACTACTTTATATTCTCCATTTTGTAGAACTGCTAAATAAGCTTTGTAATTTCCACTTGTAACAACTTTATCTGGATCATTAAATGATATTTTAAAATTCAAATAATATCCATCATTTGTATTATAGTGACTTGCTTTTATAACATCTAATTTTGGTGAACTTAAACCTTTAACATTTACATTATTATCATAAATATTTATTTCTTTTTCACCAGCTGTTGTATCAACTTTAGCCACTATTTTAGTATTATAATCTTTACCAAATACAAAGCTATCACCAGTTATATCAAATGATGCTGATATATCATAATTATTTGATTTAACACAAGTGTTTCCTCCAAGGACATTATAATTATTATTATCACAAGTTTGAATATTTTCTGCACACACACCATTTGAACAAATTTCATATTTTAATGATTTAATACCAATTATATCAGAAATTTTATAATTTAAATTTAATAGCCTTTTTGAGTAATCCTCAAGTGAATTAATATCAAACGAAGTATTATTTACAAGAACATCTTTTTCACTTAAAGTTTTAAATGAATAATTAACCGTTTCATATAACATACTTACTGAATCAGTTAAGTACACTTTTTTACCAGATATCATCATATAAGCTTTTAAATTATATTCAGTATTAATATCTAATCCATATAATGTTATCTCATATGTTATGTCAATATTTTGCCCATCATAATCAGTTGTATCAAAACTAATTACTTTATTTAAATAATCATATTTATAGTCTGTAATAACACTATTATTAACTTTAACCGATTTTACATTTAGTAAGTAATCTGAACCAGTTTTTATTTCATATTTATTTCCACTTATGGTGCCACTTTGAGAAGTTAACTCATCTTTATTAATTTTAATAACATTACTATAATTATCATTGCCAATTTCTAAATATAAATATTTAACATTATTTTCTATATCAATATCACTTTCTTTAATACCAGATATTTGCATATTAATCTTTGCACCATTAATAGTTGGTGATACCAAGTTAACTTTAAGTGATGGTACAACAGTATCATAAGTAAACAAGTTATCTGTTGTATTTATTTCTGATGTAGCAAGCTCTTTAATATCAATTGTCTCATAATCTTTAGTAAGGTATACTGATACACCTTTTTCATCAACTCTATAATCAACTTTTCTTTCAAAGTATATTTCGTTTTTATTGGCAAAATATCTTGAAGCTAAGTTTTTAAAGTAGATATTTCCTACAAAATAGTTATCATCTTTATAAGTGTTATTGCCAGTACCAGGCTCATCATCATCAACAAAATATCCTCCGGAAGTAAATGGATAATAAGCTCCAATTGCATTTTGTGATAAAGTAAAATTCCTATCGAATAATAAAATATACTCGCCCGTATCACTTTTAACAAAAGCATAATTTTTATTAGTATTACCTAAGAATCCTACTTTACCTGTATCATATAAACCTTCAAGGGTAATTGAGATGTTTTTATTTTTATAATTTTCAAATAATGATCCGAATAATGAAGAATAATATAATTTAGAATAATCCAAATATAAGCAAAGATCATTTTCATTACATGATGCTATATATGCTGTATGAAGTAATTCGTTATTTTTATCATAACCAGTATATTTCCAAGTTTTACTATCGTTTCCTTTTGTATAAGTAATTTTGTTTCCACCAATTGAATCTAGGAAATTTTCTGTTTTATTATTATTTATATTTTCTATTTTAAATGAAGATGTTCCATCAGAAATTGTTAAATTGTATGATGCTACTTTTGATGTTTCGCCATTTAACTTAAGCATTAATAAGTTATTATACATTAGTCTATTTTCACTTTTAATAACCTCATAGTTCATATTAAGTGGACTAATGCCATTAAATACTTTTTCATTTACTTTAGCATAACTGCTCGCATAAGATTCATTATCAATCAATTTAACATTTAAATAAGTATTATAATTATCAAGCTTATTTAAATTATTAATTTTCGCACATTTATATTTTGAGGCATTATATGCTCTAAGTGGTTTTACACAATTGATACTTTCTGCTGGATTAATAGTTTCATCTTCACCTATACTATAATAAATTTTAGTATCATTTTCATTTAAAGACGAATCTTTATCAATTATTTCATATTTATATGTAATAAAGTTTTCACTTGATTCCCATACAAACATATATATAGTAGGAACTTCCTTAAGGACAAATATATCATTTGACACAACAGGTTCGTTCTTACTTAAATCATCTTTATCAAATGGGAATAATATTTCATTACTTTCAGGAGTAAATTTAAGTGATAAAGTATATTCTACACTATAAATATGACCTCTTTTAAGAAATTCATAATCTGAGAAATATAGTGTTTTCTCTGGTAAATTATCTGAGGCTGTTAACTCAAGCTCATCAGTAATTTTAATTGAATTAGCTTCATCTTTACCATTAGTTATATCATATATAGTATAATTTATTTTTTTAATATATTTTTTAATTGAATTATTATTTGTAGATTCATCATCCTCAGTAGTTGTATCTTTTAAAATAGGAGTAATTTTTAATCCAATAGTTGTATCATCTTTTAGATTTTCATCTTTACCAGCATTAGGAATTTGAGTAACCTCTATTGAAGCTTCTCCAGAAGCAAGTACTAAAAGTGAATCATTAATTCTAAATTCTAAATATCCTGGGTCAAATACAACTGAATCACTTCCACTTATACCATTTTTTACAAAGATTACATAATTTTTAGAAATTATACCATCTTTATGTCTTTCACGAAGCATATCAAGTGTATAACCAAAATCAGCAAGAGTAAGCTTTTTAGTACCATCAAAATAGTCCTCTACTATATTTTCTGTAACATTAATTGAGGATATATGTGAATTATTGTATAATGTTCCTTCACAAAGTTCAATTTCAAAACTTTTAAAATTCTCTTTAATAACATCTGCAGATATACTCTCATCAATTAGCTTAGTCACTTCAAGATTAACATTAACATTAAATATATCTTTAAATGCTTCTTCATCGGTTAAAGTGATGCTTTCCATATTTGTCTTAACGACATTTGCTTCAGTTGTAAATATTAAAGTTCTATCTACAAAATTAACCCCAGCAGGTTTATTTTCATCTTTTAAATCATAATAAGCATACAAATCTAAAGTATATTTTGTAGAACTTTTAAGCATTGTTAGATTTATGCTTGCACATTTTGTAGTTTCACTTTCCTCATTTATACAATCTACATAAGTTAGAGGCACAGTATTAACTTCACCATTACTCATATTTTTATATTCTACATAAATATTTTTATCTTTATCAATTGTATTATCAACATCATAAATTGTGAATTGTCCAGTTACTGTAGATGCACTTACAAATAAATTTTTTGCACTAATCGTTGGACTTTGTAAATTGTTCATACTAAATAATGGACTATTCTCTGTACGATATTCAATTGTTTTTTCATTATCATTAACACTAATAACGGCATTAACATAATAATTTTTATTTTTTTCTAATGGGGTTTCAAACTTTATTGTTTCAGCAAGCGGTTTATCTTTAGTAATACTTTTTACTAAATTATTATTTTCATCATAAATAATATAAATTACTTTTTTTATTGAATTGTTTGGATCAATTGTATTTTCAAGAGCAATTGTAACTGAATAATCTTTTTTATTAACTGTTGCTGATACGCTAGGTAATACGCTTGTATCCTTAAATGGATTAACTTTTAAAGTACTTGTTATAACACTAGATGCCTCTCCATTTGGATAGCTTATACTTCCATAAGTTATATCTTCGATTTTAGCAGTATATTTTTTATCAGGGTTTAAATTATTAAATGTATGATTCAATTTTTTACCATCATTTGTAAATCTTAAACTATCCACTAAATTTCCTTTTTCATCATATAAATTTAATGTACCAGATGTAAATGTAGATGATTTAGATAAGTTTATGTTATAAGATAATGATGTACTATCTTTATAATCAAGTTCAAGCATTGCTCCAATCTCAGAGGTATTAAATGTTCTTTGGAATAATACATAATCACTTACTACACCACTGTTGCCCTTATAAGATGCATAAATGGATAATATATATTTATTATCACTTTGAAGGCCATCATACATATACTCATTAATCTTACCATATGTTTTATATTCTTTTAAATCTATTACATCGCCAGTTTTAACATTTAAAAGTTTAGCATATACTGAGGAAGTAATTAAATTATTATCATCAACTACATCAAAATTAATGTCTATTTTATGTGAGTTAACATTACTTGAAAGTAATCTTACATAAGGAGCTTTTTTATAATCAACTACAGTTTCTACTTGATACCTATCCTCAATAGTTATGTTAGGTTTGTTTGGATTAGTTGTATTATTTGTGGTATTACCATCTTTACCTGAATCATCCTTTTTGTCATCATAAATTATATCTATATTCTGATCACTATTTATTACTATTTCAGATAAATTAAGTTTAACTTCATCACTTACACTAATTACTTTTTTATCTAAATCAATCTTTACATTGTCTGGTGTTATAATATAACATTCTGAAGCAATTGTTTCTATATTAAGAGTTTCATTTGTTATTCTAACAAGTCCACCATCAATAAATTCAAATTCAAAATAATAATTTTCATACATGTTTTCTGAACTTGTTAATTTAAGTTTTAAATTTTTACCCGCAACAATATATTTTGTATCGCTAATTCTACCAATAAAACTTGTAAAAGTAATATCTTTATCCTTAGAACTAATCATATATCTATCATCTTTATAATTAATTAAATACTTACTTTTGATATTGTAATAAGAAAGATATTTTTCATTTAAATCATCAAGAGGCATAAGTACTCCATCATTTAAATAGCTTATTGATTTATCGTTATAAAATGCAAAAGAATATATACTAGCAACTGTTTTTTTATCATCTTTTGAGGTAAATATTACATCATCACTATAACCTTTTTTATACTCTGTACCCTTTATAAAATAAGCTTTTTCAGGCACATCACTATCAGTAATACTTACATAACCATCACTGTAAAAAACTGTTTTTTCTTTCAAAACAAATTTATATAATGAGAACACTAGTGCTGCAAAAGTTATTACACTTACTAAAATTATCGTTACAAGACTTTTATTTTTCATACATCTTACCCTTTCTTATCATACATAATAATTGTACCAAAAGTAAAATATTTATTCAAGGTAATATAATCATTTTCTAAAAAAAAGAAGCCGAAAATATTCAGCTTCTTTATGAGGTTATTTTAAATATAATTTTGCTAATTTCAGGTAGTTATTTTTTTGTAAGACTTCTTGACTTAATTAAATTATAATTTGCTTCAAATCTATCATAAAATATATTTTTTAATTCATAATCTTCTTCAAATAAAATATCAAGTAAATAATTTTTCTTATCTTCAATCGGAATATCTTCGGATAAAATTAATAATTTTT
The DNA here is from genome assembly GCA_934097085.1 of uncultured Bacilli bacterium. GTDB lineage: Bacteria > Bacillota_I > Bacilli_A > RF39 > UBA660 > UBA6448. The sequence goes on from CAKONK010000005.1 coordinate 36,140, forward strand.
TTAAAAGTTTTTTATCACTAACATTTTCTGAAAAATATTTTGCCTTTTGTAATAATCTTGTAAAAAGTATTATATTTAAATGTAAATCATCAAAATCAATTGTTCCATTTGGTATTCTTATTTCCAAAGTATTTTTATTACCACTAAAAGCATTTAATATATTTAAACTAGCAAATCTGTCTTTTTGAGCAATACCAAGTAAGTAAGAAAATCCTTTTAAAGTATCTGCATTTGTTTGAATATATCTTCCATACATATTTAAAATATCATTTTTTATAAATCGTGCATTAGCTTTAGCACCATCCCTTAAAGGGGAATTTTCTTTATTAAACATAAAAGCAAATATTTCTTCGCAATGAATATATATATAATAAATAAGTTGTAAATGAGTTATACTTTTTATATAATCAAATCCCAAATGAATATGACCCCCACAGTCTTTTGTAATTGTAAAACCATTTTCTTTTAAAAAGTTACATACAAATTTAATTTCTTTTAAATCATTTTCATTATAATTTAGTATTCTTGAAGTAATTTCAATTCCATTTCCAACAGTGCCTTCCTCCTTAAAAGACCATGACTTTAAAAGAGAACCTAAAGCAATATATGATTTATTTAATTCATGAGAACATTCAAGTTCTAATCCAATAGTAATAGTTTCATCAACATTATGGTATGCCTCTACTTCTTCATTTGAAAAGTCAACATATTCTTCATTTGTTTTTATAGCATTATTGATGCCTTCATTTTTTAATACGGAAATAAGCTCTAATTTTATATGTTTATCATTTATTGTTTTAATTAATAACATTACCATTTCTATATATTCATCATATGATAAACGCATTAATTTAAATAAACTATATTTGATCTCATCATCTCTAACTTTCTCTATAACTATCTTTTGTTCTTCATATAATTTTAATCTTACAAAATACTTAAATAACAAATCTATGTTATCCAAACTTGCTATTAAATCAAGATTATAATAAGTATTTTCTATATAATAAATTTTTTCTGAATCTGAAAGAGTTCTTAAATAAGCTAATTTATAACTATTAGTTAAAATATCAAAATTATCTTTAATATATTTTTTATCATTCAATGATATAATTATTTGCGAAATGTATTGTGGATTAGATAGTTTATTTAAAAACAATAATTTATTTTCATCTTTTTTAAATCTTCTTAAAAGCATCATCAAATCCATTTCCTTTTCAATATTAATTTGTTTTAATAATTTTACTACAAAATCTTCATTGACGATGCCTTTCAAAATAATAATTTTAGCTTTCGAAGATACTTTATTTAACAAATTTATATAACTTTCTTCAGATTTAAAATTCAAGTTTAAAATATCAAATATTAAAAAATGATTATTGAATATTCTTGATGAAATAATATCGTTTAATAATAAATCAATTTTATCCTCATCTTTTTCTAAAGAAAGTAATATTTTTAAAATATCTCTGTTTTTTATTAGTTTCAAAAATAATTCATTATTTAATAATTTAATTTTATAAAAATCTTTAACATTTAAAAGTTTATCAATATTCTCATAAATATATTTAAGAGTAAACGGATCATTTAATATTTTTTCATATTCTTTACTAGTAATAGTTTCAATAAACACAGGAAAAGATAAATCAAATATTTTTTGGTCTTCGACATAAAAACTTTTATATGTTTCTTTTAAAATATTTAATAGTTCCATTTTTCCCCCATTAGATGCCTATATTGTAGCAAAAAAATATGGATTTGTCAAAATAACGAAAATAAAAAAATCTCTATTTAAGAGACATTTTCACAATTTGTTTTTTTAGCATATATGTAACCACTTAGTGTTTGGTTTTCCATATTTGCTTGATGCTCTGTTAAATTATAAAATTTAAGTTCAAAAATAAATGTATATATTGCTTTAGTGCCTTCGCTTATAATCGTGGCATTTGACACCAAAGTTTTCATTGGATTACCAGCATCACTTTTTGACCAAGTTGAATTATAATCAAAATTTGTTTCATTACTATAATTATTTGTACCAGATGGAGCATCTATTTTCATAGTAAGTTCTTTAGAGGCAACAACCCCATCAATTTTAGTGGCCTCGAGATATTTAGAATCAGTTTCATTTACTTTTCCATAAACTTTTGATGATGAATCATATTCAAAAATTACATCATAGGTACATCTAGTTTTTATACTTGTACTCGCAGAATCAAGGGTAATATTAAATGTAGCATTCGAAGCGGCAGCGAGAGTATTATTAGCATTAGCCTCACTCATATTTGCCGGAGGAATTTGTAAACTTAATGAGGATTTTTCACTTGTAAATACGCTGGTAACACCCTCCTCTGTTGTAATATTTACATGTACTCGATTATTTGTGTCCGCTGAAAAAGAACCAAAATAAGCATATGTACTTGCTACAATAAGTACTAGGAAAAAGACTATTGAAATTATAGCAATTAGAAATTCTTTATTTGTCAAACTATTATTTTTCATTGCTCTCTCCTTATCATAAGATTAATATATCAAATTTTAGTTTTTTTTTCAATTACTTTATATATAAAAAATAAAAAAAGAACTATTTTGTTCCTAAAAAATAATTCTTTTTACCTTTTTTAAGTAATAAAACTTTTTCTTCAATTAAATCATCTCGGGTAATTATTTTATCCAAATTAACTTCTTTATTTCCATTTATTGAAATTGCACCAGCACTAACCATTTCTCTTGCTTCTCTTTTAGAAACACAAATTTTATTATTTACAAGCATATCTAAAATATTTTCATTTTCTTTTACTGTAAAGTGAGGAACATCCTTAAATTCATTTAAAAGATTTTCCGCACCTAATGAAGAAATATTTCCATTAAATAAGGCACTTGCTTGTTTTAAAGCATCTTCATAAGCTTTTTCTCCATGAATAAATGTAATAACTTCTTTAGCAAGAGTTTTATGAGCAAGTCTTTCCTCTGGATGAAGATTATGTTCTTTTTCAATTACCTCGATTTCCTCTTTAGAAAGGAAAGTAAATTTTTTCAGATAATCAATTACCATAGAGTCTTCTACATTAACAAAGAATTGATACATTTCATAAGGAGTTGTTTTATTTTTATCTAGCCAAATAGCTTTACCTTCGGTTTTACCAAACTTAGTTCCATCACTTTTCGTAATAAGCGGCATTGTAAAGGCAAAGGCTTCTTTACCATCTTTTTTTCTAATAAGTTCAATACCTGCAGTGATATTTCCCCATTGATCTTGACCTGCAACTTGCATAGTAACGCCTCTTTCATTATATAAATGTTCAAAATCCATTGCTTGCATTATCATATAGGAAAATTCTGTATAAGTTATGCCGGCATCAAGTCTTCTTTTAATAATATCTTTGTCAAGCATATAACCAATACTAAAATATTTGCCATAATCTCTTAAAAAATCAATAAAATTAATATTTTTTAACCAATCATAATTATTTACAACCTCAAAGCCAAAAATATCTTTTGCTTGTTTTGTTAAACATTCTACATTATGATTAACTGCTTCATAAGATATCATTGCTCTTTCGGCCGTTGGTTTTGGATCACCAATAAGGCCAGTTCCTCCTCCAACTAAAAGTATTGGATTATGTCCTGCTCTTTTAAGCCTTGTGGCAATCAAAAATGATGAAAAGTGACCAATATGCATACTATCGCCTGTTGGATCTGTACCAATATAAAAAGTCATACCACCTTTATTTAATTTTTCTTTTAACTCGGGAGAAGATATATCCTTTATTAAACCTCTCCATTCTAATTCTTCATAAATACCCATTTTTACCATCCTTTCAAAATAAAAACTCCATAAACATAGGGACGAGTCTTCTCGCGGTACCACCCTACTTTATGAAGTTAATCATACATCTTTATTCTTTATCGCTGAATATGCGTTTTAGCATCCGAAGGTTGTAAGGCTTCATCACCTGCTAACAAAGTTATTTTAGCATAATTATTAAGAGTTTTCAACTTTTTTAATAGCCTCTTTTAAAGCAAAAATTGAATTAATAAGTTTTTGAGTTTCATTTCTATCAAGTTCAATATACATTTTTTTACTTGCACCATCTTTATTAACTATTGTTGGTACTCCAAAAAATACATCATTTTCTTTATCATAACTAGATACTGTAATAATTGAATTCTCATTATTTAATATTGCATTAGTAATTCTTGTTAAACACATTGCTACTCCATAATAAGTAGCTCCTTTTTTATTTATTATTTCATAAGCTGCATTTTTAACATCATTTTCTATGCTTATTTTTTCTTCCTCGGTTAAATATTTATCAATTTTTTCACTACCCACAAGTGCTGATGACCATAAAGTAAACTCACTATCACCATGCTCTCCGATAACATAAGCATTAATATCTTTTGGATTAACACCCACTTTTTCACTAATTAAAAACCTAAGTCTTGCAGTATCTAAACTTGTACCAGTTCCAATTACTTTATTCGGAGCAAAACCAGAATATTTAAATGTTAAATAAGTCATTATATCAAGTGGATTTGTTGCTATTAAAAAGTAACCATCAAAACCTGATTTCATAACACTATCAATAATCTCTTTAAAAATTATAGCATTTTTATATATTAAATCCATTCTTGTTTCACCAGGATTTTGATTAGCACCAGCCGCAATCACAATTATTTTGGCATCTTTACAATCCTCATAAGTACCCACTTTTATATCAATCTTTGATGGTGAAAAAGCAAGACAATGATTAAGATCCATTACTTCACCTATTATTTTATCTTGATTTATATCAATTAAAACAAGTTCATTTACTGGCGTACTTTGATTTAAAAGACTATATGCATAACTCATTCCTACATTTCCACAACCAATTATAACTATTTTATTCATATCTACCTACCTTATAGATAAAGTATAACATAATTTTATAATATATTAAATTAAAATTTTAACTCTTTTATGTTAAGTACATCAATATTATATATATCATTATAAATACCAGTTACATCTAAAGAAGTTACATCCTTTTTAGAAAGATTTAATTTATCAATTATTTTATAAACATCTTCTTTACTTTTTCCTTCAATTTCTACATAAGTTGGAATCATTGGCCAAGAATCTATATCAATTTCAACGCCATCTAAAGTATAAGTTGTTCTTTTGTTTTCCTGATAATTTCGATATATATAGCCTAACTGTTTTAATATTTCATTTGTTTTTTTAAAATCTGATACTTCGATTTCTAGTTCATTTGTTCCATCTATAGCCTTGTTATTAGTTATTTCTTTGATGGTCAAAGTATTAATTTTTCCATTAGTTCGAAGTCTAATCCATTTATTTTCCTTTTTAGGATTAAAATCATAAGTGTACCTTTTTTGAAAATAATCGTCTTTTTTAACTGCACCTTTTTCTAAAAGTAATTTTTCAAAATTTTCTTTATTTATTTCTAGTAATCTACATTCATATTCTATATTCATATATTCTCCTTATTTATCTTATAATAACTGATTTGAAATATCTTTCTTGAAATTCGGTAAGTGCTTTTATTGCATCATCACTATAATTTTTACCATTTACAGATACAACTAATTTATCATCATCGTCATTAGTTCTATGAATTATGGCAATTACTTTTCCTTTTGAAGATGATACACTTTCAAACTCTCCGAGTAAATATGCATCTATTTCTTCGCCATCACCACTTATAGTATTTGGAACATAACCATAGTTAAGCATATATATAAATCCGTGTTTAGTATGCTTTGTAGCAAGTGGTCTATCTACAATAACATTAACTTCTTTATTTAAATATTCTTTTATATCCATTAATCCGCCTTATTTAAACCTTTTTATTTTTTATAATCTTTCACTAAACTCCATTATTTTTCTTCTTGCTAAAGAAGTATGAGCAATATTTAGCCAATCCTTTCTTGGTCCAAAAGACATATCATTAGTAACAACTCTTACTCTATCTTTATTCTGAAGTACATAACTCGCATCTTTATATTCATCATTTATATAAGCACCTACTAAAATATTGCCAAGGTTACTATCTAGTTTATAAACATAATCAATAACCGTAGATCCTTTAGGAAGCTCAACAACATCTCCTTTTGATGTATAAACGTATATATTTTGGGAAAATAATTCACTTTTAACATTATTTACAAATTCTTGATTATCAGTAAACATCGAATTAAGTTGAGCAAGTGATGCAAAAAATTGATATTTATTTTTTAGATCATTTTGCATAATATCTCTTGCATTTCCTCTTTCATTTTCCCAATAAGCAGTAAGTCCAAAAGAAGCAACTTTATCCATTTCAAATGTTCTTACTTGGGTTTGAACAAGTTTTTCATTTGGTCCAAAAACTGTTGTATGTAAGCTTTGATACATGTTAGTTTTTGGATTAGAAATATAATCTTTAAATTTATCATTTACTGGATGATAAAGTCTATGAATATAACCTAAAGTCCTATAGCAATCATCAACCTCTTTAACCATAATCTTAAGTGCTAATAAATCGTGAATATCCGAAAGCTTTTGCCCTTCATTCATTCTTTTATAAATTCCATAAATATTTTTAGTTCTTATTTTAATCTCATTTGGAACATCTTTACTTTTTAAAATTTCTTTAATTTTATAAAGCATTTCATTTAAAACTTCATTATTACTTTCGCTTAATTTACATAGTTTTTCATTTAAGTTTTTATAAGCATCAGGTTTTAAATACTGCATAGATAAATCCTCGAGTTCACTTTTAATTCGATACGCGCCAATTAAATAAGCAAGCGGTACAAATATTTCCATAGTTTCAAGAGAATTTTCTTTTTGTTTAAATTCTGTTTTAAACTGAAGTGTACGCATATTGTGAAGACGGTCCGCAAGTTTAATAATTATTATTCTAACATCTTCGGTTATCCCTGTTATAATTTTTCTAGTATTTGCATAATTTGCATCTTGTTTCGAAGAAAAATTCATTTTTGCAAGTTTAGTTACACCATCCACAAGCATTGCTATATTTTGATTAAAATCATGAGCAATGTCTTCCTTAGTAACATGGGTATCCTCAATCGTATCATGTAATAATCCTGCACAAACAGTATCACTATCTGCATGCATATCTGCTAAAATGTAAGCAACATTAAGTGGATGAATTATATATTCTTCGCCACTTTGTCTAAATTGGCCTTGATGAAGCATCTTTGCATACTCATAAGCTTTTCTAATTTTTTCTTCCTCTCCAGGATTATACTCAGTTATTTTCTTAAGTAAATCCTCCAAAGTAATTTTTTTCATAACAACCTCCATTCTACAAAAAAAGCGACAAGCACGCTCAAAGGGTTAAACCCACAAGCACGCTTATCGCACTAAATTTGAAAGGCAAGCAAAATCACAGCAATCATTCATGTAATTAATAAAAATATTTAAATTTCTTTGCATAAATACTTTCATAATAACTCCCTCTCAAAATAATATTGCAATTAATATACATCTTTTTTAAGATAGTTGTCAATACTTTTTTCTATAATTTGTTGTATTTTGATAAAATTGACTAAAATATTTTATTATGTTAAAATCTTTTTAGAAAGATAGGATGATTAATTATGTTAGGTATAATTATGGCAATAATAACAACTATAATTTTAATAAAAATTTATTTAAAAAATGTTGATAAAAAGATTGATACTAGTTTTATTATTGAAACAATAAAAAAATATTTTTTTATAATTATTTCATATGTTATATTAACTACTTTAATTTTCAGTATATTTTATAATAATCCTTATTTTAAAAATATCATAGAAAATAGTTCATCGAAAATATATGACATCATCATACTAATAATGTTAAGTATGTCAACCTCACTATTTATTTTAGGTTTCGGTTCAATGCCAATAAAGTATTTAAAAGATAAAATATATGTTAAAAAAATTGAAAAAACATACGAAGTTAAAGATATAGAATATTATCGCGGCATTATAAAAAATGTATCACCAGCAATTTTATCATTTTGCTATAAAAATAGAATTAGTTTTTCAGATGAATTAATAGCACTATTATTACACTTACAAATGAGAAAAATCATTAATATAAAAGATAATAAAATTATTTTTATTGGTGATGTAAATCTTTTAACAGAATCGGAAAAATTTGCAATTAGACATATTAAAAAATTTAATTTTAAAATTAAAAAAGAATATAAACGACTTTTGACAAAAGAAATGATAAAAGAAAATTATATTATAATAGATAAAAGTAAAAATATAATATGTAATTTCTTGTCATTCATAATGATATGGTTAATAATTTATTCTCTAATAACTATATGCGTATATTTTAATATTTCAAAACTTGGTTACACTACGATAATAACTTATGTTTTAACATTTTGTATTTTGCCAACATTCTGTATATTTGAAAATAAATTTAATTTAATTATAAAAACAAAAAAATCAATGGAGTTAAATGCAAAGTTAAATGGATTAAAGAAATTTATTAAGGAATTTTCAATTTTAGAAAACTCAAATATTAATGATATATCCCTTTACGATGAATATATAATTTATACACTTTTATTTAATTTAAAAGGAAAACTAAATAATGAATGTAAACAGTTATACAGAAGTATTAAACGAATAAAGTTTGATTCTATTGAAAACTATCAATAACCCCTCACAAGATAATGTGAAGGGTTTTATTAAAGCTTTAATTGTTTTTTAAATAGTTTACTACCTCAATTAACTTCATTGAATGTGATCCTTTTATTAAAATTGTATCTTTTTCTTTTAAAATAGAATTTAAATTATTTATTAAATCATTATTATTTTCAAAATAATATGTTTCTATATTATTTGTTTTAAGTTTTTCATAAGTATATTTAGACTGATTTCCTACACAAATAGTTACATCAATTTTATTTTCTATTATACTTTCAGCAACATCTTCATGAATTTCTTTTGTAAAACCATCTGCCTCAAGAATATCGGCAAATATAAAAACTTTTCTTCCTAGTATTTTACTTAAAAGTCCTAATGAATTTTTAACTGAATCTAAACTCGCATTATAAGTATCATCAATTATAGTATATTTTTTTGTTTCAAATTTTTCTAATCGATGGGGACTTAATTTGAAGCTTTTTAAAGCAATTTCAATATTATTTTTAGGAACATTTAAGGATTCACCAACTGCATAAGCAAATAAAGCATTATAGATAAAAGCATTACTGCCAACATTTAGTTTTATATCGTCATTATTAATCTTAAATTGTGAAGAAAAAGCATCCTCTTTTATATTGGTAGCCATAAAATCACTTTTATTTTCTATACCTACTGTTACTAAATTATCATACTGGACTTTCTGAAGCATATCATTATCATTATTTATAAATAACTTACCACCATTCATACCATCAAGAACCTCAAGTTTAGCTTTTAAAATATTTTCTCTACTTCCAAGATTTCCAATATGAGCTGTTCCAATATTAGTAATTACTGCCATTGTTGGTTTTGCTATTTTAGACAAATAAGAAAGTTCTTTCATATGATTCATTCCCATTTCTACAATTAAAGCTTCATGATTTTTTAATCCTAAAATAGTAAGGGGAACTCCAATGTTATTATTAAAATTTTCTTTTGTACATAAAACATCATATTTCATTTTTAATACTTCATGAATCATATCTTTAACTGAGGTTTTTCCTACACTACCAGTTACCGCAATAACGGGAATATCATATAAATCTCTTTTGTAAGATGCAAGAGCGCCGAGTGCTAAAATAGAATCATTTACAATAATGATAGTACCAAATTTTTCATCAACTACATCTTCATTATCTAAAATACATACACTTGCACCATTTTTAATAGCATCTTTATAAAATAAATTACCATCAAAATTTTCACCTTTAATACCAACATAAACATCACCAAAGTTTATAGTTCTTGTATCTTTAGAAAAGTTTTCGCATACTATATTTTCATCACCACATAAAAGTTTTCCATTACATATTTTTATTATATTTTTAACTGTCATAATATTTCTCTCTTTCAAAACAATTATACCATATGTTTTTTTATTTTTAGTACTTTTATTTAAATTAGTTTAATATTTTGTTTAATAATTCATTTAATATAATTTTATCTTCCATCAAATTAATAGCAAAACATTTTTTGCCTAAATCTTTAAACGGTGAACCACAAGAAAATAGTTTTTTCTATCTAATATTATAAATCTATCGTGAAATATATCTTTTCGTATAAATTCTATATTATTAAATTCTTTCTCATATTTATTCTTTTGTAATATCTTTAGGATCAAACATATCAAATAATTGATTTATTCTTTTTGTATTATTATCAACTTTATCTTCGAGAAGTAACATTCTATTTGGTAACATATATTTATTGTAATTAATGTAATGCCTCATTTTAACAAATGTGTCCATAATTGCAATTGATACTTTTGTTGCACCACTCGATTTCAATATTGTAGCAAGCATATAAATTCCTTGTTCTGTAAAGACTCTTGGTAAATATCTTCTACCTCCATAATTATTTGTCACACTTGGGGTCGAAAATTTCTGGTCTCAAGTTATTTGCTTCGTCTTTTGTTAATTTCCAAGAAATTCTCTCCGGAAATTTATCTAAATTATTTTTTACTGCCTCATTAATTCTTTTTGTTTCAACTTCATATAGCATTGCTAAATCAGAATCAAGCATAACCTCTACACTTCTAATTTCATATACTAAATCTTCTATTTTTATTTTACTTTCAATTAAATCATTCATTTTTGCCTCCATAAAATACATTTAAATAATTTTGATATTAAAAATAATTTTTAGCTTGAGGTCGAAAATTTCTGGTCTCAAGTTATTTTATAATTTTACATAATTTCTCTATCATCCTTTCAAATAAAAAAACGGGAAATATACCCATGTTAAGGTAAATTTTCCCGCATCATATGTGATTCTTCCTCACCCAAGAAACACATGCTATCGACATTTAGATGTCATATTAACATTTGTGAGGTTTAATTAATACATTTAGAATATAACAAACATTTTTTTGTTAATCAATTGTTTTTTTTAAATTTTTGCCACCATTAAATTACTTGAACTATATCTTTTTAACCCTTTATTAAAAATAAAGAAAGCAAACATAGTAATTAATACTGTATAAATTATAATGATAACAAAATATAATAAATTAAACTTTCCTAGTACTTCCATAGGCATATATGCTGATATTCCAACTGGTACTAAAGTATATAATAAAATTTTTGTAATCCCTTTGAAAATAGTTCCTGGATAGGTATCAAAACAAACTATTAAGTTAGTCATTGTATCAGCAATTCCATCGCTTTTACCAATCCAAAATGAAAGTGATCCAAATATTATGCCAATACTTGTAACAATAATTGCTCCTGTAATAGAAAATAATATAAATAAAATTATTTCTAAAAATGAAGGTTTACTAATAGCCAAAATTATTAAGGCATATATTATATCACCAATAGCCGAAACATCTACATTACCAGTGATTACATTTATCAAAACATTCCTTGGTTGAACTAAATATACATCTAAACTTCCATCATTTATAATATCAGAAAGGTTATATGAATCCTTAAAGAAAAAATGACTTATTCCATAACTTCCCGCAGCAAGTCCCCATAAAAGTAATACTTTATGAATAGTATAACCCCCAAAAGATTCTTTGAGTGAGAAAAATATTACCCACTCTACAATAAATGTTGCATTATTAAGAATCATAAAAATAATATTTGATATAAAAGTAGTCTTATTAAGCATCTCTTTCATAAGGGAATACTTAACTGATAAAAATACTTTTTTAACCTCCGTTAACATTTAATTTTCTCACTCCTTTCTTATAAATTTTTAAAGCAATAAAATATATTACTCCTATATAAAGTATTTGAAAGCCAAATAACTTAATAAAATCAATATAATTAAAATGAACAAATAACTTTGCAGGACCATATGCTAAAACATACACTGGGCTGTACTTTAAAAGTTTTTGAATAAATTTACCAAATAATTCAATAGGAAAAATTGTTCCAAAGATTAAGATAATCTTACTATAAATCCAATAAATTGGGTTAGCATCTTCGATAAAAAACGATATTTCACCAATTAAAATCATTGTAAGTAAACTTATAATTGTAGCTAAAATCATTGTTATAAAAACCAAAATTAATGATACTATGTTTATTTGAACAAACTTACCTAAAAAGATATAACCCGTAATTAAACCTAAAGCAAAATATAGTATTAATCTTGTTAAAACCAAACCTAGATGGGAAAACAAATTATACAAAATGTAGTCGATTGGTCTTGTTAAATTATAAACAACATCCCCACTTTTAATTGATTTTGAAATGTCTTTTACAAGACGTTTTCCTCCGAGTGATGACCATAATATTTCCGTAATTATTACATACCAAATCATCTGGGTAAATGAATAACCTTGAATTAAAGATGATGAATCAGAGTAAATATATTTCCATAGATTTAGAAAAATAAATATATGAATTAGAAAACCTATATACTCATAAAAAACATTTGATATATATGAAAAAGCACTTTTTATTTCATACTCTAATATTTTAAAATACTTTTTCATTTTTCTTTCCTAGCATAAATTTCTTTTATAATATCCTCAAGGGGAATATTTGAAATATTTATATCTACTACTTTATCAATATCAAGTTTCTTTAGAGCTTGTGAAATACTTTTCTTTTTCAAATCTACTTCAATTTTCAAATTATAACCTTTATCTTTTAAAATTTTAATTCCTTCTTCATCATCAAGATTAATTTTCTCTTTCATTTTGGCATCAATTATTTTTTTATTTAAATAATGATATTTTAGGTTTTCCATACTATCATCAAAAGCTATTGTTCCATTATTTATAATGATAACCCTTTTACAAAGCTTTTCAATATCTCCAACATCATGGCTAGTTAAAAATATTGTTGTTTTATATTCTTTGTTCATTCTTTTAATTAGAGTTCTAATATTTTCCTTTACAACTGGATCAAGTCCTATCGTAGGTTCATCAAGAAAAAGAACCTTTGGTTCATGAATAAGTGATGCAATAATTTCACATCTTATTCTTTGTCCAAGAGATAAGTTTCTTACAGGTGTATTAATAAAATCACTAATTTCAAATATACTTTCAAATTCCTTTATTTTTCTTTCTACTACATTTTCAGGAATGTCATAAATTGCCCCAAAGTATTTAAAGTTATCATAAGCTGATAAATGCATCCATAATTGTTCTTTTTGACCAAATACTGTACCAATTTCATAAGACAAACTTTTTCTTTCTGTAAATGGATTTTTATTTAAAACCTCTACCATACCTTTTGTAGGACAAAGTATACCCGTAAGCATTTTAATCGTTGTACTTTTACCAGCACCATTTGGACCAATAAATGCAAGTATTTCTCCTTTTTCAATACTTAAATTAAGATTTTTAACTGCTTTTACTTCTTTATATTTTGGCTTAAAAATACTTTTTACACTTTCTTTAAAACCTTTTCCTTTTATTTTAACTTTAAAGGTTTTACTTAAATTTTTTATTTTTATTATTTCACTCATTTTTTATCACATCCTTATACTTATTTTTATTTATTAATATTGCATCATTAACATTAATCCAGTATCTACCGAAAATACTATTATCTAAAAATTTTTTGTTTTCAAGTATTCCTCCCAAAGAAAGAATTGTTTTAACTGACCCTAAATTATCATCATCCGCAGTTAAAAGAACTTTTTCTAATACCATTTCTTTTGCTTTCAAAAGACATAAATATAGATTTATTTTGTTATAACCTTTTCTTCTTTGTGAAGGTCTTATATCATAACCTATATGTCACCATGAAGGAGCATTTCTTCATTAAGATTCCATCTTAAATTAATCATACCAATTAGTTTATCATCATTTTCCCTTATTAAGAAATACTCTATACCTGGACATCTGTTACTAGGCCTTTTTTCAGCATCTAATAAACTGTCTAAATATTTTAGCCATCCATCATAATCACTAGCCATTTTAGAAAATCCCGAGTCACCATTAACCATAAAGCTATGCATTTCAAACTCTTTTAAATATGCAAGTGCCTCTTTCTTTCTTTTTAAGCTAGCCTTCTCTAAAAAAAATTTTCCATAACCTTTCCTTTCCGTTATGGCTTCCAGTATACAAAAAAGCGCAAAGTTACCATAACTAGTGACTCCGCGCTCAACGTTAAAGCTCCGTGTAGGATTATCCCGAAATAGCTCACAAACTGTTTATATTTCCTCACTTACCTATAAAGTATACTTATTTTTTTTAATTTGTCAACATTTTCTACAAAAAAGAACTAAATAGTAAATATTTAGTTCTCTAGCCTAGTTACCTAAGCAATGTTTAAGTATGCCTAAGTCCCTCACACATTTTCAGTATATCATAGCTCACATATATAGTCAATAAAATTTTTTGTGCTTTTTTAATTTTTTTATTTTTTACACAATATTTACACTCATTATAGAATTATTCCACACATAAAACTATTTTTAAATATTACTAAAGTATTCAAAAAGTTTGTCACATTTGTGTTTATCCATCGCTTTCATTTTTATAAAAGGATTATCTATGCCACTATCTTGGTACTTTGAAAAACCCAAAGTATGGAAAGGTAAAAAATCTATTTTAATTACATTTTTTATCTTAGAAATATATTTTTTTAAATCTAACATATATTTATTTGAATCATTAATACCTGGAATAATTACTACTCTAATTATTACTTTAGCATTTATTTTATTAAGCTCATTTATAAAATTGTCAATAACATTAATGTTTCCTCCAGTTATGTATTTAAATTTATTAGGATAAATTGACTTTATGTCAAATAGTATATAATCAAATAATTTAAGTAGTTTTAAATCAACATTATCTACATATCCTGATGTATCTAGCACAATATTAATATTTTCTTTTTTTAATTTTTTAGCTAATTTATATAACTGTTTTGATGATAAAAGTGGTTCTCCACCTGAAAAAGTTACACCACCATTATTTTTATAATATGGTTTATTATTTAATATAAGTTTAATTAAATTCCTATAATTTATATCTATTTTATTAATTTCATGTTGCATTTCTGGGTTATGGCAAAATTTGCACTTAAGTGGACAATTATTAAAAAATATAACTGTTCTTATACCGGGACCATCAACACAAGAAAAACTTTCTATTTTAGCTATTGACATTTTACATTTTTTCATGGAAAGTCCTTGAAATAACTTCGAGTTGCTGATTTTTAGTAAGTCTATTAAACCTTACCGCATAACCTGATACCCTTATTGTTAAAAGTGGATATTTTTCAGGATTATTCATAGCCTCAATTAAAGTTTCCTTATTTAAAACATTAACATTTAAATGATGCCCGCCTTTTTTAAAGTAACCATCCAATAAATTAATTAAATTGTTAACTTTTTCATTATCACAATTACCCAAACTATCAGGAATTATTGTAAATGTATTTGAAATACCATCAAGTGCATATTTTTGATAATCAATTTTTGCTACAGAATTAAGTGAAGCAATTGCACCACTTTTGTCTCTCTCATGCATTGGATTAGCACCTGGTGCAAAAGGTTGACCCTTTTTTCGACCATCTGGTGTACTTCCTGTATTTTTTCCATACACAATATTCGAGGTAATTGTTAATATTGACATTGTTGGTTTTGCATTCTTATATGATTTTACTTTTTTTAGTTCATTATAAAAATAATCTAAAACTTCCTGGGCAATTTTATCTACTCTATTATCATCATTTCCGAATTTTGGAAAATCACCATCGATTATAAAATCAACTGCAATACCGTTTTCATCACGAACTGGTTTTACTTTTGCGTATTTTATTGCTGATAAGCTATCAACAACTACAGAAAGTCCCGCGACACCGTAAGCCATAAAATGATTTACATTAGTATCATGAAGAGACATCATCACACTTTCATAAGCATATTTATCATGCATGTAGTGAATAACATTCATTGTATTAGCATAAAGATTAGCAACTTTAGAAAGAACTAAGAAAAAGTTTTTTAAAACGGTTTTATAATTTAAAATTTTTTCATTATTTTTAGGTATTTCATCAAAAACTTTAACATTCTCGTTTTCATCAATCCCACCATTAATCGCATAAAGAAGTGCTTTTGCAAGGTTACATCTTGCTCCGAAAAACTGCATGTCTTTACCAACTCTCATTGCCGAAACACAGCAAGCTATAGCATAGTCATTTCCAAAGATTTTGCACATCAAATCATCGTTTTCATATTGAATTGAATCAGTTTGAATAGAAATTTTTGCACAATATTTTTTAAAATTAACAGGTAATTTTTCACTATATAAAATTGTAATATTTGGTTCAGGTGCTGATCCTAAATTTTTAAGTGTATGAATAATACGATAGCTAGTTTTCGTAACAAATGATTTATCTTTATTCATTCCGCCAATAGAACAAGTTACCCATGTTGGATCACCAGAAAAAAGTTCATCATATTCTGGAGTTCTTAAATGTCTTACAAGCCTTAATTTAATAACAAAATTATCAATAATTTCTTGAACCATACTTTCAGTAATAGCTTTCTTTTTTAAATCCCTTTCAAAATAAATATCGAAAAAAGCATCAACTCTACCTAAACTCATCGCAGCACCATTATCCTCTTTAACCGCCGCTAAATAACCTAGATAAGTCCACTGCACTGCTTCTTTACTATTTTGTGCGGGAACAGAAATATCAAAGCCATAACTTTTTGCCATTAAAGTTAACTCCTTTAAAGCCTTAATTTGCATACTTATTTCTTCGGAAAGTCTAATAATATCATCACTCATATTCTTAGAAAGATTTCTTTTATCTTCTTCTTTACATTTAATTAAATATTCAGTACCATATAAAGCAATACGACGATAATCACCGATAATTCTTCCTCTTCCATAACTATCTGGAAGTCCAGTTAATAAATGAACATGTCTAGCAAGTTTCATTTCATCAGTGTAAGCATCAAAAACACCATCATTGTGTGTCTTTCTAAATTTTGTAAAATACATCTCAATATTTTCATCAAATTTATAGCCATATGATGCAAGTTCCTGATAAACCATTCTTATCCCGCCATAAGGATTTATTATTCTTTTAAGTGGCTTATCAGTTTGAAGTCCAACAACGATATCATCTTCTTTACAAATATATCCTGGTTCAAAATTATTAATCCCACTCACTTTTGAAGTTTCTATATCTAAAACTTTTTTCTTTAATTCCTTTTGCAATAAGTCATTTACTTTTTCCATTATTAAATTTGTTTTAGTAGTAGATTTACATAAAAAGTTTTCATTACCTAAATATTCCCTATAATTTAGTTTAATAAAATCTTCAACATCAATTGTATTACACCATTTACCCCTTACAAATTCATCATAATATTTCATTTTTTATCACTCCTAGCATAAATAATATTATCATAAATTTGTAGATTTACTTTGTTGCACTTGCAACAAAAAAAGAGCTTTATGCTCTTCCTGAATATTTTCCATCTTTAGTAGAAACTAAAATCTTTTCTCCTTGATTTATAAATAAAGGAACTTTTACAGTATAACCTGTTTCAATTTTAGCATCTTTATTAGCATTATTAGTGGTATTTCCCTTAACAGCCGGTTCGGTTTCAATAACCTCATATTCAACTTTTTCTGGAAGTGTAACACCAATAATTTCGCCTTCATAAATATCAAGTGTTAAATTTAAACCTTCTTTAATAAATTTAACATTGTCACCAAGTACTTTAGTTGAAACTTCAATTTGTTCATAAGTTTCATTATTCATAAATGTGTAATTATCACCAGCAGCATAAAGGAAACTTACTTCAGTTCTATCAATATGAGCTTTTTGAATCTTTAAGTTTGTATTATAAGTATCCTCCACTGTAGAACCTGTTCTTAAATTTTTAAGTTTAATTCTTACAAAAGCAGGGCCTTTTCCAGGCTTAACATGTTGAAATTCTTGAATAGTACATAAATTACCATCCATAATAATTGTCATGCCATTTTTAATATCATTAATATTAATAAACATAATTTACCTCCTATTTCTTTTCTTTTGCTACAACATGTTTATGACAAGCTGCGCAGTATCTTTTAAGTTCTAATCTTTCAGGATTATTTTTCTTATTTTTACTTACTGGGCGAAGTTCTCTACCACAATTAGTACATTTAATAGTAACTTCTTTTCTATTTTCATTTTTAGCCATAGTTATCCCTCCTTTTTCAAGTACGCTAATATTATAACAAACTACATACCTATTTTTCAAGTTTTTTAGATATATATTTATAATAAAAAGTTATATTTAATTTTAATTAATAAAAAAATCTCAAAGTTTTGAGATAATTTTTAAATGGTGCCGACAGAGGGAATCGAACCCCCAACCTACTGATTACAAGTCAGTTGCGCTACCAATTACGCTATGTCGGCATTAATGGTGGGAGATATAGGACTCGAACCTATGACCCCCTGCTTGTAAGGCAGATGCTCTAACCAACTGAGCTAATCTCCCATTAACTTTTCTCTTGCTGACAAATAAAATTATACTATATATTATCTGCACTTGCAAGCAAAAATTAATCATTTTTTAAATTTTTTGTATTTTTTTAATAAAGTAGTCCTTCAGATACAGCAAAAGGTATAAAATGATCCCTAATTGCGGATGATAAATTATATTTTGTCTCACCTATTTTATAAAAATGATAGCCAATTATTTCTTCATTTGTAAAATATACTTTATCCATCTTTTTTCTGCATATAAACATTGTCATTATTATGTCAAGTTCCGGATCACTTGCCGCACTTTCTTTAAAACACATAAGCGGTTTTAAATCTTCTTCCTCCACTGTAAAGCCATTATGAAATTCCTCTTTTACTTCTCTAATAGCTGCTTCAACTTCACTTTCACCATCTTCAACTCCACCGCCAACTAAAGTCCATGTATTACTTTTACTGCTTCTTACACTTCTAACTATTAAAAGTTTTCCATCTTCTATAAAAGCAACACCAACAACTTTTTTTACCTTTTTCATTTTACCACCATATTAAGTATACTATTTTTAAAAATTTAAATAAATATAATTGTTTATACTTTACATTAACTTTATATTATAAAAAATGTAAGAATTTTTTGTTCTTACACTAATAATTTATCAATTTGATTATTATAATCATCACTATTTGTAATAAATGAACCACTTATAACTAAATCTACTTTATCCTTAACAAGTTTAATAGTTTCATCATTTATACCACCATCAATAGCAATATTAAATTTATAAATATCTTTTACACTATATAGATAATCTATGGTAGGAATAACCTCTTTTAAGAAAGGTTGCCCCCCCTTACCAGGGTTTACACTCATAACTAAGACTTCATCCACCATAGGAAAGTATTTTATGTAATCCATTACATTCTCGCTGGGATTTATAGCAATACCTACTTTAAAATTTAAGGATTTAATATACTCTATAATGCCTTTAGTATCTTTTACATTATGAATTATTATTTCATCAATATTAAGTCCCTTTAACATATCTATATATCTTTTGGGATATTTTACCATAAGATGTACATTTAACTTTTTATTTACTCTATTAAATAAATTAAGAAAATCTGCTTTATTAAAATTATTTGTTTTAACATATGTGCCATCACATATATCACAGTGCACAAAATCTGCTTTAGAATTTTCTATTTGTTTAATAGATGCTTTATAATCTTTACTACTTAAATAACTTACTGCGATTTTCATATATCTCCTTTAGAAAAAGTTTATAATTTTCATATCTACTTGGAAGTATGTCTTCATTATTTTCAATATTACAACCTTGTGTATTAATATGATTGCAATCATTATATTTACATTTAAAATTTGAAAATTCTACAAAAGCATTATTTAAATCCTCAAAAGAAATATTTTCTAATGAAAGACTACTAAAACCTGGCGTATCACTTATAAAAAAACCATCTTCTTTATATAAAGAAACCATTCTTGTTGTATGTTTACCTCTTCCTAAAACTTTACTTATTTCATTAGTTTCAAGATTTAATTTATCATCAATCTTATTAATAAATGTAGATTTACCTGCACCCGTTTGTCCACATAAAACAACTATTTTATTTTGAATAATTTCTTTGAATTTTGTAGTTTCTGTATTATCAAGTACATCATAATATTTTTCATAATATTTTCTAATATTTAAATAATTTTTCTTTTCTTCTTCATTAAGTAAATCAGTTTTAGTAAAACATATTAAAGGTTTAATTTTATTTTTATGTATAATTGTAAGAAGTTTATCAAGTAAATTTAAATCTAAATCAGGTTCTTTTGTACTAGTAATTATTACAGCAATATCAACATTAGCAATCATTGGTCTTAATAAAAAGTTTTTTCTTTCCAAGATTTTTTCTATTTGTAAAGTTTTTTCATTAAATAAAACATTATCTCCGACTAGAGGAGTAATTTTATCATTACGGAATTTTCCCCTAGCGGAGCATATGTACTCTTTATCATTTGCTAAAACTTTAAATCTATTAGAGTTTATATTAACTATTATCCCGTTTAACATAAACCTTCTTCTTTACAAGTTTTATTATCAGAACTACTTCCTGATGAACTAACATCTATTTTAATTGTAAATGGTGCATTTTCAGTTACTTTAGTTCCTACTGCTCTATTTTGAGTAAGTATCTTATAATCTGAATATTCATTTGCATTTTCACTTGTTATAGAAATAGTTTTACTATCTTTATCAATAAATTTTAATTTTAATTTATATTCATTTGCAAAATCAATTATATCACTTACACTATAAGTTCCATCAGTAAAGTCAGGGTATAGATTTTTAATGTCTGGAATATATAAAGTTATATTATCACCTTTAGAAAGATGTTCTCCTTTTTTTATAGATTGATCCATAATTATATTTGTTTCATAATCTTCATCTGTATCAACTTCCATTTCTTTCTTTTCAATAATAACGTTAATTCCATAAGCCTCAAGTTTACCTTTAACCTCAAGATAGTTTTTACCTGTATAATCTTCGACTTCAACAGATTTACTTCCTGTAGAAACATATAAAGTTATTTCATAACCTTTTTTATGTTTAGTTCCTCCGGATGGTGAAGTTGAAATTATTTTTCCTTCATCTATTACAGTCGAGGATTTTTCAATTTGTTTTGGTGAAACAATAAATCCTTCCCCTTGCAGGGTTTCAATTGCTTTAACAACTGTCATATTTGATACATCAGGCACTGTAACTTGAGCCTTTTTAGTTAATTTAGGAAGAAGTACTACTATACTTGTAATAAGTACAACAATTCCTGTAAATATTGATAGTAAAATTACTATCGATTTATTTTGATTTTTATTAATATCCTTTTGGGTTATACGCTTTGCTATAATCTCATCACTTTCTTTCTTTGTAAGATTTTCATTTTTTAGTTTTAACATCTTTCCATCATCTAAATCAATTTCTGGATATTTTAAACTAATTTTAATTTCATTTTTTCTTGATTCATCTAAACATGTTAGTAAATCATCGTGCATTTCTCTAGCATCAGCATACCTGTTTTTAGGATTTTTTGCTGTTGCTCTTAAAATAATATTTTCAATCGACTGTGGAATATCAGGTATTTCTTTTCTAATACTTGGCATCGGTTCCTTAAGTTGTTTTAACGCAATCTCTACTGCTGTTTCTCCACGAAACGGAAGTTTACCAGTAAGAAGTTCATACATAAGTATTCCTAGTGAATATATATCACTTTGAAGTGTTGCACCTTTACCTGAGGCTCCCTCCGGAGGTAAATAATGAACTGACCCCATAACCGAATTTGTTTGGGTAAGCTGTGTTGAATTCATTGCAAGGGCAATACCAAAATCAGTTAATTTTACAAGTCCATTATCAAGTATCATTATATTTTGTGGCTTTATATCACGGTGTATTATGTAGCTATCATGAGCCACCGTAAGTCCACTTGTAACCTGAATCATAATATCTACAACTTCAGGAATAGTAAGTTTACCTCTTTTTTTAAGAAGACCTTTTAAGTGTTTACCCTCAACATATTCCATCACAATATAATATTCACCATTATCTTCACCAACATCATAAACTTCAACAATATTTGGATGGGATAAACTTGATGCTTGTAAAGCCTCTCTTTGGAAACGTCTAACAAACTTTTCATCATTTGCAAGATCTCCTCTTAAAACTTTAACTGCAACATTTCTTTCCAGTATTGTATCATAAGCAAGGTAAACATTGGCCATTCCACCTTCGCCTATAGATTTTATTATTTGATATCGGTCAGAAATTTTTTGACCTTTTGCTATCACTAATTATCACCTTCGTCCTTTTCAAGATAAGCAATTGACACATTGTCAAAACCTCCTCTTGCATTACATTTTTGAATTAATTTAACCACTTTTTCTTCTGCATCTAATTCTTCATCTATTAATACTTTTTCTATTTGGTCATCAGCAAGCATTGTTGTAAGACCATCAGAACATAGCATTATTCCCTCATTATTCATATCTACATCAAATATATCCATTTGTACTTTTTCAGTTGCTCCAAGAGCACGCATAAGTACATTTTTCTTTGGATGATATTTTGCTTCTTCCTCAGTTAGATTACCAGCCTCAACCAAAAGATTAACTAAAGTATGATCCTTTGTTACCTTATGAAGCTTTTTATTTTTCATAACATATCCCGAAGAATCCCCTATATTACCAAAGATTAAGAAATCTTTAGTTTGAATTGCAACTACTAAAGTAGAACCCATTCCTAATGAATCTGAATGTTCTACTGTATAATCTAATATATTCTTATTAATTTCACTTACATTATCATTAAGCCAATTTACTGCATCATATTTTGTACCAATACTTGCTATTTCAGTAAATCTTTTACCAAGATGAGTTATTGCTATCATCGAAGCAACTTCACCTTTACGATGTCCACCCATACCATCAGCCACCATTAAAAGATATTCGTTACTTTTATTTTTAAGTATTGTAACACTATCTTCATTATGACCTCGGACTTTGCCTGCATCAGTTAAATAAAATGTTTTCATTTCATCACCTATCTTCATAAAAATTATACCATTATTTAGTTAATTTATCTATACTTCTTTACTACGAAGTTGTCCACATGCAGCAGAAATTTTATTTCCAAACTTTCTACGAACAGTAACATCTATTCCATTTTTCTTCAAAATATCATAAAATTCATTAATTTTTTTACTTTCTTTAAAATCAATATTTTTTGTTTCATTATAATTTATTAAATTTACATAAGCATTTTTATTTTTAATTAAATTTGCAAGTTCAATTGCATTTTCTTTTGAATCATTAATTCCAGATAATAAAACATATTCAAAAGTTATTCTACGAAGTGTTTTTTCATAGTAATAATCAAGAACATCCATAAGTTCATTTAAATTATATGCTTTACTAATTGGCATTATTTCATTTCTTATTTTATCATTTGGTGCATGAAGTGATATTGCTAAATTAACTTGAAGGTCAAGTGATGAAAATTCTTTTATTTTTGGAACTATTCCACATGTAGAAACGGTTATATGTCTTGCTCCAATACTAAGTGCTTTAGAATCATTTATTATTCTTATAAAATTTATTACATTATCATAATTATCAAAAGGTTCACCAATACCCATTATTACACAGCTATCTACTCTTTGCTTTATATATTTTGATATTAATATAATCTGCTGCACCATTTCATATGCCTCAAGATTTCTTATTTTTTTAAGTCTACCACTTTCACAAAATTTACATCCCATATTACAGCCAACTTGAGAGGAAACACATACACTAAGACCATAATTATGCATCATTAAAACTGCTTCGATTTTTTGATTATCCGCAAGAGCAAATAAGAATTTTTTTACATCAGTATCTTCCTCAACTTTAATTATTTTAATAAAATCAGTAGTAAAATTATTTTTTAAATATTCAATATTTTCTTTTTTAATATTTGTAAATTCATCAAAGTTATAAACTTTTTTATCATATAGCCAATCAAAAACTTGTGATGCCATAAATTTTTTCTTATCATCACTTTCAAATTTTTTAATTAAATCATTTTTTGTAAAACTAAATATATTTTCCATACAAGAAAATTGTACTAAATTTTTAGCATATTGTCTATTATTTTAGTATAAATTAAAAAGAAACTAAATTTTATTTCTTATTAGTTTCTTTATTTACTTCATCTAGTAACTCATTATATTTATCTTCGGTTATGTCAGTTGATTTTAAAATAATTTCTTTTGATACAGCATTTTTAATTAATTCTTTTGCAGTAGCAATTTTATTTTCCTCGATGACGGCTTCGGTTACTACTTCTTTTTTAAATTCATCAGTTACATTTTCTAATACAGCTTCTTTTTTAAACTCGTCTGTTACGGTTTCTAATACTGTTTCTTTTTTAAACTCGTCTGTTACATTTTCTAATACTGTTTCTTTTTTAAACTCGTCTGTTACATTTTCTAATACTGTTTCTTTTTTAAACTCGTCTGTTACGGTTTCTAATACAGCTTCTTTTCTAAATTCATCGGTTACGGTTTCTAATACAGCTTCTTTTCTAAATTCATCGGTTACATCCTCTAAAGC
The DNA here is from genome assembly GCA_934097085.1 of uncultured Bacilli bacterium. GTDB lineage: Bacteria > Bacillota_I > Bacilli_A > RF39 > UBA660 > UBA6448. The sequence continues at coordinate 60,902 of CAKONK010000005.1, forward strand.
TGCTTCTTTTTTAAATTTGTCTGGATCATAATACAATAATTCATCTAATGTCTTACTCAATTCATTCAACTCCTTTACTATTCGAAGCATCATTTCATCGCCCTTAAACATTATTTCATCATTTGAAATAAATATTAACGATAAATATTTTGCTCCTAATCTATCTAACTTTCTAATATCATCATAAGACAATTTTCTCAAGATTGCAACATTTATATCGTAAATTGTAAGTATATATTCTTCATCATTATCGTATTTTCTTATTAAATCCTCTTTATAAATAAATTTTCCTTTCCTATATCTATCATAATTATTAATATTCAATTGGACTGCTTTATAATAACTTTCCTTTGTTTCTTCATCAAATATCTTAAGTAACATGTGGCAAATATAGACATTATTTTTGTTATAACTTTTTTTCGACCTTTGACTATTAAATTCTGTATTTAACAATATTGGACCTTTAGTTGTATATACTTTAAAATATGAATCAGTAACTCTATTTGATAAATCACTATAATTATTTAACTCATTATTAAGTATTTTAAAATCTACTACCTCAAGGACTTTAATATTATTATCATTTTCTAAAGCCAAAAATAACTTTGTTATGTAATCTTTATTTATTGGATTAGAAAATATTCTTCGAATATAAATGTCATTTATAAATCCATTTTTAGTAAACATAGTTTTTTGCATAATCTTTTCTCCTTTCTATAACTTTTTTTACTTTACACTTTTTATTATTTTCTATGTCATTTTAAAATTCTCCTTTCACTATACTTATTACCGGAAAATTTCTGATTTCCTCCTTTTTTTGTTAAATTTCTTAAAAAAAGTTAAAATTTTACACATTATTGACACCTTTTAATAACACTATTTACATATATTTTACATATATAAAAGTGTAAAGCAATGCATAAAAAAACATAACTAAATTCTATCGTTATGTTTTATTTCTTTTCTAATACCTTTTAGGCCTTGAGAATCTTTATATTTTTCATAAAAGTCATTATCAAGCCAAATAGTTACAAAATTATCCCATCTATTTTTAATACTAGTTTTAGGTTTTAAATTAATATTAACTACCGGGATTTCCTCTTTTGAAGTGGAATCATATGTCTTTAAAAATTTTAAATAAGAATATAAAGTTAATATTTGAAATATATATAATGGTGTAAATAAAGTTAAATATAAAATATTTGAGTTTATTTTATTAATATAATTTATAAAATCATTACTTAAAAAAGTTAAACTATTAATATCTGTTACAAGATATATTAATATAACTGTAATACTCATAACAATTGTTTTAATCTTACCAATTTTTGATGTTTTAACATTGATATTTTTTTGAAACTTTATAAATTGAATTAAAACAACAGCAAGTTCAAAAATAATCGAAGCAATAGAATATTTTGTTACTTTAAATAGAATTATTAAATTACTGCAAGAAAAAAGTTTATCCGCTACACCATCAAACATACTACCAAAAAATGTAGCTACATGAAATTTTCTTGCTAGAAAACCATCAATACAGTCTGTAAGATAACAACATACTGAAAGAATAGCAGCATATAATCCTCCATAATTAAAGTATACTGGGATCATCATAAATACACCAATTATTCTTACCATTGTAAGTAGGTTAACAAATATTAACATAAACTTTTTCATAATCTTTCCTTTCTATTTTATATTATCAAATTCAAGTAAATAATTATCACTATTATCTTTTATATTGATAGATAAAATATTTTGTTCATCTATTTTAAATATTATTCCTATATTATCATTTTCATAAATTATTTCATTTTCTTCTTCATTAATATTTTCCGTTAATGTAGAGGTTAAATCATATATTTTTTGAATGTCTAAATAATTTTCATTTAAACCTAAATATAAATTTTCTAAAGGAATTTTTTCATCCATATTTATTTCAAATATACCTTCATTATTAATTTCATATTTAATAAGTCCCTCACTATTTTCTTTATAACCAGTAATATTTTCTTTTGTTTTAGTACCCGTATAAACAGTTTTACCTAATGAAGTATTTACTGTATATTTATAATTATATTCACTATTAAGTAGTTTTTCTTTCATACTAGCAAATGTAATAGTATTTTCTGTTTCATTATTTTTAGGTAAATTTTTTAAAGCATTATTGTAAGGAATTACTACGATTAAAAAAACAAATATAAAAAATATAAACCATAATCCCAAACATACTAATGCGTGATATCTTTTATTTTCCCATAGTTTAACAAAATTATTATCTGGATTTTTCTTTTTTAACATTTTAATTATTAACATATAAATTTTCCTTATCAATACCATTTAAAAATGCTTTTATATTCATTTCATTTTTACCCATTGGTTTTACTATCTCAAGACTTATTACTCCATCTTTGCAACCAATTTCTAAATTATTTTTACTTGCATATACTTTACCTACTTCACTATTTTTTTTAATAAATGAAGCTTTACATACTTTTATCTCTTTATCATTTAAAATAAAGTTTGCATAAGGTGATGGAGCAAAAACTCTTATTTGATTTATAATATCTTTTCCTTCTTTATTGAAATCTATTTTTTCATTCTCTCTAGTTATAAGTTTTGTATAAGTAGCTTCATCGTCATTTTGAGGGATACTTTCATTCTCTCTTTTCACAATTAATGGTAATGTTTTTTCAAGAAGGTTAGCTCCTAAAATAGATAATTTATTTGATAATTTTTCAAGGTTATCATCAATATTTATATTAACACTTTCCATTGAAATAATATTTCCTGTGTCCATACCTTTGTCCATATACATAATAGTTACACCTGTTTTAGTTTCACCATTTAAAATAGCACTTTGGATTGGAGATGCTCCCCTGTATTTTGGTAAAAGAGATGCGTGTACATTGATACATCCAAGTTTAGGAATACTTAAAATACTTTCAGGTACTATTTTTCCATATGCACAAGTTATGATAATGTCGGGATTAATTTCACTTATTTCTTCGAATGCATCCTTAATTTTATCTGGTGTTATTACATCAATTTTATTTTCTAAAGCACATTTTTTAACTGGTGAATAAGTAAGCACTCTCTTTCTTCCTTCATAAGTATCTTTTTTTGTTATTACTAAAACAAGGTTAGTATTTTTTATTAAATATTCAAGTACTGGAACAGCAAATAAAGGCGTTCCCATAAATATTACTTTTAAGTCTTTCATGTAGCCTCCATATAAATAGATTATACACTATTTTTCCCTAAAATAAAAGAAATTTATTCATTAAAAAAAATTTCCAATATAGGAAATTATTTTTTAAATGGTGTCTTGTTGGAGATTCGAACTCCAGACCCTTTGATTAAAAGTCAAATGCTCTACCGACTGAGCTAACAAGACATAATATTGAAATGGCTGCCTCGGATGGATTCGAACCATCGGAATGTCAGAGTCAAAGTCTGATGCCTTGCCACTTGGCTACGAGGCAATATTTGAAATGGTGGAAGGAGATGGATTTGAACCATCGAACCCGAAGGAACAGATTTACAGTCTGCCGCGTTTGGCCACTTCGCTATCCTTCCGTCATTAAGAAAGTTCTTTTCTTTCTTCAAAGACAATATAGATTTTACCATATATTTTTGTGTTTGTGAACACTTTTTTTGAAATTTGTTAAAAAAAATTGCGTTTTTTTTGTTTTTAAAGGATTTTATGCTTATTTTCTTTAATTTTTTCTAAATAAATTCTATATACTTCATCAACTTTCTTATCCCAAGTTACATATAAATCTATAAAAGCATTTTCTTTTACTTTATTTAAAAGTTTATCATTATTCATAACTTCAATAATTTTATCTGAATATGCTCCAATAGTATTTTCACTTATAAAACCATTTACATTATCAGTTACTGTAGCACTTGTCGCACTTCCCTTTAAGAATACTCCAGGTGTTTTTTGAGAGGCTGACTCTATTTGAACAATCGAAGAGGCATCATAAAGTGAAGGAAATAAAAATAAATCTGCTCTTGCATAATATTTTGCAAGTTCCTCTCTATCGGTAATTTTACCTGCCATTATAACATTATCACTAATTCCTAGTTCATTTATATAACTTAATAAATCATTTTCATCTTGACCAGTACCAACAAAAATCATTTTAAATTTTAATTTTTTATCTTTTTCTTTAACTGCTTTTAAAGCATCGGCAATAAAAAATATATTTTTTAATTTATTAATTCTACCCACAAATAAAAATACTTTTTCATTATTTTTAATATTATGTTTTTTATTTATATAATTAATAGCTTCTTTTTCGCTTTTTACAGGAAGCATTTCCGTAGCATTATTCATAACTTTAGGTAAGCATTTATAATGATAATCTTCATAATAAATTCTTGCAACTTCACTATTTACTGCCCAGCATTCATCACATTTATTAAAAAATTTCATTAAATTATTATTAAGTTTAGTGGCAAGTATATCAGATTTTACTGCTCTTTGAAAATCTTGTTTAAATTGTGAGTGCATTGTGGCAATGCAAGGTACATGATGTTTTTTTGCATAAGCAAGTCCTGCCCTTCCTAAAGTAAAAGGTGAATGTACGTGTACAATATCAAGTTTATATTTATTAAGTTTTCTCATAAACTTTGCATCTAATTTAGGTATAGATACTGAATAATCTAAAAATGGCACCTTTACAGAATGACACCTTACAACCTTATAAGGAAAAATACTATCATCATATTTTTTAGTTAAATACTCTGGTACAAATACAATTACATTCGCATATTTACAAAGTCTTCGTGCATAATTATCCATAACCATAATAACCCCATCTGCCATAGGGAAAAACGAATCACCAAAAAGTCCAATTGTTATTTTTTTATTATTTTCTTGTTTCATAATATGATTATATCATACATTTTTAAATTATTCACTTTAACTTATCTAATATAGATAATTTTCTAATATAAAGATTATTATTTTTACCAGTACCAGGGCTAACATCTGGTTTTGCACTGCCATGAAAATCACTACCACCACTTACTAGTAAATTATATCTATTTGCTATTTCTAAATAATATGCCATTTCTTCTTTAGTAAAGTTACTGTGATAGCATTCCATTCCCTTAAGGCCACTTTTTAGCATGTCTTTTAATAAAATTAAAAATTCCCTTTCATTTAACTTAAGAGTTTTAGGATGAGCAAGTACAGGAATACCACCACTACTTAAAATTAAATTTATACATTCTTCATAAGTTAAACCTTTATTAATAGTTCTTACTTTTTCATAAGCACTTACTAAATATTTTTCAAAAGCCTCAGGAATATTTTTAGCATATCCTCTTTTCACTAAAAGATGCGCAACATCCACTCTTCCTAGATTATGATTAACATTTATAAGTGATTTAATGTCTTCATAGCTAAAGGTAATATTATAATCTTTTTTTAATACCTCCAAAATACTTAAAACTTTATTTATACAATTGGATTTAATATCATTTAACTTTTTGTTTAAAGTTTCATTATAAATATCTATTCCATAACCTAAAATATGCATTTGACCTATAGTTCTCTTAACAGAAAATTCTATACCATTAATAATTTTTATACCACTGTCAGAAATTAAAGGACTATCAATATTTTTAAGTCCCTCAACTGTATTGTGATCTGTTATAGCAAGAACTCCAATCTTTTTAGCAATTGCCAATTGAATTAACTCTAAAGAAGTTAAATCTCCATCCGAAGCATTTGTATGAGTATGCATATCAATTATTTTCTCACTTTCTTTATATGGTTTAATAATATTATTAAAATATATTTTATTTAAAGTTTCTACGCCTACATTATTTTCATATTCTTCCATTTCATTATAATCAATATTTTTCATATACTACCTTCTTTCTAAAACTAGTTTTTTGTTTTCATGTGAAGCTTCAACATTTTGAAAATTTTGCATAGCCTCATTTAAATAAGAATTTTTATCTTCTTCAGTCCAAAAATGAGTTAATAATAACTTTTTTGAATTAGACTTTTTTGCTAAAATGCTTGCATCATAAGCAGTTAAATGCGCTTTACTATTAGAGTTATGTCTTTTTAAGAAAGAACTTTCACAAATTAATAAATCAGCATCTTTGCAAAAATCTATTAATGCATTAAAGTTTGTTATTCCAACATCAGATGTATAAACAATCTTAAAATCTTTATTTTGAAGTTTAACCATGAAAGATTCTATACTATGTGAATTATTATCTTTAAAAGAAACATTTAAATCATCCACTGAAAAAGAAAAGTTGTCATTTATGTCAAAATACTCTGCATAACTTTCTGGTGATGAAATTATCATTTGCTTACTAAAGTTAATATCATTTTCAGGTAAGTAAATTTTTATCTTACTATTTAAAATTCCTAAATTATGGTAAACATAAGAGGCATATTGTAAAGCACCTATATCACCAAAATGATCTTTATGATAATGCGTTATTATTACATTTAAATTTTCTAAATCTTTTGGAAGTTTAAGAAGTCTTGTTATTCCATTACCACAGTCTAATAAAACATTTTTATTATTATACTTAATTAGAAACCCTGGACAATTCATATTTTCTTTTGGATAAGGTGAAACTGTTCCAAGCGGTATAATTTCTATTTTACTCATTTATATAGTCCTCTTTTCTTTACTAACATTTTTTCCATAACAATTGGATCTACATATTTTGAAACATCTTTATCAAGATTAAATATTTCTTTAACCATACTCGAAGATACAAATTGATAATCTTTATCAGCAAATAAACAAATAGTATTTATTTTATTATTTGATATTTCCATATTCATTTGTTGTAATTGAACTTCATAATCGTAGTCACTTAAACTGCGAAGTCCTCGAATAATTGCTTTGCATTCATTAATTAAAGCAACATCTACTGCAGCACCTGAGCCTAAAATAACTTTTACATTATTTACTTTTTGATATAATTCTTTGATTATTTCTACTCTTTCCTCCAAAGTAAAAAAACTATTTTTCTTCAAGGGATTTTGCATAACTGCAATTACAACTTCATCAAAAAGTTCGCTTGCTTGGTTAACAATATTCATATGTCCCTTTGTTATTGGGTCAAAAGAACCAGGGTATAATACTTTTTTTGGGAAAAACTTATTATATTTGTTTAAAATTTCCTTTGCCCTACTTTCATCATACTTAAAACTTTCCATTAACCTACTTATTTCTTCACTATCATGTGGACTATAATTAGTATTTAACTCTAAATCTTTTGTCATAATAATTTTGCCAACCTTTCCACTTTTTTCTCATCATCTGCTTTAAAGACATAATCAAATAATGTTTCATCAAAATCAATACTTGCTTGTTCTCTTAAATCAAAATCTTCTTCAGTAATGTTATCTCTTTTCATTGCTCTTTTTTTTCGAACATCATAGGAAACATCTAAAAGTATTTTTACATCACACATATCAAAGTATTTTGTATTTAGCAATAAAAGCCAATCTAAAATAATAATCTTATCTTTATTGAGATTTAAAATTTTATCAATTTCTATTTGCATATATTTCCAAGTAATATCAGATAACTTTTCCATTTCATTTCGTGAATTAAAAACTATTTCACCAAGTTTTTTTCGATCAACCATATTTTCTTTAATAATAGCCTCTCCAAAAGAATTTATTAGTTCTTTTTTTACTTCAGGAAAAAGTAGTACATTATGTCCTATCTTATCAATATCTAAGCAAATAGCATTATCACCCGCCAACTGCATTATTTGATTTGCTAATGTAGTTTTACCACTGCCTGACTTACCACAAATACCTATAATCATAAATTCTCTCCTTTCACTTGTATTATATTGCAATACTTGATATAATAAAAATACATATTTGTTATGTTAATCATAACTGGAGGTTATTATGAATATTAATTTAGAATACTACAAAATATTTTATGAAGTTGCTAAAGAGCAAAATATTACTAAAGCTAGTGAAAACTTACATATATCACAACCGGCTATCAGTAAAACTATAAAACTTCTCGAAGAAAAACTCGGAGGAACTTTATTTGTAAGAACTAAAAAAGGCGTTATTCTTACCGAAGAAGGAAAAGAATTTTACAGTTATATTACCAAAGCGATGGAATATATAAATAGTGCAGAAAATAAATTTAGTGATTTAATTAATTTAGAAACTGGAGTTATAAAAATTGGTATTAATTCAACTTTAACCAAAGAATTTCTTCTTTCTTATTTAGAAAAATTTAATAAATTATACCCTAAAATAGATATTCAAATAACAAACGGTATGACTTCACATCTTATTAATGAACTAAAAAATGGATTAATTGACATTGTATTTTTAAATTTGAATGATAAAGATTATGGAAATGACATTGATATAATAAAATGTAAAAAAATCCATGATGTTTTTATAGCAAGTAAAAAATATAGTGAACTTAATGATAAAGTTATTTCTTTAAATGAACTTAAAAATTACCCTTTAATATTTCAAGCAAAAGGTTCCAACACAAGAAACTTTTTAGATAATTTATTGAAAGAAAAAAACATAACCTTAAAGCCAAACATCGAACTTGCAAGTTACTCTCTTGTAACAGAATTTTGTAAAGCTGGTTTTGGTATTGGTTATGCAGTAAAAGAATTTGTTCAAAAAGACTTAAATGAAGGCAAAATATTTTCCCTTAAAATAAAAGAAACTATTCCCGAAAGATATATTGGCTTTGCTATTTCTAATAAACATTTACCTAGTTTTAGTACAAAAAAATTAATGGAAATCATTAATAAAAAATAAAATTTATTTCTTTTTAAAACCTTTAATGAATAAATATATTTGAAAAATTAAACACATTGGCAATAACAATATAATTGTATAAGTGTACAATCCTCCGACTACACCAATCATAAATCCGGGTAATCCATAACTAGTTTCATCAAAAAATTTCACCCCAAAAATAGCATGATATAAACCTAACAAAAGAATAAATAAACACGGTATAAAAGAACAAAACAATAATTTTTTTCTGTTATTTCTAAATTTATAACACATTTGATAAGTAAAACACATTGGGATAATGGGAATAGAAAATAAATAATAATAAATATATGTTTTTAAATTAGTTAATAATCTTTGAATGCCTTGTAACTCTACTCCATTTAAATAATATTGTCCAGATAAAATCACATATATAACAAATGCATATCCCAAAAATGATAAATAATATATTACTTTTAATATTTTTACTTTCATAATAATTTCTACCTCATACTAATTTTATCATACAATAATGCCATATAACAACAACTTAAATTCCTGATACTTGAAATTTAAATATTATTAATTTATAATATGTTTTAAAAGAAAGAGAGATATAATGATAAATAACACGATAATAGAAAAAGTTAACGAATTAATAAAAAAATTAAATATTAAAAACTATACAGGTATTATAGTTTACGGAAGTTATGTAGGAGAAAGAAATAATAGTTTATCAGATTTAGATGTAATGATAATTAAAGAAAATTACCATACATTAGACTGTGGTAGTATGATGATTGATAATGTTAGAGTGGAATTTTTTATAAATGATTTACAAAGATTATATTCTTTAGTGGATAATGAAATTAATAATAATGATCCCTCTCACTTAACAAAATTTGCTACTTGTGAAATAATCTCTGATACAAATGATAAAGTAAAAGATTTTGTTAATTATGCTAAATATTTATATAATCAGAAAATACAATGTTTTTTTACCGAAGAAGATAAATTTTCTATATTTTCTATTAATAACCGTATTGAAGATTTAGAATCACTTATAAATCAAGATAGTTTTTATGCAGTTTATTTTATTGTTTTAGAGAAAATAAGAGTATTATATTCCAAAATAAATGGTATAATTGATTTACCTGTAATGAAAATTGAAAGACTTTACATAGATAAAGAATATGCTAATAATTATATAAATTCCAGTATTCACACATTACCAAATGAGACATTTATTTCCTTATATTTAAATTGTTTAAATATCAATGATAAAAATGTAATGCTTGATAATTTAGAAAAGTTGTATAATTATTCTTTTGCAAATCTTGATTTTAATCCTCAAAATTTTTGCTTAAAATTTACGAAAAAAGCTCCATTTAAGATTTAATCATATTTACATTGACTTTACATTTTTTGAAATTTATGATATAATTACACCAGTTAAGGGGGATAAAATGAAAGAAATATTTTTAGAGTATTTAAATGAACTTATTTATATGTTAAAAGAATATGAAAATAGTTGGTGGGCAGAATGGATGGAAAAAGCCTACATAAAATATCGTGATGAAAATGACATTGATAAATTTTTAAGGGCTTTTGGCGGTATGGGAAGTTTCAACGATTCTATCTTTAAAAATAATTGTACTGAATTAATTGAAAGCATAACAGCTAATATGGGTTATGAAATTAGAGAAAACGGTTATACTAATGTTTATGAAATATTAGATAGAATTGTAAAACACGATATTGATTGGATTAAAGAATGTACCGAAAATAATAGAGATATAAGTTATTATCAAAAAAATGAAAAAAGACTTGCCTTCTATAGTTACCTACTTGAAAACTATGTTCCAGGTAATTTACACGAAATAACTCAAAAGTTTTTAGAGCCAAATGAAAGTATGAAGTTAAATTAATTTCATATTTTTTTATTGCTAAGATATATTATAAATAATGTTTCATTAAAATAATAAAAAGATCGTAATTAACGGTCCTTTTATTATTTTTTATCATTAGTGATAATAGGATAATCTTCGTTATTTAATATAATTGACATAATTATTTTTTTCTCATTTTCATCAGTAATATTGTCTAATGAAATTATTTTACTTAAATTTGCTTCATGTTCACCATTAAATACATCATTAACATAATCATATATCTTTTTCATAGCCTCTTTAGAAAACTTTATTTCATATTCACCATTATATATTGGTTCACATACATCAAAGCATAGTATTTTTTTCCTTTTTATGACATTTATCCTTTCATCATATATATGAATCTGATAAATATTATTATCATAATTATTTACAATTAATTCATAATTATATTTATTAAAATGAAAATATGCTCTAGAAAAGATTTCTCCATAAAATGAAATTAACGAAATAAATAAGATAGCCAAAATGATAGAAAAATACAATGCTTTATTATTAATAATTTTCACTTTATATTTTATTTTAGATAAAATTACATAGAATAAAGAAATAACAAATACTATTATCATCCAATAATACTTACGAAGCATATTATAAATGTTAAAAAGAAGGCCATTGAACTTATATTCATAACAATTTGAAATCGAAGAATCACAAAATAATCCTTTTGCACCATTTAAATAACCGTCTATTCCAAAATATAAAATTAGTATTATAAAAATAAATATACAGTTTAAAAATAGTTTAAGAAGTATACTATTAACTTTTTTATTGTGTTCATTTAAATAAATACAAACTTTATAAACACCAAACAAACTTATTATTAAAATAATTAAAACAATAACTGAAAACATATAGTTCACTTCTACTTTCAAACTTATTTTATCATAAATTTACTTAATATTCACCATAAAATAAAATTATCTAAAAATAAAATTTTTATTCATTAAAAATATTTGTAATTCTTCGAGAAATTTTGCTTGTTAAATAATAAATATAGTCTTTATTTTTACCATTGTTATGCGAGGTATTTGGACAAACAACAATCAAAGATACCTTCGGATCATCATAAGGAAAGAAACCAGCCATTGTAAGAGTTAAAGTCTTTGTATCTATTTTACCATCATTATTTGTATCAATAAAAGATTCACTTGTACCAGTTTTACCTGCTGGAGAAAGATTTCTATTCATAAAGCCTAAACCTGTACCATTATTCATTACTTCATAAAATCCTTTATGAATTTGATTAAAATCATCATTTGTAATTTGAACGCTGTCCACCACTTCATGATTATTTTTATAAATTATAATGCCATTATTTTTTATCATGCTTACAAGTGATGGGCTAATTCTTTTTCCTTTCATTGCTAATGTATTAATATAATTAAAAAGTTCAATTGGTGTATATGTATCATATTGCCCTATTGCCAAATTTAAAAGTAAGTCATCACTAATAATATTTCCCTTAAGACCTGGCTTTTCATTAGGTAAATCAATACCAGTTATAACGCCTAGACCATACGAAGAAAGCATATCTCTATAAATATTAAATTCTTTTTCACTTGCATTTAAATCCATATTCGGCGTATATTTTTTACCAAAAAGTGAAATAGCAATTAAAAATTGATAATAGTTAGAACTCATTTTAAGTGCACTAACATCATCTAAATAACCAAGCTTTTTAAAAGAACATTTTTCTGTTTTATTTTTAAGTTTTACACAACCATCTAAAATCTTTTTACCTTTTTCAATTAAATTATATTTATACCCTACACTAATTGTAGCTCCCTTTACAACAGAACCCATTGTAAAAGCACTATTAATATTATTTAAACTAATATCAGTAAATGTTTCATCATTTAAATACCTTTGTCCATTTAAGGAATAAACTTCAGATGTTTTAGGATTTCCTACGATTACATAAGTATCATTTAAGTACTGGGTATTAAGATGTTTTTTGGCTTTAATAAGTTCTTCCTTAATAATTGTATTTATTTCATTAACTAGATTTATATCAATAGATAAATATAAGTCACTACCCTTTTTGCCATGAGAAATTAAAGTTAAACTATTATCATTATTTACTTTATATTTTGCATTTGTTCCTTTTAAATATTCTTCATATTCTTTTTCTAAACCAGAAGTACCCACTTTTTCATACAACTTATAACCTTTTTTTAAGTAATATTTTTTATTTTCTTTTTGAATATGACCAACAGAACCTAATACATTTTTTAAAGTATCATTATATGGATAGTATCTTTCAAAACTTTCATTAATAAAAAGTCCTTTGACATCATTATTTAAAACTAAAGATATTTCTTCTTCATTTAAATTATTTTTTAAAATTATATCTTCATATTTATAACTATTATTAACTTTTTTATAAAAATCATCCTCATTTATATTAAAATTATTTTTAATAAATTTAAGTATTGCAGGAGTATCTTCATTTTCATTATAATGATATGCAAGATTATATACCTTTTTATTGCCTACGAGTAAAATGCCATTTTTATCATATATATTTCCCCTTAAGCCATCATCAGCACTAACTATCTTTTGAGTTTTAAAAACAAGTCTATCTTGATAATAACTATTTAACATCTTACGATTATAAATAAAATATACACTTATAAAAATAAAGAAAATAATAACAGTAAATTTAAATAATAATAAAAACTTTTTCATATTAATAGTATTCAAAAAATAAAATAAATCATACAATATATTAGGTGATAAAAATGTTTGGTATGATAGATAATTTTATGAAAGGTATTACTAAAGAAGATGTAAATAAATTTGCTAAAAGTAAAAATGTTTTTTTAGATGATGAGGAGCTTACTTTTACTTATGATTTTGTTAAAAAGAATTATAAAGAAATGCTTAAAAATCCTAGTCTATTTAAAATAGATCGTTATAAAAATAAATATAAAGGTAATAATTTTGAGAAAATAAAAAAAGTATATATTGAATACTTTTCTAAATATCAAAGATTTTTATAAAAATTTATAACATCTTCGTTTAAATTTGGATTATATTTTTTATCTTTTATCATTTTAATTTCAAATTTGTATGGAGGGAAGCCCTCAATATAAGGTGTTTCAAGTATTTTTGGAACATTTTTTAATTTGTCATTATATATTACATTTATTAGATTATCAAACCCTATGTAACCATAACCAATATTTTCATGTCTATCTTTTTTACTTCCTAAAGGATTTTTACTATCGTTAACATGAATGCACCCTATTTTATCTATACCTATCAAACTATCAAACTCTTTTAAATAAGAATCAAAATTTGCAATATCTAATCCTGAATCATTTAAATGACAAGTATCTAAACATACACCAATTTTATTTTTAAATATTACATTATCAAGTAAATATTTTATTTCTTCGATGTTTTTACCACATTCAGTACCTTTTCCAGCCATTGTTTCAAGAAGTACAGTTACATCAGTATCAACATTAATAACATAGTTTAAAGCATCAGCAATATTTTTAAGAGCAACTTCTCTGTCAAGAGAAACACTCGCACCTGGATGAACAACAATATATTTTACTCCAAGTTCATCACATCTTTTAATTTCATTTTTTAAAAAATTAATACTAAATTGCCATTTATTTGCATCAATATTATTTGCAAGATTTATTATATATGGAGCATGACATATTACATTTTCTATATTTATTCCATACTCTTTCATAAGATTTTGTGCTTCGATTACATTATTTACAATAATTTCTTTTCTTATAGTATTTTGTGGAGCACCTGTATAAAACATAAATGTATTTGCATTATATGAGATGGCCTCCTTAACAGCACCTAAAAGTCCATTATTAAAACTTACATGTGAGCCTATTATCATTTTCTATCACCCTAATAAAAGAATATCACAAAATAAAAAAAAACTCAAATGAGTTTTTTAGTTACATTCTTCTGTTCCACTAGAATTTACTGTACAATATTTACTATACTTATACGTAGTTTCATCGTTACCACATTTTTGAAGTATTGCTTTATTCGCATCACTATCATCGTGATTATGTGCATCTTCATAATCAGTATTTCCTGATGCCGCTAAAAAGTCATAAGTTTTATTACCAATCCAATAAGTATATGTATACTGATTTTTATTATCAGTATTATCATATTTTACTAATACAGAAGCCCAGTAATTATTCTTATTTTCTGCATATCCTTTTGCTACTAACCACTTAATATCAAAACATATAGATTGATTTGGTTGAAAAGCTGGACTATTTGTCATAGCCTCTGCTTGATATGCTGTTTTGGCAGCATTCATTAAATCTACTCCATCACTTTTTAAAGCAGATTTTCTTGAATTAGCCATTATTGGTCCAACTGCAGAAATACCTACTAACATAACAATTGCTAATATAACAATTGTTGCAAGAAGTTCAACTAATGTAAAACCTTTTTTATTATTTCTCATATTTGCTATCCTTTCTATATTAAGAATAGCATACTAAAAAAATTTTTTCAAGATGTTTTTACTTAATTGTGTCAATTATTGATGATATCATTTCTACTGTGTCAATTGCTTTACTTATTTTATCAGTAGTTCTTTCTTTATAAACCTCTTTCATTTTACTTTCAAATGTTTTAAAAAAATTTGGATTACGATTTAAATCTTTTATATAATATGAATTTTCCATAAAATGTGAAAATAATTTATCATTTTCTTTTAAAGAAATTAGGACACTTTTATTCATTAATCCTCGAAAAACTTATTAAGTGGTCGTGGTGTAACTGGCGCTTTAGGAACATTTCCATTTGTTTTACTTGTAAGTTCTTGAACAAAATCTAATGCTTTTTGAGCTGTTGTAATATGTTCTTTAATAGTATCTATATTAACATTCTTTATTAAATCATTTATTTTAAAACTATTTTCTTCGCTTCTTTCACTATTTTTATATTTACTCCATACACTTTCATCTTCACCATAAATATCATAAAGTTCATAAAATTTTTGCCATGACATCTCACCGTTTTCTATGTACTTAGCAAGACCTGGATTTTTACTTGCAAATGCTTTAAAATCATCTTTTTTACTCATGATATCACCAATATAAATATATGAAAAAAATATAGTAAAATGAATAAAACACCCAATTTATTGAGTGTTTATTTTTTATATTTTAAAACTATTTGTAAAATCTTCGAATGATATTTGAGCTTCCTCTTTAGGTTGTTCTACTTCTTTTGGAGTTTCAACTACTTCCTTTGTTTTACCTATTTTTTCAAATTCATATTTTGGTTTTACATTAACTACTTTTAATTTAGTATAAGTACTTCCAAAACTATTTGAATCCATAATAGGAATATCACTATTTTTTATTTCATTAACATCATCATTTGTTTTAATAACATTAATTGTTCTAACATTTGAGGTAAATGCAGATATTACTCTATAATCTTTAGTTTTATTTTTTTTAATTATCTCTTTACCTTTTTTATTTCTAGTTAATTCTACAAGTTCAGATAATTTAACTCTTTTTGCAGTATTTAAATTAGTAAAAATATTAATGTACTCATCACTATCATTAATTTGAGAGGATGATATAACATTATTATCTTTTACAGGGTAACCTTTAACACCTGAAGCTTTAGGTCCAACCTCTGGGATTTCACCAGTTTCAAATAATAAATAATAGTTATTGTCTGTTAAAATTAAAGTTTTCTTACCTACTTTTTGAACACTTATTAGTTCATCATTATTCTTAAGTTTAATAGCGGTCATTGGTTTAGAACATCTTGAAACCTCAAACTCTTCCATTCTAACTTTTTTAATCATACCTTTTTCTGAGGTTAATACTAAAGATGTGCCTTTTTCAAAAATAAATGAATTAATTATTCTTTCATTTTCCTTAATCATAATTAAATTACTAATATGTTTACCTAAATCTTTCCATTTACATTCAGTTATTGTATGTACTGGAATAAATAAATAGTTTCCAAGTGATGTAAATGATAATATATAATCTCTTGTATTAAGTTCAAACATATTTCTTACAAAATCACCAGGTTTTAATGTTGTTTCATCAGTGGCAGCCTTAAATGATTTCATAGGAACTTTTTTAATATAACCATCATTTGTAACAACTACAATAACATCCTCTTTAGGTATCATATCTTTTAAATCAACTTTTATTTCAGTTATTTCATCTTTAATTTCAGTCTTTCTAGGAACTGCATAGTTTTTCTTAACTTCCTTAAGTTCAGATTTCATAAGTGATTTTAAAACATTTTCATCAGATAATATTTCGTGGCATCTTTCAATTAACTTCTGAAGTTCTTCGGCTCTTTCCTTTAAAACTACAATATCTGTATTTGTAAGTCTATAAAGTTGTAAAGTTACTATTGCCTCAGCTTGCTCTATATTAAAATCAAATTTATTTACTAAATTTTCTTTGGCATCTGCTTTATTTTTAGAACTTCTTATTACTTTTATTACTTCATCAAGAATTGATATTGCTTTCATTAGTCCTGATACTATATTAAACTCTTTTTCATATGTTTTAAGTTCAAATGTAGTTCTTTTTATAATAATATCTTTATAATGAGCAATATAAGCATCAAGTATTTCTAGTATTCCTAGTACTTTAGGACTCCTGTTTACAATGGAAACCATATTATAATTATAACTTATCTGAAGATCAGTATTTTTAAATAAATAATTTAAAATTAATTCTTTATTAGCACCAGTTTTTAAATCAATTGCTATTTGTAAACCCTCTCTATCAGTTTCATCTCTTACTTCGCTTATACCCTCAACTTTTTTGTCGATTCTAATTGAATCAATTTTACTTACAAGAGCTGCTTTATTTACATCAAAAGGTATTTCAGAAATTATAATTTGTTCTTTACCTTTTTCTTTTTTAAACTCTGTTTTTGCTCTAACAATTACTTTACCTGTTCCTTTTGTAAAAGCAGATATTATTCCCTCTTTACCTTCGACTATTCCGCCAGTTGGAAAATCAGGACCTTTTACAATTTCTAAAATTGTATCTAATCTACATGATGGAGAATCTATTCTTTTTATAGTGGCCTCAATTATTTCTCCTAAATTATGGGGAGGAATATTTGTTGCATATCCTGCTGAAATTCCGTTTGCACCATTTACAAGTAAATTAGGAAATTTTGCGGGAAGTACAGTAGGCTCTAAAAAACGATCATCAAAGTTAAGTGCCCAAGATACTGTTTCTTTATCTAAATCTTTTAAAAGTTCATTACTTATTTTAGCAAGTCTTGCCTCAGTATAACGGTATGCAGCAGGGCCATCACCATCCATTGAACCATTATTTCCGTGAATATCTACTAAAATATGATTTTGTTTCCACCACTGACTCATTCTTACCATTGCATCATATACAGATGAATCACCGTGTGGATGGAATTTACCTAAAACATCTCCAACTGTTGCAGCACATTTTATATAGCCTTTATCTGAGGTGTTTCCAGCTTTATACATTGCATAAAGTATTCTTCGTTGAACTGGCTTTAAACCATCCCTAACATCTGGAATAGCACGATCTAAAATTATTTCTTTAGCATACTTTCCAAATCTATCACCCATTATTTCCTCAAGGGCATAATCTTGTATTCTTTTTAATATTTCATTTTCCATTTTTTACCCCCTATAATTATCTTCCATGGTAAACTCAACATTTTCGTTTATCCACTCTTTTCTAGGTTCTACTTTATCACCCATCAAAGTACTTACTCTTTTTTCCGCAAGAGCAGCATCTGTAATATTTACTCTAATAAGCATTCTTGTATCTGGATTCATTGTAGTTTCCCAAAGTTGTTCTGGATTCATTTCACCAAGTCCTTTATACCTTTGTACTGCATATTTACCAGAATTTTCTCTTTTTATGTTTTCGAGTTCTTCATCAGTATAAGCATAAAATCTTTTCTTACCATAATCTATTTTATAAAGTGGAGGTACTGCTATATATAGGTGTCCAGTTTCAATAAGTCCACGCATATATCTATAAAAGAATGTCAAAAGTAATATTTGAATATGTGCACCATCAACATCGGCATCGGTCATTATTATTACTTTATCATAATTTGACTCACTAGCATCAAAACTTTGACCTACACCAGCACCAATTGTATAAATTAAAGTGTTAATTTCTTCATTTTTAAATAAATCTTCACTGCTTGCTTTATCAGCATTTATAACTTTACCACGAAGAGGAAGTATTGCTTGAAATTTTCGATTTCTTCCACCTTTAGCAGAACCACCAGCTGAATTACCCTCGACTATAAATAGTTCATTTATTTTAGGATTTTTACTTTGAGCAGGAGCAAGTTTTCCAGATAAATTCTTTTCTATTTTATTTCTATTTTTACCATTTCTTGCTTCTTCTCTTGCTTTTCTTGCGGCCTCTCTCGCAGTTTTACTTTTCATTGCTTTTTCAAGTATATTAAGAGCAACTTCTTTATTTTCCTCAAGATAGAATTTCAAACTATCATAAGTTATACTTTCAGTTATACTTCTTGCCTCAGGAGTACCGAGTTTTCCTTTTGTTTGTCCCTCAAATTGTAAAAGTTCCTCAGGTATTTTAAGACTTATTACCGCAGTTAAACCCTCTCTTACATCTGCTCCATCAAGCGAATAATCTTTACCTTTAAAAATACTATTATTTTTTGCATAATCATTAAATGCTTTAGTAATTCCAGTTTTAAAACCAACTTCGTGTGAACCTCCATCACTAGTTTTAACATTATTTACAAATGATAAAATATTTTCTTGATATGTATCAGTATATTGAAGAGCAACATCTACTTCAATACCTTGTTTAGTTCCAGAATAGTTTATTACTTTATGAAGAGTTGTTTTATCTTCATTTATATAATCAACAAAACTAGTTAACCCATTTTCATAATGATATTTAACTGCTTTTTTATCAGCTTCATCAATAACTTCAATAGTAAGTCCAGGAAGTAAAAAAGCGCTTTCTTGCATTCTTTCACAAATCGTTGTATATGAAAATTGTAAGTTTTTAAAAATATCATCATCAGGTTTAAATTTTACAATAGTACCTGTTTTTTTACTTTCTCCGATTGTCCTAAGAGGATTTTTTACTTTACCACCATTTTCAAAGTCAATTTCACTTATTTTACCATCACGATAAATTACCACTGTCATTGAACTTGATAATGCATTAACTACAGAAGCACCAACACCGTGAAGTCCTCCGGAAACTTTATAACCATCCTCTGTAAACTTACCACCTGCGTGAAGCATTGTATAAATAACCTCAGGAGTACTTTTTCCTGAAGCATGCATTCCAATCGGTACACCACGGCCATTGTCCGCTACCGTAATTGAATTATCTTTATTAATAACTATTTTTATATAGTTACCAAAACCATTTATTACTTCATCTATCGAGTTGTCTACAATTTCCCATACTAAATGATGAAGGCCTCTTTTATCTGTTGAACCAATATACATACCTGGTCTTTTTCTAACAGCCTCCAAGCCTTCTAAGATCTTAATAGATGATTCATCATATTTCTTTACCATAGTACCACCTTAAATTATTATAAATAAAAATTTTAATTTTATCAACTTAACTTTACACAATTTTTATTTTTAACTGTAAAGTTTAATAAAAAAAGAAAGCTGTTGCACTTTCTAATTATAATAAATTAAGTGGGTCTGAAGAATTATCCTTTAAAACAGGTTCTTCAGTTTTAAGTTTTGGAAGTTCAATTGCCATTGTATCATCAAAATAATCATCATTACTTTCTGTAGCTGGCTTTTTCTCCTCTACAGCTGTTACCACATTATTATTTGGAACATATACTGAACTATATACATTCATAACTTTAGGCTTTTCCTCTAAAACTTTTTCTACTTCAGGAGTTACTATAGGTTTAGCTTCAAATGTTTTCATTTCTTTATCCAAAGATGATGAAAGTTCTTTCAAACGATTTACAGTTTCTTCTTCTTTTTTATTAACTCTATATACATCATCATCAATAACCGGTTTTGGTGCCTCAACAGTAGGCTTTATTTCCATTACAGGTGAAATAACTGGAGCTACTTCTGGTATTTTAGATGTTTCCTCTGTTTTCGGTGTAACAGGCATTTCATTTTTTACTTCCATAACTGGAGCAGTAGGCACTACCTGAACTGGATTTACAGGTGTTGGAGCTGTAGGAGTTTGTATAGACTCATTTACAGTTACTTGTTTAACTTCAGATACAGTATTAACTGGTTCACTTACTACCGGTACCACCTCAGGCTGAACTTTAGGTTCAACTGGAACTCTTTGAACATTAGTTTTAACTTCACCATTTGTAACTACTGGATTATTTTGTGCCTCTTTTAACTTTTCTAAATTAAGTTTTTGTGTTTCTTCAATTTTCTTTTGATCCTTTTTTCCTAAGAAAAAAACAACAAAAAATGCTATAAGAAGTACAATTATTACTACTCCCAAATAAATTGGAAAATACTTATTAGCATATAAATTTATAATAAAATCTTTCACTGTAAACACCTCTTTATTCTATTTAATTTTATCATTTAAATTTCTAAAATGCAATAACTTTTGAATGTAAAATTTATTGTTTGCAAATATAAAAAAATAACCAGATTATTATCTAGTTATTCAATAGTTATAATTTTATTTTCTTTTAGACTTTTTTGAACATCTATTACTCTTTGATTTGAGGATCCTTTCCATTTTAATGTTGGATTATGAAGACTATTTACAAACTGACCATCCACTAAAACATCAATGTAATTAAGAATTTCTTTATCTTTTAAATCTTTATCAAATAAGAATCCACTCCACACCCATAAAGTTTTATTAGGGTATTTTTCTTTAAAAGCTTTAGCAAGTAATGTTGTTCCCTCAATATTATTTGGATGTAACGGCTCTCCTCCTAAAATAGAAAGTCCAGTTATAAAATCTTTTGAACAAAGTTCTAATACTTCATCAATGGTTTTTTCATTAAATTCTTTGCCACCATCAAAATCCCAAGTTTCTTTATTGAAACAATTTTCACAATGAAATTCACATCCTTGCATAAATATTGAAACTCTTACCCCTGGTCCATTAGAAATATCCATTTTTCTAATTTTATGATATCTCATATTTAAGCATCCTTATTATCAATGTGCATTACTCTTTCTTTTATTTCTTCGGTTCTACCCTTATTCCAAAAATTAGTTCCAATGTAACCGCATGTTCTACGAGCAACATTTAATTTGTCGTGATCTCTGTTTCCACAATTTGGGCAATACCACTCTAAATTATCATCAATTAGGATTTCACCAGTGTAACCACATGCTTGGCAATAATCAGATTTTGTATTAAGTTCAGCATACATAATATTATTATAAATATATTCGATAACCTCCATAACAACATCTAAATTATTCTCAAGGTTTGGAGTTTCAATATAACTAATTGCTCCTCCTGGAGAAAGCTTTTGAAATTCACTTTCAAGTTTTAATTTAGTAAAGGCATCAATTTCCTCGAATACTGGTACATGATACGAATTAGTAATATAATTTCTATCTGTAATACCCTTAACAACACCAAATCTATCTTTTAAACATTTAGCAAATTTATATGTTGTTGATTCAATTGGAGTTCCATATACTGAATAGTCGATATCTTCTTCGGCTTTCCATTTTTTACATTTATCATTCATATATTGCATTACTTTTAAACCAAATTCTTTGCCAATAGATTCATCGGTATGAGAGTGGCCTGTCATATATTTTACACATTCATAAAGTCCTGCATAACCAAGTGAAATTGTTGAATAACCATGATGTAAAAGGTCATGAATACTTTCACCTTTACCAAGTCTTGCAAGTGCTCCGTGTTGCCATAAAATTGGTGCTACATCACTTGTAACTTTTGAAAGTCTTTTATGTCTTATCTGAAGTGCTCTATGACAAAGTTCTAGTCTATCATCAAATATTTTCCAGAATAAATCCATATCTTTATCTGATGAAAGTGCAACATCAGGAAGATTAATAGTAACAACACCTTGATTAAATCTACCATAGTATTTTGGATTACCTTTTTCATCAACATATGGAGTTAAGAAACTACGGCATCCCATACAAGGATAACATTGTCCATTTCCATTTTTATCAATTTTAAGTTCTTTCATAATCTTTTCAGAGATATAATCTGGAACCATTCTTTTTGCTGTACATTTAGCGGAAAGCTCAGTTAAATAATAATATTTACTATCTGGTCTTATATTATCTTCCTCAAGGACATATAAAAGTTTTGGGAAAGCTGGTGTAATGTAAACACCTTTTTCATTTTTCATACCTTGAATTCTTTGTTTTAAAACTTCTTCGATAATCATTGCAAGTTCATCTTTATATTCGCTAGTTTCACCAAGGTACATACATACACTTAAAAATGGTGCTTGACCATTAGTCGTAGTCATTGAGTTAATTTGATATTGAAATGTTTGTACTCCATCAGTAATTTCTTTTTGTAAATCTTCTTTAGCATATTTTTCAGCATCTTCTTTTTTGAATTTTCTTGCTTTATATTTTTCTAAATATCTTTCATAACTACATCTAACAAAAGGTGCTAAATGAGTAAGAGTTATAGTACATCCTCCATATTGTGATGATGATACAGCAGTAATAATTTGCGTAGCAATAGTCATTGCGGTTAAGAATCTATGCGGTTTTTCAATCATAACTCCATTAATATTTGTCCCATTTTGAAGCATATCTTCAAGGTTAATTAAATCACAATTATGAAGTGCATTTTGTGCAAAATAATCAGCATCATGAAAATGAATAATACCTTCATCATGAGCTTTTACAATATCTTCAGTAAGTAAAAATCTACGAGTAATATCAGTTGAGGTAATACCTGCTAAATAATCTCTTTGAGTTGTAACGATTTTAGCATTTTTATTTGAATTTTCTGTATTCCAATATTCACTTTCACCATCAATTAATTCTTTAATAGATAAATCTGTAGTATTACTTTTTCTAACTAATTCTCTTGTATATCTATAAGTTATATATTCTTTTGCAAGAGCATATTTTCCAAGAGCCATTAATCTATATTCAATAATATCTTGAATATCCTCGACAAGCATTCTTTTTTTCTTTAATCCTTCAACATATTTTACAATATTTCTAATTTGAATGTCACTTACTCTATCTTCTTCAGCAACTTCTTCATTTGCCTTTTTAATAGCAAGTTCAATTTTTTCTGGACAATAATCAACAATATGTCCATCTCTTTTAACTATTTTCATAAATCCACCTTCCTCTAACATAACTAAACTATAACACATTTTAAAAAAATGTATAGTTGCAATTGCAACATATTTAAAAAAATGATAAAATTTTACATGAGAGGTGTAAATGGTAAAATTATTTGATAAAATATCTGATAAAGAAAAAAATAAATTAATTAATTATCTCGAAGGATTATTATATACTTTTAAAAAAAATGATAATATATCAAAAGTTCTTAAAGATCACATAATCGGAGTAATTATAAATGGAAATGCTAAAATAGTTCATACAGATTATAATGGAAATAAACTTATAATCGAAGAGCTTTACGAAGATGACATTTTTGGTTCTAACCTATCATATTTATATAATAAAGAGTATGATATGATTGCTAATGAAGAAACAACAGTTTTAGTATTTGACTATGATTTAGTAATAAATGCTAATTTAAATCAAGAATATTTTAATACATTTTTAAAAAATATTACAATTATTTTAAATGATAAAATTAGAAAAAGAAATGATAGGCTTCAGATAATATCTAAAAAGACAATTCGTGATAAACTTCTTGAATATTTTGATATTGAAAGTCAAGCTCACGGAAGTAGTATAATTTATTTAACTATTTCTTTTTCAGAACTCGCAGATTTTCTAGCTGTAGATCGAAGTGCTATGCATAGAGAACTTAAAAATTTAAAGGAGGAAGGTATAATAGATATAAAAGGTAAAAAAATTATTTTATTATATCGTCACTCATTTGCTATCTAGTCTTTTTTAAAGTATAATATAATTGAAAGGAAGAATAAAGAATGTTTGAAAATAAAAAAATTCATATGATAGGTATTGGTGGTATCTCTATGAGTGGTATTGCTGGAATACTTTTATCATTTAACTGTAAAATTACCGGTTATGATGCTGGAGTTACTGATATAACAAAATCATTAAATGAAAAAGGCATCGAGGTAAGTAATAAACCTAATTCAGAAAATGTGAAAAATGCTGATATAGTTGTTTATACCGCTGCAATTCACGAGGATAATGAAGAATTAAAATATGCAAGAGAAAATAATAAATTAGTTTTTGAAAGAAGTACATTTTTAGGAATTCTTATGAAAGAATATGAAAATGTATTATGCATTTCAGGAACTCACGGTAAAAGTACAACAACTGGTATGGTTAGTACAATTTTTGTAAAGGCACATATTAATCCCACAATAATGATTGGTGCTCACCTTCCGATAATAAATTCAAATTATAATGTTGGAACCAAAAAATATTTTATCGCAGAATCTTGTGAATATGTTGATAGTTTTTTAGACTTTTACCCTACAAGTGAAATAGTTTTAGATATTGATGATGATCATTTAGATTATTTTAAAAATATTGATGGTATTATTTCCTCATTTAGAAAATTTGCAGATAAACTAAATAATAATGGTAATTTAATTGTAAATAACGATGATGAAAATACAATTAAAATGGCTAATGGTTATAATAAAATAACATATGGTATTAATAATAGTTCAAATTATATGGCTAAAAATATAGAATATGATGATGCAGGACACCCTACTTATGATTTATATATTGATAATGAATATATAGATAAAATATCTTTATCAGTAACAGGTAAACATAATATTTATAATTCACTTGCCGCAATTGCAATGTGCAAGCTTTATAATATAGATATTAGCTTTATAAAGGAAGGGCTTTCTTCATACACAGGTGTAGGAAGAAGATTTGAATTTTTAGGTAAATGTAATGGTGCCTTTGTTTATGATGATTATGCTCACCATCCTAGTGAAATTAAAACAACACTTGATTCAGTAAAGAAAACAAAGCATAACAAAGACTATGCAATATTCCAATCACATACTTACTCAAGAACAGTTCAGCATTTAAATGAATTTGCTGATGTACTTTCAAATTTTGATAACATTATAATAGCTCCGATTTACCCCGCTAGAGAGGAAAATATTTGGAATGTAAAAGAAAGTGATTTAGTAAATTTAATAAAAGAAAAGAACCCAAATGTAATTTATTTAGATTCATTTGATAAAATTGAAAAGCTTATAAAAGAGAAAGTTTCGGAAAATGATTTAGTTATAACAATTGGTGCTGGACCTATAAATGAAGTTGCTAAAAATTTAGTAAAGGAGTAATATGAAAAATAATGATTTAGATAAACCTAAAGTAAGAAATAACAGTAGTTTAATACTAATAGGTTCAATTATTTTGACAATAATAATAATATTTATGGTATTTTACTTTTTAAGAAGTGAAAAGAAAAATGAATTTGATAAACTTTATAAAGAGGATTATTATATAAGAGTTAATTTTGGTGAAACCACCAAAGGAAATAATTTAACAGATAAAGGTACCTTTTTAAAGGAAACTGACATTGATAAAAATTATTACTTATATATAACAAAATCAAATGTAGTTTATGCATATTATACAGATTACTTTTATATTTTTGATCCACTTCATGGTTATCATATCGATTTTCAAAAACAGCTTACTGATGATGAAGTTCAAAATATTTTAAAACAAATTGATAGTAATAAAGAAACTACCCTATTTAATAAAAATAAAGATGATTATTTAATACTTCGTTATAATGATGAAAATTATTATATGAATAAAAAGTTGCTTCAGCAAATACTTCAGGAATGTGATATTATTTTAGAAATCAAATAAAAAGGCCAAAAGCCTTTTTTGTTTGCAATAAATTATTTATTTAATAACCAATCGATTATATTTTTATGAATTATTCCATTTTGAGAAAAATTAAATTTATCCATTGATAAAACATATTTAGGAAAGTTATCTTCGATTTTTTTATAAGCATTAAATTCTCTATTAATTACAGTTTCATCACTTAAAATATAAGCAACTTGAATGTAGATTTTTTCATCGAACCTTGTTGCAATAAAATCAATTTCTCCATTATCAAGTGTTCCAACATTTACATTATAACCTCGACCAATTAATTCATTATATACAATATTTTCTAAATAAGCACCTATTTGTTCCTTTTTGCCTTCACTTAAAATATTAGTAAAACCTAAATCGGTTAAATAATATTTATACTTACCAGTAAGAATTCTTTTACCACGAACATCGTATCTTTCTGCTTTTGAAATAAGGTTTGCACGAGTTATGTAATCAAGATAATTATAAAGAGTTTCCAATGATACATTTCTAGAATCACTTTGCATATACTTTTTTAGACTATCAGGTGAAAATACCTGTGATGGTGTTGTTAATATATAAGTCACTATTCTATTTAATAAATCTATATCTTTAATATTAAATCTTTTTACAATATCTTTTATTATAATTGAATCATATATATCATTTAAATATGTTTTTCTTGAAATGTCATCTTTTTGCATGAATCTTTGTGGCATTCCACCCCATTTTATATAATCATTAAAGGCATCCTCAATATCTCTATTATCTGTAACTTTTAAAAGTTCACATACTTCATTAAATGTAAATGGAATTATTTTAAAACTTACATATCTTCCTGCAATATGAGTTGCTAAATCACTCGATAATAAATCACTATTAGATCCAGTTATAAATATTGAAGTATTATTTGTAGCTCTTAAAGAATTAACTACTTTTTCCCAATCTTGGACATTTTGTATTTCATCAAAAAATACATAATATTTATTTTCATCTGTTATTTTATTTTTAATATAATTATTTAATTTTTTAGGGTCTGTATATTCTTCGTAATCATAGTCCTCAAAGTTAATATAAATAATATGGTTATCATCAATTTTATTTTCCTTTAACTCATCAATTATTTGTTTTAAAATAACAGACTTACCAGAACGCCTTATTCCAATTAATACCTTAATTAAATCCTGTTCATAAAAAGTTCTGATTAATTTTAAATATCTTTCTCTAATTATCATAATTTATTACCTCTTTTCTATGTTTATTATAATACTATGTCTTAATTTTGTCAATTTATTACGCCATAGCGTAATTTTTTTGCATTTTTAGTGATTTATTACGGTAATATTACTTTTCACTTGTTAAATGAATTAAATAGTTATCAAGAATTTTTATAATATTTTCATAAGATGTTTCTTTACATATTATATTTTTTATTTCACTACTTCCCTCAAGACCTTTTAAGTAATATAGAAAATGAGTTCTAATTTCAAGTACTGCACTCTTTTCACCTTTTTCGTTTACTAAACCAGTTAAATGTCGTTTCATCATTTCTATTTTTTCTTCATAAGTAACTTTTTTAGGTAATTTTCCTTCATTTAAATAATCATTACATTCTTTGATGAGCCATGGATTTCCAAGAAGACCTCTTCCTATCATTACTAAATCACATTCTGTTTCGGTAAGCATTTTTTTAGCCTCATAACAAGATGTTACATCACCATTTCCAATTACAGGTATATTTACACTTTCTTTAACCTTTTTAATTAAAGACCAATCACTATGACCTGAATAACCTTGACTTCTGGTTCTTGCATGAAGGGTTATTGCACTTGCACCAGCTTTTTCACATATTTTAGCGACCTCTATACAATTTATACTATTTTCATCCCAACCACTTCTTATTTTGACAGTTACAGGACAAGAAACACTTTCTTTTACAGCTTTTACTATTTCATATATCTTATCAGGACTTTTTAAAAGCGCACTACCAGCTTGTGATTTAATAGCAATTTTAGGTACAGGACATCCCATATTTATATCAATAATATCTGGATGCATATATTCATAAACTTTTTTAGCCGCTATGCAAAAACTTTCTTTATCAGAACCAAATATTTGTTGTGATATTGGCCTTTCATTTTCATCCATATCTAAAAGTTTTCTAGTTTTTTCATTACCAAACATTATAGCTTTATCTGATACCATTTCACCAACTACTAAAGCAGCACCAAACTTTTTACATATCATACGATATGTTTTATTTGTTATTCCAGCCATTGGGGCAACCACTATTTTACCATTTATTTCTACATTACCTATTTTAACCATAAAAAAATCTTTCCTTTTCAAGAAAGATTATAACATTTCTAACCTACTGTGTAAACATCATCGTATGTACCACTGCCAAGTAACTTAACATCAGGTGATAAACTTACTACACCACGAACGCCAGCATTTAAATCAACATAATTTCCACTTAAATTGCCATTAGTATAAATAAGATTTTCTCCAGCTCTACTACCTTTATAAAAAATCAAAGGAGAGCCACCCCAAAAATAATATCCGTTGTATAAATAATAATTGGTATTCACATTATACTTATTATCTGCTCCTGCCATATTTACTTCATCCGCTGTTATTAATCCCACTGGATAAGATAGCTTTCCATTTCCCTTAGCTGTTGTTGTACTAAATTTATCACTTGTATTTGAACAGGTTAATATTGGATTTGATGTTGAACTATTCCCAAATATTCTATTATTTGCTCCATAGTAATATTCTATTCCAGTTGATGTCCAAGAACTTATTTCCCCTGGAGTACCACTATTACTTGTTGATGCTGTCCTATCATTACAATATATTTGATCTGCTATTTTTGTCCCAGTTTTATTTAAATCAGTATAATTTGCATACCAATCTTCTAAATAGTTTTTTATCATACTTGATGTTCCTGTACCATGTTGTTGCCCTACGGTATACATATATCCTACATATTCTGAACTATCATTGTTTGTATTAAATACTGAGGAACCAATGAGAGTAGCATAACTATCATAAACAAAACTTTCATTCAGATTAACTTTTGTGTTACTGCTTGGCGAGTATGTTCCTGCATATATCATTCTTACTGAATTATCTCCATTTATTCTTATTATTCGCCAATATATATCATCACCTTTTGTAGCTATCTTTATACAAGAATTACCCGTATCTGTTATAGATATAGTACCATCATTACAATTGTACATATCTTTTGTATACTTACCATATTTAACCCAGTTGTTATCTACTGCACCTCTAAAATAGTAAGATGTTCCTAAGTCATCTGTTGCTTTATACATTCCTTCATTTGTAGTTGCAGATGCTGTAAAATCAGGTGTTTCTTTTGTCTCTATCGCTGATACTCCACCATTATTTGTAAGTATTGTTTGATAACCACTTTGTACTGTTGAGCCATCTTTTGAATCACAACCTTTACTTACTGCATATATTTTACCTGTAAAGGCTTTTCCTCCAAGTTGTGATTGACTCGCCTCTAAATTATAATATCTTCCTATTATTTTCCATCTTACTGATTGCTCAGTACCCAAACTTTTTATTGTGGCATTTTCTACTAGCTTATAATATTTATTTGTATTATCATAATAACTTTGAATATTTGTATAATCAAAATTTGTTTCTTCAGCAAAATGATTATTTCCATTCATACCATTTACTTCTATTGTTATTTCTTTTGTAGCACCACTTGTTTTAGTTGTTGTACCTTGTCCATAAACATTACTTCCAGAATTATATTCATAAACTATGTCATATGTACATATTGTAAGTAAATTTGGTGAACCTGTAAGTGTTACATCTAAATATGCTGTATCTTCTTTAGCAGCAACCGTATTATTTGCTACTGTAAAACTCATATCCGCCGCTGGAACTACTAAATTTAACTGAGTTGCATTTGCGATAAATGTTGCATTTCCTGGACTAGATGAATTTATATTTACTGCTACATTATTATTTAAATTTACACTAAATGTTCCAAAATATGCAAATGACGCCACTCCTATAATGATTATTAATAATGCTGAGGCGAACACCGCTAATAGTTTTGTTATTTTACTTCTATTCATACTATACTCCTTTTTACCGCATAATTAGGGACATTAACTTTCTTATATTATAAACATTTAAGAAAATTTATAGTCCTTTTTATAGTAAAATCGCACTAGATTTTTAAGTAAATTGATAGTATAATTTAATAGCAAGGTACGTAAATACGGGAATGATTTTTCCTATATGTTTATAATTTAAGAAAAAACGAACAAGGTAAATACTGGGATTGTAAGGTATTTAATGTTTTTTAAAATAATAAAAAAAATGTAAGAATTTTTATTGAAGTTGTAATATAAAAGTGTACACAAAAAAAGTGTATGCTTTTATTTTTGCTATAATTAAATAAAGGAGAGGA